>CAJULV010000018.1 GCA_910587555.1 uncultured Acetatifactor sp.
TGATAAACAGGTGGCTATTTTTGAAAGTCAAGGTACGGATGATTACCTACTTACATTTCAACCCAAGTATTTCCTGCCTGCGAAGACCCATAAGGACATTGAACAGCACCATCATGTGTATTGGCATATCCTTGCTTGCCTCCAACAAAATCTGTATCTGCTCCATTGTAAGGGTTTTCTGCCCGTCTATGCTCCGGGTGTGATATGCCGTCTTTTCTACCTGTTTTGGGAATTTCACCTCTGCAGCAAGGTTGACAGATACAATTTTCATCTCGACCGCATAATCAAAAGAAACATTCATCACAGTCTTTTCCATTTTTGCGATAGAGACAGAAAAGGCAGCTCTGTCATTATAAAGCCGCCTTACATCTCCTTTGTTCACATCTGCCATTTTCTTCTGTTGTATTTTCACCCCTCGGTGAATAAATTTTTTCCAACCAATAGGCCAGATACTCTGTAAATGCAAAATCCTTATGGGAACAAACATAATAAGCCCTGTACGCTTTTAGTCTGTTCTTCTATTTCTGTCTTTTGGGCTATTGGGAGTTTAGCCCTTCAGGTACAGCGTGCGAAGATAATCCTTTTAACTGCGGATGGCCTTGATAACATGCAGATTTCGAACCAGGCAGGCCATAAATTATCGGAATCCCTTAAATATCTCTGGTTTTACTAAAAAATGGCATACCTAACCAAAAACCGGAGTTGCCCTTTTCCAAATGTTTTCACCCAACCAAACCACCCAGGAAACCAAGCACCGCCCCAAGCGCAGCACCTATCGGTGGACCTATGACCGGAATCAGGCGGCCTACTGTAGCCCCTGCAACAGCACCAGCTGCTGCCCCTTCTAAAGCTTTCTGAATAGAGCCTGTGATTTCTTTGTTGTAATTTTCTAACTCATCATTTTTTTGCCATATATTAGGATTTTTATTCAGATTGTCCGCAACAAAAACCCTTTTTTCTTCAGGAATGCTTCCAAGGATTGCTAAAAGCAGTTTTGAAATATTATAATGGTTATATGCTGAATAATAAAACGGCTTTGTACATACTCCTGTTGATTCCATAATCCTTTCTTTCACAGAACACACTTTCTGTTCCAGGAAATCAACAAGCTGCCCTTCCGGCTGACAAGCATCATAATTCCAGTGTCGCCCTTTAAGAGCCATATCACATTGATTAACCGCTATTACCATTCTTTCTTCATTTCCTATATACGGAAGAACAATTTTTTCTATAATCTCATATGCCGTCCTCATATCGCGGTTAGAACCATCAATCAAAACAACAGCTTCATCAATCACTAATTGCCCATCGGCATCCTTTTCTTTTAAAGCATTAATGATTTCGCGTGCATATTTCTTATCCATTTCCGGATTATCACCCAGTCCAGGAGAATCCCATAAAATAAGATTACCCATTTCATATTTCTGAATAGACATTGTTTCCGGGTCTGTACTATATCCAACTTTAGCAATTTCTGTATTGAATATCGCATTAATTGTCGAACTTTTCCCAACCCCCGTTGCCCCAACAAAAAGAATATTAAGCTTCTGCTTTTTTAACCGGTTTATATTGGCCAAAACAGCCTCTTTATCCCTTGGACTGTCAACTTCATTTTTCATAATTTCTTCAACAATAATATCAAAAATTGATTTTTCCATACTAACATCCTTCTCCTAACTTAATTTCCGCCGATGCAAAGGTATATTATCAATAATAAAATCCAAAACGGCATGAAGGTTATATTTATACACAGCAGAATAATATACAGGTTTCAAAATACTAACCCCCGTCGCTTCCTTCACTCTTCTTTGAACTGATAATGCCTTTTCTTCCAAAAAATTTAACAGCTGTGTGTCCGGTTTTCCAGTTTTCTGATTCCAATGCCTTCCCTTCATAGCGACATCCACCTGGTTAATTACCACCAGAATTCTTTCTTTCTGAATATTAGGAACAAGCACTTCATTCAATAATGTATAGGTTGAACCCATGTCCCGGCTTGAACCTTCGATGATAACCAGCACCATATCGACAAAACCATATTCCTTTCCATCAAGGGCATATGTTTTACGCAACAGTTCAACTAATTTCTTTTTATGCCTTTTATCATTTTCCACTCCATCTCCTAAGCCTGGCGTATCCCATATCCGAAGGACATCGTTTAATTCATAATAGCCGGTTTCCATCGTCATAGGTTCTACCCCATCTCCGACCTCTGCCACATTTTTTGTGAAAAGCGAATTTAATGTAGATGATTTTCCCGCTCCTGTTACACCAGTAGCCATTACATCTAAAGGAAGCCAGCCAACTTGCTGCATTTTGTAATCAATATCGTCTATTCTGTAACTGCTGAATTCCTCTGCCATTTCTTTTGCTCCCCATATAAATGTTCCATCATTGCGAAATAGGTTGTTTTACATTTTTCATTATCACCTGATTCAATATATGAGAGACACTTTGAAAGATATTGCTTATTAATGTTATTATAAATGCTCATCCGGTCAGGCTGTTTATTGATAAGCTCTACAATGGCAGGCGCTGTTGCATAATAACGGGCAATCAATTCTTTCCCATCTGGTTGGTTCTGAAGCCATCTGTCCCTGAATTTCCTGAACATTGTTAACTCATAGCAGTCATCCGGTTTTCCATATGCTTCACAAGTTGCTGTGGTAATATAGCAATAGTTAAATGGATTTATAATGTCAATAAACTCCTCCACTTTATCTTTAAAATCATCTACTTTATACATAATTTCATCCGCAATATCGTCCAGCAAATCAAAAAATCCACTCCGATAATTATCCTGACGATCACTATTTTCCCATGCACTTTTATCCGAATTAAGATTATTAATATAAACAAGCCGTTTCTTTTTAGGTGTGAACTTTATAATATAATATAGTAACTTTGATAAGTTATATGGACTACCTTGTTCCATCCCCTCTTCCTTAAAACCTGCACTATAATATATCGGAGTAATATCAATTCCTGTTGCTTCCTTGATTCTCTTTTGAACTGAGTTAACCATCTCATCCAAAAATTTTTCAAGGGGAGACTCTGGCTTATTTAATTCATAGTTCCAATATCTCCCCTTCTTAGCCACATCTGCCTGATTAATCGCAACAAGAATCCTTTCTTCCTTATCTTTTCCCAAATTAGGGATAATCACCTCATTGATAAGGTTATAAGAAGTTCCGAAATCTCTTGAACTCCCATCCAATATAACTAACACAAGGTCAATTAACAATTCACCTTTTTCATTTTGTTCATTGAGTTTGCTGATAATATTTTTTGCATGTCGAACATCAGCTTCCTTTCCATCACCTAATCCCGGCGTATCCCAGATAATTAAGTTATCCAATTCATATTTTGTAATCTCCATTGTTTCAGGATCAGGGCTTGTACCAACCTTCGCTACTTCCGTTTTAAACAAAGCATTGATTGTAGAACTCTTGCCACAACCTGTCGCTCCAGTTACCATAAGGTTGACTTTCTGTTCCTTAAGTTGAAATAAATTCTTTAATAGTTTACTCTTTTCTGACTCAGGCATATCAGCATCCATAATATCCTGTTCCATTTTGTCCATAAACTTCTCTTGCATAACTTAGCCTCCTCGTATTTTAAAAAAATATTTATTGGTATTAACTTGCGTCGCCGTAACAAGAAATTACCCCCAACACAATAATTACCTTCTTAAATTTACCAGCCACTCTTACAGTTTTTCTTGCCATTTGTCATTATCTCATACTTCTATATCCGTATTTATCTCACCTTCATTCCCTCCAATTATTCTCTCTGTTAAACGTCCTGGTTTTCTTTTTTTCTACAATCCATGCATCTCCTTCTAATAAGAGCTTTCTCACCAGCCAAAGCCTGTTACAGACCAAGTTGTTCATCTTCTCATGTAAGTAAAGTATCCTTACGTTTTTCACAACTCTTTAAGGACAACATAATCTGTAATCAACTCCCCCTGGCTCCGTACCCATATATCAATGCCTTTCCCAAACACCTCCGCTTCCACTATATAAGCATCACCTTCTTTTCCAACCACCCTTGCTGTAGGCAACCTATCCAGTACCGGTTCTGCCGTTTCTCCCAAATACTTAAACCGTACCTTCCGCAACTTGCCTCCAAACATAAACTGTATGCGCTTCCTGAACTCCCCTTCCTCAAACCGTTTTGAAGAAGATATCACGAACCCCTCATTCAATGGTTCCAACTCCTTAATCCGGTCAATCCTGTATATAGTAGGAAAAGGATCATTTGCATTCTCAAAAGCTTTTTCCTTGTCAATCCCCTTAATAAAGCCCACAAGATAAAAATAATATTCCGAGAATAAAATGGCCAGTGGCTCCAGCTTACGCTCCACTGTTTCCTTTCCTTTTACCTTCTCATACTTTATCCGAATAACTTGATTCCCCTTAATAGCAGTTGCAAGCGGTATCAGCTTGTCCATAAAAGACCTGTGGTGCTGCAGCTCCACATAATGATGCCTTTCATTCCCCAGCATGTCCTTTACTAGCTGAAGGTTTTTCTTTGGGACACAGTTCACCACCAGCTTATCCAGAATACTCATCATTTCCTTCTTTGTAAAAGCGCGGCTCTCCAACAATATCTTGCTGACTGCCAATATTTCCTCGTTCGACAGGTTCATCTCGTTGTCCCGCTCTAACCTGTAGGCTTTCTCTTTATAATCATATGCCAACCGCATCCTGTCCTCTTCCTTTATACCTTTCCTGTCAAGGAAATCCCTGATAGATTCAAAATCTCGCTGTATACTTTTGTCGGAAACGCCAAATTCTTCAGCGAGTTCGCTCTTTTTCAGTTTTTGACCTTCCAGCAGCCTTGAGTAAAGAAACAGGACACGATTATTTTTACCTACGTCCATCCCATCCATCTCTCTTTCCCCCTCCTTCCTATCTCCTATTATACATTCCTACTTGGACACTTTTTGTCCATTTTCCCACAAAAGCCCTCTTCCTTAGCATTTTTTACTTTGTCTATAGAAAAGCCTTTATCCTTACGAAAACTCCCTCAAATATCTTTACATGTTCTTCAAAAGTATCTGAATAAAGTACGGCCAACATTCATAACTGTTAGTCTCAACAAAAGAATCCATATATTTTAATAAGTTGTTAAACTCTGCACAACCTGTAACATGTATAGCTATAATATCAACTTGCTGTACCTTTAAATGAAAAGTTTCTTTTGTAACTCATCTATTTCAGAATCAGTCAAATTGGCAAAATAATGCCTTACTGTATTTTTCTAATTTCATGCGCATAACTCCGACACCCTTCCTTTAGATAGCTCACTCCATCCACTTTCGCTTTTTGTATACACTTATCCCTTATGAGCAATTATAGGGAATTATTTTCCACAAGTCAATCCGTTTAGATAATTCATTTCCCCGCAAATAGGCTATATATGGAATACAATGATAGAAAAGGATGGTATAATGCAATGGATAAATTTTTTCGACAAAGGTTGGCACAACTGCGTAGTCAAAAAGGTGTCTCTGCAAGAGATATGAGCCTGTCTCTGGGACAAAGTGAAAGCTATATCAATAAAATCGAAAGCGGGAAAGCTTTTCCTTCTATGCAGGCTTTCTTTTATATATGCGACTATCTTAACATTACCCCGAAAGACTTCTTCGATAGCGGAAACCGAAATCCTGTAGCCATTGAGAATCTCGTTAATGATATTAAAACTCTGACGGACAGCCAAATATCCAGTATAGCAGATATTGTAAAAGGTTTGAAGCGATAATATTTCATTTCAAACTGTTTTTTAATCTGAAAAGGCCTTGTACGGTTAATTTACCAAAGAAAATATCCTTTTTCCTCATATGTGGTTAAGCAGCAAAAGGCCACTCCTTACAACGCATAATTTTACTGAACCTGCGTCCGTTTCAATGTCTGATTGGATATATCAACACTGAACTACTATCGGCCAAAGTCAGCAGGTTCAGTAAGACAACAAATTAAAAATACGTTGCAGTAAAGATACTTAAGTTAAAACTGGTGCGAAGCCAGTAAGAACAACCCCAGAAAAACTTTAATATCAAAATGCGCCGCCATCACTTTTTATGTTTTATATCTTACTTCTTTTCTATTTTCAAGGAATACTCTCCGCTGATTCCGACAATAATTTACATTTTTAATTCTATTTCTAAGTCGCCAACTACATATGCAGGATTTTCAGTTCTGGTATTTGTCCGTAAAAATTCCAAAATGGATGGCGGCAAGGATATGCCGCCATGTTCTCTTGATATTCAATCTTCAATTACCATGCGCCTTGAGACATATTTTGTCCGTCATATCCCATTACCTTGCCGTCCTCAAAAGCGACCTCAATCCTGCGCTCAATTGTTCCCCCCTCAATGCGCCTTTGAACTCCGAATTAGTCCAGATAAGCGTTTCCTCTCCGTTTTTCACTTTCTGGCCGTTTGGTTCTCCGAATAGGTTAAGAACCTCTTCTTTTGACATTCCGATTTTGAGTTTGGAATAGCCGTCAATAAATTTGTTTGCCTAAAAAAATCCCATTTCCCGTTTCTCCTCTCGTATTTTGATTTTTAAGATCCGTTCTGATTTACTTCCAAAACAATAGTTATTTTTTACAGCCCATTTGCGTCTCCGTTCCCTTGTGCTTCTTTTTCTTTATCACGCTTTTCTTTCTTTATGGTGTCAGAAGCACTTTTTAAAAGATTGTCGCCCTCTCTCCATGCGTATGTTATATATATTTCATCATCATATAAATCTGTAGTATCATTTTCGGTATTCTGGCCTCTTAAAACAAGTTCGGTATTGTTTGCTCCATACCAATATGTATATGTATATTTGTTGTCCCATAAATCTGTGTCATATGTAACTTTATCTGTCCACAAGTCCCATGATGCAAAATTTTGGAATTGCCAGATTAAAGCAAGTTGCCCCTATTTCATATTTATCATCACAATATATATTTACGCTTACTTCCTCTTTTTCTTCTTCATTGGTTGCTTGGCAGAGGATGTAGTTATTCTCATCGAATCTATACTCTTCTCCAAGAATATCTTTTACCTCATCTAATTTCTCTGATATTTCTTCCGAATCAACATACTCGCTCTTGGTGTCATTTGACTCTTCGCTCCTATATTCCAATGTGTTCGTGTTATTTTCACTTCCGCACCCTCCCAGAAGTACCGCCGCCAGTAAAATCGCTGTAAATCGTTTTGTTTTCTTCATAGGTTTACCCCCTTTCGTATTTTCTCCATATTTACCACAAATCAAAATATTTGTCTCTTTTATAAAAAATTTTGAATTTTCCAAAAAGGCGGAGTTTCTCGCTCTGCCTCAGCGCAATTCCCTTTCGACGAATTTTGTTCACTGATTTCATTTTTCCAAACCCGATAATAGTCGTAAAACTAAAATGGACTGGATGACGCAAAAGCAACTCTGATTATAGCATACACATTTTATTTGTATAAATGAAATCTACAATTTTCAGAACATTTGTTCCGAAAATTTGTTCTCGCATTAATATTACAATTACCGTTTTCCACTAGAAGCGGCATTGCATGCGCAAGAGGTTATAGTCATACTAACAGGGCCAATCATTGCATCATTTTTTATGCATTCCCCGGTAATAAGTAAAATCATTGGTCTTCCCAACCGGCAGAAAAAGGGATATACTGTAGGAAACCAAAAACACCCACAGCACTTTTTCCGTGAAAGGAGGCACTCCATGGAAAAAAACAAACTTCTCGAACTTGTATCGGAAATGACCCTGGAAGAAAAAGCAATGCAGATGACACAGCTGGTACCCGACATGCTCTACCATCTGGCCCCTGCCAACCTCACCGGTCCCACGAGACAATGGCATTTCACCGACCGGCAGCTGCAGTGCGCAGGCTCCGTCCTGGGCAAATCCGGCGCGGCTTATCTGAAAAAGCTCCAGGCTGATTACCTGAAAGATGCCCGCCTTCCCATCCCCCTGCTCTTTATGGCGGATGTGATTCACGGCTATGAGACCATACTTCCCATTCCGCTGGCCCAGGGCTGCAGCTTTGACCCGGAACTGGTGGAGGAAAATGCTGCCGCCGTGGCCCGGGAGGCAGCAGCCGCCGGACTCCATGTTACATTCTCCCCCATGGCTGACCTGGTCCGGGATCCCCGCTGGGGCAGGGTCATGGAATCCTGCGGGGAGGATCCCTATCTAAACGGGCAGATGGCGGCTGCCACCGTCCGGGGCTACCAGGGAAAAGATCCAGGAGAAAAAGGGAAAATCGCAGCCTGCGTGAAGCATTTTGCAGCCTATGGACAGCCGGAGGGCGGACGCGACTACAATACCGTAGACATGTCCCGGGGCATGCTGCGGGATTTCTATCTCCCTGCCTACCGGGAAGCCGTTCAGGCAGGCGCTGCCATGGTGATGACCTCCTTCAATACGGTGGAACGGGTTCCCTCCACCTGCAGCCGTCTGCTGCTTGACCGGATTTTGCGCAGGGAATGGGATTTTCAGGGGGTGGTAATCTCCGACTATTCCGCGGTGGAAGAACTGATGAACCATTCCGTGGCCGCCGATGCCCTGGAAGCCGGAGAAAAGAGCCTCCATGCGGGAATGGATATCGAGATGATGTCCGGCGTATACGCGGCATCCCTTCAGAACCTGCTGGAGCAGGGCCGCATTACCCAGGAAGAAATCGACACTTGTGTCATACGTATTCTGGAGCTGAAGAACCGTCTGGGGCTTTTTGAAAATCCCTGCAAGGACGCGGACGAAGAGCAGGAACAGCGCCTCTGCGGATGCAAAGAGCATCTGGAACTGGCTCGGAAGCTGGCACTGGAGAGTATGGTGCTGCTGAAAAACGAAGATGTACTCCCTGTCTCCGCCCACGCCCCCCTGGGCCTGGCGGGTCCCTTCGCCGACACAGGAGGCCTCTTCGGCGAGTGGAGCTACATGGGCAACCGGGAGAAAACCAGAACACTGCGGGAAGCCCTGGAGGCAGTATACGGGACGCAGCTGGTAACGGCCATGACAGAGCCTTTCCGCCAGTCTCCGGATGTACCGGACTCCGTGGAAGAAGCTCTGGAGCGCTTCCGCCCCTGCGAACTGTGCATCGTTGCCGCAGGCGAACCCGAATGGCAGACCGGGGAAGCCACCAGCAAGACCAATCTGCGCCTTAGCCCCAACCAGGAAAAGCTCATTCACGCCCTCCGCAATGCCGGAAAGAAGGTTGTCCTCCTGCTCTTCTCCGGCAGGCCCCTGGACATTGCCCCTATCCTGGACGCCGCGGATGCCGTCCTTCAGGTATGGTTCCCAGGAAGCGCCGGCGCATATGCCGTCACCGATATCCTCACCGGGAAATACAACCCCTCGGGCCGCCTCAGCATGAGCTTTCCCAGAAATGTGGGACAGATTCCGGTCTACTACGATTGTTATAATACCGGACGCCCCTCCCTGGATCCGGAGAACCGTTTCTGTTCCCGCTATCTGGACTGCCCCAACAGCCCGCTGTTTCCTTTCGGCTACGGCCTGAGCTACACCACC
The DNA here is from genome assembly GCA_910587555.1 of uncultured Acetatifactor sp. Classification (GTDB taxonomy): domain Bacteria; phylum Bacillota; class Clostridia; order Lachnospirales; family Lachnospiraceae; genus Acetatifactor. The sequence continues at coordinate 9,529 of CAJULV010000018.1, forward strand.
TTCTCCTGCCGCGGCCTGAAAATCTCCGAAGATAACACCACGGCATCTGTGCTGGTGAAAAATACCGGCAGCCGCAGGGGCGAAACCGTGGTGCAGCTCTATGTCAGAGACGTGTCGGCCAGTGTGGTCCGCCCGCTGAAGGAGCTGAAAGGCTTCCGCAGAATCGCCCTGGATGCCGGAGAAGAGACGGAAGTAACTTTCCGGATTACGGCGGACATGCTGTCCTTTTACAATGAAGATGAGCAATGGGGCTGGGAACCCGGGGAATTTGACATCATGGTCGGGTTGGATTCGGAACAAATAGAAGGACAGCGGGTATATCTCTCCCCAGCGGATCTGCCATAAGACAGCCCTCTCGCTCACACGCCCCTGTTCTGCACCCTGTACTCATTGGGTGACATCCCTACGCTTTTCCGGAAGGCCGAGGAGAAATACTGTGAAGTATGGAACCCTGCCTTCCGGGAAATCACCTGCACCGTATCGTCGGTCTGCTCCAACAGCTGCCTGGCCCTGGCAATCCGGCAGGCCGTGATGTATTCCGTCAGATTTTCCCCGGTAATCCGCTTGAACAGGCGGGACACATGAGAATCATTGTAATTCACATAATTTGCAATGACCGTAAGGCTCAAATCCTCCTCCAGATGCCCCTGGACAAATTTCTGTATGGAGGCGACCATCTGCCTGGCCTTGTCGCTGCTGCACTCTCCCGCCACGGAAAACAATGTCTCCCCCAGACGCTTCAGATAGGCGAAGGCCTGCTCCCAGTCGGCAAAATCATTAATATAATACAGAGGATACAGCGCCATCTCCATGGAAAGCCGCGGTTCCAGCCCATAATGCTCAATATAATCCAGATAAATCACGGCAATGGAAAAATACAGCTTCACTGCCCCCGTATGGTGCCTGCTTTTCACGGAAGTACAGTACTGCCTGCAGTAAAGCAGTTCCGTGAGAAATACATCCCGGCTGCCCTGGTACAGCGCCTGCTTCATGACCGCAAGCCTCCTGGGCAGCGCGGCGGAGGCTGCTACGGCGGAAGACTCTCTGGAATACCCGTCCTCCTCCCGTTCCACCACCCTCGCCGCCGAGGAAGACAGGGACGAAAGCATACTTTCCCGATAATAGGAATCGTACAGATACTGATACACCCCCGGCAGCTGCTCCCAGGCCGCTTTCTCCCTGTACAGGCACAGGGAAACCGACTGACGCCCGGACTCCGTACAGACATCCAGGAACGCGTCCATGGTGTCCTTGAGACAGTCAAACCAGGAAAGCTGCTGCCCCATGGACTCTTCCTTCTCCTGGAAAATCCACAGCAGCATCCCCTTCTGGGTCTCCACAAAGGAAAAGCGGAACAGATTCCCCAACAGCCGCTCCATTTTGTCCAGCCAGAAGACAGATCCCGGACCTACGGGGGCAGGTTTCTTCACATGCATGAGCATCAGCCAGACCTCCTGCTCCGTTGAAAAATGAATCTCCAGAGAAGCCTCCCTGGCAAAGGCCGCCGGATTCCCGGACAGGTTTCCGTGGAGTACTTCCCGGAGAAGCTGCTGCTCCTGCAGGAGAACCAGCTGTCTCTCCTTCTGCTGGATGCCCGTGAGGCAAGCCTGCTCCCGGCGCTTTTGCAGAATAGCCTCACAGCAGGAATCAACCACGCTGCGTATCTTCGCATCCGACTCCGCCTTCAGCAGATATATGGTCCCCGGATACCGATTGGCCTCGTAGATGTAATCAAACACCTCATAGGCGGTAAGGAAAATAATCTGGCAGTCCGGCCATTGCCCGTGCAGCCGGTCCGCTATCATCAGCCCGTTTACCTTCGGCATGTTGATGTCCAGAAACGCCATGTCGATACGGGAGGATGCCACCAGCGTCAGTGCCTCCGGCCCGGAGCAGGTGCTGATCAGATTCAGTTCATATTCCTCCATCTGCGACAGCATATTGGTCAAATGGCTGATTACGTGGTATTCGTCGTCCACCAGCAATACTTTAATCATGGAATTCCCTCCCTTTTCCGCAGTTGATAGAATGCAATAAAACTACTCTAACAACGGCAGGCAAATCCTGATACACAATCCTCCCAGGACACTCCGGCCGGCTTTCAGACACCCCGCATCCGGTCCCTCCTCCGACCCGGATGACCCTCCCGGCATCCTGCTGCCTTCCTCCGGCTCCGTACCTGCCCCGCCGGTTCCCGTCCGGTCTGCCTCCGGCCGAAGTCTTTCTTTCCCCGTTCCTTCCGCCCGACCCTCACAATCTTCCTCAACCCCTTTTCTCTCCCCTGCCCCAAAATAAATGCTAAGCCGCCTCTGAATATTCAATATTCCGGACATCTCCTGCTGAAGAACCCCGCAGGCCGTATCCCGGAGCTTTTTCTGCATCTCCCGCAGCTGCTCCTCCGAAAGCTCCTCCCCGTTATCCTCAATGGCGATTACCAGACAACGCGCCTCCCGGGAAACCGTCACCCGCAGCACCCCGTCGTCCACCTTATCCCGCAGCCCATAATTGAAGGCATTCTCCAGAATGGGCTGGATAATCAGCTTCGGTACCAGGATATCACCGTATTGCTCCGGCAGGGAATCCGTCTCAATCCGAATCCTGTCTCCGAACCGCAGCCCCTGAATCTCGCAGTAGAGCATAGCATGGTGATACTCCCGGCTCAGCGGCATATAATCCTGGCTGTTCCGGGTGATATACTGAAAATACAATCCCAGGGTATCCGCCATCTGCCCTGCCTCCTCATACAGCTCGTCATGAATCATCCGCCGCAGCAGAAAGAAGGCATTATAGAGAAAATGGGGATTGATCTGCGCCTGAAGCTGCTTCAGCTCCGCCCTGCTCAGCAAAAGCTGCTGCTGATAATTCTTCTCGATCAGGGTGCCCAGTTCCTCCGCCATATGGTTGAATTCCTGATACACATACATAAAATCAGAACCCTGCCTGCCGGTGATGCGCACGGCATAATCCTGACAGCCGATCCGCTGAAAAGCATTCACCAACATCCGGATCGGCCTGTGGATGATGGCATAGCTGCCCAGCAGAAACAGGCTGCAGGCAATCAGCACAATCAGGCCAAAATAAAGATACAGATACTGATAAGCTCCGGCATCCCGAAACAGCTCCTCCTCCGGAAAGAAAAAGTACAGCCGTCCTTCCCCCAGTGTAAAGGGCGCGGAAAATCCCTGGTAGCGCTTGTCTCCTATGGAAAACCGGACATCCCCTTCTGTCAGCGCCTCCCCCTCCTCCAGATTGGTCAGCTGCCAGGAATGGCCAAATGCATCCAGCAGATAATAATCATTATACTCCGGAAAAACATTCTCCAACCCCTCTTCCAGAGCCACCTGGGACAAATCCACCCGAATCAGAAAATCAGCCCCGAAGGACGACTTGACAATTTCCGTAAGGTTTCCGTTGTGAACCGCCAGATAATCGGCAGAATTATGGGTACCCGCCAGGTCTTGGTATTCCTCCATGGTAAATTCAAAAAAGCTGGGCCTGCTGTTCTCCTTGCTGTTATAAGCCTGAAGCAGATTGGGATAATAAATCACAAAATTTTCAATATAAGGGCTGGCATTCCGGATACTGGTCTGCTGCTCCTGCAGCTGCAGCACATTCTTTGCCGTCTCATAAGGTGTCAGGACATAGGCCGGATTGGCCAGGCGCTTCAGATTCCCCTGCCCAGCCACCTCAGCCGCCGTATGGTACAGCTGCTCCAGGATATCCTCCAGATTCTCCGCCGTCATGTCCACCTTCTCCTGAATCATGGAAAAGGTGCGGTTGGCGGCCGCCGTGGTATTCTGCCGGATCAGAAACAGCCCCAGGAGAAAGATCGGAAGGCTCACGGCCAGAAAAAGCAGTATCAGTTTTTTAAAAGTAATATTTTTACGCATTATCCACATCCCTCCCCTTTTTTATTATAGTACAAAATCTTGCGCCCATAAAGATATTTTGCGCGGAGCGGACACAATAGTCATGAGATTATACAAAACGCAAGAAAAACGATGGAACATGTCCCGCCGATTCCCTATAATGAAGCCATACAAAGGAAGCGTGACAATTTACAACAGACAGAAGGGAGAACTCTACATGAAGAAGAAAAAAGTATTGTCCCTGTTAATGACAGCAATCCTGACCATGTCACTGGCTGCCTGCGGCGGCAAGGAACCCGATGCCGGCAGTTCCGGACAATCCGCTGCAGGCAATCCGGACTCTTCCCAGGCGGAAGGCAGCCAGGAATCCCCGGGCGGTCCCCTGACCCCCTATGATGAGACCGTCACCCTGGAAGTGGCCCTGATGATCAATTCCGATTTAAATTACCAGGAAGGCGATGACATCACAAACAATCCCTGGATTCGGGGCTATAAAGAAAAATTGAATATCGAGGTGGTTCCCGCCTTCACCGCAGAGTGGGACGACTATTTTACAAATATCAACCTGGCCATTGTGGACAAAAACCTGCCGGATGTATGCATGGTCCAGACCACCCAGCTGCAGCAGCTCATCGAGGCCGACATGCTCTACGATCTGTCCGAGTTGTACGAAACCTACGCCAGCGACACGATCAAAAGCTACATGGCCATGGAGCCTGAAAGCTTTGACTCCGGCAAATCAGACGGAAAACTGTATGGAATTGCACAGTTGGGCGTAGGTCCCATTGCCCAGATCAACCCGGTGTGGATACGGAAAGACTGGAAGGACGCCCTGGGTCTGGAAGATCCTAAAACAATGGAAGATCTCATCGCCATTGAAAAGGCATTTCAGCAGGAATACGGCAGCACCGGCATTGCCGCGGATCAGACTCTCACCACCCTGAAAATCCTGGCTCCTGCCTGGGGCGCCTATCCCGATATCTGGATTCAGGAACCCGGGGGACAGATCGGCTACGGCTCCATCCAGCCGGAAATGAAGACAGCCCTGGGAGAATGGGCAAAATGGTACCAGGAGGGACTCATCAATAACCAATTTGCAACGGCAAACACCGAAAAGCTCAACGAGGATGCAGTCAACGGCAAACTGGGCATCTTTCCCTTCAAGAACTGGCTGGGCTGGACCGCCGGCACGGACATGATTTCCAATCTGGGCCGGGAAGCCTATCTGGAAGCCTACGCCGTCCCTCAGGCAACCTCTGAAAAGGTTCTCTATCCGCTGAACTGCGACAATTACACCTACACCGTGGTAAGCAAAAACTGCAAGAATCCGGAAGCGGCCTTAAAGTGCATCAATTTCTTCGCCTACATGGAAAACGAAGCCGCAGAAGACGGGATCAGCCAGGATGAAATCCTCTCCTACTTTAATGTGGAGCATGCCGCCCAGATCATGCGGGTACAGGATCCCGATCTGGACCGCTCCACCTTCCAGGCCACCGCAGCGGCCATTGCCGCCAATGACGAAAGTATGCTGGAAACCAGAAAGCAGCAGCAGGCCTATGCCGATATCGTGAATTTTACCAATGACGGAAGCCCCACCGCCGTAGGCGGCTATATGCTCTGGGGACCTGAAAAAAGCGCCTACAGCGTGGCGGACCCCATCATCACGGCAGGGGATGTCATCAAAAACAAGGTCTGGGCAGTGACTCCGGATGTGATCAACAAAGCCGGCTCCACCCTGGACGATATCCTCACCGAGGGCTTTACCAAGATCATCATGGGCGAGGAGTCCCTGGACTACTTTGATACTCTCGTGGAAGACTGGAGAACGGCGGGCGGCGACGAAGCCACCCAGGCAGTAAATGACATGTACGGCAATCAGTAAGGAGCAGCCTATGAAAAAACGATTCAAAAGAGAATGGCAGATGCACCTGATGCTTCTGCCGGGAGTCCTCCTGGTACTTGTCTTCTCTTACATCCCTTTATACGGGCTGGTAATCGCGTTTCAGGACTACAATCCGGGGAGAGGTTTTTCCTCTCCCTGGGTTGGGCTTTCCCATTTCCGGTATTTGTTCTCCCAGCCCAATTTCGTGCGGACCATCTGGAACAGCCTGTATATCGCCATTTTTAAAATCCTGGGCGGACTCCTGGCCTCTGTCACCTTTGCCCTGCTGCTGAACGAAATCGGGAACCGATTCCTGAAACGGCTCTTCCAGACCTTAATCTACATTCCCAATTTCCTCTCCTGGGTCATTCTGGCAGGCGTCATGACCGACCTTCTCGCCGGGGACGGCCTGGTAAACAGACTGTTGGAATCCCTGGGCCTGGGCGCGGTAAATTTCCTGGGAAGCCCTGCCGTCTTTCCCTGGACCATGATCCTCTCCGATATCTGGAAGGGCTTCGGGTTTGGCACAGTGGTCTATCTGGCAGCGCTGACCGGCATTGACCCGGAGCTGTACGAAGCGGCCAGAATAGACGGCGCCGGAAGAATGAGTCAGACCCGTTATGTGACCCTGCCCATGCTTGCACCCACGGTAATCCTGATGCTGGTCCTGTCCCTGGGAAATGTGATGAACGCGGGCTTTGACCAGATTTTCAATCTTTATTCCCCTGTAGTGTACCGCACGGGAGACATTATCGACACTTATGTATACAGGCTGGGCATCGCCCAGGCCCAATATTCCGTAGGAACCGCCGTAGGGCTGTTTAAGTCCGTCATCTCATTGATCATGGTGACGATCTCCTATCTGCTGGCGGACAAAGCAGCCAACTACCGCATCTTTTAGAAAGGGGAGGATTTTTATGAATACAAGGCTTCCGAAGACGGTCAGTCCTTCCAGAAAGGCATTTCTGATTTTAAATTATCTCCTGATGGCAGTGGTATGCTTAAGCTGCGTCCTCCCCTTCGTGCATCTGCTGGCGCTGTCTCTCAGCAGCCGAAGCGCGGCAGCAGCCGGGAAAGTAACCTTCCTGCCGGTGGAATTCACACTTTCCTCCTATGAATATGCCCTTGTAAAAGGAGATTTCCTCCGTTCCCTGGGCAATTCCCTGGTAAGGACCTTCCTGGGGACCATGCTGAACCTGGTTCTGATCGTACTCACGGCCTACCCCCTTTCCAAGAACAGGAATCAGCTGCTGGGCAGGAATCTCTACATGTCCTTCTTCGTATTTACCATGCTCTTCAACGGCGGGATGATTCCCACCTACCTGGTGGTGTCCAGGGCCGGGCTGAAAAATACCATCTGGTCCCTGATTCTGCCCGGGGCGCTGCCGGTGTACAATATGATTATCCTGATGAACTTTATTCGTGGCCTTCCGGAAGAGCTGCAGGAGGCTGCCCGGATGGACGGTGCCACGGAGTTTCAGCTGCTCTACAAGATAATGCTGCCCCTGCTGAAACCCTCTCTGGCAACCGTGGGCCTGTTCTGCATCGTAAGCCACTGGAATGACTGGTTCAGCGGCATCATCTACATGAGCAGCCGGGACAAATATCCCCTTGCCACTTATCTGCAGACCCTTCTGCGCAGCTTTGAATCCCTGATGCGCCAGGCGGGAAGCAACTACAGCCAGCTGCTGTCCCAGATTAATGTCCGGACCGGCCGGGCGGCACAGCTGTTCCTGGCAGCGCTTCCTGTGATGCTGATCTACCCCTTCCTGCAGAAATATTTCACATCGGGGCTGACACTGGGAAGCGTAAAAGGTTAAACAACAGGAAAGCAGGTCAATTATGAATAAAAACAATCCGATTGGTTCAGCCAATAATGCATCCAATGGTATCAAATCAGACCGGGACCTCATGCACACCGTACGCATGAAGTCCTCCCACCCCACAGGAATCACCGGCCGCCTGGCAGAAAATATCACCAAAAACTGGCTTATCGGCCTGCGGGAAACCAACCCCGGAATCCTGGATATGTTCCATGAGCGTGATCAGCTGCCCTACCGGGAGATGCTGCCCTGGCTGGGGGAATTTGCCGGAAAATATATCACGGGTGCTTACCATATCTACCGCCTCACTCTGAACCCCGCCCTGTATGACTACATAATCTCCTTCATTGAGGAGCTGATGGAGTGCCAGGCAGAGGACGGATACCTGGGCGTGTTCAGTAGGGAATGCCGCCTCACCGGTTCTTTCTCCCAGAAGCCATATGAGGTGGAGGGTACCTGGGATGCCTGGAACCACTATCACATTCTGTACGGGCTGCTGCTGTGGTATGGGGAAACAAAGGATGCCCGTTACCTGGCATGTGCGGAGAAAACCGCCGGCCTGTTCCTGGAGAAATTTTACTGCCCCGCCTCCGGCCGCAAAAGCCTGCTGGAGCTGCAGTCGGCAGAGACCAACCTGTCACCCATCCACGTCTTCGCCCTGCTCTACCGCCTTACCGGAAAGCAGTGCTATCTGGACTTTGCATTGGAAATCGAGAAGGATCTGGCCGATAAGCGCGCCGGAAATTACATTCACTGTGCCCTGAACGGGATAGAATATTATCAATGCCCCAAACCCCGCTGGGAAAGCCTGCATATCATCCTGGGCCTGGCAGAATTGTACCGGGCTGCGGGACACACCTCCCGTAAGGAGCCTTCCGATGCCATTTCCGATACAAGTTTGAGAAGTTTGTTCGATGCCCAGCCCGGCAAATCTGCCTGTATGGGACAGAATCCCCCTGCCCCGGCAGCCTGCGACACACAGGGCCAGCTCCCCGGGGCATATTACCTCCAGACGGCAGAGCAGATTTACCGCTCCATCCGGAAAACGGACGTCCACAATACAGGCGCCTTCTCCACGGACGAGCAGGCCATCGGCACGCCCTTCAAGAACGGCAATATCGAAACCTGCTGTGTCATTGCTTACAACGCTTTGGCCGTGGAGCTTTTCAAACTTACCGGGGCTGTGGATATCCTTGATTTCCTGGAGCTGGCTCATTACAATGCCTGCATGGGCGCCTGGTCTCCCACGGGGCGCTGGTCCACCTACCACACACCCATGGTCGGAGAGCGGCATGCCAATTTCCATGACATCTCCTTCCAAAGCCGGGCCGGTTCCCCGGAGCTGAACTGCTGCTCCGTGAATGCCCCCAGGGCTGTGGGCATGCTCAGCGAATGGGCCGTTACCAGGACGGAGACGGCACTTTGCATCAATGCCTATGAGGATGGGGAATTTGTGACAGAAGAAAATGTCCGTATTCGAATCAGCGGAGGATATCCCGCAAAGGATACGGTAGAAATAGCAGTAGAAAATTATATAGGCGACCTTGCCTTGCGGATTCCGGGGTGGTCGGTTCATACATCCCTTGCAGCGGAAACCATATGGGGCCGCAGCACCCCGCAGGCAGCCGTATTTTCCCAGGATACCCGCGCCGTGCAGGAGACTGCCCCGCTCTCCCCCGACCCCCCGCCTGCAGTCGGCTCCTACTGCCGCCTGCACTGCAAGGGCAGCATTTTGATCCATATGCAACTGGACTTCACCACCCGGTATCTGGAAGGAAAGGAAGCCTATGAGGGATATGTCAGCATTTACCGCGGTCCCATACTCTTCGGAACCGATATCAGCCTGGCAGGCGGACATGACCTGACAAAGCTTCCCGTGCTGAGCCGCAAGGAGCTTGAAAACGTCCCCTCCCTATCGGAACAGAATGAGGGAAGGATCCGCATCCCTCTTTCCTGCGGCATCACATTGGGCGACTTCTATCATCTGGGCCAGAGCGGCTGCCGTTATACTACCTGGCTGCAGGCTGAATAAGGATGCCTCCGCACCATTTATTCAAATGTCGGAACACGATACTGGACATCGCAGAGTTCATCTAAATCCGTCTGATTATGCGATGTTATCAGTATCGTTTTCTCCTCGTCCCTAAGCTGCCTGATGAACTGATATAAATACTGGCAGGATGACTCATCCAGTGCGTTAAACGGCTCATCCAAAATAACAATTTCCTGTCCTTCCATTTACCGCAGTTGCGGAAGGGGCGGACACCCTCAGCCTTGTGTTTGATGACGGCGATACGCTGAGCGTGCTGCAATACGGTATGGTTGGCGACGGACTCTATGGGCTGGCGGTTACGGCAGGCGTCAGTACGATGGCGGTTTCCCAGGAGCGACGGAACGAGGATACCTGGACCTTCCGGGATGTGATGGCAATTATGGGAACCGCTATCTCTTGAAGGCGTGAGCAGTATAATCATGGAAGAAGCCATGGCGTATTTCAGCGGAAATAAAGAGACGAAAAAAGCCGCGTCCGTGATTCAGAACAGAGTACAGCTCTATCTGAACGAGATGTAAGGCCCTGCCGGTGTATCCCTGATTATCGGAAAAATCATGGGAAACAATTGACAAACCCTCCAATATCCCTTATAGTAAGGAAGTGTCGTCGACAATTCTCGCGAATGTCATCGGCACTTCCTATTATTATTGCGTCTGCATCTGAAAAAGGTTAGCTTAACGGAGGTAAGCCAGCCATAAAAGCGGCACGGTTTCTTTGCCACGGTCCTTTTCAAGCTGTCCGGGACAGCGGGGAATAACACACCGTCCTTTGCGGGAGGCAATCAACATAAAAACCGGGCCGGGTTATGTGTGAATAACATAGACACGCAGCTAAATTCGGCGTCTGCGCACGCCGCCGCAAAGGAGATGCATCCATTGAAAAATACGATTATTTCACTGAAAGACATTACCGTTTCCTATGATGGGGAGCAGGTTCTGGGCGGTTTCAATCTGGACATACACGACGGGGAATTCGTCACGCTGCTCGGGCCTTCCGGCTGCGGCAAGACCACCGCGCTCCGCACCATTGCCGGCTTTATCAAACCGGATAAGGGGGATGTCTTTTTTTATGAGAAAAACATTACGAACCTTCCGCCCCACAAGCGGGAGGTCAACACCATCTTCCAAAAGTATGCCCTGTTTCCCCATCTGAATGTATATGAGAATATAGCATTCGGCATGCGCCTGAAGAACCGCAGCGAGAAGGAAATCAAACGCACCGTGCATGATATGCTTGCGAAGGTGAACCTCACCGGATACGCCCACCGGGGCATCGGCCAGCTCTCCGGCGGCCAGCAGCAGCGGGTAGCCATAGCCCGTGCCCTGGCAAACGCGCCGAAAGTCCTGCTGCTGGACGAGCCTTTGGGTGCGCTGGATTTGAAGCTGCGCAAGGACATGCAGGTGGAGCTGAAAAAGCTGCAGCAGGAAACCGGCATTACCTTTGTGTTCGTCACCCACGACCAGGAGGAAGCCCTGTCCATGTCCGATACCGTGGTGGTAATGGACGGGGGCGTGATACAGCAGATCGGTACTCCCACCGATATCTACAACGAGCCGGAAAATGCCTTTGTGGCCGATTTCATCGGGGAATCCAACATACTGGACGGTGTGATGCTGGAAGACTATTCCGTAAAGTTCGCCGGGCATGTTTTCCGCTGCCTGGACAGCGGATTCGGTAAAAATACACCCGTGGACGTGGTAATACGTCCAGAGGATATCAAAGTTGTGGAACCGAATTCCACTTTGATTACAGGAGATGTTACATCCGTCACCTTCAAGGGTGTACACTACGAAATCATTGTGGATGTGGGCGGCTTCAAGTGGATGATACAGTCCACGGAATGCCGGGAGGCAGGGGACCGCATAGGCCTGTCCCTCACCCCCAACGATATCCATGTCATGCACAAATCCCAGTACTCCGGCAGGTTCGGCGACTACAGCACCTTCAGCGACGAGATGGGGGAGGATATCATTGCATCGGATGAGGCTGCACTGGCGGAGGCAGCTCCCGCAGGCGATGCCGCGGGCAGGAAAAACGCTTCTCCGGACGCTTCATCGGAAGACGGAGGGCAGAACGGATGAAATCAAATTCCAAGCTCCTCTCCGCCCCTTACACCGTCTGGATGACGATTTTTATTATACTTCCCATGCTGTTGGTGGGCTATTTCGCATTTACGGATAAATCCGGCAGCTTTACCCTGGAAAATATGCTAAGCGTAGGCCAATACTCCAATGTATTCCTGCGCTCCATCTGGCTGGGCGCGGTGGCCACCGCCATTTCCCTGGCGCTGGGATACCCCCTGGCCTACATCATAGCGAAAATGAATGCCGGGCGCCAGAATGTAATGATCATGCTGGTCATGCTTCCCATGTGGATGAATTTCCTGCTGCGCACCTACGCATGGATGACCCTGCTGGAAGACAACGGTCTGATCAACTCGGTCCTGGCCGCCGTCGGGCTGCCCCGGATACATATGATCAACACTGCGGGCGCCGTGGTGCTGGGCATGGTTTACAACTATATCCCCTATATGATTCTGCCCCTGTACTCGGTGCTGACGAAAATAGACCAGAGCGTTATTGAGGCGGCGCAGGATCTGGGCGCAAACAGCAGAGCGGTATTCCTGAAGGTAGTGGTACCCTTAAGCATGCCCGGCATCATATCCGGGATTACCATGGTATTCGTTCCCGCCGTCAGCACCTTTATCATCTCGAAAATGCTGGGAGGCGGCGGGAACCTGCTTATCGGCGACCTCATCGACATGCAGTTTCTGGGCAGCGCCTACAATCCAAATCTGGGTTCTGCCGTGTCCCTGGTGCTGATGGTGATTATCCTGATCTGCATGGGCATTATGAACCAGTTTGACGACGGCGAGGAAGCCGGGGGAGGTATGCTTATATGAAAAAGACAGGTGCGCGTATTTACACCTTTCTCATTTTCCTGTTTTTATATGCCCCCATTCTGGTGCTGATCGTGTTCTCCTTTAACGGCTCGGAGACTGCCAGCCGCACGGTGTGGGGCGGCTTTTCCCTGCGCTGGTATCAAAAGCTGTTTGAGGACAGGCTGATACTGGAAGCCCTGCGCAATACGCTGTTCATCGCGGCGGTATCTGCAGCGGCGTCCACGGTACTCGGCACCATGGCGGCAATCGGCATCAACTCCCTGAAACGCCTGCCCAGGCGCATTATGATGAATATCACCAACTTTCCCATGGTCAATCCCGAGATTGTCACAGGCGTATCGCTTATGCTGCTGTTCGTATCCGCCGTCCGGCTGTTCGGCGGCAGGAGCCTGGGGATGGGTTCCCTGGTTGCCGCCCATATCACCTTCTGCCTGCCCTATGTAATCCTGTCGGTATTGCCCAAGCTGCGACAGCTGGACCCGAACCTCTATGAAGCGGCTCAGGACCTGGGCTGCCCGCCGGTAAAGGCCTTCTTCAAGGTGGTTCTTCCGGAAATTATGCCCGGGATAGTAACCGGAATGATTATGGCGTTTACCCTTTCCATTGATGATTTTGTGATAAGCTACTTTACCAGCGGTACCACCCAGACGCTGCCCATTTACATCTACTCCATGACCCGGAAGCGAATCAGCCCTGAGATTAATGCATTATCCACCGTGCTGTTCGCAGTCATCATGGTACTGCTTATCGTTATCAATGTCCGCAGCTTTCAGGACAGGGGCGGCCGTCAAAAAGCGGAGCATCCGGAAATCGTACAGAAATAGCCCGGGAATTGTATTGTCTGAAAGCTTCGTGCAGTGAGCGCAACGGGATAGCGCTCCGGACACAAAGCCGAAAAATGAGGGTTACCTATGAAAAAAAGAACAAAAAAGTATCATGCCCTGCATATGGCGCTCTATACGGCGCTCTGCCCGGTGTTGACCATATTGGCTCCGGCACAGACAGCCATGGCCGAAGCCGCTCCGAACAAAGGTGTCACCATAAATGTCTACAATTGGGGGGAATATATCGCCAACGGTACGGACGATTCCCTGGATATCAACGAGGAGTTCACCCGCCGCACGGGAATCCAGGTCAACTATACCACCTTTGACAGCAACGAGGCGCTGTATTCCAAGCTGGCCGGAGGCGGTGCCGACTATGACGTGATTATCCCTTCGGACTATATGGTGTCCAGGCTCATCAGCGAGAACATGCTGGCAGAGCTGGATTTTTCCAATATTCCCAATTTTGAGTACATTGATGAACGGTTTCGCGATCCGGATTATGACCCGGGCAGCCGCTACTCGGTGCCTTATACCTGGGGCGTGGTGGGATTATTTTACAATACAGATTATATCAAAGAAGACATCACCAGCTGGTCTGCCCTGTGGGATGACCGCTATGCGGGAAAGATACTGATGTTCGACAATCCCAGGGATTCCTTTGCCATCGCCCAGTTCCTGCTGGGGCAGTCGCTGAATACTGCCGATGAAAGCGACTGGGCGGAGGCGGCAGCGCTTCTGAAGCAGCAAAAGCCCCTGGTCCAGGCCTATGTAATGGACCGGATTTTTGACAAAATGGAAAGCGAAGAAGCCTGGATTGCCCCATACTATGCCGGAGACGCGGCGATTCTGGTTGACAACAGCGACAATATCCGGTTTGTGGTTCCGGAGGAGGGCACCAACTTCTTCGTGGATGCCATGTGCATCCCCATTACCTCCAGCCACAAGGCAGAGGCGGAAGCGTACATCAACTTCCTCTGCAGCCCGGAAATCGCCGGCGCCAACATGGATTATGTAGGCTACTCCACCCCGGAAAGCGCCGCCAAGGCATATATCTCCGCGGAGATGGTGGAAAGCTCCATCTATTACCCGGATGAGGAGACCCTGAAGCGCACGCAGATATTCGTCAACCTGCCGGAGGAGACCGCAAAGCTGGTGGACAGCCTTTGGGCAGAAGCGAAAATGGGCGGTCCCGGGGAATCTGCCGTGCTGATTGCAATTATCCTGGGCTTCCTGGGTTTATATATCGCCATTCTGATTTACAAGCGCCGGAAGCGCAGACGGGAACTTGCCTAAAAGAATGGGGGCTGTCGCAGTGACAGCCCCCATTCTTTGAACATCAAAGTATGCGTTACGGCACCCATGTAGGCTTCTGGTCCTTATGGGTAAAATTCTGAAGCCTGGACTCAAAATCAGCCAGACGCCTTTCATAGTACGCCTTCTGCTTCCCCGACAGTTTTCCTTCCTCCAGAAGCGTGCCGAGCAGTGTTTCAAATTCTTTCAGGTTCAGCTGCGCCGCGTCCTTATAGTTGTTCTCGAAATTCATCTGAATCCGTTCCAGCTTCTCGTCAAGCCGTTTCGCAGCCGCCGCTTTTCTTCCAAACAATGCCATGGCTTCCTCTACCTCATTTTCTCACGCAGCACTTCCTTCGCTTTCTCCAGCTGATTGTCGATACGCTCCTCCCTGCCGTAGTAGGCTTCGCCGTCAAACTCACATATCACATCCGGCTCTATGCCGATACCGTGGATATTATTGCCGTTGGGCGTATAATACGCGCTGATGGTAATCTTCGCCGCCGAGCCGTCACGGAACGGGATAATCTGCTGTACAATGCCTTTTCCGAAGGTAGTGGTACCCACCAGTGTTCCCAGCTTGTAGTCTTTGATGGCACCTGCCATAATCTCCGCCGCACTGGCCGAATTCATGTCAATCAATACCACCAGCGGCACATCCAGCTCCTTTGTGCCGTCGCAGGTATACTCGGATCTCTTGCCGTTTTTATCTTCCGTATATACGATCATACCTTCGGGAAGAATCATTTTTGCCATTTCTACCACAGCATTCAGGCTCCCGCCGGGATTTGCCCGCAGGTCCATAATCATCCCCTTCATGCCGTCACGCCTTGCCGATATAAGCGCCTGCTCAAACTGGGTAATGGATATTTCATCGAATTCCGTCAGCTGGATATAAGCCATGTTGTCTTCCATCATGGTATACTCTACCGTGGGTGTCTCCACCTGCCTGCGGGTGACGCTCACTTCCAGATAGTCCGACGCGCCCTCTCTGATAATGGTAAGCATCACATCCGTATTCTCGGGTCCCTTGATCATGGAAACCACTTCCGTCAGGGTCATCCCATAGGTTGAAACCCCGTCTACCTCATAGATCAGGTCGTTGGCCCGCAAACCGGACTCTTCGGAAGGTGCACCGGCAATGGTGCCGCTGATCTTGGGAAGCCTGGTGGTTTCATCCAGCCCGATATAGGCACCGATCCCGTAATATATTCCCTGGGTCTGCTCCATCAGCGCATTCAGTTCCTCGGCGGAATAATACTCGGAATAGGGATCCCCGAGGGCACTCAGCATCCCTTTGTATATGCCGTCCCGAATCTCCTCGTCCTCCACATCATGCAGATAAAAGTACTGGTCAATTGTCTTCTCCAGCATCTGCATCTTGCTCAATGTGGACGAATCAATGGCAGAATTTTCGTCCAGTTCCACTCCCTCCTCTGCCGCCAGCTTCCCCGACTCCACTATGTTCTGGACATAGATTCCCAGGTAGCAGATCCCCAGCACCAGAAGCGCTCCGGCAATGCCTGTGACCAGGCCTCCGAAAAACAGGCCTTTTCCGCTTCCTTTTTCCGCCTTCGGGGGCCTTTCCGGCGGTACCGGATTCCAGGCCGGCTGGGGCGCGGGGTTAAAATTTTGCGGCGGAGTACTGCGCTTCTCCGGCGCCGTACCGCTCAGATTGTCAAAATATCCGTTGTTTTCGTCCATAATTCCTCCTAATTAAGTCGCTGCGCCGCGGCATGAAAGGACACCAAAGGGTATGGCCTCCTGGTCTCCTGCAATGACTTTACTGCTTCAGGTATCCCCAGGGGGAGACATAGGAACCGTTCAGGCGTACGCTGAAATGAAGGTGGGGACCGGTAGAGCGTCCGGTGCTGCCCACGGCGGCGATGGTTTCCCCTTTCACGGTCATATCACCTTTCTGTACATATAATGCCGATGCGTGCATGTAAATTGTATATAATCCATCCCCATGGTCTATCATAACATAATTGCCCATGGTAGCGCTATAGGAAGCTGCTACCACTTCGCCGTCATAGGCAGCATAGATGGCAGTGCCTTTCGGCGCCGCGAAATCCACACCGTTATGAAACTGCTGTACTCCAAGGGTAGGATGTATTCTGTTTCCATAGTCATCGGAAACCCGGGTATAAGTTGCCAGGGGAAACTTGAACATGCCGCCGTCATATTTCAGCACATCGCGATTCTCGGCAAGCAGTTTCTTCTTCTCCTCCGCCACGGCAGCCTCCAAAAGCTTTATCTCCGCTTCCTGCGCCCTGATTTCCTCCTCGAATTCCCTGATAGCCTTTTCTTTATTGTGAATATCCGTCTCATAGCTGACGATGTCATTTCTCTTCTGTTCTATCAGCTCTTCCAGATTGCGCTGCTCCGTCTCCACGGACGCCTTTGTCTCGTCCAGGATTTCCTTTTCCAGCTCCAATTCGTCCTTACACAGCTGGACGTATTCCCTGGCTGCCCTGTAATCCTCAAACATCTGCTGGTCATAGGCAGCCATCTTCTGCACATACTCCATATTATTCAGGAAACTTCCGAAACTTTCGGCTTTCAGCATCATATCTACAATGCTCGGGGTTCCCGACTCATATACCAGCCTGATGTGAACTCCCATGTTGACCCGCTGTGTTTCTTCCCTCTCCACGGCTGCTGCCAGTTCCGCCTCCGTAACATGAATTTCATCTTCCTTGGCTTCAATTTCACGCTTCAGCTCGGCAATCTTCTCCTCAATCTGTTTCAGGCTGCTGTCCAGCGCCTCCACATAACTCTTCAGATTCTCCTTCTGTGCTTCCAGCTCCTTCTTGATTTCCCGTAAATCGCTCAAGCCGTCTTTCAGGCTCTCCTTCTCTTCTTTCTTCTGCGATATCTGCTTCTCTTTTTCTTTAATGCTGTCCGAGGTTATGGAGGAGGCGGAAACCGTGGACATGGCCGCGTCTCCCGCCTGCCAGCAGAAGGCCACAGCCAGTACAAGGCATAGGAAAACAGAAAAACGGGCAATATGAAATCTGTTAGGACGATTCGTGGGTTTCTTCTTCATAAGCTCCTGACCTTACATATACAGTCGTTTCACAATCTGCGGCTGCTTCCCCAACCCGGACAAGCCGGAACCAAAATGATACGTTATACATGCAGATGCTTTCTGACCGTAGAAATACTGCCCAGAAAACCGATTCCAACTCCCACTGCCAGCGACAGCGGCGTCAGTACCCGGAACACCTCGTCCACCGGCAGGAAATCCAGGAAAGTACTCAGTATGGAAAATCTCTCCGCAATATACGTCAATGCGTAATTATAGATATTGTATAGCAATCCCATGGGCAGCGCCGCTCCCAGCAGGCCGATCAGCATGCCTTCCAGCACAAATGGCGACCTGACGAAAAAATCTGTAGCACCGATATATTTCATGATATTAATCTCTTCAGAACGAACGGAGATACCGATGGCAACCGTATTGCTGATCAGGAAGATGCTCACCGCAAGCAGCACGATAATGATCCCCATGGACACATAGGCAATCAGAAGGTTTGCACCGCTCAAAGTATCCGCCGTCAGGGCAGAATGGTTTACCCTGCGCACTTCCGGTATGGATTCCAGCCAGGTAACCAGCGCACTCTGCATGGATACGTCACTGAGAAAAATCTCATAGCTGTGGTCACCCTTCAGGGGATTGTCCAGATACCCCATGGAATATACTTCAAAATTATCTCCGAACCTCTCCTGGGTAAACTTCTCCCATGCTTCCTCATCTGAAGTAAACTTCACATCCGAAACCTCCGCCCGGTTGGCTATCATCTGTCCGATCTCGGCAATCCGGTCGTCGGAGGGAATCATCCACTCCTCATGGCCTGCGCACTGGAGCTTATCGTTCTCGCTGTGAAAAAACACCGTTACGGAGACGCCCTCCTCCGCTTTCAGCACGATGCTCTGAAAATTCATCACTACCGCATAGAACAGGCCGAACAGGAACAGACAGGCGGAAATAGTCGCCACAGACGCAAGGGAATACCACTTGTTGCGGAATATATTGACGAAACCCTGACGTATCGTATAAAGCAATGTACTAATCTTCATCGATATATTCCCCTCCCTCTTCATCGCTGATAATCACGCCCCGCCTCATGGTCACCACACGCTTATGCATGGCATTGACAATCTCCCTGTTATGGGTAACCACCAGCACCGTGGTGCCGCTCCGGTTGATTTCCTCCAGAAGCATCATAATTTCCCAGGAATTCTTCGGGTCAAGATTACCTGTTGGCTCATCTGCCAGCAGAATGGCGGGCTTGTTCACCAGCGCCCTGGCCAGCGCCACCCTCTGCTGCTCGCCTCCGGACAGCTGATTCGTCTTCGCCTTATATTTTCCGGCCAGTCCCACCGTGGCCAGGATTGTGGGCACGTTTCTCCTGATTTCAATGGCGGGGGTCTCTATAATCCGCTGGGCAAAGGCAACGTTCTCATACACATTCCTGTCATTCAGCAGGCGGAAATCCTGGAATACCACCCCCAGATTGCGGCGGAATTTCGGAATCTGCCTGTGCTTCAGCTTCGCCAGGTCACTGCCCATCACATATACATTTCCGTTGGAAGCCGTCAATTCCCTCAGAAGAAGCCTTATCAGGGTGGATTTGCCGGAGCCGCTGTCCCCTACGATAAATACAAATTCTCCTTTTCCTATTTTTAAAGTAATCCCATTGAGCGCCGGATTCCCTTTTGAATAGACCTTTGTCACATTATCCAGCCAGATAACGCCATTTTCTTCAATAAACTGTTCCCGTTTCCTCCACGACAGCTCCCGCTTGGTCATCGTTTTCCTCCATACTTAATCAGCCGTTTCCGGCCTGTGTACTGCCGGGAATCCGCTGTCAATCATCTGTCTTACGGGAAGCAGCCTCTTCGCCTCCCATAAAAGGCGCATCCCTTTGCGCCGCATGCAACCACAGGAAGCCGCATTTGCTTCCTAATAGTCTATATTCTCCATATATTTCATGTATTTCACTACCATAAGCGCAATCTTAAAGGTAATGGCATCCTCAAATACCCGCAGATCCAGCCCCGTACTCTTCTGCAGCTTGTCAAGGCGGTAAACCAGCGTATTCCTGTGAATGAACAGCTGCCTGGATGTCTCGGACACATTCAGGCTGTTCTCAAAGAATTTATATATCGTCCCCAATGTCTCTTCGTCAAATTCGTCGGGACTCTTTCCGCCGAAAATCTCGCGGATAAACATCTTGCACAGCGGGATTGGCAGCTGGTAAATCAGGCGCCCGATGCCCAGCTCGCTGTACGCAATGATCTCCCTGTCCTGGAAAAAGATTTTCCCCACATCCAGGGCCATCTTTGCTTCCTTATAGGAGCGGCTGACCTCCTTGATCTCCTGTACTACAGAACCGTAGGCAATGCGGGTATCCCTGACACCCTCCTTCTTCAGAAAATGCCAGAGCTGTCTTGCCGTTTTTTCCATTTCCTTCATGGCATCCCCGTCTGACAGTTCTTTGACGATAATCACATTATTCTCGTCCACTTCCGTGACAAAATCCTTGCTGCTGCCGTTGAAAAATGTCCTTGCCATATCCAGCACATTGCTGTCGCGCCCTCCCGCAGACTCCGCAATCAGAACCGCCCGGGGCATATCGGTCTGGATATGCAGCCTCTTGGAACGGCTGTAGATATCTACCAGCAGCAGATTATCCAAAAGCAGGTTCTTGATAAAATTGTCCTTATCCAGGCGTTCCTTGTAGGCTATCAGCAGGTTCTGAATCTGAAATGCCGCCATCTTCCCGACGGTATATACATCCTCCCCGGCGGCGCCGGCCACAAGCACATATTCCAGCTGCTGGTCATCAAACACTTTAAAAAACTGGTACCCCTGTATCTCCTGGGAATCCGCCGGCGAGGCGGCAAATTCTGCCACGCTCCTGCCGATACTGTTCATGTCAGTGGTAGAGGCGACTTCTTTACCGTCCACATCCATAACACAAAATTCGACGCGGGCAATGTTCTTCAGTCCCTCAATTGTGTTCTGTAAAATTTGATTTGATATCATATCCCCACTCCTTTTGCTGTGACAGGAGTCGCCCTGCAGCCCCTGTAATCGGTTTACCGGCGCAAAAGACACGCCCCAACGGAAATCATTCGTACCAATTTCATCTCTGTACTACAAATGTACAGAAAATACGCAAAAAAAGCAATAGGATTTTATGATTTTTCACAAAAAAACCACCTGGAAGATATCAATCAGGCAGTTTTTTCATCAAATTTGCTGTACTTCATCCACAAAACACCTTTCGAAACGGAATCCCAGACGGAAATACAAATTTTCAGCGTAACCGCCCATTCAAAGGCGTATGTCAATATTGGACCCTACATTGGGGTTCACACTCAGCTCCATGGCTGAATCCATCATCTGCACAAGCCCCTCGCCAAGGGCTTCGCTGGTATCCATCGCCTTGCTCAGGACGGCCGTCCCGATCTGCGACATATCGGAAATATGCGCCAAAGCCATTGATAAACCTGCAACATCCATAATGCCACCTCCCATATCCGGTACTGTGGGGCAGTGAGGGGTACCGTTTTTCCCTCCCTCTGCCCGCTGTTTTATTCTATCATAACCGCGTACGCTTTACCAGTGCTTCACACAATTTTCATTTTTCTTAATATTTTCAGCCGTTTTTCTGTATGCCGTGTTCCTTGATTTCTATTTTCCTCTCCTTCAGCAGCCTGCCCACCGCACGCTTGAACTCGTTCTTGCTCATGCCGGTCTCCTGCTTGATGCGCTCCGGTGCCGCCTTGTCCGTAAAGGGCAGGAAGCCTCCCTGCTTCTCCAGCAAATCCAGAATCTTCCCGGCATCCTTATCCATCTGGATATACGCCTTATCCCGAACCCCCAGCGTCAGTTTGCCGTCCTCCCGCACCTGGATCACCCGGGCCGTCACATCCCTGCCCAGTTCCACATCGCCGTAAAGCTCTTTCCTGGGAATCAGCGCGGAGTACAGATTGTCCACCGCTACAAAAGCGCCGAAATTGTCGCTCATCTCATAGACGCGCCCGGTAACCCTGTCCTCCCGGCTGTATGGGCTGTCCGTGCGCAGATTGTCGTAGACATTCATGGTGGCGCAGAGCCTGCTGCTCTTATCTATGTAAAGAGATACCAGCACCCTGTCTCCCTGGTTCACGCTGCCCCGCTGCTGCTTAAAGGGAAGCAGCAAATCCTTCTCCAGCCCCCAGTCCAGGAAAGCGCCGATCTTTCCAACCTGCGCCACGGTAAGCTCCGCCACCTGTCCCATCTGCAGCTTCGGCTCCCTGACAGTGGCAATCACCCTGTCCTTGGAATCACGGTATATAAATGCCGAAATAACATCCCCGATCTTCGCGCCCTCCGGCACCTGCCGCTTCGGCAGAAGCACCCTGTCCTCTGCTTCCTCCTGGGAAACCGCAAGATATACGCCAAAGTCCACTTCCTTTACAATTACCAGTTCCTGTGTCTCGCCCAAACGAATCATATCACTTCTCCATTTCAAATCCTGCTTTATCTCTATACTGCCATTCCGCCCGGCTCCGGCACGGACACTCGCTGCTCCGCAGTCAAACGAGACTGTCTCGTCCCCTCAGGCGCCCGGCTCCCGCATAAATTCGACAATGGTGCAGGTCTTCCCCGTCTCCTCCCCCAGCACCACTACTACACTCTCGTCTTCTACTGCCACCGTGGGTATCAGCACCTCGTCAAGAAACGCCTGCTTCTTATACTCCGCCCGAACCTGCTTTATCGGAAACCCGTCGGGCAGATACTCCATAGCCATCTGGATAAACTGCTGGTTATTAACATGGTGGTTGGTGTCCAGATGGTGCGCCTTCACTACCAGCGGCGCCCTTGCTTCGCCGCCCGCCGGAACGGCTATCCTGCGGGGCGCATAGTCCATTTCCAGCCTTTCCTCCAGCCTGTATCCCTCCAGCATATTCCGCGGGACCGCCCTTGGCTTTCCGGTGTCCGTATCCAGCAGGCTCCAGAGGGAATTGGCCTTCGCAATATAATTTCCCGCCTCATCCAGCATGGCAAAATTCCGATACCCCAGAAATCCTTTCATATCATAGGGCAGCGTACCCACCGTCACCCGCTCGCACAGCCGTGGATACCGCTCCACAACTATCTGCCAGGAGGACAGCACCCACACCAGATGCGCCTCCTGCAGGCACTCCACCCCCAGTCCCAGGTCCTCCGACTGAAAAGTGGAGCAGTCCTGAAAATAATTGATCAGGGAAGCCATGGCAAGCTTCCCGTCACTGTCCGTCTCACTGTATCTGATTCTGCTCTCAAAGGTATACATCCGCAAATCCTTCTTCCCGCCTACATCCGTCCTCACACGAACAGCTGTATGATAATCATGGCAATCCAGAACACGCAGTAGAGTACCATGCCCGCATTCCATATCATGGTTCCGAAACGCTTTCCCCTGGGGATTGCCACACTGCCTTTCTCCAATACAAACTTACGTTTCACCAAGCTTACAATCAGAAGCACGGCTCCGGCTATCATCATGGCCATCACAAACACCCCGAACGCGGCATACGCCATAATGCCCGCCAGATTTTCCTGTGCATAGGCCATCAGGGAAACCATGTCTCCGCCTGCCATCGCCCTGGCATACTCATCCAGGTCGATCATCCGCAGAAGCCCGGAAGAAACCACGCCGCCCACAAAGTTGATCATCATATGGAGCGCAATGGTAATTTTGATGTTGCCTGTCTTCACATACAGGAACGCCAGAAACATTCCCAGCGAACATGCATATACAAACTGGTTCAGGTTTCCGTGGAACAGCCCGAACATAAGTCCCGACATAATGACCGCGGCCCCCTGTCCATAGCGGACGGTCCTGTCCACAATCAGTTTGCGGAAAACAAATTCTTCCATAATCGGCGCGCAGATAACCATATAGAGTACTACCGTCCACATGCTCACGGACTGGGTCACATTCAGGACCTGGTTCTGCACCGTCCCGCCTTTCAGCGCACCGATCAGCGTCGTTATCAGATTTCCCGCAAGATTTGATATATATACGATGGCAAAGCACATGATGACGGCAACCACGAAAGAACCGGGCTTGATGGAACGCCGCTCCACCGTTTCCCTCGGAATCATCCGCACCAGCAATATGAGTACCGGCATCCCGATAAGATACATGGGCAGTATGGATACCATCAGCGCAAAATTGCCGTCTTCCATCCATTCCGGCTTCAGCAGCTGAAGCAATGTTATCGGAATCAGCTGCACCGCGTAGATCACGATGGTTCCCAGGATAAACATCCCGCCCAGCCGGGAAAAATGCCTCCTGGCTTCCTTTATTTCCTCCGGACCGGCCTGTACCGGCCCACCGGGCACTCCTCCCCGGCCGTCCTGATATTCCGCCGTTGAAAACCCGTTCATACCATCCATATTTGACACCTCGCTTTCCCTTCCGAATCTTTTTTAGTTTATCACAAATAATGACATTTGTATAGCGATTTTGCGCCTCCGGCAGACGAAACTCAAAAAAGTATTGTGTATTTCCGTCAAAAAGACTATAATGAGGTACGGATGGCAAAAGCGCATATTCCGCTTTTTTCATTACTATTAAGGAAAGCTTGCAGTCATGCGGTAGCGTACTATGAAAAGACGTAAACTCACAACTACAGTAATCATCATGTTGGGCTTTCTCATCGGCGCCCTTCTGGGAACGCTCTGCCTCCTGCTCCCTTTCAGTACCAGGCCGGGGCAGCATATTGATTCCCTGGACGCCCTGTTTGTGGCCATGTCCGGCATCTGCGTCACAGGGCTGTCAACCGTCAATATCGGCCAGACCTTTTCCGCTTTCGGGCAGGTAATTCTCCTGCTGCTCATCCAGCTGGGGGGACTCGGTATCGTAACCTTTACCACTTTGGTCCTGTGCATCTTCCGCCGCCGGATTACCCTGTCTGACAGGATGCTGATTCAGAGTGCCTACAATCTGGATACGCTGTCCGGGCTTGTGAAATTAACCATACATGTGCTGAAGGCGACCCTCCTCCTGGAAGGCCTGGGCGCTGTCGGCTACTCCCTTGTCTTCATTCCTGAATACGGGCTGAAGGGAATCTGGTACAGCATTTTTCACGCCGTATCCGCTTTCTGCAATGCCGGAATCGACCTTCTGGGCGGCAACAGCTTCTGCGGATACAGGGAAAACATCATCATAAATTTCACCACAATCTTCCTGATCATTGTCAGCGGCCTGGGCTTCCCGGTATACTGGGAAATCCTGCGTACCCTGCGCCCCCGCCGGCATGCGGGAAGGGACACCTATATCCGCAAAATGAACCTTCATACCAAAATCGTCCTCCTGGCAACGCTGTTCCTGGTACTTGCCGGTACGATTCTGACGCTTGTGCTGGAATATGACAATCCGGATACCCTGGGAAACCTGAGTCTGCCCGGAAAACTGACGGCATCGCTTTTCCAGTCCGTCACCCTGAGAACAGCCGGATTTGCCACCATTCCGCAGGAAGCCTTCCGCCCCGCCTCCTGCCTGGTATATCTGATCCTTATGTTCATCGGCGGCTCCCCTGCCGGAACGGCGGGCGGCGTCAAGACCGTAACCCTTGTCCTGATGCTTGCCTCCATGTTTGCCAATATCAGGGGCAGGAAAGACGTTACCGTCATGCGGAGAAAGATTGCCGACGACACCATACGCAGATGTGTGGCCATTATCACTTTCAGTTTTTCCGTGCTGATACTGCTGACCGCGGCGCTGCTGGCTGTCCAGCACAGTGATTTTCTGGACACCTTATATGAAATGACCTCTGCCATTGCCACCGTAGGCCTGTCAAGAGGGCTTACAGGCGTGCTGTGTCCGGCGGGAAAGCTGATTGTCACGCTCACCATGTACCTGGGCAGAATCGGTCCCATCACGCTGGCGCTGGCCTTCAACAGCCGCAGCGCCCCCGGAAACGTGTCGTGTGCGGAGAGCAGGGTCATCATCGGATAGTGTGGAAAACAACCAAATTTGAGGAGAAACGTCATGAAAAAAAGAAGCCGGAAGGAGTACATCGTCATAGGGCTGGGCAGGTTCGGAACCAGCATCGCAAAGCAGCTGGAAGCCAACGGCTGCATGGTACTCGCCATCGATAACAATGAACAGAAAATCCGCCAGATTGCCGAGTATGTGACACTGGCCATGTGCCTGGACGTGTCTAACGAGGAAGCCCTGGAGGAAATCGGCGGGCGCAATTTCGACGGCGCCGTTATCTCCATCGGGCACGGTCTGGACGCCGCGGTGCTTGCCACCATCTGGGCCAAGGAGCAGGGCATCGGCCAGATTATCGCCAAGGCTTACGATGAAATGCAGGGAAAGATCCTCACCAAGATAGGCGCGGATAAAATCGTCTATCCCGAAATGGAAATGGGCGTCCAGCTGGCAAACGATCTGGCATTCAATCATCTGTTCGATGCCATTGAGCTGTCCTCCGAATACTCCATCGCGGAAATCCTGACCCTCACAGACTGGATCGGCAAGAACCTGCGGGAAATCAAACTGCGTGAAAAATATGGCGTAAACGCCATTGCCATCAAGCGGGGCGGCACTATCATCGTAAACCCGCCTGCGGACGCCCCTACCAAAAAGGACGATATTTTCCTGCTTTTAGGGACCAACGCCACGCTGAAAAAAATTGCCGCCGTCAGCACCGCACGAAAGAACTGACGTTTCAGCGACAAAAAGCTGACATTATTCCACCAAACCGCGCGGCAGAATAATGTCAGTAAAGCCCCATGCAATGCAGCAGCCCGGGGAAAAGGCTTTCTCTTAAATGATTTCCACTCTCTCAAAATATTTCATCAGGATGCCGGCACAGTTCTCAATGCCCAGCTGGGAGGTATCCAGAATCATGTGATAGTTATTCACATCCCCCCACACCTTTCCGGTATGTCTGTAGTAATAGTCCGCCCTCTCCCTGTCATTTTTCTCCAGGACGGATTTCGCCTCTTCATAGGCTAATGACTTTTTCTTCATAATCCGCTGAATGCGGTCTTCCTTATCAGCACAGACATAGATATTGAACACATTGCCCTGGCCCTTCAGGATCTCGGAGGCACAACGGCCCAGGATAATGCAGGAATGGGACGCCAGCTCCCTGATTACCTCCGCCTCGTCCGCATAGCTTTTGCCTTCCAGTTCATGCTCGATATAGGCCTTATCGTACACCGGGACACCCAGCTTTCCGGAAAGCTCCTCCGCAATCAGCCCCGCCCCCGTACCGAACCTTCGGCTTATGGTAATTACCAGATTCATAATCATTCCTCCTCGCCACTGCTAAGAAATAATGCCTGTTTCATCATGTGTCTCCCTGCGGGAATAAAGCTATTTTAACACAACTGAACCGTGGATACAAGTCTGTCCGACCGCCAAGATATGTCAATTTTAAGGCTGCGGCTGCCGAAAAAGGAAGGCACCCTGAACACGACACTGCCGAGTGTTCAAGGTGCCATCATTTACTTCGCCTTATTCCGCTGCCTTCACCGAGGTAATATGGGGATTTACACCCTCATACCAGTACAGAAATCCTTCCATGTCAATCTTGTCGCCAACCTGCAGATTCTTCACTGCCGCATAGACATCCGTGGTATTGTCGCACAGATAGGATTCAACAGTAAAGGTATATGTCTGTCCGTCAAGGGATACGTTAAAGTACAAATCGCTTCCGTCTTCACCGGAGCCGTCATAGTTGTACAGATATGCGGCTTCGCTTCCGTCCGCGTTCTTGCCGGAGGATTCCACAGTCATGCCCTTGAAGGATACGAACTTGTTCTGGTGCGCAATCAGCTCATCCGTGCCCAGAAGCGCAGTTACATCCTCGGCCTCTGCCACATAGCTGTCTCCGCCTTCAATAATCTCAAAAACGGCATCCATAATCTCCACTTCGCCGTTCCACTCTGCCTTAAATCCGGTTACCCGAATCTTGGTTCCGGGTGTCAGCTTTGCATAATCCTCTTCCGAACACTCCGCATTGTACACAAAATATGCGCCGTCCTTGTCCTGTGTGTAGAGCGTTGCCTGATTCTCCCACCATGACTGTTTGGCCTGTACATAGGTCTCCACTACCACCTGCTCGTCCACTGCCGCTGCCGCATAGTCGGCATAGCTCATAACCTCGCCGGATGCCACACCGCCTGCTTCGCCTTCGGCGCCGGACTCTTCACTTTCGCTGTCAGAAGCCTCACTGCTCTCAGTTCCGGCATCGGAAACCTCACCGGACTCTTCACTGCCTTCACTGCTCTCGCTGCTGCTTTCTTCTGAAACAGAACTTCCGGATTCATCGGTACCCGCATCATTACCGCAGGCAACACATGCTGTTACAAGTGCTGCAGCCAAAAACAATGCCGCAAATTTTTTCATTTTTTTCATAGTTACAATCCTCCCGTTTTCAGTCCCGCAGCAATCCTGTCCGCTCTCCTCCTGCACCCAACATTCGGGCTTCGAAGGCCTGCCCCCGTACATTGTCCGGAGCAGCGCCGGGGATGCCATGGTTTTCTCGGTTTCCAGTCAACCTTCCCCGGGGAATGCCTTCCGGAAACTTTGAACTTATTATACACGATATTTCCAGGAAAACAATAGTATAATTGCTCATTTGTGCCTGGGAATTCCGCCGGCTTTCCGCTTTTTTGCCATGTAAAAAGTCCCCCGAAGCCAAAATCCGGGAGACTTTTCCGTAATTTTTCCTATTTACGGCTCTTTTTTACCCTCAGAACCACTGCATACAGGAGAATAAATACCCATGACGCCGCCAGAGAGGCCAGAAGGATTGCCGAGGTGCGGGGCAGCTTCCCCAAATCCGCTTTGCCGCCGGCCGCCGACACGCCGCTGCCGCCCAGCTGGTCCAGACGGTACAGTGAAATCGTATCGCTGTACAGCTTCTCCATATAGGCGTCGTCAACCGCCTGCTTTCTCCTGACGGATTTCACCGTATTTTCAATCAGCTGCCCAGCCGCATCGCGCAGAGAAACGGAACCGTTGAAAACCGGTGTGACAAAAGTATGTTCCACATTGTCAAGCAGCAGCCTGGCCGCCTGAATCTTGACATTGTAATGCTGTTGATTGTCCTCGCCGCTCCTGGCAAGATAGTCCTGATATTCGGCGGATGCCTGGGCCTTCGAGGTCACGGGCACATACCCTTCCGTCTCCGAATAGGCAATCTGTACATCATTGCTCAGCAGATATTGGGCAAACAACCAGGATGCAAGCACTTCCTGGGTATCCTCCTTATTGAAGATACAGACAGAAGGCCCCTGGGATATCATAGCCGGGTTAGCCGTGTCAAACTGCGGAATGGCCATCACCGCCGTCTCAAATTCCACCAGCCTGTCCTCGCTGATATCTATCAGCGGCGCGTCCGTACCCATCCAGGTGGCGCCGGCAGTGGAATCCACTGCGAAAATGCACTGCCCCGCATTCAGAAAGTTTGCCGGATAGCCGGAAATCTTAAAGGTGGAAAAGGAACCTGTCCCGGTATGCTCCGCTATCGTCATCAGCAGTTCTTTCGTGGTGTCGTGGAAAAGCAGTATCTCCCCTTCCTCCGTAGAGTAACCAGCGCCTTTCTGCCTCAGCATCTGTATCATCATATTGTCGGTGGACTTATAGATAAAGGGGATCATCACCTTCTGGCCGTTGACCAGGTAATTCCCTTCCCCGTCCCTGGCCATGGCCGCCTCGGACACTTCCCAGACAAAATCCCATGTGAGAACCTCGGGCAGGGTATACCCCAGCGCTTCCACATAAGTCTTATTCACATAACACGCCTCCGTGGAACGCATGTAGGGAATGGCATAATAATGTCCCCCGAAAGAACACTCCTCCAGGAATTTAGGGATAATCTCGTCCGCCCCCGGCGCGTCAAATCTGACCTCGCTGCCGCCCAGCCCGTATTTTTCATCGGCAAAAAGCCCCTCCAGCGGAACGACCTGGTTCGAACCTGTCAGGTAAGTGGCGATATGATCCGGATAGGTAATGCACACATTGGGCGTGGTATCGGTAGCAATATTTGTAATTACATCGTTATAAATTTTACCATAATCCGTATACAGGCGCAGTTTAACCGTGATGTTGGGATACAGCTCCTCAAAATCCCGAATGGCCTTTTCATAGATATCCGTCTGGGTCTTGTTCGTGTCATTCTTTGCCCAGAAAACGATTTCATGCTGCCTGGCAGTGTCAAATTCCCCGGGTATCTGAAATGCGCTGCTTCCCCTGGAGCCGTGGCAGCCTGTCAGGGCAAATGCCGCACACGCCAGGATGCCGGCGCGAAAAAGCATGCTCCTTACCCGCCCCATGCAGCCTGTTTTCCTGCTTCCCCGCCTGCCGGGCGCCTCCTTCAACGTATGTAACCCCTCCGACATATCCACATCCCGCCGTTTCCTCATCCCTTCGTACCTCCCCTTGACACGCCCTCCATAATCTTCCTGCGGAATATCAAAAACAGTACGATCAAAGGAACGGAAATCACCACTACCGCCGCCATCATCGCCGGAATATTTTCCCGCCCGAAACCGTTTTCCCGGATCTCCTGAATACCGTTTGACACAAGGAAATAATTTTCATCGTCCGTAATCAGCCTTGGCCACACATAGGAATTCCAGCATTCTATCACCTTCAGTATGGTCACCGTGATTAATGTGGGTTTCGAAATGGGAACCATAACTTTCAGCAGGTATTTCATATCCGAAGTACCGTCCACCTTTGCCGCGTAGTAGAGGCTGTCCGGTATCTGCTCAAAATTTTCCTTAAGCAGATAAATATAGAAAACCGAAGTAACCGACGGCAGTATCAGTCCTGGAAATGTATTGCGCATATCCCAATTGGTGATCGTCACGAAATTGGTAATAATGACCAGCTCATTGGGAATCATCATTAGGGAAAGGAAAAGCAGAAAGACAATATTTTTCCCCCTGAATTCCAGCCTTGCAAAGGCGAAGGCCGCCAGCGTAATCACCACCAGCATAATTGCCGTAGTCACTATCGTAAAAATCGTCGTATTCAGAAGATACCGCCCCAACGGCACTGCCGTGAAAGCATCCGCATAGTTCTGCATTGTGGGCGATAAAGTAAAAAACGCAGGAATATATTCGGAATTATACGCACTGTAGCTCTTTACCGAAGTTAGAATCATCCAGTAAAAAGGGAAAAGCACGAGAATCCCCCAGAGCGTCAGAAGTACATATGTGACAGCGCCTGCCGCCTTCCGCCGATTTCTGGCAGCCTTCTCGAGCCCTGCATAATCCGGCGCCCCGCAATCCAGGTATTGACGGTTCGGATTTTTCATATCTGATTTTAACGTATCCGGCATTATGACAGCCGCCTTTTCGTTTCTTCCACTGTTCCGGCCCACGGCTTCGTTAGCCGTGCCTTCCTTCCGCTCTCCCATCATATGATTCCCTTCGCTCCCCCCTGCGCTATCCCGGTATGTTGTCTGATTTCGTTCTGCATGCGGATTACGGCTTCTGTGTCCGCTGTTCCCTTCCTTCTTGTCCGGCTGTTTCTTCCGCACCTGTTTCCGCTGTTCTCTGCCTTCACGCCTGCTTTCGGCGGCCTCTTCTGTGTCCGCGTTCCCTGCCTTCCTGTCCGCTTTCGGCTGCCGGTTCTGTGTCCGTTGTCCTCCGCGCACAGCCGTCATCTGTCACAGTTCCTAATAATGTACCTTTTTGTTGCTGGCCAGCAGATTGATGCAGGTAATGGTCAGCACAATGGCAAACAATATAATCGCCGCCGCGGAAGCATATGACGGGTATCCGCCGCTGTCGCCGTACAGCATATCGTACACATACCCTACAATTGTATTCATCTCCGCCGCATTCAGATCCGTCCCGAACAGCGCCACAGCATCGCTGTACGCCTTGAATGCGCCTATAAACCCGGTAATCACCAGATAAAAAATCATAGGCGAAATCATGGGAAGGGTAATCTTCCGGAAGGTCCTGAATTTTGATGTGCCGTCCACTCTCGCCGCGTTGTAATACTCCTGGTTGACGGAGGAAAGCGCACTGGTCAGTATCAGGATTTTAAAAGGCATTACCACCCAAATGGTATAAAAGCATAAAACAAACATTTTTGCCCAGTAGGGTCCGTCGATGAAGTCAACACTGCTTCCTCCGAACCAGGAAATCAGCAGGTTGACAAATCCGTCCGAATATGCCGTCTTTTTAAATAAAATCATAAACACCAGTCCCACTGCCAGCGTATTGGTCACATAGGGCAGGAAATACACGGTCTGGAAAAGATTCCTAAGCGGAATAATGGAATGCAGCCCCACGGAAATCAGCAGTGCAATCCCTGTGGACAGCGGCACCGTAATGATGACCAGCAGAAACGTATTTTTTACCGCCTGCAGGAAATAAGGGTCATGAAGTACATAGGAATAATTGTACGAACCCACCCCGTAATATGTCTGGGATGCGGAATTATATCCCTCCTCAAACGAATACACAAATACATCAATCAGCGGATATACCATGAAGGCCCCCAGAAAAAAAATCGCCGGCAAAAGATACAGCCACGCTTTCAGGCTTCCGCTGTTCCGATTTTTCTTCATGTCAGCCTCCCGTCTCTCTATCAAAATAAATCCGATTCCCGCTCTCTCTGTCAAAGAGAAATACCTTTCTCGGAATCAACTCAAACCTGACAATATTCCTTTCCTCGGAATCTGCGGTATTTCCCTCTGCCCGCTCCGCCGCATCTGCCGCCTCGCCGCCCTTTTTCCCGGTCCTCTGCCCCGCGGCGACAGGCCGCTGCGTGGAAAAAAGGCGCTCCATGGAAAAATTCCCGTCCATGCTCTCGGTCCCGATTATGGAACGAATGGGCGTATTCAGACACGCCCGGTTCCTGGAAACCACACTGACATCCCGCCCCATCACCTCCACACCGCTCAGCTCACAGCGCAGCGGGCCTTCTTCCCGCAGCCGAAAGCCTTCCGGACGGACCGCAGCGTAGACCCTTTCGGTTCCGGATACTGCAATCTCCCTCTCCTGGTTTGGTACATTACCCGGCATCCCGGGATAACAGGCTTCCTGCATCTGCTTAAGCTCCATCACGGCGTCCTCTCCGATATAAAGCCTGCCGTCCCTGACACCTCCCTCAAAGACATTGATGGGCGGCGTCCCCAGAAACCTTGCCACAAACAAATTGACAGGATTGTCATAAACTTCCTGGGGCTTTCCAATCTGTTGGACTACACCGTCTTTCATAACGACAATCATGTCGGAAATGCTCATGGCCTCTTCCTGGTCGTGGGTCACAAAGATAGTGGTAATGCCTGTTTCCCGCTGAATCCGCTTGATTTCCTCCCTGGTCTGAAGCCTCAGGCGGGCATCCAGATTGGAGAGCGGTTCATCCAGCAGAAGCACCTTGGGCCGCTTCACCAAAGCCCGTGCAATTGCCACACGCTGCTGCTGCCCGCCGGAAAGCTCTCCCGGCTTCCTGTCCATCAGCTCCTCTATCTGCACCAGCCTGGCCGCCTCCATGGCTTTCTCAAGCATCTCCGCTTTGGTCAATTTGTCCTTCCCCTTCAGATTTTCCAGCGGAAATGTAATATTCTGCCGCACGGTGAGATGCGGATACAGGGCGTAGTTCTGAAATACCAGCCCGATGCCCCTGTGTTCCGGCGGCAAATCGGTAACATCGTCATCCCCAAAGAATATCCTGCCGCTGGTGGGCTTCACCAATCCGCTGATGAGGTTCAGCGTGGTGCTTTTACCGCAGCCAGACGGTCCCAGCAGGCCAATCAGCCTGCCGTCCGGAATTTCAAAGGTAAAATCATTGACCGCAACCACTTCAAGGCGTTTTTTTCTGTCCCGGCCCGGAAATTTCTTCGTCAGGTTCTGTAATTTGACTTCCATGCTATCGTCCCTTCTCAGTCTTTATGCCTGCTAAGCTGTTACAATCAATCTTTTCGATCACACAGCTATGCCTTCTCTTATTCTTTCCCGCATCCCTGTCATAGCTGATACCCACCAACAAAATATCCCCTCCGTAGCCTTTCAGCGCATCAAAATATCTCTTATCCCTAATCTGCGCGATCGCTCCTTCCGCAGACTGATTCCATTTCAATTCTATTATCAGTACAGGCATCCGCGAACCCTTCTTCGGGAAATAGACAACGTCGGCATACCCGTCGCCAGAAGGCAGTTCCTCAAACTTCAGGAAATAATCAGAATAGCTGTAATAAGCAATCTGTATCACACTGCGCAGGGACTGCTCATTATTATAATGCATGGGATCTGTCATTTCCGCATGAATTCTCTCCACCTGCGTCGCCACTGCCGCTTCCTTCATCTGGATGGTATCCTGAATCAACTGCCTGCTTTCACACAAACGCATAACGGACTCGCTGCTTTTCACTTCTCGAATCGCTTTCGAGAATTCAATCCTGATTTCTTCATTTGGAATCCGGACAGTTTCCTCTTCACCGTCATATGCCAGGTAACCCAGATGTATCAGCAATGTCAGCATATCATCTCTGTTTTTTATCAATTTAGAGTCATTATTGAAACCGTCTGTATCAACCGGAATCCGAAACCCCCCCAGCAGCTCCAGCACTGCCACAAATAATCCGTCATAGTCTCCTGCAATATAATCTTCCAGTGCATCCGCTGCAGATGACATCCTCCAATAAGACTTAAATTTTTTTAGAATAACGGCTTTCATAATGGAATAAGGGTTATAGACAGAAGAGACATTGTCAAAAGAATATCCGTCATACCACTTTTTTGCCACTTCAAAATCCAAACGATGCTCCCCGCAAAGTTTTTTTACATCCTTTTCCGTAAAGCCCACATAAGGCTGAAATTCTCCCGGTTCCAGCATCGAATATTCCCAGAAATCGGAAATTGCCGACTCTGAACCGTCCTTTTTAATCGGAAGAATACCTGTCATATAGACGGCTGCAAAAATTCTGTCCGTCGTACCGCTGCTTTTAAAAAGAGATCGTAAAAAGTCAAGATACGCTTTCTGAATCTCCTGCATCTCCCTTATGGGCGCATCCCACTCGTCTATGATCATGATAAACTTGTTTCCAGCCAACTCCGCGGTGCGGATCAGTGTAGTGGAAAAAGACTCCTCATCTACCTGCAATGCAGGATATGCGTCTTTCAGTTCTTCCGATACTTTTCGCCTGATATAGGACACGATATCGTCCTTTTTCGACTCGCCCATAATATTGGTCATATCCAGGTAAATGACATCATATTGATTCAAATGCTTCCTATAGGAGCCGCCCGGCACTTCTGCAACCTCAAGATCGTCAAACAGCACAGCGGAATCACATGTTTTATCATAATAAGCGCATAACATCTGAGCTGCAAAAGATTTCCCGAAGCGGCGCGGCCTGCTGATACAAGTCAGCTTCTGCATGGTCCCTATCGTTCGGTTAATTGCTTCAATCAGCCCGCTCTTATCTACATATATACTGTTTCTTATCTTTTCAAAACCACTATTGCCTGGATTCAGATAAGTTCCCATATGCTTCCCCCTGCATCCGCACAGCCCTTTTACGCCCAAGCCCTGGACGGTCTTGAACCGGAATCCTGCACTTGTGCGCAGGATCCCGTGATTTCCGAAGTAATTCGAATTCGGTTTCTTACGGCCTCAGGCCCATGCCGCCTTCCAACGTAATGGTCTCGCCGGTCATATACTTGAAATCAGGGGATGCAAGCTGCACACAGACACGTCCGATTTCCAGCTCGGCATCACCATAATGCCCTGCGGGAGGCATCTTTACATTTGCCTTGAAGGCGTCGGGATAAGCCTTCTCGAAGTTCTCAAGCTGCGCCGTCCATGCCAGCGGGCAGATAATATTCACGTTCACACCGTCCCTGGCCCACTCGGTGGCCGCCACACGAGTCAGGCCGCGAATGCCTTCCTTCGCCGCCGCGTAAGCACACTGCCCGTAATTGCCGAACAGGCCGGCGCCTGACGCAAAGTTGATGACGGTTCCCTTCGTCTCCACCAGGTGCGGATAACATGCCTTCATATAATAAAAGGCCGCATAAAGGCCGGAATACAGTGCCAGGTCAAACTGGTCCGTAGTATGCTCCGCCAACGTCACGCCGGAGGCGGAAGCCTGGGCATTATTGATCAGCACATCAATCCTTCCGAATGCTTCCATGGTCTGCCGCACTACCTCTTCCACTACAGCCTGATTGTCGGCATGTGCATTTACATCGGCGGCAACCGTCAGCACCCGGATGCCGTACAAACGCTCCAGCTCTTCCTTCGCATCCTCCAGTTTCTTCACGTTACGCCCGGTGATTACAATGTTAGCGCCTTCTTTTGCATAAGCGGTTGCAATGCCGTAACCGATGGAGCCGCAGCGGCCGTCACTTAAGACTGCCCGTCCGGCGCCTGTAATAATTGCTGTCTTGCCCGTCAAAAAACCCATCTTCATACCTCCTGCTTAAATTGATTTTACCCGTCCCAAATCCGGCCATACCGCCCCATTCCTCCTGCCGCATCCTGCCCGGACCGGCACACCGGTGCATGTATTTCCATGTAACCGGCACTTTATATTTCCAATATTTCGTATTTCAGCATTTCACTTTTTCCGGCATTTCATATTTCGGCACTTCACTTTTTCGAAATTTCGTATTTCGGTATTTCACTTTTCCGGCATTTCATATTTCGGCACTTCACTTTTCCGAAATTCCGTATTTCGGCATTTCACTTTTTCCGGCATTTCATATTTCGGCATTTCATATTTCGGCATTTCACTTTTCCGAAATTTCGTATTCCGGCATTTCATATCTCAGCATTTCATATTTCCGGCATCGCAGAATCCAAAGGTGGAAAAGTATGGGCAGATTTAACAAAATAACTATAGCACATTTAAAAATTGCTGTCAAACTTTACATGCCAACCGTTTTCATACGTTCATCCGCAGCAGGCATCGCAAGTCCCGCAGCTTTCACATTAACGCCTCATACATGCCGCCGCAATCCTCTTCAACCTGGGCAGGCAGGCGTCAAAAAACATCCGGTAGGACTCACAGAAATAATTCAGTCCAAGCCCATCCCCCGCCTGCTCCCTGTGCCTGCGGCATCCGCCCCGGCAGATTTTGAGGTACGGGCATTTCCCGCACTGCTGCGCCTGTTCGGCAGAAGCCTGCAGGAAACCGCTGTCCATCAGCCTCTGCCATATGACTGCAAATGCATCTTCATTCAGATTGCCCACCCTGTATTCATCCAGGCAGTAAAAATCACAGGGATATACGCTGCCGTCAGCCTCCACTACGCTCTGAAAGCTGCATACACCCCTCTGCTCACAGGACTCCGGCATCTGTCCCATCAGCATCCCCACGTAATTCTCGAACTGCCGGATATAAGGCTGCTGCCCTTTCCAAAAATCCAGATACCACAGTTCAAAGAGTTCGATGAGAAACTGCCCGTACGCCCTGGGTGTCAGAGAATACTCCTGTACGCCTCTTTTCTCCCAGACCGGATCCAGGCAGGCTATATACTGCTGCCAGGAAAAGCCAAGCTTCCGGTAATTCTCGTATATTCTGCCGATTTTCGGCGCCGTTTTTCCGTTCACTACTGTCAGCACATTAAATTCCGCACCGGCTTTCTTCAGCATATCCGCGGCCTTCAGCGTGTGAAAATATGTCTCCTTCCCCTCCGCGTCCCGCCGAAACGCGTCGTGCGTTGCCTTGATACCGTCCACGGACAGTCCCACCAAAAAATGGTTTTCCGCCAAAAAAGCACACCAATGTTCATCCAGCAGAAATCCGTTCGTCTGCAGGGCGTGAGATATCCTGACATTTTTCCGATTATATTTTTTCTCCAGTTCCAGGCATTCTCTATAGAAATCCAGCCCTGCCAGCGTGGGTTCCCCTCCCTGGAAGGCAACGGTACACTCCCCCTCCGCAAATTCCAGAAGGCTGCGTATGACATTTTCCAGCGTTTCCCGGCTCATAAACCCATAGGACGCCCGGCTTCTGTTATCCATTTCATCCGCATAAAAACAGTATCTGCACCGCATATTGCACAACCCGGAAGCGGGCTTCATCAATATATGGATTGGCGGCATATGCTCTCTCCCTTCTGCTGCGTTCTTGCTGTCTCAAACTAACTTTCCCGCTTTTCACCGATGCTTTTTCCTGCACCATTTGTCTTATTTTGCATTCAAAACCGAAAACTCCAGCTTTTCACTGATGCCTTTTTCCTGCACTATTCGTCTTATTCTACATTCAAAACCGAAAAGTCCAGCTTTTCACCAATGCTTTTTCCTGCACCATTTGTCCTATTTTACGCCCAAGACCGAAAACTCCAGCTTATCCACACGGTATCTTTTCCTGCACCCTTTATCCTTATTTTGCATTCAAAACCGAAAACTCCAGCTTATCCACACGGTATTTTTTCCCGCTCCATTTGTCCTTATTTTGCATTTAAAACCGAAATTTCCAGCTTATCACCGATGCCTTTTTCCCGCACCATTTGTTCTTATTTTACGCCCAAAACCGAAAATTCCAGTTTTTCCACCCTGTATCCCGTCAGCTTCTCGCTTCTGGAATCCGGAGCCTGTCCGCCTATGAATACGCTGGCCGTTCCTTCCGCAATCTGAAATTTCCCGTCCTCGTCATACAGTCCGAAGGCCTCTGCAGGAAGATAGAGTACCGCCTCCTTCTCCTCACCCGGAGCAAGATGCAGCTTGCAGATTCCCTTCAACTGGGCATTCGGCGTACCGTCCCGCTCAATCTTCACATAGGCCTGCACCGTCTCGCCGCCTGCCATGGAAC
Organism: uncultured Acetatifactor sp.; assembly: GCA_910587555.1. GTDB lineage: Bacteria > Bacillota > Clostridia > Lachnospirales > Lachnospiraceae > Acetatifactor. Next base: position 47,968 of record CAJULV010000018.1, read on the forward strand.
CGGTATTTTTCACCGCAACACGTATGGTAACACCCTTTTCCGTCACCTGATACGAATCTGCTTCCGCCTTTCCATAGGCAAACCTCGTGTATGACAATCCATATCCGAAGGGGTACAGCGCCTCACCCGTCATATACCGGTAAGTCCTTCCCTTCATATTGTAATCTTCAAAATCCGGCAGCTCCTCACAGGAACGATAGAATGTGACAGGCAGCTTCCCTTCGGGACATCTCTCTCCGAACAGGATCTCCGCAATGGCACGTCCGCCCTCCGCGCCGGGATACCATCCCTGCAGAATCGCCGGTATATGCTCATCCGCCCAGTTCACCGCCAGCGCGCTGCCTGACAGCAGTACCAGGATTGTGGGTTTTCCGCTGGCGTAAACGGCTTCCAGTATATCCTGCTGAAGCCCGGGAAGGTTCAGGTTCGGCTTATCTCCGCTGCCGTATTCATTGTTGGCATCGCCCTGCTCGCCCTCCAGCCCGGCATCCAGTCCCATACAAACCACTACCGCATCGCTGCACTGGCAGACGCCCTTTACCTCTGCCAGCCGGTCATGCCTCTCTGCAAGGCCTTCCACCTTATCATGGTACAGATGGCAGCCTTCCGAAAACATGACGCGAATGTCATTTCCCGCATACTCCTGAATACCCTCGGATATGGTCCAGTATCTGGACGCCGTTCCCTCGTAATTGCCCACCAGGGCCTTCCGGTTATTGGCATTGGGCCCAATGACGCCGATGGTTTTGACGGAAGCCTTATCCAGCGGCAGGATACCGTTTTCGTTTTTCAGCAGCACCACGCTCTTCGCCGCCGCATCCCGGTTCAGCTTCCGCATAGGCTCGCTGTCCACCACGCTGTAAGGAATCCTGTCGTAAGGATTTTCCTCTCTCTTGTCCAGCACGCCCAGCTTCATACGGGCGGCAAACAGGTTCACCAGGGCCTCGTCCAGGCGTTTCTCATCCACCAGGCCTTCCCGCACTGCCTGCTTCAGGAACTGGTACATGCCTCCGCAGTTTAGGTCGCAGCCGTTGTTCATGGCCATTGCCGCCGACTCCATGGGTGTATCCGTAATATGATGCCCCTCATGGAAGTCCCAGATGGCGCCGCAATCGCTGACCACATGCCCCTCAAATCCGAATCCACCCCGGAGGATGTCCTCCAGCAGTTCATGGTTGCCGCAGCAGGGTACACCGTTGATACAGTTGTAAGCCCCCATCACTGCTTCCACATGCCCCTCCTGGACACAGGCCTTGAAGGCGGCCAGATAGGTTTCGTACAAATCCTGCTTTCCCACCACCGCATTGAAGCTGTGGCGTATTCCCTCCGGCCCGCTGTGAACGGCTATGTGCTTCACACAGGCTGCCGCCTTCAAAAACTTTTCATCATGCCCCTGAAGGCCCTTGATATAGCCGATGCCCATCCGCGAAGTCAGATAGGGATCCTCCCCAAATGTCTCATGCCCTCTGCCCCACCTGGGATCCCGGAAGATATTAATGTTGGGAGACCAGAATGTCAGGCCCTTGTAGAGACCGGTGTCTCCCTCCGCCTGCTGCATGTTGAACTTGGCCCTGCCCTCCGTGGAGACGGCGTCGCCTACCTGTTCCAGCAATTCCTCGTCGAAGGTTGCCGCAAGCCCGATGGCCTGGGGAAATACGGTGGCCACCCCTGCCCTTGCCACGCCGTGAAGCGCCTCGTTCCACCAGTTGTAGGCTCTGATGCCCAGCCGCTCCACCGCCGGAGCCTTATTCATGGTCTGATCCACCTTCTCTTCCAGGGTCATCTGTTCCACCAGCTGCCTGGCACGCTCCCTGTATTCCCTGATTTTCTCAACATTTTCCACAATATCCATACTCATCCTCATTTCTGCGTATATTCCGCTGAATTTCCGTCAGCTGTCCGTTTTCATATTAAAACCGCATTTCACATAATTGCAAACATTCTAATTTGTCTTTCCGTTCGTTATCCGCTTCACATACACGCCCTTTTCCCGGATAAAGCCCATTTTCTTCAGATAGGCTTCATGCTTCAGAGGCTCCCTTGTATAAACCAGGCTTTGCACCCCCATTTCCGGCAGGCGGGAATACAGATATTTTCCCACAGAACAATCCCTGTACTCCGGCGTGGTATAGTCCAGCAGAATTTCCAGGACGCCGCCTTCCCGCCTCTTTCCGAGCAGAATGCCTGCAGGCGTCATATGATGGCAGATCAGGCAGACTACATCTGCGTCCTCCACAGCAACCCGGTTCCCGGAAAAACAGCCCGCAATGTCCTCTCCGTAGTGTTCCAGGAAAGCCTGCAGCATGGAACTGTCCCTTTTTTCCTCAATAAGGGTGTAGCTCCTGTCCGGATGACGCAGGCGGGCCAGATAATAGAGATTGATTCCCACCAGGCAGAAATTCATCAGCGCTGTGGGATAAGAGTGAATCAGCAGCGCATACACCGCAAAAATCAGCCCGCCTGCGGAATTGATCACCCGCAGCTTCACCACGGAGGCCATTAAAAACGACACCAGCACCAACGCCGAGCCAAGATAGCCTATGGTTTCTATGATCATGGCAGTATCCATTCTGTCCTCTCCTTTCCCAAACCTCATTGCCCGCACCATGTACATTCCGCACGCTCCGACGCTTACCGCAGTCAGACACATACCTGTAAAAATAGGGAGCGGCAATTGACCGCTCCCTAACCCGGATAAACCGGAAGCAAAATTTTGCCGCTATATGCAAGATTTCGTTGTCAAGTACCCTACCCGCACGCCGGACCCTAAATGCTGTCCTGTTGCACAGGGTCTGCTGCCGCGTGACTGTTAATGACCATTGAAGTCACCGGCTGGCCGTCTTCATAAAAATTACAATTTCAGGCCTTTCAGCAAATCCCCAAGAGAGGTTCCCACGGATTTCCCGGAGCTGTACTGCGCCGCAACCTTCTCCTCTATAGGTTCAGGTTCCGAATTCTCCTCCACGGCCTTCATGCTCAGGCTGATCTTGTTATTGTTGGTATTCAGCACCTTGACTTTAACCGTATCGCCTTCCTTCAGCACTTCGGAAGGATTCTTAATGCGCTTCTGGCTGATCTGGGAAATATGTACCAGGCCGCTTAAGCCGCCCCCCAAGTCCACAAATGCGCCGTAAGGCATCAGGCTTTCCACCTTTCCTTCCAGAACGGTGCCGGGAGCCATCATGGCGATCTTCTGGTTCATTTTCTCCGCCTCTCTCTCCTTCAGCACATCCCGGGCGGAAAGCACCAGTTTCTTCTTCTCCTTCTCCACAGTGATCACGCGCACGTCCAGGGTCTGCCCCACAAAGGTACTCAGATCCTCCACATAGGACAATGCCAGATGAGACGCGGGAATAAAGCCCCTGATTCCCTCCAGGTACCCAACCACGCCCTTATTGACGACTTCGCTGACCTTTACAGGCAGAATGGCCTTCTCCTCCAGATAAGTGTTCAGCTTATCCCAGCCCAGCACTTCCTTCGCCTCCGCACAGGACAGAAGGATATTGCCCGCTCCGTCGTCCCTCTTTATCACGGTGGCCTCTATCTTATCGCCTACATGTACATCATTTACAAGTGAAAAAGACGGATCCTTGCTCATGTCTGCAGCCTTGATGACACCGGGAGCATAGTAATTCAAATCCAGTGTAACTTCTTCCTCGCTGACATGAATCACTGTACCGGAAAGAATATCTCCCTCGTTAATCTTGCGGAAGGATGCCTCCAGCTCCTTGTCGTAGTCTGCCATGGTTTCCACGGGTTCTGCCGGTGCATTGGACGCCGCCACGGTTCCTTCTCCTGCAGGGTTCTCCGCAGGCTTTTCAGCAGCCTCCTCCACTTCCGTGATATTGTTCTTGATTTCTGTTTCCATAATACGCCTCCTACTCTTCCGTTACAGTCCCATGGCCCCTCAGATGTTTTGCAATGTAGTAAATCCGGCAATGCAGGCTGTCCGGCAATTGGTATATAGGCTATTTTATCACGCATGGCGGGAAAAGTACAGGGAAAGTTTCAGTTGACTGTCTTATGGGCGCCTGCCCCAATCAAGACTCTCTTTCCGCAGAACGCGAAGCCGTATTTCCGGATACGCTCCCCGGGAATCCCTTTGGCGGCCAGATTTGCCTGATAATTCTTCTCGTCAATCTGTTTCAGGGCGCTTTGCACCGTGTCCGACAGTTCCTTCTCGTCCTCGTCCTGTACCTTGAATTCTATGATAATTCCATCATTTTCCGAGATTCCAGTTTTCTGTCTCGGCTCCAACATCACATCATACCGTCCGAATCCGCTCTCCCGGTTCGACATGATTACATATTTGTCAGCAAGTTCCACCATCAGTCCCAGAACAAAACCATGATAAAACCGCTCCGGCGCTTTCTCAGAGGGCTTCGTCCCTGCATCAAAGCTGCTGAACATCTCTGCCGCTACCCGGTTCATATAAATGTTCATGGCCTTCAAATCATCCAGTAACAGAGCCTTGACGAAATCATTGTAATCAGATGCCGCAGAATCGAACCAATCCCTCACCATATTCCGGAACATGACTCTGACTTCAAAATTAGTGAGCTCCAACTCATAATCTTCCTTCCACTCCCCATACTTCGTCGTATGTGAATGGAAAGCCTTCACCTTCAGATAGCCGCCTGCAAGCAGCAGGCTCCAAATGGCATTCTTTTTCGTGGACAGCTGATTATAGACAATCTGCTCGTCAATCTCCACTTGGATCGTCTCTCCCCGGAGCAGGCATTCAAAAGCCTTCTTCACATCCGCGCTGCCCTCCCGCACCAGCTTCCCTACAAGCCCGTTGGAACTGGTATTTGCCCAGTAAGCCCCCACTCTTCGATGATCAAGGAAATTGATGATGGACCACGGGTTATAGATATCCGACTTTTTACCGAACGTAAATCCGTCATACCAGTTCTTCACCTGGTCTTTTCGGTTTCCCAACCCGTACTCGTCCAACGCATTGAACACTTCCTCCTCCGTAAATCCAAAACAATCCGCATATTTTTCGGATGTGGTTGTCACTACCTGTAGATTGTTCAAATCAGAGAATATGGACTCTTTACTAACTCTTGTGATTCCCGTCATCACGGCCCGCTCTAAATAAGGATTGGTCTTAAAGGCGGCATTGAACAGGCTTTTTACGAAAGCCACCATCTCCTCCCAGTAGCCTCCCTCAAAGGCCTCCTGCATGGGCGTATCATATTCATCCAATAGGACGATAACCTTTTTGCCATAATATCTGCTCAGGAAATCCGACAGAGACCGCAGGGAAGCCGCCGCCGTGCTGTCCGACATCTCCGCGCGCACCTCGCCATAATATGCCTTCTCTTTATCATTGAGCAGATTCCCCTCCAAAAGATAGTCATGCTTATTATACTGTTCCTCAATGACCCGGCACATGCTTTTCCTGGCCTCTGTAAAAGTATTCTCCTTTACGACTGCAAAGCTCAAAAACAGCACAGGATAAGTTCCCTGCAAAGCCCGGTATTCCTCCCTCTGCCATATGGAAAGCCCCTGAAAAAGCGCAGACTTGCCGGCATGCTTTAAATCAAAGAATTTCTCCAGCATGCTCATGTTCAACGTCTTTCCGAAACGCCTGGGACGGGCAATCAGTGTTACGCTGTCTCCGCTTTCCCACCATTCCCGGATGAAATCCGTCTTGTCTATATAGAAATACCCGCGGCTCCGAATTACTTCAAAATCCTGATTGCCAATCCCTACTGTCCTCGCCATGCCGAAACGCTCCTTCCGAAAAATTCCCCCGTCCAACGCCGCTTTTCTCATCCGCTGTCTTCAGTATAGCTTTTTACGCAGGTAAAGTCAAACCCAGTTTAGAGCGAGGTTTGTTTCAGGCTATCTCCTGCCACAGTTTTTCATATTCATCACAAACGTACACTCTCGCATTCTCGAGCAAACGTTTTTTTGCCAAAGCTTTCAACAGATCCAACCTGTCCTGGTTCCCGTTTTTCAGATAAAACATTACCACTTTTTTATATATTTCAAACCTTTCTTCCTTTGATCTGTTTCTCACTTTGTCTGCAAGCGAACCCTCCAACGAAATTCTGTCATATTCATATCCACAGGCATCCAGATAGCAAACTCTGTCTGCATAAGATAAAACGCACGGCGTCCACCCCTCGTCCTCCGACAAAATCTCAGGAAAAAAATGAGATTTTACCAAAGAGGCCCGATATAATTTATTCCAAATTACCGCACCATACCCGCACTCTCTGATATAATATTCCAGAAAAAATTCGTCTATCGTCACTGCAGTATCCTCTTTCATGGGATATTGTATAAATTTGTCATACCCGTAATCGGTCATCCGGTATACAGAAGTTACTGCAATATCACAATGATTTTTTCTGATTGTTTCATATAGCTTTGCCGTCATATCCGGGCGCATCATATCATCACTGTCCAAAAAACCTATATAATTGCCTTTTGCGTGCACTATCCCTGTATTTCGTGCTGCCGCTACCCCCCTGTTTTTCTGATGTATCACAGCTATATTTCTATAATGTCCGGCATACCAGTCAATGATCTCCGATGTCCGATCCGTACTTCCGTCATCTACAATAATAAGTTCCAAATCCGGAAGCGTCTGTGCCAATGCGGTGTCAATACTCCTTACAATATAATCCTGTGCATTGAAAGCCGGCATAATCAAGCTGACCTTGGGACTGTCACAACTCCCTTCCTGTAGATAAGCCGGTTCTGATTCCGCCAGAACCAACTTCCCTTTTAATGTCTCCAGATAAGCTTTTATAATAACACCGTTTTCGCTTTTCAGTTTCTTCAGCAAAAGGTAATGCTGATGAAGATCCCGCGTATTTCCCAACAGTGCTCCTTTAGTATCATATATCAAAAAGCCTTCCGCTTCTCCTTGAAAATCCCATGAAAAAGCCACATTTCCGCCATAGGACTCCCGCAGTACAGACGATCTGAATACGCACTCTCCGGTCTCATAAACCCGCTCTGGCAAAGGAAGCCTTCCTGCATCCTTCCTGTAAAATGCCTGCATCGCTTCGCACAGACACTTCTTTGTAAAATACCCGTTCTGTACGGCCGGCGCAAACTGTTCCACAGCCTTTATATACTCCCGATATTCCCCTTCTGTCATTCTCTCAATCAGCGCTGTCGCTTCTTCCAGCGTATTTACCGCTAATCCCAGGTGATTCATCTCAACCAGTGTCTGATGCGCCCCCCCGGCAGGTACAATGACGGGCATCCCTGCCGCCAGATATCTCGCGAGAGAAAAGGAATTACTTTTCTCCATATATTGACGGGAATATGTATCCCTATACCATACAAGCCCGAAACCTCCCCCTCTATTTAACTCCGAAAGAAGCTGGTACGGCTCCCGTTCCCCCAGGTTCCGTACATTTCCCTGGCCTGCTGAAGCATTATACAAATTCAACGGCACCGAATCGTTCCAGTCAGCCATCCCCTCAAAGCCTTCACTGTCTGTAAAGTAAATCTCCTTTCTGAATGTCGGCGTATTGAAAAGCGGCTCTCTGACGGTATAATCCCACATTTCCTGTACCACAAACTTCATTCCCTTATGTATACCGTTGTCTAATAACCACTGCCGCATGGCATAAGTTGGAACAATCAGTACTTCCGCCTGATTGTACAGTTCTACAATACTTCCCAGCAAAGATTTCTTACCCTCATCAGCCAAAGCCTCCAATTCATGGATCAGCACCGCAATCCGGGCGCCGTATGCCTTCAGGCGATACACCAGTTCATGTTCAAACCTCATGCCGTTCCCTGTAGGAAACTGACAGATGACAAGATCGCCCCGGTTGATACCCGCGATAATCCCGTCCAGCCTGCTGCCCAGGCTTTCCCCGCCTTCGTCCTCTGCGTAATACCGAAAAATCCCCATCTCCCTACAACCCAGCTGGTGGGCTGCCTCGGCAACCATATGCTGCATATAATGGGACTTGTCCCGTAATGACCATCCGTTGATCCGTGTAATATATGTTTTCACCCTAATCTCCCTTCTGCTGCCAGATTAAAGCCCAAACGCTTCCCATCCTCAGCCACAAACAAACTCGCTTTATCTTCCTATCATTCCTTTTTCCTTTTGAGTAATTCCCTTTCAGTCACCTTTCTCAAACCCTTCTTCGTTCTATACAGACCAACTCGCTGCTCTTACATTCGCTCAATCTCCTCTTTTAATTCTTTATACTTAGGATACGAATATGTACTCATAAATGCTCCCAAATAGCTCAATGCAAGGCGTTTCAGCAGAACTTTTTTCTCCTGATTTCCATTTTTAAGGAAAAATAAAACAAATTCTCTATGATCCAAAAATTTCTCCTCTATTGGTTTGCTCCAAGAAGCGTGAATTCCCGTAACATTTCGTATTGTTCTGTCATATTCGTACAAATGTGCATTGATGTAACAGACTTTCCCGGCATATGACAAAACATAGGGAGTCCATGCATCGTCCTCAAACGTCACGCCCGTTGCAAACAAATGTTCTTTTACAAGAGAAGCACAATACAGCTTATTCCAAATTACAGGAGAAAGACTCCCCATATAACATTCAAAAAAGGCATCCACAGAAATAGCCTCATCCTCCGCTAACGGATAGACATTCATTTCCTGGTAGCCTTCCCCCGTCAGCTGATACACCGATGTCATGGAAATATCACAGTTATTTTTAATTGCCACTTCATAAAGTCGGCCTAACATATCCGGCCTTATCATATCATCATTGTCCATAAAACCGATATAATTTCCAGATGAATACTTTATCCCGGTATTTCTTGCGGACGCCTGGCCGCCATTTGATTGATAAAATGACTTGACATTGGGATATCTATCAGCATACCAGTCAATCACAGCCTGCGTCCGGTCTGTACTGCCATCATTCACAATAATAATCTCAAAATCATTAAACGTCTGTGCCAACACAGTATCAATGCTTCTTGCAATATAATCCTCCGCGTTATAAGCCGGCATAATCAGGCTGACTTTTGGCTCTCCATAATTCCTTTTCTGCAAATAAACCGGTCCCGCTTCCGCAACAATTAACCTTCCTTTTAAGGTTTGCACATAAGCCTTTATAATGAATCCATTTTCTCTTTCTTTTTCCTTTAACAGAAAATAATGTTCATGATAATTTTGTATATTTCCCAGTATAATCCCTGATATGTCATAAATCAGGAATCCATCTACTTTCCCCTGAAAGTCCCAGGAAAAAGCCAGATTACCTCCATAGGCTTCATTAAACACTGCTGACCTGAACATACCTTTTCCAACTTCATATACACTTTCCGGTACAGGAAGCCTTCCGGCATCCTTCCTGTAAAACGCCAGCATCGCCTCAAGCAAGCATTTTCTTGTAAAAGACCCACTCCTTAGAGCGGGCGCAAACTGTTCCACCGATTGTACATATCCCTGATAATCCTCCTCCGTCATCTGCTCAACAACTGCTGCCGCTTCCTCCAGATGATTTACCGCAATTCCCAGATGATTTTCCTCAATCAGCATCTGATGCGAACATCCGGCAGGCACAATAACAGGCATCCCCGCCGCCAGATATCTGGCAAGAGAAAAAGAATTACTTTTTTCCATATATTGGCGGGAATACGCATCCCTGTACCAGACAAGCCCGAATCCTCCCGCCTTATTTAATTCGAAAAGAAGCTCATACGGTTCCCTCTCACCCAGGTTTTCTACCTTCTCACCCTGATTCGCAGAAACATTATATAACTTCAACGGCACAGAATACTTCCAGCTGTTCATTCCCTCGAAGCCTTCACTATCTGTAAAATAAAGTTCCTTTCGAAACATTTGGCGTTTGATAAGCGGATCCTTTACTGTGTAGTCCCACATTTCCTGTATCACGAACTTCATACTTTTGTGGATCCCATTTTCCAATAACCACTGCCGCATAGCATAAGTAGGAACAATCAACACCTCCGCCTTATTAAACAGCGCAATACATTCCTCTCTCTTCACTTGGTTTTCTTCGCAAGCCAATATCTCTTGAACAAAAATGGTGATCCGTCCACCATAAGCCTTTAGACGATTTATTAATTCATTCTCAAACCTCATGCCATTTCCAGTTGGAAACTGATAGATTATAAAATCACCTTTATTGATTCCTGCAATGATTCCATCCAGCCTACTACTTAAACTTTCCCAGCTTTCATCTCCTAAAAAATAACGATATATTCCCATCTCTCGGCAATCAAGTTGATGTGCCAATTCGGCGGTCATATGTTGAATAAAATGAGTTTTATCATGCAAGGGCCATCCATTGATTCGTGTAATATAAATCTTCATATCAATTCCTTCCACCATCTAATTATTCAGCTATTCATCTTGCATAAATATTGGACTTCTGTTACCAAGGTATCCAAATCTCCATCAATACTTTAACAGCAAAGTCTCCCCTATCTTGTCACCATTCACATTTCTGATTGCTTTCATACCTAAATCAAATGCCCCCTCTTTACACTTACTAAAACATCATCCCCTATTCCACTTCATCTGATAATAAAATATCAGTCACATCTGCCCGCAGCAGCATCTGAACTGCATCTATAAGAAATTTTTTAATAAAGTAACCATTACGAAGCAAGGGCGCAAAATTTCTCACCTGTCCCACATATTCCTGGTACTCCGTCTCCTCCATATTTCCAACCCGCTCTACTGCCTCGTCCAGGCTATCGACTACCATCCCAAGATGATTTTCCTCAATCAAATACTGATTGGAAATTCCTCTTGGTACGATCACCGGAATCCCTGCTGCCAAATAAGCGCTAAGTTTAATGGTATTATTATATTTCATGTACTGATGCCAGTAGTCATTCCCATACCATACCAAGCCAAATCCACCCTTTGATAATTCCAGCAAAAGGCTGTCGGGAACCATCCATCCCATAACCTGCACATTTTTTCCTGTACATTGTTCCGCCGTATATACCTTCAGAGGCACATCATAGTTCCATTGCTGTGGAAATAAAAATTTAGACGGGTTTCCCGCAAAATGAATTTCTCTCTGAAATCTGGGTGCCTGCGGAAAACGAATGTCCGTTATATAGTCCCAAAGCTCCTGCACTACAAATTTCATATCTTCCCGAATTCCATTATCCTGCAAGAACGCCTTCATGGCATAAGAAGGCACCACAAGAACCTCTGCAGAATTAAATAAACCTATCACATACCCCAGCATAAAGCGGCTGCTCTCGATCATAAGTGCCTCCACATCATGCACAACAATGACTATTCTTCCTCCATATGCCTTTATACGGTCAATCAGCCCTTCTTCAAACTTCAGTTGATTCCATGTCGGGTGTTGAAAAAAGACAATGTCTCCAGCGGAGATACTGGCAATGATGCCATCGTATCGGGAACTCAAACTTTCATTGCTTTCATTCCTTGAATCATAAACATATATCCCCATATTCCGAAACCCCAGCTGATGACCAACACGGGAAACCATTTCCTGTGCATCCTGCGCTGCGCCGGCCAGCCCGTTTGTACACGATATGAACACCTTCATTGCCATCCCTCCCCAAAAGCAATCCTGCAGTTTATCAAAATTTTCCCTCTCCCCGCTCCTCTGTATATATTACTTCCCCTCTTCCAAAAACCTCCTGTAATCCTCCGAAAATTCCACCAGCGCAGCCGCCCTCTGCTTCTGCAAACGCTCCGCAAGTACAGACACCTTTCCGATAGTCTCCCTGAAATCAGCAATCATCCTGTCCGCTTCCTTAACCGGATAAACCTGCCTGCTGCTTACATAGTCCCTGTTATGGGCTGTTTCCTGGAAAGCGAAAATCAGCTGGTTATTCAGGAAAGCTCTCCGTACCGCAGAGACAATCTCCCCTTCATAATTAATATCAAGATAATAATCACATTTATCAAAAAGTTCCTTAAGAACCTCTGATTTCACGCCCGGATATAGACTGACATTATTAAATGCCTCCATTTCCATAAGCCTTGACGACATTTCCGTCAGGGCGGCAATGTGAAAATGCATCTGCGGAATCGCTTTAACAATCTCCCTGCAATGCTCAATCCGGTCAGAATTGGTACAAATCAGCGCTTCCATCCTGCGCCTGTTCTTTCTCTTGAATGGATAAATAAAGCCCAGCTTCCGCACCATTTCCCGAGACGCCCCCAGCTCCAGCAATCTCGTATACGAATTCTCCATCTGCACCATAATTTGGGCTGTCCTGGGCGCCTCTCCCCGCAGGATCATCTGCATATTCCCGGGAATCTCATCCCTCACAGGCTCCTGCCAGAATAATACATCTCTCTTCTCCGCTCCGCCCAGGGCATTAGATACAAAGAAAGGCGTAGACAGGGAATTGAAGAACAGCCTGTCAGGCTCCAATCCCGCACGCTTGAGAAAATAAAGAATAAATTCCGTCTTTGTCCTGAAAAATTTTACTTCCTTCCCCTCGTTCAGCACAATATCCCCGGTAACATAGTTCAGCACAATGACTTCCTGACCTGCGGCCGAAAACCAGGACTTATTCACCTTCTGCCCCCTGGCGTTAAAGATCGTCCTGGCATAAAGCGCCCCATAGCGATTATAGTGATCGCTTACTCTCACAATTCCCCTCTCGTCCAGCCAGTCCACTACATTAACCAGCCTCTTATGGGCAGGCTCGGCATAAAAAATCCTTCCCCGCTCCCGGTTGTAATCGCTGATTTTGCCGTTGCTGTTATTCCCGCTGATCTCCCAGTAATCCGGTACCGAAATCTGGTTAAAGTACCGCGGCTTTCCCGGAACGTTCTCCTGTTCCCTGAAATCCCCCAGAAAAAACCCAAATACCGAGATAACATCCTCCGGCAGAAAGCCGTCGTCCTCTATTACGACTGCCGGGAAATCATATCCCGCCTTCTTAAAGGAAGTATGTAAATCTTTGCTGCCCTGCCCATAATAGTCAAAAAGGAGCACTATCTGCTCTGATTGATTGTCTCTGCCCATCTCTTCTCCACCTCTCCCGTAAGATAGCTCTTCGCTTTCTGATAAGCGTGCTGATGGAAGCGCTCCAGGTCCGCTTCCTTAAACAATCTGACGATCCGTTCCGTCAGCTCCCGCACCCGCTCCTTCTTATCCATTTTATCTCCACCCGGAATTAAATAACCATTCTCCCCCTCATCAACGAAGTTTTGGTTCCCATACCGGACGTCAAAACCAATGATGGGCAGGCCTGATCCAATGGCCTCCATCAGGGAAAGCCCGAATCCCTCGCTGGTAGAACCAGACAGGTAAGCCTCATATTCCTGATATAACTCGTCCAGCTTCTGCTGACCGCATAATCTGATATATTTACCACAGCCCTTTTGGGATATCTGTGCCTGCAGCTTTGACTCCTCGCCGCCCTTGCCATAGATGTCCAGAGATAAGTCAGGAATCTGCTTCCTGGCCTCTGCCACCGCATCGATCAGCCAGTCCACATGCTTCTCCGTGGCAAGTCTGGACGCCGTTATCAGGGATTGCTTCCTTCTCGCCTTTGCGGGAACCTTCAATTCATCCAAGCTTCCCACCGGAATCGTTACTACCTCCGGCTCCGCTCCCATATACTGCCGAAATTGCTCCCGCAGCAGCTGATTCTGGGTTTCTGTGGCCGTGACATAGAAATCTATATGCCTGTACTGGGAGAAGGAATATTCATAATAATTATTCCAGAGAATATTGTTTTCATCCGTTCCTCCCTCGCTGAAGTGATCCGCATGAATCATGACGCCTACCCGGGCAGGCCCCGCGTTCTGCAGAATGGCCTGGCCGATGCCTGTTGTCCTGTCGATGAGAACTACATCCTGCCTTGTAAGGTTCAGGCGGGATACCATATATCCTACCAGTTCCTCTTTGGAACAGAGCAATTTATCCGGAAACTGATACATAACGACGTCATTATCCGTGATTTCCTCATAGGCAACGCTGCCGTCTTCATTGAAAAATCTCCGCTGATACAAATGTGCGCTGTTATCCAGGGGCGCATAATACTCCGAATAGATCCTGCAATAAGTATAATAATCCTTCCTGATCAGGCAGTTATCCGAAACCATCTCCACCCTGTGTACCCTGTCTCCGGAAACGTCTGTCATATACACGGTATAAAAATTATTATTTCCCGGAAAAATATATTTCGCAGTGGTTCCCTGCCGGGAAAAGGTATACGGCCTGTCCCCAATGGTTTCCTCCAGCTGCTTTAACGTATAGGTCACCGGAGCGATACGCACATCCGTAAAAAAGGTGTAGAGCCAGACTACCTCCTCATCCCGAAAACCCATATTCTCTGTCATATGCTGGATATTATCCCTTGAGAACATATCCGTAAATACGAACTTTGCCGGCTGTCCAATCCTGCGAAAAATGTTCGCCCTGTAAGCCTGGGCATATTCCACACCGCTGCTGGCCCATCCGATTCCTAGATTAAAATTGTAAATCATAATGTACTCTCCTTATGGAAATAGTATATGAAGCTTTCCCTTATCGTCCGTGAACACATCGCTCAACAGAATATTCCGAATGATCTCCTTTTTTGCCGTGCGTTCCATCTCCCGGAACGACTTCAATGCCTCTTTCTGGTACTCAAATACCGGGTTTCTCTGGGCTGTAGCCCTGCCGCTTACCGCAAACTGCAGCTGCTGCAGATAATCTACCTGCTCCACCCAGATATTATCAATAGTACTCAATGTGGCAACCCGTACAAATTCATTCATCTCCTGCTTCCCGCCCAGCTTCTTCTTCTGCTCTTCCAGCCCCTTCATCACCAGATTCAAAAGGTACAGCTCAACTGCAGCCGAATCCTCCTGGGAAAGCGCTTCGCCCTCCCTGTCCAGCCGGTAGGACAGATTATCCAGAATATAACGGTTCAGCTGATGAACATTCGGACTTTTACACTCTTCCAGGAATGAACGGATATTTTCCCTGGCAATCCTCATGATCGTACTGGCCGGCAAGGTCCCTCCGTCCAGGAGATGATTCCTGGCAGCATACATCAGCTCTCTCTGATACTTCAGCACATCGTCATAGGCCGCTGCCTGCTTTCTTCCGGATACTGCCTGCTCTTCCCCCAGCGCCTGCATTCTGTTGATCAGCCTTTTTATTTTTCGATGGCTGATCCGCTTTTTCCCTTCTATATATTTTTTTACCTGTTTCAGCTTTTTCTCCGCGACAATCTTATCCTCAAGGGATACGAAAAAACGGCTGGTACCGGGATCTCCCTGCCTTCCTGCCCGGCCCCTGGCCTGACGTTCCTGTCTGCTGTTCGCCATTCTGCCAATCCCGATAACCGCAAGACCTCCTAATTCCTTCACGCCCTCTCCCAGCCGGATATCGGTCCCCCGGCCCGCCATGGAAGTAGATACCGTAACGGCGCCCATCTGTCCCGCCTCCCGTATCATTTCCGCTTCCCAGAATGCGTTGTTGGCATTTAAGACACAATGCGGAATACTCTCCTCCAGCAGAAGCTTCGACACCAGCTCCGTCTGGCCGATTGTCGTGGCCACAATCAGTACCGGCCTCCCTGTCTTATGGATCGCAACGGTTTCGTTGATTGCCGCCTCATACTGCTCTTCTGCCCTGACGAAAAAACAATCCTTCAAATCCTTTCTCTGCAAAGGGCGATTGGGCGGTATAATCAAGACCTTTTTCTTATAAAGATCCAACAATTCATACGACGCGTCCGACATGGTGCCGCTCATTCCCGCCATCTTCGGAAACATCAGGAAAAGGCTCTGGTATGTAATGGAAGCCATGGAACGGGTCTCCCGGCTAATCTCCGCCTGCTCCTTGGCCTCCAGCGCCTGATGCTGGCCGCCATGCAGCTTTACCCCCTTCAACATGCGTCCTGAACCCTCGTCCAGCAGTTCCACTTCTCCCTCCTCGGAAACCATGTAGTCCTTCCCCTTCTCGAAGAGTACATGGGCCCGCAGCGCCAGGGTTACATGCCGGTTAATCTCAAAATGCTCCTTACTGTAGAAGTTGTCTATCTGAAAAAAGGTTTCCGCATACTTGATCCCCTCTTCCGTAAACCACACCGCCATTTCCTTTGTCTCGTAATCTCTGCCCTCTTCCAGAGTGGTCACGAAAAAATCCGTCATTCCATATAGATTGGACTGTACCCTGGGTGCTCCTGCAATCACCAGCGGCATCCTCGCCGCATCCAGCAGAACCGAATCTGCCTCATCAATAATCACATAGTAAAACTCCCGCATAAAGCGTTCTTCTGCACTGGGTACCAGATTGTTAAACAGATAGTCGAAAGCCAGGCCGCCGTGAGTCGTATAGACAATATCTGCCTGATAAATTTCCTTCTTCCCCTCATTTCCGGCACTTCTCTCTTCCTCTTCCTGTGTTCCCGCCGCTACCGTAAGCCCCATAAACCGGTAAACCGGACCCATCTCCTCCGCGTCACGCTCAGCCAGGTATCCGTTAGCCGTCACCAGTATGGTACTTTTCCCCGTCAGGGCATTCAGGTATAAGGGCATTGTAGCCATCAGGGTCTTCCCTTCGCCGGTATTCATCTCCGCCAGATACCCCTGATGCATGGCGATTCCCCCCAATACCTGAACATCATAGGGAGCCTTACCCAATATCCGAAAATCCGCCTCGCAGATAGCGGCATAAGCCTCCGGCAGCAAATCATCCAGGCTTTCTCCCGTGTGAAGGCGCTCCCTGAACTCCACGGTCAGATGAGCCAGTTCCTCGTCTGACAGCCTTTTCATGCTTTCTCCGCAGCTTCTTACCTGAAGCATGCACTTTTCCAGCTGTTTTAGTTTTCTCCTCTGTCTCATCCTCAATTTCCCGTATCACCACCGAATGAAAGTGGAAATGAGTCATTCCACCGTTAATTAGCTGCAGTCTGTAACTGTACGTCTTCAGCGGACATTTAAAATTTGTTACCCGATCTCTGATGGCGACAGCCCCGGCTTCCATTTCATACCGATCATAAAACACCAGACGCATCAGCCAGTTTTCCCCCTCAATACAGTCAATATTGACGATAATCTGGTAGTTTGTCTCCCCGTCTATCATCGGCAGCGCCGGCTCTATTCTCTGGGCCTGATAGTTTGTTTTCGAATACCACTGCTTCAGAACGGTTCCCGGCGACATTAAATGATTTAAAAACTCCACATCATCCTTTTTATGGAAAGTGATTTCCGAGCCGTACAGATAGGTATCCGATACATATTCGTTCCAATAGATATTCCACCTCTGTAATTCCATCCGTCCCTCAATCCCTCTTAACTCTCCCAAAATCTTCCCGTAGAATCTTATCATACTGGCTGACAAACCAGCTTACTATCCCGTTGGTGTCATCGTTATGTCTGCCGTGCAGCCCTTTGCCGTACACCTGGACTCCCGAGGACGCCAGATGAGAAAGCAGCGTATCATAGGCATCCGAGTCATAATCGTCCTCAATCATATACGCCACGGCAAATTTGGAATGTTCCCAATCCGCGCTGTCAAACTTGTCCCAAAACCGGTCATTCAGCTTCCGTACAGCCCTTTCGTCTGTATTCCCGCCCAGATACCGCAGCACATCCAGCGAAGTGTCAAAGCTTCCCGGGCGGTGCAGCCGCAAATTACCCGCAATATTCCCCACACTTGCCAGCGGCTTCCCCAAAATGATGGCATGGGGCAGAATATCGCAGCTGTAGTACATGGCACCATAAGTCCCCATGGAAAGCCCCGCCATAATCACCTGATCTGAAGAAAATCCTAATTCCTCCATATACCGCCGGATTACATCCACCATCATCTGCTCATATTCCCTTGAACCCATATAAAAGCTTCCACCCTCCAGCCTGGGTTCCGCCACCAGGAGATAGGGCGCCCCCATCCCCTCCATCATATAATATCCCTCAAAACCCTGCCTGGTTTTGTAGCCTGAAAAATACACATTCAAAGGCGGTTTTCTGTCTCCCGGATTATAATAGCAGAAAATTTCTTCCCGTGCCGATGTGACATATCGCTCTCCCCCGGGCAGAAAAAAACCGTGTTTCCCTCTGGACTGACGATCGTGCAGGGCTACAATCTGTAACCTGCCCCGTCCTCTCGCCCGCAGAGAGATGAAGAGCCAGCCTCCGTCCTGCCCGCTGTCCAGCTGAATCACCTGCTGTAACGCGTCCTCATTATACTCCCGCCAGTCAATCACACCTGAAATGCTTCCATTGGCAAATTTTGTAACCGTTAAGGAAATCTCTACCTCTGGATCCTTCCGGTACTCCAGCCACAAATCCAGGATATGGCCCGGAAAGACCGGAATATTATAGCGCCAGCATACAATCTGCCGAAATTCCTCCCCATACTCGCCCTTTAACTCTACGCTGTAATCTCCGTTCCATTTCACGGTACCGACAAAGCCCTGTGCAACCTCAATATTCCCCAATCTGAATTTTTCCCCGTAGGGCTTCGGATAAAAGAGTCTGGCCTCCTGCTGCAGAAAGCCCTGGATTTCAGTTTCCCGAATCCATTTCCCTTTCTTCCTCTCAAAATATTCCTTCTGCTTTCCCCGCAGCTTAACCTTGTCCGTTACAAACAGGCAGTAAGTCTTTGTCCTTTGGTACAGGAACGCCAGTTCCTCCTCCAGCGGCTCCCGTTCCACAAATACAATATCATAAGGCACCCTTGACTTCTCTGGTGCCTTTGTCAAGGTCAGGGCATGTTCAATCCGGATTCCCGGCGGCAGCGAGTATACCTCATTCCAATCCTTACTTCCAAGCTGCAATACACGAATCTCGTCCAACGGCCCGAATCACCCCTTTCCACTTTTCCAATAATTCATCGCTGGTATATTTTTTACCCAATTCATAAGAACAGACTACCGCCTCGTTCCAGTTTACCAGGCTGTCCAGGTAATAAATCAGGATATTCTGTAAGTCTTCCAGATCTTTCAGGACAAAACCGTTTCTCTCATGCTCTACAAATTCTGTCTTCCTGCCCACAATCTGGGGAATCCCGATGCTGATCGCCATGATCTGCAGATATAAATCAGGCGAATCCCGCAGATCCACCATGATCCTCTGCTCCCGCATACACTTGCTCACAGCCAGTTCATCTACACATTGCTCCACATAAAACTTCACAGGGATTTCTTTCTCCGCATCCAGGTTGTTCTCCGCCGTTCCTCTTTCCGCGTTTTCCATTGCCCACCCCTGCTCCAGTCCTGCTTCGTCTAAAGCCCTCCTGGCCTGTTCCAGCAGAACCTGTTTCCTGTTCCATTCCGCCCTCCTGGTAAAGAGATGAACCCTCGCCCGCTCATTTTCCTTCAAATATTCGCCCAGATGCCGGATCAGTTTCCGGAAAACCGCCTCCTGCAGCCCGTCTACCGGCACCATGATCTTCTGGACATGGAGCTGTTGGCTGACCCCAAAATCCACCCTGGAATCAAAGGGTGTAATATCCGTCATCTTCCTAAGCAGCCCCATCGACTCCTTTCGCAGCCTCTCCATATTTCCCCTGGAATCTACAATGATATAATCCGCGTCCTCCACAGCCTCTAAAAACTGCAGGTGATTCCGGACAGAATACCGTTCCCCAAAAAAGGATAGAATCTTTTTCTTTCCTTCCAGAACCTGGCTAAGCATCTGTATATGCTGCACATGCATAGCCATACAGAAGATGTCTTTGGCAGCCGTTAACCGGACATACGCAGCGAATACCTCCTGGATTACCTGCTCTATACAGGAATAAGTCCGCCTGGCAAATTGCCTCTCGTGCTCCCCGCCTTCGTACTGCAATAAATATCCCGGATATTTGGGATTAATCTCTACATGCCCGTCCTTTTCGAAGCACCGCATTTTCCAGGCGCCATTTTCCATATAATAATCCTGATATACCGGTTGTCCCTCTTCATAAACCACACTGCCGGAAAGAAACCCACGATCGTCGTACAGATTGCGGCGGCTGATCTTCCCGTCCTGATAAATATCAATTCGAATTGGGTTGCCGTCCTCCCCAAATTCAATTTGGGCATATTTCTCGCCCTTCAGCATTGCCACGATAACAAAAGGCGTATACACAAACTCAACCCCCGCCGGCCAGGCCAGGTCATGAAAGGATAATACCCTCGCCCTTTTCCTCCGCACACACTGTATTGCGTCAAAACATGACCAATACGGCGCATGGTACACTCCCTGGCGATGCAGGAAATGCCGGAAATTGGGCGCAAAACTAAGCAGCAGGACCTGATATGGATAAACCCCGCTGCGATGAAACAGCTGAATCTGCTTTACCGTATCGTCAAACTCCGTATGCATACGCCTGACATACCATATCTGTTCACTTTCCGCCCATTTATTTTCCTGATACCATGCCGGGATAAAATATAACATGCCAACTCCTATATAAATATAAAATGATCATAAGCGTCATAACTGCGGATTGCGACAAATTCTCTTCCAAAATTACACACCAGGCCTGTCAGCAGCATGGCCGAGGATGGCAGCATGGACAGCGTGCCCTCTATGCTGCCCTGCCATTGCAGGAGCAGCGGAATCCCCAGACATACTGCCATAATTGTAGCACTTGCGAAGCTGATGCGAAACACCGTCCTCCACATGTACTTTCTTGTTGCCCTTCCCGCATGAAGATTTACAATGCTGTCCCCGCTCTTGAGAAACTGTTCCATCGTATCCTTGGGATTAATCATTAGCATGGCAAAGCCGACCGTCAGCAGATAGATTACGATAAGATATACCGCAATCCCCAGAGGCCTCGTCATAACCAGGTTGTCCTGCCACCACACAAGAACGCTGTTTTGCGGAAAGAAAAATCTCAGCAAATCCACCAAAAGCCTGGGCAGCATGAAGAATGCCGTTGAAAACATCACCGGCATCACGCCTACCGGATTGTATTTGATTGCCATATAGTTTTTATCCGCATAGATATTGTGAATGGAAACTCTTTGCAGCGGAATTCTCTTCTCCCGATTTTCCAATACCAGCGTAATCAGAAACATGACCGCTGCCAGAATAATTGGCAGAATCATTTCTTTCCCTGTATGTCCCTTTACAGTATTGGATATTCCGGAAGTGATATTGAATAGAATCAATACCGTTACACCGCCTATTCCATATTTCTGATTCAAATCGGAAATCCAAAGCAACAGCACCGCACCTGTTATCATCTCCAAAAAGCACACTGTTTTAAATAAGGATACAATGACTCCCTCCGCAATAAATTCTAATTGATTTACCTGGACAAAAGCCTGCAGCATACACTGCATCAGCATTCCCGCCAGCATTACCCTCCGCATTCTTTTGGGAGACACCTTCGTTTTATAATCTGCGCTCATACAGAGCATCACAATCTGACTTGTCATATTGGCAATCATGTAAGGTGAAATACCCAGCGCAAAAATCGAATACTGATAGGAATCTCCCCCAACCACCTGCATCAGCAGGCTGTCCGTATCCATTTTCTGTCCCTGGTACGCCTGGGCATCCACCCCATATAGGGGAATAAATCTTCCCGCCGTATAAATTAAAAGGATGATCAGCGTAAAGAACAGCTTATTCCCTGTTATTTTTTCCTTTTTTTCTGTCTGTGTCAAAAGGTTCCCCCACTCATCTCCAAGTACGGCAATTAGTGACCACCCTTCTGGAGATGGTCACTAATGCCGATTGTCTATTTATTATTTTGTTTCCGCTTTTGGTTTACTTACCTCCCTCCAGCTCTTTCAGTTCCTTCTTCAAGTTCCTTTTCCTGATTACCACAAAGGCAAGAGCCGCAATCAGAAGAGCCAGCCCGGGAATGTCCCACCAACAAAAACCTACGGTTAAATGTTCCATAAAACTTGCTGCTACCATACTCGCCTATCCTTTCTTTCCCTTCTTCAGCTCATCGATTTTCTTCTTCTCCTTCCGGCCGCTTCCCACACCGTAAGCCGCTGTTCCGCCTGCCAGAATCAGTTCCAGGAAGTGGAAGATGCAATGCTTCGCTCCCGCGATTACGCTGGGACTTGCCAGAGGCTGCTCCTCATCTTCAATCTCAACCGTTTCTTCCTCTTCTTCCGCTTCTACTGCCAGAGGAGGGGTTTCCTCTTCCTCCTCGTTTGCGGTATCCTCCTCTTCTTCAGGCATTTCCGCAAGCGGTAAGGGTTCATCCTCTATAATTTCAGTTTCACCTTCCGCAGGTACATTCCCAAGAGGTGTATCCTGATCGTCTATCGTGATGGTATCATCTCCGCCAGGCAATTCCGCAGGAGGTGTATCCTCATCATCTGTAATAGCAGGAGCATCCGGTTCTGCCGCCTCACTATCCGCGGTAGATGTCGAAGCGCTTTCACTCTCAGACTCGCTGGTCGAGGTGCTGGTGCTATCGGACTCGCTGGTTGATACACTTGCACTATCGGACTCGCTGGTCGATACGCTTGCGCTGCCAGACTCACTTGCCGAGATGCTTGCACTGTCGGACTCGCTCGTCGAGATGCTTACGCTGTCAGACTCGCTCGTCGATACACTTGCACTGTCGGACTCGCTCGTCGAGATGCTTACGCTGTCAGACTCGCTCGTCGATACACTTGCACTGTCGGACTCGCTCGTCGAAATGCTTGCGCTGTCAGACTCGCTCGTCGAGATGCTTGTGCTGTCGGACTCGCTCGTCGAGATGCTTGTGCTGTCGGACTCACTCGTCGATACACTTGTGCTGTCGGACTCGCTCGTCGATACGCTTGCACTGTCGGACTCGCTCGTCGAGATGCTTGCGCTGTCAGACTCACTGGTCGATACACTTGTGCTGTCAGACTCACTGGTCGATACACTTGTGCTGTCGGTCTCGCTCGTCGATACGCTCTCACTTGTGCTTACACTCGTACTCAAGGATTCGCTCGTACTTAAGGATTCACTGGTGCTTACACTCGTACTCAAGGATTCGCTTGTGCTTACGCTCGTACTTAAGGACTCACTTGTACTCAGGCTCTCGCTCGTGCTTACACTTGTACTCAAGCTCTCGCTTGTGCTTACGCTCGTACTCAGGCTTTCGCTTGTGCTTACGCTCGTACTCAAGCTCTCGCTTGTGCTTACGCTCGTACTCAAGCTCTCGCTTGTGCTTACGCTCGTACTTAAGGACTCACTGGTACTTACGCTCGTACTCAGGCTTTCGCTCGTGCTTACACTTGTACTCAAACTCTCGCTCGTGCTTACACTCGTACTTAAGGATTCGCTTGTGCTTACGCTCGTACTCAGGCTTTCGCTCGTGCTTACGCTCGTACTCAGGCTTTCGCTCGTGCTTACACTTGTACTCAAGCTCTCGCTTGTGCTTACACTTGTACTCAAACTCTCGCTCGTGCTTACACTCGTACTTAAGGACTCACTTGTACTTACGCTCGTACTCAGGCTTTCGCTCGTGCTTACACTTGTACTCAAGCTCTCGCTTGTGCTTACACTTGTACTCAAACTCTCGCTCGTGCTTACACTCGTACTTAAGGATTCACTGGTGCTTACGCTTGTACTCAAGCTCTCGCTTGTGCTTACACTCGTACTTAAGGATTCACTGGTGCTTACGCTCGTACTCAGGCTTTCGCTCGTGCTTACACTTGTACTCAAGCTCT
>CAJULV010000019.1 GCA_910587555.1 uncultured Acetatifactor sp.
ACAGAGAACATGAGAGTATTGCGGCTCTTGGGAAAACAGTGGTGGGGTACGTAGTAATATACGGTAAATGATGGGAAAGCACAAGCATAGATTAAAAAGTGATTGATAAGCTTTCGGTTAGCAATCGCATAAAACAGTGGATTTTATCAGAGAGTTGGTTGATAGATCATGGTGAGTAAACAGGGAGATATCAAAGTCGTAGGGAGGTTTCAATATGCAGCATGTGTTTATAGTGGGATCCAAGGGGATTCCTGGTAAATATGGTGGATATGAAACCTTTTTGGACAGACTGACGGAGTGCCATCAATATAATCGTACAATTAAGTATCATGTAGCCTGTAAAAATGCCGAAGATAAAGAGTTTGAGTATCACAATGCTCGTTGCTTTAATGTAGCGGTTCCAAATATAGGACCCGCTCAGGCAATTTATTACGATTTGGCAGCTTTGAGGGCGTGTTGTAAATACATTAAGAAACATCACATTGAACATCCTGTTGTATATATTCTGGCATGCAGGATAGGGTATTTTGCTCGTTATTTTAGATGGAAAATACATATGCTGGGCGGAAAAGTTTACTTGAACCCGGATGGACATGAGTGGATGCGGGCAAAATGGTCAGCTCCCGTGAGGAGATATTGGAAGCTGTCTGAAAGAATTATGACAAAGTTTGCCGATTTGCTGATATGTGACAGTAAGAATATAGAGAGTTATATTCATGAAACTTATGATGGCAAAGGAATCGGCGCCAGTAATCCTGATACGATTTATATTGCATACGGTGCGGAAACCGGAAAGAGTCAGATGGAGAGCGAGGACAGCTGCTTTGTGAATTGGCTGAAGGAGAAAGGACTGGAGAGAAAGGCGTATTATCTGGTTGTGGGAAGATTTGTGCCGGAAAATAACTATGAGGTTATGATTCGTGAGTTTATGAAATCGAAGACAGGTAAGGATTTCGCTATTATAACCACGGCAAATGATAAGCTTTTGGATTGTCTGGAGGCAAAATTACATTTTAAGCAGGATAAGAGAATTAAGTTTGTAGGTACAGTTTATAACCAGGAACTGTTGAAGAAAATTCGAGAAAATGCATATGGATATTTTCATGGACATGAAGTTGGAGGAACCAATCCGAGTCTGTTGGAGGCGCTTGGAAGTACAGAGTTGAACCTGCTTTTGGATGTCGGATTTAATAGAGAAGTAGCAGAAGACGCAGCGCTGTATTGGACGAAAGAAGAGGGAGATTTGGCACATTGTATCAATATTGCAGAAGAGATGGATGGGAAAGCAATAGGAGAGTATGGCAAGCGGGCAAAGCAGAGGATTGCAGATGAGTATACCTGGAAGGCAATTGCTGATAAATATGAGAATCTGTTTATTTATGGTTTTAGGTAATTCTGCTGAGATTTTGACTTAGATGGAGAGTTAAACGGAGTATGGGTAAGGAGCTGACTTTTAGGGAAGTCCAGTTGGGCGCTTACGAGATTTTAAAAGTAATTGCCAGGATATGTGATGAGCATGGATGGAAATATTTTCTTACATATGGTTCTTTGATTGGAGCTGTGCGTCACAATGGGATTATTCCATGGGATGATGATATTGATTTGATGATGCCACGACCAGATTATGAGGCTTTAAAGAAATTTTTCATAGAAAATGCCGACGAATTGTTTCCGCTGAAGCTGTTTGATTCAAGTGTGGTGGAAAAGTATCCACATATGATATCCCGCATTAGCGATATAAGATATCACCTGATTTTCGAGAATGAGTTTGACTATGACATAGGGCTTTTTGTAGACATCTATCCGTTGGATGGCGTGGGAAATAATATAGATACTGCAAATCGGTTAATTGCCAGGACAAAAAGATTGGCTTCCTTATGTTTCTTGACCAGTCGGAAAAGCTATGCTGCGGATAATACAGAATCCAGATTGAAAATGCTGTTAAAATTACCCGCTTTTGTATGGGCAAAGCTCATGGGGAATAAACACTATATTAATAGGCTCGCAGCATATTCCCGAAGTTATCGATATGAGGACAGTAAATATGTTGCATGTCTGGTGTGGCCTGCAGGAAAAAAATACGGACGTTTTCGTGACGTGTATAAGAAAGAACTTTTTGAGACGCAGAAACATCAATTTGAAGACAGTGAGTTTAACATACCTGTAGGATACGATGAGTTTCTTACGACTACATATGGTGATTATATGACGCCTCCTGACGAAGCAGGAAAAAAAACACACCATACCTATACAACATATGAGAGGTAAAGGTGTTGGATTTTATTAAATTAGACAGAAAAGTTCTGGGTGTGATAGTTTTGTAATAATTTGAAAACAAGTAAAAAGATATATGAGATGTGAATACGGATAGAGGGAGAATAAGGAGGAAACAGGCAAATGCAGGGGTTGATATTAGCAGCAGGAATGGGAAAACGGCTGAAAGATTTAACCCGGAATAACACAAAGTGCATGGTAAAGGTAAACGGGATAACACTGATCGAACGTATGCTTCATCAGTTAGAGAAGTTCAAGCTTTCTCGGATTGTGATAGTTGTGGGTTATGAAGGTCAGAAGCTCATAGATTACATAGAAACACTGAAAATCCAAACTCAAATCTGTTTTGTGATTAACCTGATTTATGATAGAACAAATAATATTTACTCCCTTGCTCTTGCAAAAGAACATTTGTTAAACGAAGATACGCTGTTGATGGAATCAGATCTTATATTTGAGGATAGTGTGCTTCAGTGTTTATTGGATGATCCCAGAGAGACACTTGCTTTGGTGGATAAATATGAGAGCTGGATGGATGGTACCTGTATAAAAATCGGGGAAGATGATACGATTGAAACATTTGTCCCTGGCCAGAAGTTTGTGTTTGAAGATATTCCGTTTTATTATAAAACAGTTAATATCTATAAGTTCAGTCAGCATTTTTCAGAGACACACTATGTTCCCTTTCTGGATGCTTATTCCAAGGCACTTGGTAATAATGAGTATTATGAGCAGGTGCTGCGGGTAATTACAATGTTGGATGAACCGGAAATCAGGGCAAAGAAGTTGGATGGGCAGCTGTGGTATGAGATTGACGATATACAGGATTTGGATATTGCTTCTTCTATGTTTGCCCCGGATTCTGATGAAAAGGTGGCAAATATTCAAGCCAGATATGGGGGCTATTGGAGATATCCGAATCTGTTGGATTTCTGTTATCTGGTAAATCCATATTTTCCGCCACAGAAAATGATGAATGAAATGAAGGCCAGCTTTGAGACGCTGTTGACACAGTACCCGTCAGGTCTGAACGTGAACAGTCTGCTTGCCGCTAAGAATTTTGGTATCCATCAGGAACATGTTCTGGTAGGGAACGGTGCGGCAGAACTGATAAAATGTCTGATGGAAAAACTGCGGGGAAAAGTGGGTTTTATCCGTCCAACTTTTGAAGAGTATCCAAACAGATATGATAAGGACAATCATGTCGTGTATGTTCCGCAAAACGATAATTTGGCATATGAGACAGAAGATTTGATGAGGTTCTTTGAGGGAACCGGAATAGAAACTCTGGTGCTGATAAATCCGGATAATCCCAGTGGTAATTATATCAGGAAAGAAGATGTGCTGCGCTTAGTGAGCTGGTGTCAGGAAAAAGGAATCCGAATTATAGTGGATGAATCTTTTGTGGATTTTGCAGAGGAAGATGACAGTACGCTGATTCATGAGGAAATTATAAACAAATATAAGAATCTTGTCATAGTCAAATCCATATCAAAATCATATGGGGTTCCGGGTATTCGGTTGGGCATTCTGGTATCGGCGGATGAAGAGATGGTTGCCTGTATGAAAAAAGAAGTTGCAATCTGGAATATAAATTCTTTCGGGGAGTTTTATATGCAGATTGAGGAAAAGTATAAAAAGGATTATGAAGTTTCACTGGTAAAGCTGAAAGGAGAAAGGCGGAAATTGGCGGATGCGTTGGCAGGGATTGAAGGTTTGCGGGTGATTCCGTCACAGGCCAACTATATCATGGTGGAGATTACGCATGGCATGACATCTAAAGAAGTGACAAAACGAATGCTTCTTAAATATAACATCTTCATAAAGGATCTGACAAAAAAGATTCAAATGGGTGAAAAACAGTTTGTGAGGATAGCGGTAAGGAATTCGGAGGATAATGCAAGGCTGGTAAATGCATTTAAAGAAGTACTTGAATAGGTAATATACATGAGAAAGTTTATATCTTTATTTAGGAAGGTTGGGGGCAAGGAAATTCTTTTACAATACTGCCGGGCACATGTTCTGTTTTTTTCTTTGGCGATTACCTGTCTTTTGGGAATCCGAAAGAAGTCTTTGGAGATTGTCAGATTGGCAGTGAATAACAGAATATTGTGCAAGATGAGAAAACAATATGGCTCATTTATTCATTCTTATCTGGAAGCGCATCGTGATGAAGTGCCGCAGAATCATTCAAAAAAGATATGGGTGTGTTGGCTGCAGGGAATAGACAATGCGCCGCCCATAGTGAAAACATGTTATCAGTCGTTGAAGGATAATATTGCAGACAGGGAGATTGTTTTCCTTACAGAAAGGAATATCGGTGAATATGTTTCTTTTCCGGAATTTATCCAGAAAAAAATTCAAGACGGCGTTATTCGCGGCGCCCATATGACGGATCTTCTCAGGCTTGAATTGCTGAATAAATACGGAGGAACATGGATTGATGCAACAGTTTATTGTTCTGGAAATCATTATCTGGAATATATGTTCGATTCGAATTTATTTTTATTCCAAAACTTGAAGCCGGGATTGGACGGCCATTGTACCTGTATTTCTAACTGGTTTATAACGGCATCTTCCGGTAACCCAATCTTATTGCTTACACAGGCTCTTTTATATGAGTATTGGAGAAAGCACAATAAACTGATTGACTATTATATTTTTCATGATTTTTTTCAGCTGGCAATTGAAGCATATCCGGATGTGTGGGACAAGGTAATACCTTTCAGCAATTCTACTTCCCATATTTTATTATTGCGGTTATTTGACTTATATAATGAAGATATCTGGGAAGGAATAAGGAGTCAGGTATGTTTTCATAAACTGACATATAAGTTCAAAAAAGAAGAAAGTTACAAAAAAGGCACATATTATGACATAATGATTCAAAGTGATTAGTATGGAAAATATATTATTATGAAAATGATAGGGCTTACAGTAAAGGAAATGGGAAAAATAAAAGAAAAGAAGTTGGCAGAGGGGTTATTTTTACTCGGTTGGTCTTTGATGGTGATTCATATGTATGTTGCATATTCATCGCTGTCTGCATATTCCAATTCTATGGTTTCTGCTATCGCACTTTTCTTTTTTCTGTTTAAAATTATTTATACAAAGTATACTGCAAAGGAAATGATTATATGTAGTATTCTTATGCTGATTGGAATTCTGACAATTCGGCCATCACAGGATATGAGGGTATTTTGGTTTGCCCTTGTCATTATGGCAGCAAAGAATGTGGATCTGGAAAAAGTAATAAGAATAACGTACAGATTAACGTTAATTTGCTGTAGTTTTTTTCTTATTTGTTTTTTGCTGAATATTAGTATTGATGAGATGATTTATTTAGAGAACGGAAAAATCAGGCATGGATTTGGGTTAGGGCATCCGAATGCGCTGCAGGCTTATGTTTTGTATATTGCAACCATGATGATTTATGTAAATTATGTGAGACTGAAGAGATGGATATTGGTAACACTTTTTTTCCTGTCGATGATTACGTATTATTTTACCAATAGCCGCACAGGCATTATTATAACAATTATTATTTTAGCTACTGCATGGCTAATCCGTTTTTCTTCATTTAATAAATTAACAAGAAAAGGAATAAGAACTGGTAGTTTTTTATATATTGCAATATTTTCGCTATTGCCGATTATATATTTTCGATATATGAATCCGGTATTTTCTCTGCTTAACAGCTTATTGACAAACCGTATTTCGCAGGCAGGTTATTTTTATAGCGCATATGGCATAAAGCTTTTTGGGTTTCGCCCGATAGAATTGACTTATAAGAAAAGATATATATATCTTGATATGGGGTATGAAGCTATGTATATCAATCAGGGATTCATTTATTTTATAATTATAGTGGGCAGTATGTTATTTTTGCTACATAGATATGCAAAAGAAAAGAATGATAAAAGGATGCTGATTTTATTTTCATTTATTTTATTTCTGGGACCGGAAAATATGGCTACTTATATATTTTTAAATGTTTCAATGCTGTTTATTTCAGAGTTGATTTTTGTATCTAAACCAAGTAAGGAAGTAGAGAAGAGAAATATCAATACGAGGATTATTTCATGAATAATAAGAAACAACCCGCTGTCAGTATTATAGTACCTGTTTATAACGTTTCCATGTATGTAGAAAAATGTCTGCAAGCATTAGTTGGGCAAAGCTTAAACAATATGGAAATTATCCTTGTGGACGATGGTTCCACCGATACTTCGGGGCAAATATGTGATCAATATGCAGAAAAATATCAAAATATTAAGGTGATTCACTGTGAAAATAATGGATTGGGAATGGCAAGAAATAGAGGATTGGAGATTGCATCAGGTGAATATGTAGGATTTGTAGATTCTGATGATTTTATATCTCAAAGAATGTATGAAATATTGTATAGAAATGCTATAGAAAACGAGGCAGATATTTCTTATTGTGCCTGGAAAAGATTTACAGTGGAAGAACCAACAGGGGAAAGTATAATAGAGGATGACGAAAATCATTTACAATTGCAGATGTGGTCCGGAAAAGAAGACATTCGGCAGTATTTATTGGACCGTATTGGACGGCCGCCGGAATGCAGGGAAGATAATTTTTATGGAGCAACTGTATGTGGAGGAATTTTCAGGCGACAGCTTTTAGAAGAATATAGTATACACTTTGAGTCAGAAAAAGTGTTTATAGCGGAAGATATGCTTTTTGATATTGATGTTATTTTGCGTTGCAGAAAAATAGTTCATTGCGATGCAGTTCTTTATTTTTATCGTTATAACCCTGCTTCACTTACAACCGTGTATCGATTAGACCGATTTGAAAAAAACGTTATATTGTATCATGAAATGTATAATCGATTGTCAAAAGAATTCTTAACGGAAGATTGCTTTCATAGTATGTCAAGATATTTGTTAACTGTAGCGAGAATAGGAATTATTCAGGAAGCAGCTTTTATAAAAACAAATGGCAGGGATTATGCCAGAAAAAAAATAAAGGAAATTTGCAATTGTAAAGAGGTGCAAACTATATTAAAAAAATATCCCTATAAATTGCTGCCGCCGAAATATAGATATTTGTGCTTTTTGGAAAAGAAGAGAGCTGCTTTTTTGATATTGTTTTTTACAGAATTTTTTTATTTGAAGAGGAAAAAACATGATACCTAAAGTAATACATTATTGCTGGTTTGGTGGGAATCCGTTACCAAAGCTTGCGCGTGATTGTATCGAGTCATGGAAAAAATATTGTCCGGGGTATGAGATTAGAGAATGGAATGAATCTAATTTTGATTTGGAATGCTGCCAATATGTGAAAGAGGCGGCATCTGTCGGAATGTGGGCTTTTGTAAGTGATTATGCGAGGTTTATGATACTGTATACATATGGCGGAATTTATTTCGATACAGATGTAGAATTGATTAAATCAATTGATGATATTTTAGCAGATGGAGCTTTTATGGGTATAGAGAAGCCATTTGACATTTCGGCCAATCAAAGATACATGGTTAATCCAGGAGTGGGAATTGCCTTGGAAAAGGAGATGCCAATTATAGGTGAAATTCTACATTTATATGAGAATGAAAAATACTTAATGAAAGATGGAACTTTTAACAAAAAAACAGTTCTTAATTATGTAACAGAGACTTTATATCGGTATGGTTATAAAGGGGAAAACTGTATAAGTGTAATGGGAGGAATTACAATTTATCCGGATGATTATTTTTGTCCTATGAATTACTCGACGGGGTTATTAACAATTACAGAGAATACACGGAGCATACATCATTATGGAATGTCGTGGAAATCTGACTACGAAAAAAGAAAAAAGGAAATTGAAAGAAAATATAGAAGTAAATTTGGAGATCAAATTGGCGTTAAGCTTTATCAAATTGCAGTATTACCAATAAAAGTAAAACATAAAATTCAGCAGCTTTTAAAAATTTAGGATGCCTTGGAAAATATAACATTATAGGTGGAAAAAGATTATGGGATTTGATCCTCCATTTTTCAGTATACTGATTCCTGCGTACAATATTTCCCAATATATCGAGGAATGCATTAATAGTGTTAGAAGTCAAACGTATTCCCAGTGGGAAGCAATTATTGTGGACGATGGATCGACAGATGGTACAGGTGAATTATGTGATCAATTTCAAAAAGAAGATGGGCGTATAAGAGTTCTGCATCAGAAAAATCAAGGTGTAGCTGTTGCAAGGAATGTGTTATTAAAAGAGGCTAGAGGAGAATACCTCATTTTCTTGGATGGGGATGACTTTTGGTATTCTGAAAAGATGCTCTTTGAGGTACAGGAGGCTATTCGTGTGCGTAATGCTGACATGGTAGCATGGTGGTTAAAAACATTAGATAACGAGACCGAAGTTTCTAAGGAAAATAGAAATTTTATAAAGGAATATAAAGAATGTCCGACAGGAAAAAGATTTTTAAAAGATATGTTGTCAGAAGGCAGAAATTGTTGGTGGAGTTGGTTATATGCGTTCCACCGCAGTCTTTGGGAAAATTGTGACACTGTATTCAAACCAGGAAGAATAATATGCGAAGATGAGGAAGTACTATATAGAATATTTTTACAAGCTCAAAGAGTATGGGTGATAGGAAAATATTATTATGCATATAGAACTAAAAGAGGAGATTCTGCTACAGGGATTCTCAGTGTTCAGGGCATATGTAGCAGGTTGGAGGTAGCAGAGGGAAATATAAGATATCTACAAGAGAGCGAAACAGTAGAAGAGGAGTTAAAGCGTGCTTTGATTAGAAACTTTTCTTTTACCTGGATGAACATTGGTGAAAATATATATAGACTGGAAGAAAGTAGGAGGGAGTGTATCAGGCTTCTTAAGAATAAGAAGTGGATGGTTCATAATCTGTGGGGATATGGAGCAGTAAAAATACGTATGAAAACAATATTAATTTATATATGTGGGGTTAAGTTGGGGCTTTGGATTTTATGGATATGGGGAAAGTGGAAAAGGAAAACTTTACAGTGAAAGAGGAAATACGATTATCAATTATTGTACCTGTGTACAATGTGAGAAAGCACTCGATTGTTGCTTGGACAGTATAAAAGGTCAGACATATTATATGTACTTAGAAGTGGAGGTGATATATGAATAAAAGGTTGACGGTATTTACTCCGGTGTATAATAGGAGCAAAATAATTGTGGATTTGTTTAATTCATTGTGCGATCAGACAGTAAAAGATTTTGAATGGATTGTTGTAGATGATGGATCGGATGATAATATAGACGAAGTAGTGAAACAATTCATGGATCAGAAGACAGGAATTCCCATAAGATATTTCAAACAAAAACATGGTGGAAAACATAGAGCAATTAACTATGCGTTAGGTAAGGCAGAGGGAGTGTATTTTTTTATTGTTGATAGTGACGATATGCTTACAGACAATGCAGTAGAGCTTATACTGAAATGGATTGAGGAAATAAAAGACAGACATGATATTGCGGGGGTAGCAGGCTTACGTATATCAAAAAATGGAATTGTATGGGGGGAAAATCCTAAATTACAGGGGAATGCCTTTGTTGAATGTTCCAATTTGGAACGAAAAAAATACAATCTGCTTGGTGATAAAGCAGAGATATATAAAACAGATATTCTCAGGCAGTTTCCGTTTCCAGAGTTTGAAGGCGAATATTTTGTGACGGAAAATGTATGTTGGGATGCTATTGCACATAGGGGGTATAAATTACGATGGTATAATATACCTATATATGTTTGCGAATATTTAGATGACGGATTGACTAAAAATGGTGCAAATGGAATAGACGGACATATGAGGAATTATAAAGGATATTGTTTCTATGTTGAGCAAAGTATGCATATAGTTCCATTCAAAGATAGGATGTACAGACTGTATTGGTATGATAATACCCGAAAGAGAATGAAAAAGTCTTTATCGGAAGCTGCAGAGGATATAAAAATTTCAAAAGACAGATATTGTGTTAATTTGTTTATTCTTATGCCTATCGCATATTTGCTACGCAAATTAGATAAATTGAAAGAAATGTGGAAAAAGAAAAATGGAATATAAAAAAATCAGCATCATTTTACCTGTATATAATACAAAGGACTATTTAGAAAGGTGCTTTCATGCCATACAGAGACAGCGCTATAAGGATATTGAGGTTATCATTATTGATGATGGATCTACAGATGGAAGTGATGGTATATGCAAGAAGATTTGTGAAGAAGACAGTCGTTTTCAGTATTATTATCAGGAGAATAGCGGGGTAAGTGCAGCAAGGAATCATGGGATTGAATTGGCAAAAGGGGATTTGATTACGTTTGTCGATTCGGATGATTGGATTGAAGAGAATATATATGAGAAAATGGTTTTGGCAATGAATAAAGACCATTCAGATATGATAGTTTGCGATGCAGTAATATGGGAGGACGGTAAAGATAAATATATCGATTCTGTAGAAGGAATGAAAGAAAGCTGTCTGTTGTCTAAAGAGGAAATATCTATGGATATATTGTATCAACTGGCTGGTGCAGTCTGGAGATGTATGTATAGAAGTAGTATGATTAAAGACAATAAAGTAGGATTTCCGGTAGGATTAAAACTTTCAGAAGACAGAATATTTAATATTTATTGTATTGGATGCTGTAAGAGAATATCATATCTTAAGGAGGGGCTGTATTTTCGGTATGTGAGAGTTGGAAGTGCAGTGTATCAGAGACACAGGGATATGGATGAAATTGCATTGTATGCGTATCGTGAAATGATAAAGGCAATTAATAGGACCGGGTTTGCTTCAGCTAAGGTTTTATATGATGAACAGTTTTTGGGTATTTGTTATAAAGCAATTGATGAGATCAGCTATATAGACGGAAAGATCAGCTTTTTCTATAAATATAAAAAGATAAGAAACTTGTGTTGTACAGAAGAAGTAAAGAATGCGTTAAAGCATACAAAGCATAAATACCCAAAGACGGGATTAATGAAAACCAGAATGTATTTATTATTAACTCTTATATCCATGTTATCTCAATGTAAAGTGGAGTAGAAAGGCATAAGTATGCGAAAAGTTGCATTAATAACATTGTATGATTCCAATATAGGAAATCGGCTGCAAAATTATGCAGTACAGCAAATATTGCAGCAGCATGGATTCCAATCCTGTACATACTGGTATACATTGAAATTAACAGCTGCTAAAAAATTAAAAAGCGCTGTAAAGATAATTTTGGGATGTTTTATTTCCAGATATCGGACGTGCTTTGTACAGTGGAAAAGGAAAAAAGGGTTTGAAAAGTTCACAGAAAAACATATCAAAA
The DNA here is from genome assembly GCA_910587555.1 of uncultured Acetatifactor sp. Classification (GTDB taxonomy): domain Bacteria; phylum Bacillota; class Clostridia; order Lachnospirales; family Lachnospiraceae; genus Acetatifactor. The sequence goes on from CAJULV010000019.1 coordinate 11,589, forward strand.
AAGGTAAAAAGATAAATGTATACAAAAAGATCAGGTTTGAGGATGAATTTGCGTATTACGTAACAGGAAGTGATCAAGTCTGGCACAATTGGCATAACTTTGAACAAGAACTTGAATATTTTTATTTGCAGTTTGTTCCTCGTGAAAAAAGAATTGCGTTTGCACCAAGTATAGGATTGAATAAATTTCCTGATAAAGATACAGAAATACATCGACGTGGTTTAAATGGGATGAAAGCTTTATCGTGCAGAGAAAAAGCCGGGTGCGAATTGATACAGGAGTTAACCGGACGGGAAGCAGAGCTATTATCAGATCCCACCTTGCTGTTGGATAAATCAGAATGGATAAAAATTGAGAAAAAACCTGAATATGAAGTCAGTGACAAGTATATATTACTGTATTTTCTGGGAAGAACAGAAAGCTATGTAAATCATACGATCAATAAATATGCAGAAGAACATAACTGTAAAATTATAAATATTTTTGATCGCAATTTAGAAAAACAGTATCTTACTGCGCCAGATGAATTTATTTATTTGATACATCATGCAGCCTATATTTTTACAGACTCATTTCATGCATGTGCTTTTTCTATTATTTTTGAGAAAGATTTTCTGGTTTGCAGCAGAGAAGAGGCGGCACATGAGAAAATGGGTACCCGCATTGATAATTTGTTTGAAAAATTTCAAATGGAGAGTAGATGGTATGTTCCTAACCGTCAAATTGATTGCTGCAACTATAAAAAGAGAAAAATAATTTTAGAAGAAGAAAAGAAAAAAGCAGATGAATTCATTGACAGGTATATGAAGTGAAAACATTATCTTTGGATTAGAATTCATTAATAAGTGGATATGTGGTAATATTTATGAAAATAGAACGAACCAAAAACGCCGCCCGAAACATGCTCTTCGGCACAATAACAAGGACTTACCAGATCATCATCCCCTTTCTGATGCGGACGGCCATGACCTATTTCATGGGAGTCCGGTATCTGGGCCTGAACAGCCTGTTCATTTCCATACTGCAGGTACTGAACCTGGCGGAACTGGGGGTGGGTTCCGCCATGATTTACAGCATGTACAGACCCATAGCGGAAGACGACCAGGAAAAAATCTGCGCACTGATGCGGCTGTACAAAAAGTATTACCGCGTCATTGGGGTGGTGATCGCTGCAGCGGGGCTTCTGCTGACCCCCTTCATACCAAAACTGATCAGCGGGGATGTGCCGGCAGGGATTAATGTCTATACATTATACCTTCTGAACCTGTCCGCCACCGTATTGTCCTACTGGCTTTTTGCCTATAAAAGCAGCATACTGTATGCGCATCAGAGAACGGATGTCATCAGCAGGGTAACCCTGGTCACCAGTTCCGGTCAGTACATGGTGCAGTTTCTTGTTTTATGGCTTTTGCGGGATTATTACATTTACATCCTGGTGATGCTGGGGACGCAGGCCGTGACGAATATCCTCACGGCGGCTGCGGCGGGGAGGCTGTATCCGGACTGTGTTCCCCGGGGGGAGCTTGACAGGGAATCGGTCCGGGAGATAAACGGGAGAATCCGGGACCTGTTTACTTCGAAAATCGGTTCCGTTGTGGTCAGTTCTGCAGACACTATCGTCATTTCGGCTTTTCTGGGACTGTCAGCCCTGGCTGTATACCAGAATTATTATTTCATCCTGTCCTCTGTCATGAGTTTTGTGGCCATTGCCTTCAGCGCATGCACGGCGGGAATCGGCAACAGCATTGTGGTGGAGTCCAGGGAGAAGAATTTTAATGACCTGAAAAAATTTACGTTTCTGACTGCATGGATCGGCGGCTTCTGTTCGGCCTGCTTTCTGTGCCTGTTTCAGCCGTTTATGAAGATATGGATGGGGGAGGAGCTGATGCTGCCCTACAGCGTAGTGGTCTGTTTCTGCATTTATTTTTTTGTTTTTGAGATTAACCAGCTGCTGAATACCTACAAGGATGCAGGGGGGATCTGGCATGAGGACAGGTTCCGGCCCCTGGTGACGGCCCTGGCAAATCTGGGCATGAACCTTGCCATGGTGCAGTTCTGGGGGATTTACGGGATCATTCTCTCCACCGTGCTGTCCATGCTGTTTGTCGGGATGCCCTGGCTGCTCCATAACCTGTTTTCCCTTCTGTTTGAAAAGGCACGGTTAAGGGGATACCTGAAATCCCTGCTGTTTTATACAGTGGTGTCGCTTCTGGCCTGCAGTGTGACGGCTTTTGCCTGCAGCTTTATCCGCCTGGGGGACTGGGGGACATTTCTGGCCAGGGCCGCCGTGTGCTGTGCGGCGCCCAATGCTGTTTTTTACGGCATATACCGCAGGACAGGGGAATTCCGGGCGGCGCTGCAGCTGATGGACAAAATGACGGGGGGAAAATTCCGGCTGGAGCAGAGACTGGCAGGCCGGTCCCGGAAAGGAGGAGAGGCCGGGTGAAAAGGAAGGAAAAGAAAGAACAGTGCTGCGGCTGCGGCGCCTGCGCGCAGGTCTGCCCGAAAAACTGTATCGTCATGAAACCGGACAGGGAGGGGTTTCCCTATCCGGAGACGGCAGGGGAGGGCTGCACTGCCTGCGGCTTATGTGAAAAAGTCTGTCCTGTTCCGGAGAAAATGCCCCGGGGAAATTCTGTCCCGGGCTGCTGTGTGGGCTATGCGGAGGATGAGGAAATAAGGGCCTGCAGTTCCAGCGGCGGTGTCTTTTCCCTGCTTGCCGGGGCCGTACTTGGCCCGGGGGGGGTACTGTACGGTGCGGCGTCGGATGAGGAACAGGGGGTGCGGCATATCCGGGTGGATTCGGCATCCGACCTATGCCTGTTGAGAGGGAGCAAATATTTACAGAGCAGAACAGGAGATACCTTTTCGCAGGCCAGGGCGGACCTGGAGGCCGGACGCACCGTGCTTTACAGCGGGACAGCCTGCCAGATTGCCGGATTAAAGCGGTTTCTGGTACGGGATTATGAAAAACTATATACGGTGGATGTGCTGTGCCACGGCGTGCCTAGCCCGGCCGTATGGAAAAAGTACCTGGAATGGCAGGTGAAAAGGCACGGGGCAGGCAGGGTGCAGCGAGTGTCTTTCCGGAATAAGGACCATGGATGGAAGCGTTTTGCCATGGAACTGGTTTTCGACAACGGAAGAACGTATACAAAGGTACACCGGGAGGACCCGTTCATGCAGATGTTCCTGGGGAATATCTGTCTGCGGCCCTCCTGCCACGCCTGCAGGTTCAAGGGACTGGACAGGCCCTCGGACCTGACCATCGGGGATGCCTGGGGGGTGGATTCCGTGGAGCCGGGGATGGATGACGACAAAGGCACTTCCGTTATCCTGATCCATTCCGCCGGGGGAGAGAAGCTTCTGGCGGAGGCTGCGCAGGGGATCCGGCTGCGCAGGACGGAGGTGGAGCGTATCCTGCCGCCGTCTGCGGACAGCAGGAAATCCGTGGCCCCGCATCCCGGGAGGAAGAAGTTTTTCAGGGCGCTGAACCTGTTGGGCACAGGCGTTTTTTCCTTATGGAGGTTCAGGAATACTGCCGGAAAGATAAAAAGAAAGGCAGAAAAGCTGGCCGGGCGTTGAAAGGGTATCCGGAAAAGGAGTTTTTTATGGATACATTTTATACGACAGAACGGAATGTACAGATGTTGGTCTACCTGATGAAACAGAACGGCATAAGGAAGGTGATCGCTTCCCCGGGAACCACCAACATCACTTTCGTGGCAAGCATACAGCAGGATCCGTACTTTGAAATCTATTCCGCTGCGGACGAACGGTCAGCGGCGTACATGGCCTGCGGCCTGGCGGCAGAGAGCGGGGAGGCAGTGGCCCTGAGCTGCACCGGGGCCACCGCGTCCCGGAATTATGTTCCCGGGCTGACGGAAGCTTTTTACCGCAAGCTGCCGGTTCTGGCCATTACCAGTACCCAGCACACAGGAAGGATAGGGCAGCTCTGCCCCCAGGTGGTGGACCGCTCCGTCATCCAGAACGACATAGCGGTGATGAGCGTCCAGATTCCTTCCGTCCATGACGGGGAGGACGAGTGGGCCTGCAATGTGAAACTGAACGAGGCTCTTCTGGCGCTGCGGCACAGGGGGGGCGGTCCGGTACATATTAACCTTGTCACGGCTTACAGCAGGGATTTCAGTGTCAGGGAGCTTCCGGCGTACAGGGTCATACGCAGGGTGGAGAGAGGAGATGCATTTCCGGCCGTTCCTGCAGGCAGGGTGGGAATTTTTGTGGGGGCACATCTGAAATGGGGAAGGGAACTGACCGCGCAGGTGGAGGCATTCTGCAGAAAATACAACGGGGCGGTATTCTGCGATCATACGAGCAATTACCATGGCAGATACAGGATACAGTACAACCTGATCTGCGGGCAGGCGCAGTATCGGAATGAAACTGCAGAGATGGACCTTCTCATTGATATGGGGGAGATGTCGGGAGCCTATATGGGCTTCAGGCCCAAGGAAGTATGGCGGGTAAATCCGGACGGCCGGGTCAGGGACACTTTCCGGAAACTGGCATATGTGTTTGACATGGAGGAAGCGGACTTTTTTGCCTGTTACGCTGCACAGGAGGGGAAGGACGGAGGGGATATGCCCTATTACACGGAATGCAGGGAAGTTTTTGACATAATTACAGGCAGGATTCCGGAGCTTCCCTTTTCCAATGCATGGATGGCGCAGCAGACCATAGGCAGGCTGCCGGAAAACAGCGTGCTTCACCTGGGGATTCTGAATACCCTGCGGACCTGGAATTTTTTTGAGGCGCCGGACAGTGTGGACTGTTATTCCAATACCGGGGGATTCGGCATTGACGGCCTGGTGTCCACCATCGTGGGGGCAGCCCTGGCGGACAGGGAAAGGCTGCATTTCCTGGTGCTTGGGGACCTGGCGTTTTTCTACGACATGAACGCCGCGGCAAACAGGCATGTGGGAAAAAACGTCAGGATACTGCTTGTAAATAACGGCTGCGGAACGGAATTTAAGAATTACAGCCATTTCGGGGCCAGGTTTGGTGACGGGGCGGACGATTTTATTGCGGCGGCCGGACATTACGGGAGACAGTCCAGGGAACTGGTGCGGAATTATGCCGAAAATCTGGGCTTTACCTATCTAAGCGCAGCCGCCAGGGAAGAGTACCTGGAAAAGGTGAAACTGTTTCTGGCGCCGGAAGCAGCGGAGAAACCGATACTGTTTGAGGTGTTTACCCGTCCGGAGGAGGAAAGCGCTGCCCTTGAACGGATGAACCATATCCTGGCCAGCCCGCCGGGGGCGGCAGACAGGGTGAAACAGGCTGCAAAAGGGATTCTGGGGGAGAAGGGAGTCAGCGTCCTGAAGGCGCTTGCAAAGAGGTGAGACGGTGAAAATACTGGTTCTGGGAGGAACAGGGGCAATGGGGGAACCCCTGGTGGGGCTGCTTGGGGAGGCGGGGAATGAGGTGCATGTCACCACGCGGCAGGAAAGAAAGCCCGGGGAAGGAATCCGCTATTTTACCGGCAATGCCCATGAGGAGGGTTTTTTAAGGGGGATTCTGGAGAAGGGATACGGTGCCGTCCTGGATTTCATGGTCTACGGTTCCGGGGAGTTCAGGGACAGGCTGCCGCTGTTTCTGGAAAATACGGACCAGTATTTCTTTTTCAGCTCGGCCCGCGTCTATGCCCGGTCAGGGGAACCGCTTACGGAGGCGTCCCCCAGGCTGCTGGATGTATGCAGGGACAGGCAGTACCTGGAGACGGATGAGTATGCCCTTGCGAAGGCCAGGGAGGAAGACCTGCTCTTAACATGCGGCAGGAAAAACTGGACAATCATACGGCCTTATATTACCTACAATCACCGGCGGCTCCAGCTGGGCGTATATGAGAAAGAACACTGGCTCTGGAGGGCGCTGAAGGGGAGGACGATTGTTCTGCCGGGGGATATTGCGGAGAGAAGCACAACAATGACCTATGGGCCGGATGTGGCTGCCGCGGTTGCGAAACTGGTTGGAAATCCCGGGGCACTGGGGCAGGTGTTTCACATTGCCGCGGAAGAGCGTGCTGCCTGGAAGGAGGTTCTGGAAATATATCTGGAGGTAATTGAGGAAAGGACATGCATCCGGCCGAAAGTTCTGATGCCGGAGGATTCCGCAGGGCTTCAGAAAGTCTGGAACGGGGCGCAGATAAAATATGACCGTCTGTATGACCGGACATTCGACGGGAAAAAGTTGGCGGAAGTCTGCGGGGATACGGCGTTCAGGGATCTGCGGAGCGGTCTGCGGGAATGCCTGAATGCATTCCTGGACAGTCCCGTGTGGCTTGGCTTTAACTGGAGGTATGAGGCCTGGGCAGACCGGTACGCGGGGGAGAGGACCCGGCTCGGGGACATTGAGGGAAGACGGAACAGGCTGGGGTATCTGAAAGAAAGATATCTGTAGGGAAACAGGAGGACAGGAAATTGGGTGGCAGCGGAAATCAGGTTGTGACAGAGGGGAGAAAAGGAGCAGCTCATTGATGGGTTCATTGGGAGTTGGTGGAGGAAAGAGATGCATGAATGCCAAAACTAAGACGTGCCTTGACCTGTTAGGCAGGAGCGTAATCATATTGATCGATATCCATTATATGCTAGGGGGGGCATTTTTGAGTATTTTTTTCCCATACAGAAGCTTCCTGAATTATCTGGCAGCAGCAATAGTTGGTTTCATTATTTTATGGCGATATAGTTGTAGAGGGTATAGCAGAAGTGAAATCGTATGGATGACATTAATTCTGGGGACAGGGATGTTGTATGCCTGTGTTTCGGATGAGTTTTCATTGGTGATTTCCGCAATGGGCATCTTTGCGTTTATGAATGTAGACAGGGCAGGTTTATTTTTTGATATGTTTCTGGAAAAATTAAGTTTCGTTATCATCAGTGTCGTCTGCTCCATAGGAAAGATTATACCGACCCAAAGCGGAAGCTATGAGCGGTTATACAGCTTCTTTGGCGACGGGATAGTATACCGCAGATCCCTGGGATTTAGAAACTATAATACATTAGGACTCATGGTATTTGAACTGATGGTATTATATGTGCTGCTTGTCAACGAAAAGTATAAGAGAAGATTGAAAGCAAGGGAATATATCTTTCTAACCGGCACATTAATTTTGAGTTACGCAGTCAACGGTTCAAGAACTGCACTGATTGGAGGAATTGTGTTATTGGCTGCATTGGCATACAGCGACTTGGGGTGGCTTAGGCTGAGAGTACTGAAGGCCATGATTACGGCAGTCCTTATAGGAGGGTGCTGTATTTTTTCTTTTGGAATCGTACTGCTTCATGACCAGAGCCCCATGCTGTACCAGAAACTGGATAACATATTGCAGGCAAGGCTGCGTTTTGTATACAGACATATGTTGAAGTTCGGTATCAGGATATTTGGAAACAATATACAGGACATGACCGGATTCTGGGGAGATGAAGTGGGATTTCACTGGATTTCCCTGGACTGCGGATATGCAGCAATGATGATCAAGTATGGTTTGATTGTGACTTCCCTGGCAGTGTTTTTGCACATTATGTATTGCTATGGCAGGCAATGTGCGGTGGAGCGTTATGTGTTGTGTGTCATGTTGGCAGCAGGTATTTATAATATTTCGGAAAATATATTGCTATTCCCCACAATGAATTTTTCGTTGCTGTACTTGGCAGATGTGATCAGCGGGAACAGGATAAGGGGGCCGGGGGAAGGGAAGGCGAGGCTTTCCTGTCCGGCGGATGGCGGAAGTCCTGCGGAACAGGAGAGTAGCGGTTAAGAATGCTGATATTTGTCGATATTTGTCGACGGAACGGGTATTTATGTATAATGGGGTATTTGATATCATAGGGGCAGGGTAATTACGGCCTGATATATCGATGGAAGCGTACAGCCCAACTGCAGAAGCGGGAATGCATTGACGGCCTGCAGACAATAAAACGAAAGCGCGGCGAGGAGAAGGAAAGGTGCCTGCATACGATACAGATGAAATTCAAATATCCCTCCCGGATATGATTCAAACGATCTGGGAACTGCGTGTTCCTGCCGTATTGCTTGCGGTGATCGGCGGTATTCTTGGATTTATGGCTTCAGCCTCCCGGCCGACAGCTTATGTGACAACGGCATCCATGATTGTGACGGCAGAGTCGCCCTCCGGTCTGTACCAGGACGAAAAGTCTGTGCCGGGGACAGCGGATTTCACGATAGCCCGGAACCTGTCAGCCTATGTGCAGTTCCTGGCGACTACAGATTTGGTGCTGAGCCGGGTGGCGGAGGCGAGCGGCGTTTCCGGTAAGGAGGCCGAAGGCATGATTCAGACCCTGCAATCGGCTGTTAAGGTTTCACAGGTCGGGGAGACAACGGCATTGATTGTCTCTCTTTCCTGGGAAGATTCCGAGCAGGCACAGGCTCTTTTGGACTCCCTCATGGATGTCCTTCCCGATGTGATGCTGGAATTGCTGGATATCGGGGCAGTGAAGGTTGTAGACGAGGCCGGCCAGGCTGTAATCAGCAGCGGTCGGGGAGGGCAGGATCTTTATCCGCTGATTGGGATGGCAGGGGGATTTGCCGTTATCTGCGTCATAAGTATTGTATACAGCATCCGGCATCCCAGGGTAAGGGATGAGCGGAGCCTTAAGGACTGCGGTGTGGAATTCCTGGGCAGGATTTCAAGGCGGAGGACAAGGGATAAGGGCGAGGATGCCGCATATCTGGATGCCGTTTTTCCCGATACGGAAAACGGAGCGGGGGAGGCGGACAGGGACAGCAGGGATTACAGGGATGCGGAGAAAAACCGCATTTCATATGACCGCCTTGCAGCTGTGTTCCGCCACGAATTGGAATACCGGCACAAGAAGATCATTGCGGTGGCCTCTGCCAATCCGGGTGAAGGAAAGACTACAGTTATATACAATCTGGCGCTTGCCATGCAGGAAACAGGCTGCAGGGTTCTGCTTCTGGATTATGATTTCCGGCATGGGTCTCTCTATCAGTATGCCAAAAGGCATAAGGGGTACGACGGGGACACAAGAGAGCCAAGGGACGGTAATCTGAGAAAATTTGTGGAGAAGCTGGACAGCGGGATATACACGGTTGTGGGCTTCGCAAAACAGAAAATATTTCGAGGAGAAGGGGAACTTGCCGCAGCCATTCGGGAACTTGCTGCGGATTTCGAGTTGATTCTCATAGATACACCTGCCGTTCGGGTTTATCCGGATATACTGCAGATTGGGAAGCTGGCGGACGGCGTGCTGCTGGTGGTGCGGGAGGATATGGCGACGGTGGACGCGGTGTATGAGGCAGTGAAGGAACTGAATGCGGCGGGAATCGACATTATCGGCGGGGTGCTGAACTGCGTGTGAGCAGCAGGCGCCCTTTTTTGCATACTTCAGGGACAGAAGTATTGCAAGTCTGAATTTTTCAGTGTATAATTCTAAAAGAAAGCAGGAAAGTTCTTTTTTCCGCAGATAATTAAAAAAAGAAAGCATACCATGTCCGGGAGGACGGCGGACAGGGGTGCGCAGGGAGAGAAGAGATGAGCAAGAAACCGGTAGTATTAATGATTCTGGACGGGTACGGACTCAATGAGAAGACAGAGGGCAATGCAGTGGCGCTGGCGAAGACCCCTGTGATGGACAGGCTGATGGCGGAGTGCCCTTTTGTGAGAGGCAATGCCAGCGGCATGGCGGTAGGCCTTCCCGAGGGACAGATGGGCAATTCAGAGGTAGGCCATCTGAACATGGGCGCAGGCCGCATTGTATATCAGGAGCTGACCAGGATTACCAAGGAGATTCAGGACGGCACCTTTTTTGAGAATCCCGCTCTGCTGAAGGCGGTGGAAAACTGTAAGAAGAATGGAAGCGCCCTTCACCTGATGGGCCTTTTGTCCGACGGCGGGGTGCACAGCCACAATACCCATCTGTACGGCCTGTTGGAGCTGGCAAAGAAGAACGGCCTGGAGAACGTGTATGTACACTGTTTCCTGGACGGGCGCGACACGCCTCCTGCCAGCGGCAAGGAATATGCAGTGGAGTTGGCAAAAGAGATGGAGAAAATCGGCGTAGGCAAAATTGCGTCTGTTATGGGACGTTATTACGTAATGGACAGGGATAACAACTACGATCGTGTGAAGCTGGCCTATGACGCCATGACAAAGGGAGAGGGCCTGACGGCAGACTGTGGAATCTGCGGCATCCAGGCGTCCTATGACAGGGGCGAGACGGATGAATTTGTGAAGCCCACTCTGGCTGTGGAGGACGGAAAGCCCGTTGCCACCATTCAGAGCGGAGATTCCATTATCTTCTTTAACTTCCGTCCGGACAGGGCCAGGGAGATTACCAGGGCTTTCTGTGACGACGATTTCAAGGGATTTGACAGAGGGCAGAGACTGGATGTGACCTATGTGTGCTTCTCCGATTATGACCCTACCATCCCCAACAAGGACGTGGCATTCCACAAGGTTTCCGTCACCAATACTTTCGGGGAATGGCTGGCGGCAAACGGCATGAAGCAGGCCCGTATTGCGGAGACGGAGAAATACGCCCATGTGACTTTCTTCTTCAACGGCGGCGTGGAGGAACCTAACGAAGGGGAGGACAGGGTACTGGTGAATTCCCCCAAGGATGTGGCAACTTATGATCTGAAGCCCCAGATGAGCGCATACGAAGTGTGCGACAAGCTCTGCGAGGCCATCCGCTCCCATCAGTATGATGTGATTATCATCAATTTTGCAAATCCGGACATGGTTGGGCATACGGGCGTGCTGGATGCTGCTGTGAAAGCAGTGGAGGCAGTGGATGAGTGCGTGGGCAGGGCAGTGGAAGCCGTTAAGGAAGTGGACGGCGCCATGTTTATCTGCGCGGATCACGGCAATGCGGAGATGCTGGTGGACGAAGAGACCGGTGAGCCCTTTACCGCCCATACCACCAATCAGGTGCCCTTTATCCTGGTGAATTATGACCAGGCCTATACCCTCCGTGAGAACGGATGCCTGGCGGATATTATCCCCACGCTGATCCAGATCATGGGAAAAGAACAGCCTGCGGAGATGACAGGGAAGTCGCTGCTGGTTCAGAAGTAAGAAATAAAGAAGGAGCTGTCCTGAAGGACCGGAAGCTTCGCCGGCAGAAGAGAAAATCCGAAACGGAAAAGAACTTCCCGCGGCAGAAAGGACAGGGATGACAGAGGAACCATGGATTGTAGAGATACGATTGTGGTTCCTTTTTAACGAAGACGAGGAGGAAGCGTATGACAAAGGTGACATTGGGAAAAACAGGCATTACCGTGGAGAAAAATGCCTTCGGGGCGCTGCCCATACAGCGGATATCCAGGGAGGAGGCAGTGAAGCTTCTGCGGAAGGCCTATGACCATGGCGTGACTTTCTACGACACAGCCCGTTTCTACACGGACAGCGAGGAGAAAGTGGGGGAAGCCTTTGAAGGCATGCGGGAAAAGGTGTATATCGCCACCAAGACAGGGGCTTCGGACGCGGAAGGGTTCTGGAAGGATCTTGGGACCTCCCTTGGGAATCTGCGCACGGATTATGTCGATCTATATCAGTTCCACAATCCGGCATTCTGTCCGAAACCCGGAGACGGCAGCGGGCTCTACGAGGCCATGCTGGAGGCGAAGGAGAAAGGCATGGTCCGGCATATCGGCATCACGAACCATCGTCTGAATGTGGCGGAGGAAGCCATCCAAAGCGGCCTGTATGAGACGCTGCAGTTTCCTTTTTCCTATCTGGCCACGGAGAAAGAGCTTGGTCTGGTGGAAAAATGCGCCCGGGCGGACATGGGTTTTATCGCCATGAAGGCATTGGCAGGAGGGCTGATCACAAACTCTGCAGCCGCCTATGCCTATCTGGCGCAGTATGAGAATGTGCTGCCCATCTGGGGCGTGCAGCGGGAGCGGGAACTGGATGAATTCCTGTCCTACATAGACAATCCGCCGGTTCTGAACGAGGAGCTGTCCGCTGTCATCGCCGGGGACAGGGAAGAGCTTTTAGGGGATTTCTGCCGGGGATGCGGATACTGCATGCCCTGTCCCGCAGGCATCGAGATCAATACCTGTGCCAGGATGAGCCTGTTGATCCGCCGTTCCCCCTCTGCGGCCCAGCTCACGCCCGGGGCGCAGGAGATGATGAAAAAAATTGAAAACTGTCTCCACTGCGGCAGATGTAAGGCCAAATGTCCTTACGGGCTGGATACGCCTGGGCTTCTGGAGAAAAATTACCAGGATTACCGGGAGATACTGGCAGGGAAGACTTATTGAGGAAGCTTCACGGAGCCGGTTTACAGCCTTTTGCCCGTGAAGCAACCTGGGGTTAAAGGAGAGGCATTTGGGAAAGGGTTTGGATAAGCGCATGGCCAGCATGCCTGCTGCAGCGCACAGGAAGGACAGGTATGAAGATTACAATAATAGGCGGTGGAAATATCGGGACATTAATGGCGGCGGAAGCTGCTGCCAAAGGGCATGAGGTTACCATGTTCACTTCCCGGCCAGGGGACTGGAATAAAGAAATTCAAGTTTATAATAATGCGGAAGAGCCGCTTCGCACTGGTTTTTTATCCGGGATAACCGATTCCCTGGAGGAGGCGCTGGAAGCAGCTGATTATGTATGGGTTACGCTGCCGGCACAGCTGTTTTCGGTGTTTGCGGATAAAATGCTGCCCCTTGTACATAAAGGGCAGAAAATAGGGATCATACCGGGAAGCGGGGGGGCGGAATTTGCCTTCCGGCATCTGATTGAGAAGGGATGCGTTCTGTTTGGTTTACAGCGGGTACACAGTATTGCAAGGTTAAGGCAATACGGCAAATCAGTATATGAACTTGGGCGGAAACCGGAAATGCATATCGGGGCAATTCCTGCATCGGATACGGCCGATATCTGCCGGGTAATGGAAGAAATATTTGACATGCCATGCAGGGCATTGGGGAATTACCTGTCGGTAACACTGACGCCTTCGAATCCGATTCTTCACACGACGCGCTTGTATTCCATGTTTAAAGATTATAAAGCAGGAGACGCGTATCCGGAACAGATTCTCTTCTATGAGGAGTGGACAGTCGGTGCTTCGGAAATGCTGCTTGCCTGTGACACGGAGCTTCAGAAATTATGCAGGGCAATTCCGCTGGATTTAAGTTCTGTTGTGTCTCTGGCAGATTATTATGAAAGCAGGACAGCGGATGCGATGACCGAAAAAATCCGCGGCATTAAAGCATTTAAAGGGCTGGTTTCACCGATGAAAAAGGTGAATGATGCCTGGGTCCCGGACTGGAATTCACGTTATTTTACGGCAGATTTTCCGTTTGGACTCAAAATTATGAAAGATATTGCGGGAATCTTTCATGTTGAAACACCCAATATCGATATGGTCTGGAACTGGTACGAAGGTGCTGCAATGGAAGACGGCACAGAAGTATTCAATGTGGATCTTACGGCTGATGAATTCCTAAATTTGTATAAATAACAACAATTTGAATAGCAGGTCTTTTTTTCGGGCAATTTATACGCAAGGATTACGAATGAGCATGTTCATAATGCGGAACAAAAAAGAGCGAATGAATATGCTCAAGCGTATAAGAAAAACAATCACCCGAAAAGGAGGCATATGTTATGGCCATATATCTTGAAATAAAATCCGTCCATGCCCGGGAAATTCTGGATTCCAGGGGAAATCCCACGGTGGAGGCGCAGGTTACGGTACGAAACCAGGAGAACGGAAAGCTTTATGCAGGGACGGCAGCAGTACCTTCCGGCGCCAGCACGGGAAGATTTGAGGCAGTGGAGCTGCGGGACGGCGAGCCGCGCTATTTTGGGCTGGGCGTGCAGCATGCCGTGAAAAACGTCAACGAGAAGATTGCCCCTGCCCTCATGGGAAAAAATGCTTTGAACCAGATTCAGGTGGACAGGATACTGGTTGAGCTGGACGGCACGGAAAACAAGGAAAACCTGGGTGCCAATGCCACGCTTTCCGTCTCCCTGGCCTGTGCGAAGGCATCTGCCGGCGCCCTTTCCCTGCCCCTGTACCGCTATGTGGGAGGCACCGGGGCACATCTGCTGCCCGTACCCATGATGAATATCCTAAACGGCGGCAAACACGCAGCAAACACGGTGGATTTCCAGGAATTCATGATTATGCCCACCTGTGCGGACAGTTTTGCCGACGGGCTGCGTATCTGTGCGGAAACCTATCATAACCTGAAGAAGATCCTGCAGGGCAAGGGACTCTCTACGGGCGTAGGGGACGAGGGCGGATTTGCACCGGATCTGCCGGATGCGGAGAGCGTATTGGAGCTGTTGGTAGAGGCAATCAGGGCTTCCGGCTACAGGCCTGGAGAGGATGTATGGATCGCCATGGATGCGGCATCCAGTGAATTATACAACGAAAAAACGGATATGTATCATTTTCCCGGTGAGAGCAGCCTGAAAGGGGAAGAGGTGATACGCAGTGCCGATGAGATGATTTCCTATTTTGAGACACTGACCCAGAACTTCCCGATCATATCCATTGAGGACGCCCTGGCGGAAGACGACTGGGAGGGATGGCAGAAGCTGACCCAGAGGCTGGGCGGAAAGGTGCAGCTGGTGGGAGACGATTTGTTTGTCACCAATAAAAAGAGGCTGGCAGCGGGAATCAAGCTGGGAACAGCAGGCTCCATTCTGGTGAAGGTGAACCAGATAGGCACCCTTACCGAGGCCTTCGAGGCAGTGGAACTGGCTCACAAGAACAATTATACGGCAGTGATGTCCCATCGTTCCGGAGAGACGGAGGACACCACAATCGCGGATCTGGCCGTGGCGTGGAACACGGGACAGATTAAAACCGGTGCGCCCTGCCGCAGCGACAGGGTGGCAAAGTACAACCGGCTGCTGCGGATAGAGGAGGAGCTGGGGGAGGCCGCGGAATATCCCGGGCTGACGGCATTCCATGTGCAGTAGCATCCTGTAAAACCGAAGGTACTCCCGGGTGTTTTTGTGCGGGGGCTGCCGCATTCAGAAATTCATGACCTTTAATGCGGCAGCTCCTGATTTTACATAAATCATATAAAGGATTGTGACAGACAGGGCGCTGAACTGTTACCTATTATTTACCCCTGAGGTGAAGATTTGTTATATTTCCGCTATACAAAATGGAAATTCATGATATAATAGATTTCGGTACCCAAAACGGCAGATGGATATGTCCTTATGGAATCGGCAATTCTTGAGTACAATGGATTTGGGAGGAAGAACATATGAAACCATATGGTGTAAACGAATTAAGAAGAATGTTCCTGGAATTCTTTGAGAGCAAGGAACATCTGAAGATGAAGAGCTTTTCACTGGTGCCCCACAATGACAACAGCTTATTGATTATCAATTCCGGCATGGCGCCCTTAAAGCCCTATTTTACAGGGCAGGAGCTTCCGCCCAGACGCAGGGTCACCACCTGCCAGAAATGCGTCCGTACCGGCGATATCGAGAATGTGGGCAAGACCGCAAGGCATCTGACCTTTTTCGAGATGCTGGGAAATTTTTCCTTTGGCGACTACTTTAAGCATGAGGCCATTGCGTGGAGCTGGGAATTCCTGACGGAGGTGGTGGGCATGGAGCCGGAGCGTCTCTATCCTTCCATCTACAGCGAGGATGAGGAAGCCTTCGAGATCTGGACGAAGGAAATCGGTGTGCCGGCGGAGAAGATTACCCGCTTTTACCGGGATGAGAACGGAAAATGCGACAATTTCTGGGAGCATGGCGCAGGTCCCTGCGGTCCCTGTTCCGAGATCTACTATGACAGGGGACTGAAGTACGGCTGCGGCAAGCCCGACTGCAGGGTGGGCTGTGAATGCGACAGGTTTATGGAAGTTTGGAACAATGTGTTTACCCAGTTTGACAATGACGGCCACGGCAACTATACGGAGCTGGCACAGAAAAATATCGATACCGGAATGGGGCTGGAGCGTCTGGCGGTGGTGGTGCAGGATGTGGACACCGTATTCGATATCGATACCATGAAGGCAATCAGGGACAGAATCTGCCGGATCGCCGGGACGGAATATGGGGCGGACGCGGTGAAGGATGTGTCTATCCGCCTGATTACCGACCATATCCGTTCCACTACATTTATGATCAGCGACGGCATCCTGCCCTCCAATGAGGGACGAGGGTATGTACTCAGACGGCTGATACGCCGCGCGGCCAGGCACGGAAGACTCCTGGGAATCACGGATAAGTTTATGGCATCCTTGAGCGAGACTGTAATCGACGAGAGCAGGGACGGTTATCCGGAGCTGGAGGAGAAGCGGGCGTTTATTCTGAACGTGCTTACCCAGGAGGAGGACAAGTTTGACAAGACCATCGACCAGGGATTGAGCATCCTGGGGCAGATGGAAGCGGAGATGAAGGAAAACGGCATTACGGAACTTTCCGGGGAGAATGCTTTCAAGCTCTACGATACTTACGGATTTCCCATGGATTTGACACAGGAAATCCTGGAAGAGAAGGGTTTTACCATAGATGAAGCTGGCTTCGGCGTCTGTATGGAGCGTCAGCGCGAGATGGCGCGCAAGGCCCGCAAGGTGACTAACTACATGGGGGCGGATGTGACGGTGTATGAGTCCATTGACCCATCCGTTACCACACGGTTTGTAGGCTATGACAGGCTGCGGCACAATTCGAAAATAACCGTATTGACCACGGAGAGCGAACAGGTGGAGGCTCTGACGGACGGTCAGACAGGAACGGTTATCGCGGAGGAGACTCCTTTCTATGCTACTATGGGCGGACAGAATGCCGACACGGGTGTAATTACCACGGCTGACGGCAGTTTCGAGGTCAGGGATACGGTAAAGCTTCTGGGCGGAAAGGTTGGGCATATCGGCATAGTTACCGGCGGCATGATTAAGGTGGGGGATATGGCTGCCTTTAGCGTGGACGCCGGGAAGCGCGGCGATACCTGCAGGAACCACAGCGCTACCCATCTGCTTCACAAGGCACTCAGGGAAGTCCTTGGCACCCATGTGGAACAGTCCGGTTCCTATGTGGACGGTGAGAGGCTGCGTTTCGATTTCAGCCACTTTGCGGCCATGACAAAGGACGAGCTGGACAGGGTGGAGCAGATTGTGAACCGGAAGATTTTGGAAAATCTGCCGGTGGTGACGGAAGTTATGGGTATCGAGGAAGCCAGGAAGACCGGGGCTATGGCACTGTTCGGCGAGAAATACGGCGAAGAGGTGCGCGTGGTGAAAATGGGCGATTTTTCTGTGGAACTCTGCGGCGGCACCCATGTGGAAAATACCGCATCCATCGCCGTGTTTAAGATTCTGTCCGAGAACGGCATTGCGGCAGGCGTCCGCAGGATTGAGGCGCTCACAGGGAACGGCGTGTTTGCTTACTACAGGGGGCTGGAGCGGACCATAGAGGAAGCGGCTAAAGTTCTGAAAGCCACACCTGCTAACCTGGTGGAGAAATGCGGGCATATGATGGCGGAAATGAAGGGCCTTTCCTCCGAACTGGAGTCTCTGAAGGCAAAGGCGGCCAAAGAGGCGCTGGGAGATGTGATGGATAATGTGGCGGAAGTGAAAGGTGTGAAGCTTCTGGCTGTCAGCGTTGACAATGTGGATATGAACGGGCTGCGGGATCTGGGAGACCAGCTGAAGGAAAAACTGGGCGAGGGTGTCATTGTCCTGCTGTCCAATGCGGGCGGTAAGGTAAATATGATAGCCATGGCTACAGACGGCGCACTTGCCAGAGGCGCTCATGCGGGGAATCTGATTAAGGGAATTGCCGGAAAGGTAGGCGGCGGAGGCGGCGGAAAGCCGGGTATGGCTCAGGCCGGCGGTAAGAATCCGGCGGGAATTCCGGAGTGTATTGCGGAGGCCGCGAAAGTGCTGGAGGGCCAGTTGAGTTAGCTCTTGGAATAGGTATGACAGTCGGGGACGGCGTGAGATAGAAGACAGCATTCAAAGTAAAAGAACAGGTGTCCATGCAGAAGATATTTCCGCAGGGGCGCCTGTTTTTTGTAGAAAAAACTGATAATTTTTACACTGTCGGGCATAATAACAGGGAAATTTGATGATTTGCCTGTGAAAAACCGTACAGCTGAAGCCGGGATCGTGCTGCGGTCCCGGAAGGAAGACGTTTCCTGTCTGTGCGGTTGTGGCAGGACAGCTGAAGACGTACGCAGGAAACGGAGGAAACGAGTGATGAAGAAACGAAAAACGGGAACGGCATTGCTGTGGCTGATAGCCCTGCTTATACCCCTGATGCAGCCGCGCCTGCCGGTGGAGGCAGCCGGCATGTCCGCGGTTTTGTTAAAACAGGCTTCTTATGAGGAGGCTGCAGACGACTGGGAGACTCTGCTTGAGCGGCTGGACGCGGCGATTGCGGAGGGAAGGGAAGAAAATGTCAATTTCCAGGCGGGGAACAGATTTACGGTTCCGGAGGGCATTCTGGAGCGGCTGGCGGGAAAAAATGTCACGCTGGGGCTTCATACTTCAAACGGTGTCACGTTCAGTATCAGCGGTAAGGACGTTAAGGCAACAGATACGCCCGTTAATATGGAAGTCGTTTATGAAACGGATATTCCAGGTGAGGCAATGGTGCCGTTTCAGGGATATCCCATTGTCAAGCAGTTTTGTATGGCGGATAAGGAAAGTTATCCCTGTCGCCTGAATGTGCATATGGCACTTGGGGAAGAGAATGCAGGGAAACATGCCGTACTCTGCTTTTATGATGAAAACAACGGAAGCCTGCGGCAGGAAGCGGCTTTCCGCATTATGCCGGACGGCCATGCCATATTTGGAATAAACCGTGGTGACGAATATATTGTCATATTGATGGAGGGCTATACAGTGCAGCCCGGAGATACGCTTTCTCATATCGCGCGCAGGTATAAGATCTCTTTGGAGGAGCTGCGGGAAGCCAATCCCCAGATTTCGGATATTGACAGAATCGTTATCGGCCAGCCGGTAAACATTCCGAAGGCCTCTGCTTGATGTGGGATCTGAGGGATAAGAACGGGGCTGTCGCATTAAGTCATTCTACACAAGATACAGGTTGCCCGGTACAGGCATAACGATATCTGGTGTTTGTGGTTCCTATGCGACAGCTCCGTGCTTTTCAGGCCCTGGCGGCAGCAGCGTATTTCTCGTCGCAATACTTGCAGCGGTATATCTCTTTTTTGGCATCCGCCAGATAGAAAATATGGGGCAGCTCCTGCTCGATGGATGTGATGCATCTGGGATTGTGGCAGTGGATGACATTTTTAATCTGTCTGGGCAGGGTCAGCACCTTTTTCTCCACGATCTGGCCGTTCTTGATCACGTTCACAGTGATATTGTGATCAATAAAGGCAAGTATATCCAAATCCAGCATATTGATATCGCATTCTACCTTCAAAATATCTTTTTTTGCCATTTTGTCGCTTCTGGCGTTTTTGATAATGGCCACGGTACAGTCCAGCTTGTCCAACTGCAAATGGTCATAAATATCCAGGCTTTTGCCGGCTTTGATATGGTCCAGTACAAAGCCTTCTTCGATTTTTCCTACATTCAGCATATTGTTTTATTCCTTTCGGTTTCAGGTGTTTCATAAGTCTGCTTTCCGGTCAGCGCTTGGGTGATGACGTGGGTACGATTCCGGCAGCCGGTCAGGAGCAGCTGATGCCCAACAGGGTCAGTATCAGCGCCATGCGCACATACACGCCGTACTGGGCCTGCCTGAAATACATGGCCCTGGGGTCGTCATCCACCTCCACGGAGATTTCATTTACCCTGGGCAGGGGATGGAGTACCAGCATATCCTCTTTGGCAAGGTTCATTCGCTCGGCATTCAGAATATAGAAATCCTTTAATCTGACATAATCTTCCTCATTAAAGAAACGTTCCTTCTGCACCCTGGTCATGTACAGCAGGTCCAGTTCAGACATGACATTTTCCAGGCGTATGACTTCTTTGAAGGGAATGTCCTGTTCTTTCAGCATATCCGTGATATAGTCAGGGACTCTCAATTCTTCGGGAGAGATGAAAATGAACCGGATATTTTCATAGCGTACCAGCGCATTGATAAGGGAATGCACGGTACGCCCGAATTTCAGGTCGCCGCACAGGCCGATTGTGAAGCCTCCCAGGCGCCCCTTCAGGCTGCGGATCGTCAGCAGGTCTGTCAGCGTCTGGGTCGGATGGTGGTGTCCTCCGTCTCCGGCATTGATGACCGGGATGCCGGATTTTTCCGCGGCGACCATGGGCGCGCCTTCCTTGGGATGCCGCATGGCGCAGATGTCTGCATAGCAGGAGATGACGCGGATGGTGTCGGATACGCTTTCTCCCTTGGCGGCGGAGGAGGAACCGGCGTCTGCGAAACCCATAACCCGTCCGCCCAGCCGGGTCATTGCGGATTCGAAGCTTAACCGGGTGCGGGTGCTTGGCTCGTAGAAGCAGGTGGCAAGTATCTTCCCGTCACAGGCATGGGCATATTTAACGGGGTTACGCTCGATATCATTTGCTAAATCGAATATTTGATCAAGCTCTTCGGTAGTAAAATCAAGGGGACTCATTAGATGTCTCATGTTTTTCCTCATTTCTGCGCGATTGTTCGGAAGGCAGCGACTGCAGCAAAAGCTGTGGCTGCCGCGGTTGTTCCGTCCGGAAAGCCGGAGAGTGCAGCCGATACGGGCATCGGGATACATGGCCTTTTTCAGAGCCTGGAGAAGCTGCAGCCCCTGCGGCGAAGTCCGGACAGCGCGCGGGTCCGAACTTCACTCAAAAAGAAGTCGAAGAGAAAACTCTTCGACTCCTGCTTTATGATTGATAGGATAATAAATCTTCTACCGCTTTACGCCTGGGAGCGGCAGGTGCCTCATCGGGATATCCAATAGGAATGAGAGCCACCAATTCTCTGTCATCAGGGAGATCCAGCAGCTTGGTTGCTTCTTCTTCGTCAAACAGGCCCATGATCACGGTGCCAAGTCCCTGCTCATAAGCGGCCAGGCAAAAAGCCTCGCCGGCAACACCGGCATCGTACATCTGCCATCTGTCGCCCTTGGGGGTGGAGAAAGAGCCGTCACGTTCGTAACCGCTGCGGCCCCTGATGATGGTGACGGCGATTACCATGGGAGCATTCTCCATAATCTTACCGTTGCCGGGAAAAATGGAAGTGCATTTAGCCAGGGCATCTTTTTTTGCTCCTTCTACGGCGATGTAGCGGGCGATCTGGGTATGTTTCCAACTGGGGGCGTAGGAAGCGGTCTCGACAATCCGGGCAAGCAGCTCATGGGAAACGGGCTGGTCTGTGAATTTACGGATGCTTCTGCGTCCTCTGATACACTCGTTTGCAGTCATCTGTGGAACCTCCTTCAATTATTTTTCTGAAAAATTTCTGTTACAATGATACCACGTTACGGAAAGAGTTTCAATGATATATTGAAAAGAATTGAGAAAGTTTTATGCGCCCGTGCAAAAGATTTGCATATTCTGTCCGATTAGATTATAATGGGACTGAAAACAGATATGGAAAGGACAGGTGCAGATTATGGTATATGTGGAGAGAAAAAGGTGGGTTTTTTTCGGGCTGCCGTTTACATTTACAAAATATACGGTGAAAGAGGATATGATCACTGTGGATGAAGGGCTTCTGAAGACCATAGAGAATGACTGCTTCATGTATAAGGTACAGGATGTGACACATAGTGCAGGCCTGGGTGAGAAGATTTTCGGCCTGGGTACCGTGACCTGCTATACCGGAGATACCACTCACCCGCAGCTGGTACTGCAGCATATCAGACATTCCAAGGAGATAAAGGAATATATTCTGAAGCAGTCTGAGGAGGCCAGGCTGAAGAGGCGCACGGTGAATATGCTGGATATCGGCTCCGCAGACATAGAGGATGGGGACGAGTAGTATTCCCGGCCCGGTGTATTGCTCAGCAGGAGCATGCAGGCGCCGGAATTATCTGCCGGAGCGGGACGACATCAGATGTTCGAACAGTAATCCTGCGAAAAACCAGCAGGGGGCATAGTCAAGGCGGACAACACGGCTGATGTTCCAGCGGCTTCGCCTGTAATCCCATGGGCAGAACCTGTGTTTTGACAGAAACCTGCCGGAGAGATATTCCGCGGAAAAAATCAGGCCCATGTACGCCAGGCCACGGCGCCAGGCAGGCATTTTGGCCAGGAGGCGGCTGAGGGGAGCCAGGAGGGCGGCGCTGCCGTAGATGGGGAACATCCAGAGAGAGGTGGTTCCTTTGAGCGTCATATCCCGGCGGCGCAACGAGTCCGCGGAAGTAAAGAGTATTTCCATGCACCACCCGGCAAGTCCGCATTTCAGGAAATTTTTGAAAAATGTGCCGAAAGTGTATTTCATAGCGGGAGCTCCTTTTTTACAATTGAAAAGACTGCCGCGGCGTTAAGCATTATTGTTCAATGCCGCTTCTTTTAGTATGCGGACCCTGCGGGAAAAATATACAAAATCGTGACATATCAGAATATATGGATGTCGGATATCGGGGGGCAAAATGGGACCCGCAAAATACCGTTTGCCCCTAAAATCATGTCCGGAAGGCAGGAAGAGCATTCTGCGGCAATGAAAGCGCTGAGGGCATGCGGCTTGGAACCCGGCACAGCGGCAGCCGGCGGATTCGGAAAAAGGAGGCGGACAGCGGTCGATGAATTACAGAGAGGCAATGGAATATGTGGAAAGGACGTCGCGGTACGGCATTTCTCCCGGACTTGACAGTATCCGTGAACTGTGCAGGCGGATGGGCGATCCCCAGAAAGGGATGAAATATGTGCATGTGGCAGGAACCAACGGGAAGGGATCGGTTTCTGCCTATGCGGTGTCGGTTCTGGTACGGGGCGGTTACCGGGTGGGAAGATATCTCTCCCCTGCTCTTTTTGACTACAGAGAAGAAATACAGGTGAATAACCGTTACATTACCCGGAAATCGCTTTGCCGGGGGATGGAACTGCTGAAGGAAAACTGTGACGGAATGGCGGCGGAAGGCCTGCCTCATCCCACCATGTTTGAGATCAAGACGGCGCTGGCATTCTGGTATTTTCGGGAAGAGAAATGTGATATCGTGGTGCTGGAGACCGGCATGGGGGGCCTGCAGGATGCTACCAATGTGGTGGAAGACACCTGTACGGCGGTGATCACTTCCATCAGTATGGACCATATGCAGTTTCTGGGCAATACCCTGGCGGAGATTGCGGCTCAGAAGGCGGGGATATTAAAGCCGGGATGTCGGGTGGTGTCCGCAGCCCAGAAGCCGGAGGTGGCGGAAGTGATCGAGAAGAGAGCCGCCGATCTGGGCTGTTCCCTGACAATTGCGGATGAGGGTCGGGCGTCCCATGTGAAATACGGGTTGGAGAAGCAGAGATTTGATTACGGTATCTGGAAGGGCATGGAGATTAACTTGGGCGGGCAGTATCAGGTCGGAAATGCGGTTGTGGCCCTGGAGGTGCTGAGAAGCCTTGCAGAGCAGGGATTTACGGTCTCAGATGAGCAGCTGCGCAGGGGGATGTCGGAAGCAAGGTGGCCGGGCAGGTTTACGGTGCTGGGCAAAAGGCCTTATTTTATTGTGGACGGCGCCCATGACGAGGACGGTGCCAGGAAGCTTGCGGAGTCCGTGAGGTTCTATTTTCCGGGGAAGAGACTGATATTTATCATGGGGATGCTGAAAGATAAGGAGTACGGGAAGATGCTGGCACTGACGCACGACCTTGCGGACCAGATTATAACCTTGACGCCTCCGGATAATCCCAGGGCGCTCTCGGCTTATGAACTGGCGCAGGAGGCGGCGAAACTTCACGGGAATGTGACGGCGGCAGATTCTCTGGAGGAAGCGGTGGAGATGGGCCGGCTGCTGGCGGGAAAAGAGGATGTGATTCTTGCTTTCGGCTCGCTGTCTTTTCTGGGAAGGGTGATGGAAATTACGGGATATGCTTCTGAGAAAGGGGACGGAAAGGAACTGTATCGGCCCGCTGTCTATGAAAAGGCCGGGAAAGGCAGCAGAAATAACCGGCAGGGAAAGGAAGCTGGCAGAAAATGATAGATCGGGAGAAGATAGAGGAGGCAGTTAAGCTGCTGCTGGAGGGTATCGGCGAGGACCCCGGAAGAGAGGGGCTGAAGGATACCCCGGCCAGGGTGGCCAGGATGTACGGGGAAATTTTTGCCGGAATGGACGCGGACGCATCTGTGCCGCTGGCAAAAGTATTTTCGGTGGAAAGCAGCGAAATGGTGCTGGAAAAGGATATCACCTTTTATTCCATGTGTGAACACCATCTGATGCCTTTCTACGGGAAGGCCCATATTGCTTATATACCGGAGGGAAAGGTGGCCGGTTTGAGCAAGCTTGCAAGGACGGTGGAGATTTATGCCGCCAGGCTGCAGATTCAGGAACGGATGACCGGGCAGATTGCGGATGCGCTGATGGAGCATCTGGCACCGGGAGGAGTGATGGTAGTTTTGGAGGCAGAGCATATGTGTATGACCATGCGCGGAGTGAAAAAGCCCGGCAGCAGGACGGTGACCGTTGCCGTCAGGGGGGTATTTGAGGATAATCCCATGCTGCAGGAGCGGTTTTTCAGGATGCTGCGGATGTAACAGGGTACGCGGGTTCTGGGGAGGAAGGAGCGGCGCTTTCCGGTTTGAAAGCCAGAGAGGCATGCAAGGGAGGAAAAAGGAAAGAAATGAAGATTGGGAACAGGGAATTTCGGACAGAGGGTCATACTTATGTGATGGGTATACTGAATGTAACGCCGGATTCTTTCTCGGACGGGGGAAAGTGGAACGACAGGGACAGGGCGCTGCGGCATGTGGAGGAGATGGTGGCAGAGGGGGCGGACATCATTGACATCGGCGGCGAATCCACAAGGCCCGGATATGCGGTGGTGGAGGAGGAAGAGGAGATTTACAGGGTAGTCCCTGTGATAGAAGCCGTGAAAAAAGCCTTTGATGTACCCGTGTCGCTGGACACATATAAATCCAAAGTCGCGGCGGCAGGAATTGCGGCGGGGGTAGATCTGGTAAATGATATATGGGGATTAAAATACGATGCGGATATGGCAAAGGTGATTGCGGGAAGCGGGCTTCCCTGCTGTCTGATGCATAACAGGAAAAATGCGGATTACCGCTCTTTTGTAGATGATGTAGCGTCAGAATTGAAGGCGTGTATCCGTCTGGCAGAGGAAGCGGGGATTGCAGAGAACAGGATTATTCTGGATCCCGGGATCGGGTTCGGCAAAACGTATGAGCAGAATCTGAAGATACTCCGCCATCTGGATACAATCGGAGAGCTGGGATATCCGCTGCTTCTGGGATGCAGCAGAAAGTCCGTAATCGGCCTGACGCTCAATATGCCGGTGGAGCAAAGGCTGGAAGGAACCCTTGCCACCACTGTCTTCGGTGTCATGAAGGGCTGCATGTTTGTCAGAGTTCACGACGTGAAGGAGAACGTGAGAGCAGTGAAGATGACGGAAGGGATTCTGAACGCATGAGGGGGCTGAAGGCGAGACGAAGCGATTTAAAATTAGGAGGTTATATGTATTCTGAATGGGCAGAAGACGAGATTCATATTGACAGGCTGGAGGTATTTGCTCATCACGGCGTTTATCCGGAAGAAACCAGGAATGGGCAGATATTTTATGTAAATGCGGTTCTGTATACCGATATGGATAGGGCATGTATCAGCGACGAGCTGGAGGATACGGTGGACTATGGAGGGGTATGCCATTTTATTACCGGATGGATGCAGGATAACACATGTAAGCTTCTGGAGGCCGCAGCGGGCAGGCTGTCGGAAGCGCTGTTGCTGAAATACGGTATGCTTTCTGCAGTCCGCCTGGAAATTGTAAAGCCGTTCGCACCGGTCCGTCTGCCGTTTGAAGAGATTTCTGTGAGGGTTTACAGGAGCCGGCACAAAGCCTATATTGCCATTGGATCCAATATGGGAGACAGGGAAGGGTATCTGGCCGGTGCGGTAGAGGCAATGAAAGCTCATCCGTTGATGGAGCTGAAGAAAGTTTCGAGATGGATTCTGACGGAACCTTACGGCGGAGTGGAGCAGGATGATTTTCTAAACGGTGCGGCGGAGATAGAGACACTGATGAGTCCGCGGCAGCTTCTGGAAGCTCTGCACGAAATGGAAAATGCGGCGGGAAGAGAGCGGAATGTGCGTTGGGGACCGAGAACCCTGGATTTGGATATCCTTTTTTACGATAAGGTACTGCTGGAGAGTGAGAAGCTGGTGATTCCCCATCCCGATCTGGAGAATCGGCGTTTTGTCCTGGAACCCATGGCAGAGATTGCGCCTGCGTTCCGGCATCCGGTTACAGGGAAGTCAATGGCGGCGCTTTTGCGGGAACTGGAAGCTTCAGAGTAGCACTGCCAGAAGGCAATCTTCAGACACATTCCAAATATTTGTTCAGGAATCCGCTGCATAAGCCGGTGAAAAGCCCGGTGATGACACCGCTGAGGGCCAGGAAGGGCAGATAGGCAAATACGCCGCCGGTTGCCGTGACCGCATAGGCAGTCAGAAGCTGCCCCATATTGTGGGTAAGCCCGCCCATGGCGCCTGTGAGGTAAACTCGTTTATTCCGCAGCAGCCTCGTGACGATACACATGACCAGCAGGCTTGTCAGGCCACCTGCAAGGCTGTAGAGCAGGGACAGGGCCTGGCCGAACAGCAATGCGGACAGCAGAATTCGGCAGAACAGCACCATAAGCGCGTCTGCGGCACGAAAACGGCGCAGCAGTACCAGCGTTACGATATTGGCAAGCCCCAGCTTGATGCCCGGGATGGGTACAAGGGGCGGAACAGCGCTTTCAATGGCGTAGACGGCGAGAGATATGGTAGTGAAGAGGGACAAAAGCGTCAGTTTTTTCAGTGGCATAACGGACTCCTTGCTCTAATAAGTGATGACATCCGGCAGTGAGGTGTCTTCCGCGGCGGAAGACACAGGCCGCAGCTGAATGACCAGCCTGTTGGGCAGGCAGGTAATGGGCAGTTTGGTATCGCTGATGAACCCCTGTCGGACACAAAGCCTGTCAGGGCAGTCTGCAGACAGGATGCCGATACTGCCGGGGCGGACTTCGATTTCATTGACGCACCCGTTTTCTCCTTTGACGGTAAAAATGCGTTCTTCCGTTTCTTCGTTTAACGGTATACTCATAATCAGTTTTCCGTTTTTGAAGATATCCGCAGCATATTGCGCATCATCACTGGCGGGCAGGAGAAGGCTGCCTATGCTGGTCAGGCATGTGAGGAGCAGGAAGGCTGCAGTCAGAATGGCGGCTTTCCTGCCGCCGGAATCTGCTTTTACGGTGGATTTTTTTTTCATGAAAAATTCTGCTTTCCTATGTGATGTTGTAGTTGTTGAATGTGCCGACGAGTATAGTATAGCAAAAAGGATGAGAAAATTGAAGTATTTTTTTCGTATAATAATGGTCGCTGCAGCCGCTCTGTGCTGCAGCTGCGGAAATGGAGAAAGTGGTGCCCGGGACAGTGCTGCCGTATTGGAAAACGGGAGTTCCGAAGAAAGTGAGTACGGCGGAACCGGGAGACAGGAGATTGGGGCAAACAGGTATGTGGACACTGCCATGGGAACTGTGATACAGCAGACGGTCTATGCCTCGGAAGAGACTGCCGCGGACTTTTACGTGAAATCCATGGCTCTTTTGAAGGAGCTGGAAGAGGAGAGGCTTTCCTGGCGTTTGGAGACATCCGAGGTATGGCGTATCAACGGGACTGCCGGAAATGAAGAGGGGTGCGGCATATCGGAAGAGACGGCGGGAGTGCTGCGGGACTGTGTGGAATTATACGAACGTTCGGACGGCGCTTTTGATGTGACATTGGGAGCCTTGACCAGGCTGTGGAATATTGATAAATGGGCGGCGGGCGGTTTGGACGACGGGGAGGCAGACGGTTTTCGGCTGCCGTCGTCTGCGGATGTGGAACATGCGTTAAAGCTGTGCGGAAGTGACAAAATAAGGCTGGCTGCGGCTGGCCTGGGGGAAGGAGAACCCCGGGTCTTCCTGCCCGAGGGAATGGGGCTTGATTTGGGTGCCGTGGGGAAAGGCCTTGCGCAGTCCGGTCTCCAGGGACTCCTGGAAGCGGAGGAAGGAGTGGCTGGAGCGGTGATTTCCCTGGGAGGCAGCATCCTGACTTTTGGGGACAAACCGGACGGCAGCCCCTGGAAGGTGGGAATCGTGAATCCTTTTGATACATCCTCCAATGTGGGAACCTTGTCCCTGAAAGGGCAGTGGTGTGTCTCAACATCCGGGGACTACGAGCGTTATGTGGAAAAGGACGGGGTACGTTATCATCATATTCTGGATCCGCATACGGGATATCCGGCTGTCAGCGATGTGCGGGGGGTGACCATATTGGCTAAGAACGGGACGCTCAGTGACGGGCTTTCCACGGCATGCTTTCTTCTGGGTCCGGAGCGCGGCATGGAGCTGGCGGAAGAATACGAGGTGGAGGTATTGTTTGTCATGTCAGACGGGCAGATTGTCATGTCCGAAGGGATGGAAACCTATTTTACCGAATTCTGACTGTAGTTGAATGTGCTGTACCAACTGCAGGCGGCGTTATATGAAAAGTAATCGGCGCCGTTACGTAACAGTTCAGACAGGGCGCAATTTTGACTTCACGAGAGGGGCAGGTACTTGAAAATGTCATGAAATCTGGTATAATAATGATACAGCAAACACAATTCGGGCAATATGCCCCATACTTCAGGAGGCTTATCATGGAACAGCCGTTATATACGTCAACCAAGGTGAATAATGAAATTGAACTATGCGAAATTACAGAGCCGGAGTGCAAGCGCTTTATCGAAAAGGCACTATTACGTGAACGGATTTCCTATTACGTTCGCTGGCCGAAACCCACTTTATTCCATAGAAACAAGAATACCTGCATTATTTGTATTAATGACAATTTTAAAGAGCTGGCTGAAAGCCTGGTCCGTGCCGTCTGTGATGAAAAGGGATATCATGTGAGATTTATCATGAAAAGGTCACAGAACCAGTATCTGTAGTAAAGGTATTGGGAACGGCATATGGGAAAACAGCCAGCAGAGAAAGTTTAAAGAAAAATGTAAAATTCTGTTGACAAACTTTTTACTATTTGCTATAATAGTCATTGTGGTTGTGATAAATATTTACCTGCTGCTGTGGCTCAGTCGGTAGAGCGTCGCATTGGTAGTGCGGAGGTCACGGGTCCGATTCCCGTCAGCAGCTCGCTAAATGGAAGGAGAAGTTCAGAGGATATCTGAACTTCTTTTTCTATATTCATACAATGTCTGTACGGTTATTCTTTTCGAACCGTGATTTCAAGATAGCAGTCGCCATAGCTTAATTTTTCCTTACTGTCATAGAGCATTATCCGCAGAATATCGGGTATTTTCCTGTTTCTCTGTATCACATATCTGCGAATCGTATTGATGGTACCGTTTTCAGAGTAATTTTCTGCAGGAACGATTGCCGTTAAACAGACGGTAGAATAGCCGGAACCGTTTCCGGAGATGTAACGGACAATATTTACATTATTCAAGGCATGTCTGTAATTACAAGAATCAATAGTAAGGGTTGCCGTTATTGTGACTATAAACAGCAGGATTCCCAGACGGATTTTCTTTTTCATAAAGCGGTACCTCCCCAAATATAGTAAATCTCTTGATAAGTAAGCTGCATGACATTTCTCCTCATCCTACTTTATCCTACTTTGTGCGATAATTCAATATAAAATCGCAAAAAATGATATAGTAATGGAAGAGGGAGTTGTATCATGAGATCACTAAAGACAAAAGTAAGTATTACACTTGACGCAGATGTAATTGATGAAATCAGAAAATTAGCTGAGGAGGATGACAGGTCGTTTTCGCAATACATAAATCTTGCATTAAAAGAGTATCTGAGAGAAATGAAGTCAAAAAACCATAATTTGTATGTCTGACAACAGCTGTCTCGTCAGTTTCTTTTGCATGATTGAAATTGCAGGCATGAAGGAAGTATTTGTCTGGTGAAAATATTTGGGGCAAATACTTCCTTTTGCCGTTCTTGACCTGCCGGCCGTGCCGCAGCTTTGAACTTTCACAGGCAATGGATGCCGGGTGCATTGGGAGTCAGGCATTTACACCCAACAGCTTCAATTCCGCATCTACCTGTTCCCTGCTTTCGAAGCGGATTCCGTGAATGCCGACTGCTCTCGCGGCATCCACATTTCCGGCGGTATCATCGATAAATACGCTTTCTTCCGCCTTCAGTGAATACCTGGACAGCAGCAGGCGATAAATTTCGGCGTCAGGCTTGATTAATTTTTCCCGGTAGGATAAGATACCGCCATCCGTGAACGGCATAAAATCCAGAGCGTCAAGGCAGTCCTCATATACTTTGCCGGAGAAGTTGGAAAGATAATATACTTTATATCCATGGGACTTTAAACGCTGTATCCAGGGAATTGCATAATCGCGTTTTGTCACGATCCCTTTTACATTGTCATAAGCCATACGAAGCTCGGATGCTATCTCCGGGTCCATTTTGATAAATGCCTGCATCAGTTCCTCGGTGTCCCACACCCCACGGTCCACTTCATTCCAGAGAGGCGTCAGCACAGACGCCTTTGCAATCCGGTCTGTCATTTCTTCATTGAAGCCCTTATCCGCCAGAAATGCTTTCCAGCGGAAGTCTGTCAGTACATTTCCGATATCAAATATAATATTGCAAATCATAGGTTCATTCCTTTCCGTTATTGCCGCGGTCATATCGCATGCGTGAAATAAAGCGGCTTTCAAACGCATGTCACAGGGGGACAGGAGCTGAGGCGCTTTGGACAGCCATAACTCCCGTCCGTGTTGGAATTTACTGTGTCATAACAATGCCGTCATTTACTCCTCTTCAGGAGTGTAAATACCGGCGGCTATTTTTTCCTGCTCGATTTCCCATTGCTGCGCATCGATGATGACCTGGTAGTCCGGATTTGCGAAGAAGGCGTCATCGTGCTGGCAATATCTGGAAGAACCCGATTGGTCCGGATTTGCGGCCGGTCCGGGATTGCCCGAAAGCAGAGCCGGATCTTCCTGCAAAGGCAGATCGCAGGTGCTTATCACCTTGAACGGACAGCCGGGGGATGCGGGAATATGGTCATAGTCGCAGACTTCTCCGCTGTAATGTACGGTGCAGTTTTCCGTGGGAACGGTGCCTTCGGCAAAAATCTCAGATCGGGTGGTTTTATCACATACACCCGGGATGGGCAGCAGGCCGGACTGGGTACATACGGATGCACTTACGATTCCCTGCGGTCTGGTGAACTGCTCTGCAGGAAGGTTCTCGTGTATTCTTGACATGACGGCACGCCACAGATCCCTGGCCACATGGTCTTCCCTGTTGCCGCTGGAGCGGCTCATTTCCACATTATTGTCATAACCGCACCAGGAAGCGCAGGTGTAATAGGGCGTAAAACCGGCGAACCATACATCCCAGTAATCGGTGGTTGTACCGGTTTTGCCGGCGATAGCCATATTCCGGTCGAAATTGCACGCAGCCCCCGTACCGGTGGTTACGACGTCCACCATTGCATCCGTCAGCAGGTAGGCGGTGGTTTCCTTAATGACCTGCCTGGAGTCCGGAGTGGTATTGTCCAACAGCACATCGCCGCTGGTGTTGGTAACTCTGCTGTAAAGCTTGGGGGTCATGTAATTGCCCATATTGGCAATGGTGGCGTAGGCAGCGGTCAGTTCATAGGGGGTGACACCGTTGGTCAGGCCTCCCAGCGCCAGCGTCTGGTTTATATCCGTATAGAATTTATCTTCCCCGTTGGAATTCGTAATCCATACGCCGTCTGTCAGCGTGGTAAATCCGAAATTCAGCAGATAGTCATAGCCCAGCTGAGGGGTGATGACGGTTTCGGTCTTTACTGCCACAATATTCAGTGATTCCCGGATGCCTTCCCGTATGGGCTGGATGCCGCGGTAACCCTTGTACCAGTTTCTCACAGGCGTGCCGTCGGCATAATTAAACGCGGCGTCATTATATACCGTGGCCAGGGTCTGTCCCGCGCTGTCCAGGGCAGGGGCAAACGCTGCCAGTACTTTAAAGGTAGAACCGGGAGATCGCTTTGCATTGGTTGCCCGGTTCAGGGTCCGGCGGCCTTCCTTCACACCGCGCCCGCCCACAAGAGCCACTACATAACCGGTTGACTGGTCTTCGATTACCATTGCGGCCTGGGGCTGGGGCGTCATGGAGATGGTCTCGGCATAGTTGTCCTCATGATCGGCAATGCCAAGTTCGGCCAGCATGGCTGTACGATAGGTGGTAATCGCCTCATAGGCAGCATCCTGGGAACTGAAAATCAGATTAAAACGCTTGTCCTGGTTTGTCTTGAACCAGCGCATCATATTTTCCTTGCTGAAATTATGGTTCTCCCCGTCGGCGGAAAATATGGTAAGAGCATAATTCAGATACCACTTTACATTTTCCGGATAATTCTCCGGATTGGCGAACTCTTCGTCCAAAATGGCCTGGATTGTGGGATCCATGGTTGACTCGATACGCAGCCCGCCGGCGTAGAGCAGGGTTTCGGCCATAGTCTCGGAATATCCTGCGATATTGACAAGGTCTTCCCGAACCTGTTCAAACAGGGCGTCCGAAAAATAAGATCCCGAAGTGGTGCTGGTGCTGACGCGGTAATCGGCGTCATGAGTACTGATGCGCTCATATACGGCGTCGGTATCCGCCACGGCAGACGCATATTCCTCAGATGAGATGAAATCCAGTTCAAGCATTTTATCAAGGCATTTCTGACGGCGCTTTTTATTGGATTCCGGATGGCTTATGGGATTGTAGCCTGAGGGATTCTGCGTGATGGAGGCGATGACGGCACACTCTGAGAGCGTCAGCTCGCTGCAGGACTTGCCGAAATACCTCTGGGAAGCGGACTCAACGCCCAGGGTATTCTGACCGAGATTGATGGCGTTCATATAGTTCAGCAGGACGTCTTCCTTGGAGTAGTACTTGGAGATGGCCATGGCAAGATTCTGTTCCTGCACCTTGCGCTTTATCATTTTAATCAAATTGCCGTTTTCTTCGGTCCAGGTTGTGAAGACGGTATTCTTCAGCAGCTGCTGGGTGATGGTACTGGCACCCTGCATTTCCTCGCCCATAGTGATGATAAACTGATAGGCGGAACGGCCGATTCCCTCAATATCGATGCCGTTATGCTGGTAGAAACGTTCGTCCTCCAGGGCCACAAAGGCATTTCCCAGATGCTTTGGAATCAGATCCCAGTTATTGATCTGGATGCGGTTGGAATTGATACTGACGTACTGGTCAATCTCGTTTCCCTCACAGTCGTAGACTATAGTTGCCTCACCGGAAGCCACTACATCGCCGAGATGGATTTCGGGGGTGGAAGCCAGAATGCCCTTAAAGGCGCCGAGGCCGGCGGAAACGCCGCAGATCACGATGCCGACCATGGCGGCAAGGCTCAGTTTCACAAGGGAAACTCCCAGCTTGCGCCCCCATTTTTTTGACTTAGAATTAAGTGCCCTCTGTTTGGCTCGGACACCTCTTTTTCCGTAATTCATATGCCCACCTTTCTCTGAAAAATAATTTGTGGATAGAAGATGATGTATATTTATGACATTATACCAAAAAAACATATGTAAATAAAGTTTTTTTTGTCTTCTTAATAATTGTTTCACATTTTGGTCAAATTATGATAGAATAATTCTGTTCTGGATTATGATATATTCTGATGCAGAATCGACTATGATAACAGCATTTGTCTCTGGTAAGGAGAGGTTTTACATATGTCTCTGCCGGAGCGGTCCGGCGGCAGGCATGGCGCAGGGCGGATGCGGAACTGGAATTAGTGATATGGAAGACAGGAATGCAGAATCCTACCGCGTACTCCTGGAGGGCGGGGAAGGTGAATATGTGGAGAAAAAATCGCGCTTTATTGCCACGCTGCGGAAATGCGAAAGCGAGGAAGAGGCGGTGCGTTTTGTGGAGGAAATGAAGAAGAAGTACTGGGACGCAAGGCATAACTGCCATGCCTTCGTTATCGGCACCAAGGGAGAACTGACGCGCTGCAGCGATGACGGGGAACCCTCCGGTACGGCCGGGCGCCCTATGCTGGAGGTGCTGACAGGAGAGGGACTCCGGAATGCGGCGGTGGTGGTGACCCGTTATTTCGGGGGCGTGCTGCTGGGAACCGGGGGCCTGGTGCGGGCCTATACCCAGGCAGTGAAGGAAGGGCTGAAGAACTGTAAAACCGGCAGAATGTGTTACGGGCATCTGGTGGAGATTACCACGGATTACCTCCGAATCGGCAAGGTACTCTATCTGTTGGGGAATCTGAAGCTGGATCCGGTTTCGTCGGACTATGGGGAGCGGATTGTGCTGAAACTGGAGGTTCCCGCGCAGAAGCTGGAATTCCTGAAAAAGGAGCTGGCGGATGCAACCAACGGACGGGCGGAAGTGGTAAAGGTAAAGGATATTTATTTTGTTGACAAAGCAGAGTCCGGGGTCTAAAATGGTAGATGTGAGCAGATAACAGTATCTGCCGCATGGTATCTGAGGACTTTTTTATAAAAAAATAAAAGCATTTCGAAAGGTGGTGGTTTTGCATGAAGAGTCAGAAAATGAATAACGATAACCCTCTTCCCGGTCGAAGTTGCAGCCCGGAGACAAAACCACATAAGGAGAGATGCTATGGAAACAAGAATCGAACTGGAGGAACTTATCAGGCTTCTTGACGCGAAAAAGTATACGAATCTCCGTCAATTTTTGGCCGATTTGAACGAGGCGGACATCGCCTTTCTCATGGAGGAACTGGAGGCGGAGGGCATGCTGAAGGTGTTTCGCATCCTGCCCAAGGATCTGGCTGCGGACGTGTTTTCCTATCTGGAGACGGATTCCCAGGAGTTTATTATCAACTCGCTTACAGACAGGGAGGCCGGCAGCATTATCGACAATCTGATGGCGGACGATGCCGTGGACTTTCTGGAGGAGATGCCGGCTAATGTGGTAGAGCGCCTGCTTGCAAATGCCAATCCGGACACCCGCCGGGCAGTCAATCAGCTGCTGCGTTATCCGGAGGACTCCGCGGGGAGTATCATGACCGTAGAGTATGTTTCGCTGAAGGGGAATCTCACGGTGAATCAGGCGATTGAACGCATCAGGGCCATCGGGCTTGACAGCGAGACCAGCAATATCTGCTATGTACTGGACGCGGGGCGGGAGCTGGTGGGGACGGTGGCTCTGCGCTATCTGCTGCTCAGCCAGGGAAACGAGATTATTGCGGATATCATGCATGAAAACGTGATTGCCGTCAATACGCTGATGGACCAGGAGCAGGTGGCCGCGCAGTTTAAGAAATATGACTTTATGGCTATGCCGGTGGTGGATAACGAGAACCGCATGGTGGGTATTATAACCGTGGATGATATTGTGGATATTATGGAAGAGGAAACCACAGAGGATATGGAGAAGATGGCGGCGATCGTGCCCAGCGACAAGCCGTATATGCGGACTACAGTGGGGGAGACCTTTAAAAAGAGGATCCCCTGGCTGCTGTTGCTGATGGTGTCCGCCACGTTTACGGGGGCGATTATTGCCTCTTTTGAAGATGCGCTGAGTGTGTATGCGGTGCTGGTGGCTTTTATTCCCATGCTCATGGACACGGGAGGAAATGCGGGCGGACAGGTGAGTGTGACGGTAATCCGCGGATTGTCCCTGGGAGAGATTACCTATCGGGATGTGCCCAGGGTGGTCTGGAAGGAAATCCGGGTAGCCCTGCTTTGCGGCGGCACGCTGGCGGCTGCAAATTTTGTCAAGCTGATGCTGCTTGACAGGGTAGGGATGCTGGTGGCGTTTACGGTATGCCTGACGCTGGTGGCGGCGGTACTGATGGCTATGCTGGTGGGATGCCTGCTTCCTATCGGGGCGAAGAAAATCGGTTTTGACCCGGCGGTGATGGCCAGCCCGTTCATCACCACGATCGTGGACGCGCTGTCGCTGCTGGTGTATTTCCGGTTTGCCACGATTCTGCTGGGGATATGAGATTGCAGGAGAGCCTGTTATAGTAAAAGGGTCCAAAGGTTCTTTTGTTTGCCTGACAAACGTTTCGTATATGCGTATTTACCGGAAATTAAGGGGGTGGTAGAAGGATACCACCCCTTTTTTTCATGGGTAGTATAGGAAGCCTTCTTGAAAAAAGGGCGTCAATGCCGTAAAATGTCAGTAACTTGCAAGGGTGGTTTCTTCGGAATCTTCCGGTTTTGGAGAAACGGTAAATAATGATAGGACGTTTCTAAGCCATAGCAGGCGCTGTACTGTGGCAAAAAGAAAAGAAGCGTAGAAAGTTGAGGAAAAGAGATGGAGAAAAAGAGGAATAGGATCAGGAAGATGTTTGGGAACAGAGTATTCTGGGGGATTATCTGCTTTATACTGAACATGTATTTTTTTATCGCGGTTACATGTGGTTTCCATAATTGGAAAGAGATTTACCTCATGTATGTGGATGGATGGACTTTTTGGCCAATCTTCATGTTTGCAGCACTGGTAATCTATATGGCAAGGATGGAAAAAGATTTCTTCAGAGGGTTTAAAATTGCTTTTTCCAGACAGGTGAGTGTCTCGCGGATGGAATTGCAGAAAGCAGTAAGTGCGATGGGATATGCGGAGAAGGCCGTTGTCTTCTCAGGTGTCCTCTCGACCGTGTTTCCCCTGGTCGATCTGTTCTACTATATGAATCATACGTCGATGACGGGGCTGGGTCCGGCGCTTGGGGTCTTGAGCTTGAAGATCCTGTATCCGGCGATACTGCTTCTGGTCCTGCTTCCGGTAAGGGCCAGGCTGGAGCAAATGGTGGTTTCCTACATGGAAGAGCCTGAGGATAGCGAAGAAGAGCGGAAAGAAGCGGAAGGGCAGCGGCTTTACTTCAGCCTTCGCGCCGCCGGACTCACGGACAGAGAGACGGAGGTAGCGCGTCTGGCTGCTTCCGGGATGAGCAATGTGGAGATTGGAAGGGAACTGTACATCAGTGTTGCCACCGTGAAGAAGCATATGACGCATATCCTGGAGAAAACGCAGTGCGCGGACAGGGAGGCACTGGCGGATCGCGTCAGGAAAATATGAAAAATCGAATATTACAAAACGATTGTAAGCAATAAATTATACGGGAGGCGTGCCGTTGCCTTTCGGTGAACGGCACGCTTTCACGGAAGTCTCGCAGAGGGAATTTATACGGTCAATTCCGCCATCACCTCATGTACAGTGGACATTCCGGTGATTTTTCCTACATTTGCGCCGCAGAATATCAGCCCGTTTTTCACGTCTCCGTTTACGGCGCGGATCAGGGCGTCGGTGATACAGTAGGGAATTTTTGCCGGATTGCACTTTTCCAGGCATCCGTAGCATTTTCCGATTTTCATGCGTTTTTGCCGGACCAGTTCCAGAAAATCATTCTTCAGGGCGCGTCCCGGC
Source organism: uncultured Acetatifactor sp. (assembly GCA_910587555.1). Taxonomy (GTDB): domain Bacteria; phylum Bacillota; class Clostridia; order Lachnospirales; family Lachnospiraceae; genus Acetatifactor. The sequence goes on from CAJULV010000019.1 coordinate 49,057, forward strand.
ATGCCGACAGGGCTTTCAATAATCGTCACATCCGATTCTTCGGCTTTGATGTAAGCTTCCTTGTAGGCCGGGGAAGCATCACATTCTTCCGTTGCGACAAACCTGGTGGCCACCTGTATGCCGTCGGACCCCAGTTCCAGTGCGTGTATGGCGTCCTCCCGGGAGCAAATGCTGCCGGCAACGATGACAGGTATTTTCCGTCCGAAGTTCCCGGCGAACTCGCGGACGGTTTGAATGATTTTCTTTATTTCCAGATCATATTGCAGTTCCTGTCTGTGAGCCAGTTCCTCCGGCGAAAATCCCAGATGGCCGCCCGCATCCGGGCCTTCGATTACAATAAAATCAGCGGTTCTCTGATATTTACGTTCCCACATTTTCAGGATAATCCGGGTGGCTTTCTCCGTGGAGACAATCGGGGCGATTTTGGTATCGGAGCCTTCTACCAGCTTCGGCAGCGTAAGCGGGAGTCCGGCTCCGGAAATGATCACATCCGCACCGGCTTTGACGGCGGCTTTTGCATGTTCCTCGTAATCCTTCAGGGCAACCATGATGTTGACGCCGATAAGGCCCCCCTTAGCCTGTTCCTTTGCCCGCCTCACATGCTTTTCGATTGCCCTCAGGTTACAGGCCCTGTGGTCTGTTTCAAAGCCTTCTTCGTCATATCCGATCTGTGCCGTGGAAATGATTCCGATTCCGCCTTCCGCAGCAACTGCCCCTGCCAGTTTTGAACGGCTTACGCCGACACCCATGCCGCCCTGGATAATTGGGATTTTGGCAGTTTTATTTCCGATTTTCAGTTCCTGCATCATATTTGCTGTCCTCGTTTCTTTCTATTGTCTGTCCCCGGGGTTCGTAATCCGGGGATGGTGGATGTATGCCGAAAAGCGTATACTTTACACAGGAGTTGTTCTTTTCGCTATCAGTATATTAGCATTATATGGTACAAAAGTCAATATATAGTGGCTGCAAATAATTTCACATGTAGTAAAAAGAACTATATATTCCGCATGCCGAGCATCCGGCCTTTCGGCGGTGTAGGCAAAATATGGCAGGGGGAAGCTGAAAGTCCTGCAAAGAAACAGGGCAGCAACCGGAATCCGTTAAATGTACTTTGAATCCGGTTGCTGCCCTGTTTTATTTGCATTATGAAATTCTACACAAGATACAGGATGTCAAAGGAAGCCGAGTTTAAGCGGTTTCGAATCTCAGAGGTATTTCTTTTCCCGCCGTATCCTGCACCAGGAAATCATACTGGGACATATACAGTTCATAGTAAGCCCCCTTCTGTGCCAGCAGTTCGTCATGGGTGCCGTGTTCCAGGATGCCGCCCTTATCCACATACATGATGCAGTCTGCATTTTTGATGGTGGAGAGCCTGTGGGCAATGATGAAGGAGGTACGTCCTTTCAGCAGTTCGTTTAAGCCTTTCTGCAGCAAAATTTCCGTTTCCGTATCGATGCTGGAGGTGGCTTCATCGAGAATCAGTATCTTCGGGTTGGCCAGAAGCGCTCTGGCGAAGGAAATCAGCTGCCGCTGCCCTGCGGAGAGACGGCTGCCCCGTTCGTTCACTTCCGTGTAGTACCCGTTTTCCATCTGGCTGATAAAGTCATGGGCACATACGGTTTTTGCCGCGGCAATGACCTCCTCGTCAGTGGCATCCCGGTTGCCATAGCGGATATTGTCCATGATGGTACCAGAGAAGATGAAGCTGTCCTGCATCATCACGCCCATCTGGGTGCGCAGGGAGCGGATAGTTACCCCGGAAATATCCGTTCCGTCTATCAGGACCTGGCCGGAATCCACATTGTAGAATCGGCTGATAAGGTTGACAATGGTAGACTTTCCTGCTCCGGTGGGACCTACGAAAGCATAGGTTTCCCCTTCCTTTACCGTAAAGCTGATATTTTCCAGGATTCGGTGCCCTTCTTCATAGCTGAAGCATACATCCTTAAACTCCACTTCTCCGCGAATGGGCGGCATATCCGCAGCTCCCTGGGCATCCTTTACCAGAACCGGCTCATCGATGGTCTCAAAGATTCGCTCCAGGTAGGAGATGGCGGTCAGCAGCGAATTGTAAAATCCTGCCAGAGTGTTGATAGGCGCCCAGAAACGTCCTATGTAGGCGGTGAAGGCGATCAGCACGCCCACCGTCAGTGTGGCATCCGGAGCCAGTATCCAGCGGATGCCCAGCACGTAGATAAAGGATGTGGTAACTGCGGAAATGACATCCACGCTGGGACCCATGGTGAAATTGAATTTAATTGCACGCATCCATGCCTTCCGGTAATTGCTGCTGAGATTGTTGAATATCTGGTTGTTCTCATTTTCACGGACAAAAGCCTGGGTCACCCGGATGCCCCCTATGCTTTCCGCGATATAGGCATTCAGGTTGCTCTGCTTATTGGACTGGATCTGCCAGGCCTTGCGCTGTTTCTTCTTAATAAATATAATGACCAGGGCCAGCAGCGGCAGCCCGCAGAGGCAGACAAGGGTCAGCCTGGCATCGCAGAGCAGCATAAATATAATAATGAAGAAAAGGTTGCATAAGTCTGTGACGGTATTTACGATACCGTTACTCAACAGGTCGCTTAAGCTGTTTACATAGTTTACCACACGCACCTGTATTTTTCCGTGGGGCCTGTCGTCGTAATAGGAAAAGGGCAGTTCCTGCAGGTGGTTGAAAATATCGGTACGGATGGCATGTATGATGTTCTGGCCGATTACGGTCATGGTCTTTATTTTGAACCGCATGGCCACGGCGGAGTATACAGCCACCGCCAGGGTCAGGAGAGAAGCAATGGTGACCTTGCCCATATCCTTTTCCGGAATATAGTAATCCATGATCCGCTGGAAGAATATGGGTATCATCATGGTCAGGGCGGACGCGCTGAGCATCAGGACAATTACGCCTGCCATCTTGCCCTTATAAGGGGAGACATAGCCCGCCAGGCGTTTTAACTGCCTGACGTCAAAACTGTCTTCAAGTACCTCGTCTGTATCATATCGGTTTCGTGCCATATTAAAAAGCCTCCTATTAAAATCGCTGAGCGACAGCACGGAAGCGTAAAGCCGCTTCGCAATAACTCTGAACTATCTATCTGTCAGCTGATCAGTGTTTTTTAGCAGTGTTCATGAGTTCATAGGGGATTTCCCCGTACTGGTTGCGGAATGCGTTGGCGTAATATCCGTTGGCAGCAACCAGTTCCTCATGCGTGCCGTGTTCGATAATGTGTCCGTTGTCCATAACCAGAATCTGGTCGGCATCCCTGATGGAGGAGATGCGGTAGGCGATGATGAACACGGTGCAGTCCTGTTTGACGGTTTTCAGCTGACCCTGTATGTAGCTTTCCGTCTCCATATCCACGGCGGAGGTGGTATCATCCAGGATCAGTACGGAAGGGTCCTTCAAGAGTGCCCTGGCCAGGGATATCCTCTGCTTCTGGCCTCCGGAGAGTCCTACGCCCCGTTCGCCCACGATAGTATCGTAACCTTCCGGCAAAGCGGAGATGAAATGGTTGGCGTCCGCCATGATGGCGGCGTGCTTTACCTGGTCAAAGCTGCATTCCGGCCTTCCGTAGGCGATATTTCCTTCTATGGTGTCCGAGAAAAGGAACACGTCCTGCATGGCAACGCCGATGCTGTCACGAAGGTCATAGAGATCCAGTTCCCGCACGTCCTTTCCGTCCACCAGTACCTGGCCAGAGGTGGTGTCATAGAAACGGCACAAAAGGTTCATCAGCGTGGATTTTCCGGAGCCGGTGGAACCGATGATGCCTATTTTCTGTCCTGCCTTTACCTTAAAATTAATATTTTTTACGATGTCAGTGTCGTCGGCACTGTAGGATACATCCCGGAACTCTATGTCGCCGTGCAGTCTGGTGTGCTGATGGACCAGGGGGGCTGCATAGACATCGGTTTGGTGTCGGGCGGCAGTCCGTTTTTTCTGTTTGCCGGGTATCGCTTCGGCAGTGCCGGGACAGAGGGGCGCTGCAGCGCTGCTGCCTTTTTCAGCCCCCGCGTTTTCCGCAGCAGATACAAAAGACCCGTTGGGCAGGGTTTCCGCGGATTCGGACAGCTCGGAAACCGGAGACTTCACCTTGGGTTCCTCGCTGTATGTGGCAAATATTTTTTCCACGGAAGTCATAAAGTTCTGGATATCATTGACCCACCAGCCGGCCATCCTGAGAGGGCTGTTCAGCATCCACAGGTAACCGTTGGCCCGCACCAGGCCGCCCAGGGTGATTTCCCCCAAAATGACCATATATCCGCCGTAAAGCATCAGAATTACGGTCAGGGCATAGGACAGGATCTCGAAGATGGGCACATATTTCATCCACACCCGGGAACCCTTTATCTGGGCATCGCGGAATCTGTCATTTTCCGCCTGGAACTTTTCCTTTTCGAACGATTCCTTCGCAAAGGCCTTCACCACCCGGTTGCCGCTGATATTTTCCTGGACAAAGGCATTCAGGGAGGAGAAGCATTCGCGGTTTCGCTGGAAGGCGGGCTTTACCTCCTTTGACTGCATGAAAGTGGCGAGGGCAGTGAATGGCAGCACGGCCAGCATGCACAGCGCCAGCTTCGAGCTGATGGTGAAGAGCATCAGCAAGGCGAAGAAAAACAGCAGGATATTCTGGTAGACGGCGTAAATGTCGTAGGCCATAAAATGCCGTATGGCATCCATATCCCCTGTCTGGCGGCTCATCAGGTCACCGGTGCGCTTCTTATTGTAAAAATCGAAATCCTCGTCCAGGAATTTGCGGTATACCTTGCTCCTCATGTCATAGAGCAGGCCCTGGGAGGCGGTCTCGAAGACCAGCTGGTACAGGAAGCGCAGGATTCCTGTGAACACTGTCACACCCAGCAGGCAGACGATGAGCTTTGGCAGCAGGCTGTAATTGCCGGCCAGGACCACGTCGTCCACGATGATTCCGGACAGATAGGGATTCACGATGGACAGGGCTGCAATGATCGTGGTCAGGAAGAGTCCCAGGAACATCAGTGCCCTGTACTTTTTCAGGAAACTGAAGAACCATTTTAAAGGTGTCATATGTATTCCTCCCGGGATGTTTTTCATCCCATAGCCCTGTTTTCACGCTTCCATGGCATTGGTGGATTTTGGCAGCGGTTCGAAACCTTTTGTATATGGTTTCGGTTTTCAGAGCTTATGGTACATTGTACTTTTCCGGGTACAAAATGAAATGGAGTATCTTGCACCGTTGATGGAAAATATTGTAGTGGGGGTTGGGGGAGAAATGGGGAAGGCAGGATGGGAAAAGCGAACCCGGCGTGGGAATTTGGCGCCGGAACGGAAGATTTTATGGACAAGAAGCGGCAAAAATGATATTATCATCTAAGCAGTATCCGGAGAAAGCGGCAGACGGGAGCCTGGACGGGTATCTGCGGACTTAAATAAAAGCGAGGGATAATCATGGAATCCATAAAAAATACAGAACAGTCTAAAATCCGGAATTTCTGCATCGTAGCGCATATTGATCATGGAAAATCCACATTGGCGGACCGTATTATCGAACACACAGGCCTTCTGACCAGCCGGGAGATGCAGGCCCAGGTGCTGGACAATATGGAACTGGAGCGGGAGCGGGGCATTACCATCAAGGCCCAGGCAGTTCGCACCGTGTATAAGGCAAAGGACGGGGAAGAATATATCCTGAACCTGATAGACACGCCCGGACATGTGGACTTCAACTATGAGGTGAGCCGTTCCCTTGCCGCCTGCGACGGTGCGGTTCTGGTGGTGGATGCCGCCCAGGGAATCGAAGCACAGACGCTGGCAAACGTGTACCTTGCGCTTGACCATGACCTGGACGTGATTCCTGTTATCAATAAAATAGACCTGCCAAGTGCCGAGCCGGAGCGTGTCATGGAAGAAATCGAGGATGTGATAGGCCTGGAAGCCCATGATGCCCCCTTGATTTCCGCGAAAAACGGCATTGGGATTGAAGATGTGCTGGAGCAGATTGTGAAAAAAATCCCTGCCCCCAGGGGTGATGCCCAAGCACCTCTGCAGGCCCTGATTTTTGACTCCCTGTACGATTCCTACAAGGGTGTCATTATATTTTGCCGGATTATGGAGGGAACCGTCAAAAGGGGAACAATGATCCGCATGATGGCCACCGGGGCGAAGGAGGAAGTGGTTGAGGTAGGCTGCTTCGGGGCAGGCCGGTTTATTCCCTGTGAGGAACTTTCGGCCGGAATGGTAGGTTATATTACGGCTTCCATCAAAAATGTGAAGGATACGGCTGTGGGCGATACCGTCACAGACGACAACAATCCCTGCCGGGAACCGCTGCCCGGCTATAAGAAGGTGCAGTCCATGGTCTACTGCGGTTTTTATCCTGCGGACGGTGCAAAGTATCCGGATTTGAGGGATGCGCTGGAGAAGCTGCAGCTCAACGACGCCGCCCTCCAGTATGAGCCGGAGACTTCCGTGGCACTGGGCTTCGGCTTTCGCTGCGGCTTCCTGGGCCTGCTGCATCTGGAGGTAATCCAGGAGCGCCTGGAGCGGGAATATAATCTGGATTTGGTGGCCACTGCGCCCGGTGTCGTATATAAGGTGTACAAAACCAGCGGCGAGGTGATAGAGCTTACCAATCCGTCCAATCTTCCGGATCCTTCCGCCATCGAACACATGGAGGAGCCTGTGGTCAGTGCGGAGATTATGGTGACCAGCGAGTTTATCGGCTCTATTATGGAGCTTTGCCAGGAGCGGAGAGGGCGCTACCTGGGAATGGAATATATGGAGGCAAACCGTGCCCTGCTGAAATATGAACTTCCACTGAACGAGATTATTTATGACTTTTTTGACGCGCTGAAATCCCGTTCCAGAGGGTATGCCTCTTTTGATTACGATATGAAGGGGTATGAGGCCTCCAGGCTGGTAAAGCTGGATATCCTGATTAACCGTGATGAAGTAGACGCTCTTTCGTTTATTGTACATGCGGATTCCGCTTATGAGCGGGGCAGGAGGATGTGTGAGAAGTTGAAGGAGGAGATACCCAGGCATCTTTTCGAGATTCCGATCCAGGCAGCCGTGGGCGGTAAGGTTATCGCCAGGGAGACCGTGAAAGCCATGCGCAAGGATGTATTGGCGAAGTGCTATGGCGGCGATATCACCCGGAAGAAGAAACTGCTGGAGAAGCAGAAGGAAGGAAAGAAGCGAATGCGGCAGATTGGTAATGTGGAGATACCGCAGAAGGCTTTCCTGAGTGTGCTGAAGCTGGATGAGGACTGAGGTGCGGAATGGAGAAGCATTGAAGTATCTGCAGGCGCAGAAGCCGGATGACGATTGCGGTGCAGGGAAGCGGTGAAGTATTGCAGGTCTTAAAGCCGGATGAAGATTGCGGTGCAGGGAAGCGGTGAAGTATTGCAGGTATTAAAGCCGGATGACGATTGCGGTGCAGAGAAGCAGTTGGGTGCTGCAGATATTGAAACCGGATATTCGGTGAGGGACCGGATGGAAGACAGAGGTTATAGCGGGCATTGTGCAAAAGGGGTGACAGGAAACTCGTGAAAAAAACAAACGGTACGAAAAAAGAATTGGAATTGTATTTTCATATTCCTTTTTGTGTCAGGAAATGTTTTTACTGTGATTTCCTGTCCGCCCCGGGAGATGAAGATACAAAGGACAGGTATATGGAGGCGCTTCTCACCGAGACAGTGGGGAGCGCCCTTCAATATGAGGAGTATCGGATTGCCAGCGTATTTATCGGCGGAGGGACTCCTTCCGTGGTGCCGGCAGCGCATATTGTGCGGTTGATGGCGGCAGTGAGGGACTATTATCACCTGACGGAGGAAGCGGAAGTGACCATGGAGGTCAATCCGGGGACAGTATCCGGAGAGACGCTGAAAATGTTCAGGGAAGCGGGAATCAACCGTTTAAGTATTGGGCTGCAGTCCGCAGATGACAGAGAACTGGCCGTCATTGGCAGAATTCATACATGGCAGCAGTTTAAGGAGAGTTTCCGGGCGGCGAGGAAGGCGGGTTTTGCCAACATCAATGTGGATATTATGAGCGCCCTGCCGGGACAAACGCTTTCCGGATACCAGGATACCCTGGAGAAGGTCCTTTCCCTGGAGGAGCCGCCGGAGCATATATCTGCCTATAGCCTGATACCGGAAGAGGGGACGCCCCTGTATGACAGGTATGAAAAAGGAATACTGGAATTGCCGGATGAAGATGCGGACAGGGAGATGTATCAGGAGACAAAGCGGGTTCTGGACCGGGCGGGATATGAACGGTATGAAATATCCAATTATGCGAAAAAAGGATATGCGTGCCGGCATAACTGCGGATATTGGCAGCGGAAGAATTATGTAGGTTTTGGAATTGGGGCGGCTTCTCTGAGGGAAAATGTACGTTTTCGAAACGGGACGGATCTAGACGGATATCTGCAGGATCCGCTGGGATGCAGGGAGGAGGTCCAGGTACTGAGCCGACAGGAACAAATGGAGGAATTCATGTTCCTGGGGCTGCGGATGACGGAGGGGGTCAGTCCGGCAGAGTTTGGGCATTTATTCGGACACAGCATGGAAGACGTGTACGGGAAAGTAATCCGGAACAATGTGGAGGACGGGCTGCTGCAGTATTTGGAAGAACCGAATTCTGATGCAGTGAAACCGGGCAGCCAGGAGGGAGGTGTGGTAAAGCCGACGGACGGTATGCGGCTGGCATTGACCGACAGGGGACTGGATTTGAGCAATTATGTGATGGCCCAGTTCCTGCTGTAAATCCAATTATTATGAAAGAGCGTTTTTGACAGGCACCATGGATAAGCCGGAAACATAAGATATCTTAAGAGAAATCCATGGGGGTTGGATTTGGAGACGTTTCAAAAGCCGTTGACTCAGGAGGAGGAAGCCGAATATATCCGCTTGCTGCGCCATGGTTCCCCAGAGGAGGCTGAAAATGCGCAGAGAATACTGGTGGAACGGAACCTGCGCCTGGTAGTCCATATCGTGAAAAAGTACCAGAATACGGACGACGATATGGAAGATTTTATCTCTATAGGATGTATCGGGCTGATTAAGGCCATCAAAACTTTTGATGAGAAGAAAGGGAGACTGGCAACTTATGCCTGCAGATGTATTGAAAATGAGCTGCTGATGTTCCTGAGGGGAAAGAAGAAATCCGCCCGGGAAGTTTCTATTTTTGAGCCTATTGGGCAGGACAAGGAAGGAAATGAGATTCATCTGGTAGACGTGATTGAGCAGAACCAGCCGGATATCGTGGAGAGTATGGCACTGAATGGCAATATCAGGAGACTGCTTGCGTTGATGGATACGGACCTGACGGACAGGGAACGGCGGATCATCATCATGCGGTACGGACTCTATGGAAACCGGGAGGTGACCCAGAATGAGATCGGGGAGGCCCTCGGGATATCCAGGAGCTATGTGAGCCGGATCGAGAAGAAGGCGCTGGGGAAGCTGCGGGAGAAGTTTGAGCAGGGGTGAGTAATTAAAGGTTGATATTCTATATTAAAAGAAAATCCAAACAATGAATGGCAAAGGCAGTCTAAAGCACATATTGTGAAATAGACTGCTTTTACTGATAGACGGCTGTTCCCTGTTGCTTTCTATTTTTTTGTTGTAAAGGGCAATAGAATCCGGTATAATAATGGTGGACACGGTAAATATGGTTGGCAGGCATTAAGCTATATAGAGAGCGGACAAGAGGTTCATATGGAGAGATTTTCCGGCAATTATATTGACAGTTATGAAAAAAAGATGTCTGTCCAACAGATATATCAGATGTATCAGGAAAAAAAGATTGTGTTTCCGATGGTTCCTTCGATAAAGAGGGCGGCGAAGATAGAACGTATCTCCGAAATAGTGGAAATCATTTTATTGGGATTAGCTCTGCCAGCTGTTTATGTATCTGAGAGGCAGAACGGGAGTTTGTTGGTTTTGGAGGCAGATGACAGGCTACGGTGTCTTATTGGGTTTCTGGAAGGATATTACCCTGTCAGTGGGCTTGAATTCTATCCGGAATTGGGTGAGTGCGGAATAGAAGAACTGGAACAACAGTTTCCCAGAATGACATCTTGGCTATACGATTATAAATTTTCCTTTCAGATTATTGAATATACCACTCCGCGGTATATGCATATGCAGATGGGAAACTATATTGAGAGATGGAACTTTACCAGGGAGCAGGGTATCAGGAACGAATTATATGGAAAAGATTTGGAACGGCATTTGACCTGTCTGGAGCAAACAATCTGGGAATTTCCGGAATTTTTTAGCAAAGTTTCTCTAAACCGGCAATATATGGTACTGCGGATTCTGATGACCCGTTTTGTATGCATGAGAGAAATTGAGGAGGAATGGGGAGAAAACCTGAACATTCAACAGTTGTTGGACAGGACAGCAACATTTGTACTACGAAAGGATAGTCTTTGGATAAGGGAAACAGCCGATGTATTCAGGGAAGCGACGGAGGAACTTATAAATTGGGATTTGAGGGTGCATTATGGTTTGGAGAGAGACAAGGGGAAAGAACGACAGGCAAGACGGCTCAGCTATCTCTATAATGTGGTATGGATGTGCCGGGAAAACGGATGTGAAGCACAATGGGGATTGGAGAAGAGCGCCTGGGACAGCCGGCTTTGGAAACAGATTGGAAGTGATAAGGTAAATATAGCTAATATCAGGACACATTTTGATATCATAGAAGAGAGGTTGCGGTAAATGCTGAACTGTATCCGGATACAGGGTTTTAAATGCTTTCAGGAAGCGGAAATAGGATTTTCCTATTTTACATTGCTGGCAGGAAAGAATTCTACAGGAAAGTCCACGGTAATCCAGGCTATTCTGGCGCTGTATCAGAACAGCGCCAGCTCATTGGCGGGAAAATATATGAATATCGGAACTGTCAATGAGGTAAAAAACTGGATTGCAGGAAGCAAAAAAATATCTCTGGAGGTGCTGTATGAGCATTTGGGAAGGGATTACGCATACAGCAAGATTTTTGAGGATGAGTATGAGAAAAGAGACGGAACAGAGTTTCCGGATGAAATAAATATCCGTTATCTGACGGCGGACAGAATTGGCGTAGAGGATACTTACCAAAAGTCTTTGGAGGGAAAGGATAAAATCGGAGTCCGGTGTGAATATGCTTTTTTCTATCTGGCAGGACATAAGGACGAGGAGATAAGAGAGAAGGGATTCATATATGACAGCACGACGAAAATGACGCTGAGCGGCCAAGTGGATTATTGGCTGGAGAGGATTTTGGGATATCGGGTGACTGCGGAAGACATTCCAGGAACGGAGCTGATTCGCGTGTCATACAAAAATCGCGAGCTTGGAAGGGATATCAGGCCTAAAAATGTGGGAACTGGCGTCAGCTATATTGCTGAGATCATTATTGCGGCGTTTTCCTGTGGAAAGGGAGATGTCCTGATCATCGAAAACCCGGAGATTCATATTCATCCGTCCGGCCAGTGTGAGTTGATGGAGTTTTTGATATTTTTGGCTGGGAAGGGACTGCAGGTAGTGATGGAGACCCATAGCGACCACATTTTTAACGGGTTGCGGCGGTGTGTCAGCAGCGATCGAATCAACAAGGATAAAGTGAGGATTTATTTCTTCCGGCAAAACGAGGATAAACTAAGCATTCCGGTGGAGATTTTTCTGGATGAAGACGGGCATGTACAGAATCAGCAGGATGGGCTGTTCGACCAGATTGAGAAAGATCTGGATGTGATTTTGGGGTGGTGAAGTTGCATTTTATCTTGAATGAAAGATCTCTGTATGGGCAGTTTGGAAGTGCAGATGAATTTCTGAAGAGCCTGGAGGCTAATCTGCAATGCTTCCGGTTGGTGAGAAGTCAGGCAGAGGGAGAAATCAGAAAGATTGCGGATTTTTATAAATGTAAGATTACAAAAGAACTGAGCCTGGAAGATTTAAAGCGGTATCCCAAGTCAGATGAATTGAGCCGTTTCAGAATTGCACTGGACAAGGAGATGCGGACGGAAGCCTATTGGGATTTGGAGCCTGTGCATGATTGTGGGATTTCCTATTGGATGGGAGAGGAAGACATGGCGGCTACAGCAGTGGCAGAGGCGGTAGCGCGGCATGAAAGTCTTTTGTCCTTTTATTCGACTGTATATTCAGACTGCAGGCTTTGCATAGAATGTGATGGGGAAGAGTATTCTGTGATTTCCATATATAGTCCGGCATATCTGGCAGCGTGCTTTGGCGAACAGATGGGCCTGGAACGGGATGAGTGCCTGAAAGCGCGCTATGCAGGAACGCGTCTGGATTGTACGCTTTTGGAAAAAGAATATGGAGCAGAGTATTTGGAGAAAGAAGAATATGTTCTGCTTTTGGGAACGCTGGACAAGTTTGTGCGACATGAATCCTGGGAGACCATTGGTCTGGACGATGGACTGGAGTATAAAAAGTATACGCCATCCTCAGACGAGGAAAACTGGTTTCGTAATTCTGCTTATAACAATCAGACAATTATGAAATTTCGGTTCAGCAGGAGAATGAGATGTTTCGGATACCGAAAAGGAAACCGATTTCGGTTATTGCGGATTGAACGGGATCATAAAAAGAGCAATAAAGGGTAGTCTACATAAATACTTAGCCTTGACTTGACAGGAGACAATGTGTCAAGGATTGAGAGGAAGGTTCTTTCGAAGCTGCGGGAGAAGTTCGAGGAGTAGACAAAGAAAATTTGTTAAAAAGGAGATGGCGCCGATTCTGCATCGAAAAGCGGAATCGACACCGTCTTTTTTCATTTTATGAACAAGTAACTCAAGTAACTATATGGGAGCAGTGTTCCGTGAGTTATCTGTTGCGACTGTGTAAGATTGGTTGGTGTATGTCAATATATAACCATTGCTCCCCGGGTGCCTGGGATACTTTATCCCTGTTGCTTCACCACAGGTATCCAAACCTCAAACTGCGCATTTTCCGGATCCGGGTTCAGGTATACTTCAATATCGGGGGCATTGCCGTACTCATACCCGGAGGTAGGCAGCCATTCCGTCACGATGCGGCGTTCCAGTTCCTGGATGGACTGATTGGTGCCTGACCCGGAGAAAATCGCCCAGGTGGCTCCGGGCACAGTATATACTTCCAGGTCCTTGGCCGGCTGCGAAGAGGATACTGCGATGTAGTACCGCCAGGGATCGGTGTCGTTGCAGGTACTGACTCCCAGGACACCCATGGGTGGTGTATCCATTATACCTGTCAGGCGCTGCAATGTGCCGTCTGCGGCCGCTTCTCCCCACTTGGCGGGGATTACTGCAAAATTTTTCTCGATGTTCTTCTCAAGGGGCACGGATACGCCCACAATGCGGAAAGCTTCTTTTGTCTCGATGCGATAGTTCATTTCTTCCGTTCCTTTGACTGTAATTTTGAAGACAATGGGCGGAAAGGATTTTACGGATATCCCGTCCTTTTTCAGGGCGGAGGGTGCGATACCATGGACAGACTGAAAGGCTCTGTTGAAGGCGGTGGGAGAGCTGTAACCGTATTTGCCGGCCACATCGATGACTTTCATGCTCTTTCTCTGCAGATCTACGGCGGCAAGGGACATTTTCCGCCTTCGGATGTACTCGGACAGGGGAATCCCTGCCATGTAGGTGAACATTCGCTAAAAGTGCCAGGAGGAACAGCAGGCAATCCGTCCCAGCTGATTTAGATCGATTTCGTCTGTCAAATGTTCTTCGATATAGCCTATACCACTCCGTTCATGCACGAAAAAGAGAGGTTTTCTGCGGTGAAAGCGTAAACGGTAGACAGGTGTACCCTGACTGATATGGAGAAGCGGCGTTTATCGCATCCCTGTGAAATATATGGTGATAAATATTATGGGAACAACGACCAGTTATCAGCGAAATTCTCCGTGAACAGTACCTGAAAAATAGCGCCTGTTACAGCGTATTATATGTGCTGCCAGTCTCTGTGCAGGGAAAGTTTGTACGTATGTGAAGGCTTCTTTGAAAAATACAGTAGAAAATCTACTTGACTTTTAAATCTTACTGTTGTAATATTTAAAAATAAATTTTATTAATGTAAGAAATAGAAGAAGTGGAGAAAAGAAAGTGGATAAATGGAGGGATATTGGAATGTGGAAGAAGAAATTTATTTTACTGGTTCATATGCTGCTATGTGTTACTCTGCTTGACGCCTGCGGAAAGGAAGAGGAAAGTCAGTATATCGTACCAGAATGGGAAGATGCTTATAAGGAGATTGTCCGTAATATGGAAAGTTATTTAGCAGATCCGTATGTTCTCCGCCAAGAACTTAAACAGGTAAACAGTGATTCTTGTATCGGCTATATCGGGATACACGATTTTGATGATGATAGTGTTCCTGAATTGATCATAGGGGATGATATATCAATAGGGATATTTACCTATGAGGATGGCATGGCAAAAAAGATTGCAGATTTGTATGAACCGGAGGTTTGGGGCTGTATTAACGGAGTGCATTACAGGGAAAACACGATTATTCTTGAAAATAACGGTTCGGATGGGAGCTGCTATGTCTGTCTTTCATACTACGATGGAGAATATATAACGGGGGTTTTTGACGAATATAATCCGGATACGGCGACTGTCAATGGAAAAGAGGTTACAGAGGAAGAATTTAAAATGCGGTTCGATTTAGTGGGATTGTCAAAGGATAGTTCCATTCCTCGCAGCAGGATGAAAAAAGAGGATGGAATCGTCACAGCTCTTGTAATAGATGCAATCCGGCAAGAAGATGAATATATTCTGATTGAAGACTTGGATTTTAGCGCAATAAAGTGGTGATGCATCGGGTGTACATAAGGGCAAAGATTTGAGGTGCGATTATGAAGAAAAAGAGGATATTGCCGATTATCATGCTGATGTGCATCGTTTTGTTATGCGCCTGTAATCATAACAGGAAAAGTATGAAAAACGAGTATGCTGAACAAGCCGGAGAAAAGGAATATGCTGAAAATACAGACAGGGAAGCAGACACAGACAGGCAGATAGAAAAAGGCTATGATCTTCCAATAGATGCAAGGCAAAGAGCAGAAGCGGAAGAAGATTGCAAGGAAATGATGGGGCTTATATTGGAGCTATATGAAAATGCAGATAAAGGCTGTGCGTCCAATGTTGTCATTGCAGATGAAGTCATAGATCAGATGGTGGAAAAGCTGAAAGCCACCGGATGCCCGGTCACAATAACGGAAATATATTCTAACATGGAAAACTACACGAAACTGGAAAAGTTTTTAAATGCTGCCGCAGCAGGTAGCAGAGGTTCGGCAGTTGTTTATGAGATATATTCAGACGGCGGTATCGGGAGATATCAATACGCTTATGATGGAAAGGATATGTACGTTTTATTTGCAAAAGCCGCATGGAGTGATGATGATAAGCCTGTGATAACCTATCTTTCCCATACCCGTATCAAAGAATGGAGATTTACGGAGAAAGGATATTTCTGCTATGAATTATGCGTACCGGAATATCCGGAAGTTACTGAAATAGTAGATGGGAGCTGTATGGTCAGGGTAAAGCCCATTACCGAAGAAAACAGGGAAATATCGGAAAAATGTGTGCTTGGATTAGCCTATCAGGGAAATAATCTTTTATGTTCTGACTGGGATGCAGACCATATGGAACATTTAGATTATAATGGGATGTATGAATATTTATATGCGATGAAATATCAGGAGCAGTTTCCTTCAGGGGATTATCCGGACGGGATACCAAAAGGCGAGTTTGAGCGCCTGATTATGGAATACCTTCCGGTAACAGCGGAAGAAATACAAGATTATGCGGCATTTGACAAAGAAAAACAGACTTATGCATGGGTAAGGCTTGGCTGTTTCAATTATGCCCCTACTTATTTTGGAACTTCCTTTCCAGAAGTTACGGATATTAGGGAAAACGAAGACGGGACAGTTACTTTAACTGTGGATGCGGTGTGCAGCATGGTTTTATGTGATGATGCGGTGATAACACATGAGCTTACAGTGCGGTTTTCAGAAGATGGCGGCTTTCAGTATTTGGGAAACAAAATTCTGGATGATGGGATTTCAAATATACCGGATTATCAATACAGGATTGTCAGAGAGTGATTATGGGTATCGCTTAACGTTGAAAGAAGAAGGGATATGGAGCAATGAAAATAATGAAAATAATAATGAAATTTGTATTAGGCTTTGTGGCTGCTATTTTTATCATAATCGCTGTGTTTTGGGGGAGCCTTGCCTATGTGTCAAATTACAAAATAACAGAGGCGGACACATCTGTTTCACCGGATGGAACTTATGAACTGGTTTTGCAGGCTGTCGGAGAAGCTGATTTCCCTTTTGGATCGGCTTCCGGCAGGCTGGTTCTTTATGAGGGCAAAAGCAGAATATCCAAAGCAGACTTTGAACTGTTTGATGATGGTAAAAGTATACACAGTAGTATATGGGAGGTCACATGGCATGAGGACTCTGTGGAAGTTATTTTGTCCGGAGATGAACAGTTCGATGAGCAGATTATTCTATACTTTGATGGTAAGAAAGAGAGAAAGCAATTAACAGATAAAGAAAAGCTCACAGAAAACGAGAATGTAAATGAAAATGAGGTGATAAATTCACAGGCAGCATATGTAAGTGAACCAGAAAATCAAGAAAATATTGAAAAGGGTGAGATAGATACGAATTTGGATGATAATAATTCAATAGATGGCGATGTTCTAATAGATGAAATATATAAGTATATGATACCGGAGCAATCGTTTGATGTTACGTTAGATGACTGGGGAGAAGTTACCTTTGTATCTTGTAAGCCGACTTATGATGTCGAGCATGAGTATGCTTCATTTTATCTGCTTAGGGATGAACAGATATTATATAGTGTCTGCTGATTAAGTTCAGTTAAGTCACGTGAAAACTCAATATAGTATAT
>CAJULV010000020.1:0-23945 GCA_910587555.1 uncultured Acetatifactor sp.
ACAAAGAATTGTTAAAATAAAAAGGAGGTATTTACTTGGCAGCGTAAACTTCTCTCCTTTTTTCTTTATAACCGGACTCATCTGCTCATCCCTTCAATAGCATACGCTACGGATTTATAATTATCATCCTTGATGATCTTGGCAAGCCCCAGTACCACGCTGGTAATCGGATTCTCAGATGCATTGACGCGCAATCCCGTCCCGGCGGCAATACGGTCCGCCAGATGGCTGATCTGAGACGCTCCTCCCGTGAGATAAATACCGTGGCGGTAAATATCCGCGGCAAGTTCCGGCGGCGTCCTCTCCAAAATCACCTTCACATTGTCAACAATGGTATTAAAATGCTCTTCCAGGCATTCCACCACCAGCTTGGTAGGAATTTCACGTTCAATAGGCAATCCGGTGACGATATCACGTCCATAGACAATGGCACCCTTGCCTTCCACTTCCAACTCCTTTAAGCTGGTTTTGATCATCTCTGAAGTCTTGCCTCCGATAATCAGGCTGAATTCTTTCCTGACCGCAGCCCGGATTGCCTCGTCAAACTTCAGCCCGCCGGTCTTGATCAGCCGGCTAAGAACGATACCGCCCAGAGACAATATGGAGATTTCCGTGGTGTCAAAGCCCACATTGACCACAAGCACGCCCTGGGAATTCTTCACGTCAATATCCAGTCCCAGGCCGTCGGCAACCGCCTTTTCCACCACCATAATCTTCTTCGCTTTCACGTTGGCATCCTTCACAAGGTCGTAAAAAGCCCGCTTCTCTACTTCCGTCACATCCGTGGGCACCGCTATATAAAATTCTGCGGGCCTGGTAATTCCCTTCTGCAGACCGGTAATAAAATACCTTACAAGCGTCTCCATATTCTTGATATCTGCAATCACCCCGTTGGAAAGCGGGTAGGAAATGTGAATATTTCCGGGCGCTTTCTCATACATTTCAAATGCGGAATTACCGTACGCAAACAGGACCTTCTTGTTTTCGATGGCAATCATATTCTTTTCCACCAGAACATTATCATCGCTTCTGCTGTAAATTTTAATGTTGTTGGTACCCAAATCGATACCGAATGCATTGTTTGCCAAAATGACAACCCCTTTCTAATGTAAATTGAGCCGAAACGGCATTCCATCGCCTTCCTGTCATGCCTTCCGGCTCCCTGCCTATATCCTGTAAAACCAGTCTGCTTCTCTGAAGCTGACATATCTGTTATCGCCGATGACAATATGGTCAAGCAGCGGTATTCCCATCTGTTCCCCGGCATCCCGAACCTGGGACGTAAGCCCCTTGTCCGCTTCGCTGGGGTTCGGATCCCCGCTGGGGTGGTTGTGTACCAGTATGATACTGACTGCCCGGCTCTCCAGAGCGGTGAGGAAGATTTCCCTCGAAGAAATCAGCGACATATTGACGCTTCCTTCCGATAACTTCCGTTCACATATCATCTGCCCCTTGGCATCCATACAGACCAGAATCACGCATTCCGTCTC
The DNA here is from genome assembly GCA_910587555.1 of uncultured Acetatifactor sp. Taxonomy (GTDB): domain Bacteria; phylum Bacillota; class Clostridia; order Lachnospirales; family Lachnospiraceae; genus Acetatifactor. The sequence goes on from CAJULV010000020.1 coordinate 1,491, forward strand.
CCGGTGTCTGAGCTTTTCCATAAAATAGGCCGCCACCTGGCCTGAACTTGTAAAATTGATACCCTCCGCAGCCTTCGCCGCACTCATCCGCATAGAGAGTTCTGCCAGGCATTTCAATTTCACCGCCTTTACCTCGCCAATCCCACGGATCCCCTGCAGCTCGTCCAACGTGACTTCATAGAGTCCTAACAGCCCCTCCCTGGGATATCTCGCAAGGTTCAGCACCTGTTCCGCCAGCTGCAGCGCATTTTGCTCCTTGGTACCCGTGCGGATAATAATGGCAAGCAGTTCTGCTTCTGTCAGGTTCTCCGCACCAAAGCGTAAAAACCGCTCATAGGGCTGTTCCTGCCGCTTTTTCTGCTTTGTTTTGGCCTTCCTGCCTGTTTTTTTAGAATATCCATCTGTCGGAGAATATTCTTTTTCCCCGGAATATGTCTCCTGTACGGGACATTCCGTTCCAATGGAATGTACTTCTTCCATGGAATGTACTTCTTCCATGGAATGCCTTTCTTCCACGGAATGTACTTGTTTCATGGGATGTACCTGTCCCATGGAATGTCTTTCTTTCATGATGTCCATGCGTCTCCTTCTGCCTTCTCCGACGCATCAAAACAATCACAGCAGTTTGTCCAGCCTGCGGCATCAACTGCTATCTGATAAACCGGTACACTACCAAAGCGATCACCACGCCAATCACACTGGCTATGGTAATCTGGATTGTCAATCCGAAGGTCAGTATAATGAACCCAAGATTCAGAACCACAGGTTCGTTCATCCCGAAGGATTGTCCATAATTTAAAAAGGTGCCTTCAAAATAAGTACCGATAAACCTGCCGATGACAAACCCCACCAGCACCAGTACAAGCAGTACCCAGTTCACTTTCTTCAAATTGCTTCCTCTTCCTTCTTTTGTCCCTCGGGAGGTATGCGCCTGCCGTTTCCCACACCTCAGGAAACGCCCGTTTCTCAATCCTCCCATCCGCGATGTCACATGAAGGCCCTGGCCCGATTGATAAGCCTTTACACATTCGCTTTTATATAGTACCACAAAATTCCAGTGCTGTACATAAAAATCATAGATTTTATTTTGAGTTTTTTCTACAGAAAATTACACTTTCAATCTGCTTTTCTCCACCAGTCCCTTGTTTACCATGGACTGAAGTGACTTCAGAATGCCGAATTTTGCATGCTGCCAGGTAAGGCCGCCCTGGAAATACACTGCGTAAGGAGGCTTGATCGGCCCGTCCGCCGACAGTTCTATGGAAGAACCGGACACAAAAGCCCCTGCGGCCATGATCACCTGCGCGTCATACCCCGGCATGTCCCAGGGTTCGGGTGTTACATGGCTGTCCACAGGCGCAGCCGCCTGAATTCCCTGGCAGAAAGCTATCACGCTCTCGGGATTTCCGAACGTAACTGCCTGAATGATATCGTGGCGGCTCTCCCTGCTGTCAGGCACCACTCCGAAACCCAACGGCTCATAGAGATTGGCCGCAAAAACCGCCCCTTTCAATGCGGAGGCTGTCACCGTAGGCGCCAGAAAAAGCCCCTGGTAAAAATCCTTCAAAATTCCCAGGGAAGCGCCCACCTCCTTGCCCAGCCCGGGCGATGTAAGGCGGAATGCCGCGTTCTCCACGCATTCTCTCGTACCCGCAATATAGCCGCCTATGGGAGCAAGGCCTCCTCCCGGGTTCTTAATCAGGGAACCCACCACCATATCGGCGCCTGCGTCACCGGGTTCCGTCACCTCCACGAATTCCCCGTAGCAGTTATCCACCATGCAGATGACATCCGGCTTTATCCCTTTTACAAAGGAGATAAGTTCCCCTATGCGCCCCACCGAAAGGGTAGGCCTGGTCTGATACCCCTTGGATCTCTGTATGGTCACAAGGCGGGTGCGGCTGTTCAGCGCCCTGCGGATTCCTTCATAGTCAAAGCTGCCGTCGGGAAGCAGGTCCACCTGGGAATAGGTCACGCCATACTCCGACAGGGAACCTCTGGACGGCCGGATCCCAATGACTTCTTCCAGGGTATCGTAAGGCTTTCCCACCGGGGACAGCAATTCGTCCCCCGGCCTCAAATTGCTCATCAGGGCCAGCGCCAGGGCATGGGTGCCGCATGTAATCTGCGGGCGCACCAGGGCATCCTCCGTGCGGAATACTCTTGCATACACCTCCTCCAGCCTGTCCCTGCCGAGATCGTTGTAGCCATAGCCTGTAGTGCCTGAAAGACAGGCCTCGCTGACCTGGCTCTCCTGCATGGCTTTCACTACCTTTAATTGATTTATCTCCGCAATTTCGTCTATTTCTTGAAAACGGGACTCCAGACTTGCCAGAATCTCGTTTCCGTACATGAAAACTTCCTGTTCGATGCCCATGCCGGCATATATTTCCCTCAAACCGTTCTCCGTCATAATCCTTATCGGGCTACGCCCGCCTCCTGTCATTCATTTTCCGTCCGCCGATCCGGCGTGCAGAATCTACCTCCGCTTCCGTTCCTGTAAAGTCACATTCTCCCCAACGGAGCCGCAATCCCTCTCCTGTCCAGCTCTGCCAACATAAATTCCAAAATTCTGTCCTCGTCGCCGTCGAATTCGTTTTTGTTGATCCAGACGACTTCCTGTTCCCGCCTGAACCAGGTCAGCTGCCTCTTGGCAAAATGCCTGGTGTCGCGCTTAATCAGTTCCACGGCTTCCTCCAGGGTGATTTCCCCTTCCAGGCAGGATAATATTTCCTTGTAGCCAAGCCCCTGCATGGAAACCATCCCTCTGTGACAGCCCATGGCACGAAGGGCTTCCACCTCCGCCACAAGCCCCTGCTCCAGCATCTTCTCAACCCGCAGGCCGATTCTTTCATAAATGTGTTCCCTGATATCATTCAGGACAAAATAGCAGGAATGATAAGCGGAAGGCTTATCCCGCTCTCTCTTATTATGGCTTGAAATAGGCTCTCCCGTCAAATAGAAATATTCTAAAGCCCGCACAGTACGCTTTATATTGTTGGCATGAATCAGTTCCGCCGACAGCGGGTCCACCTGCCTTAACTGCTCATGGAGGTATGCGGCGCCCTTATCCGACGCAGCCTTCTCCAGGACGGCGCGGATATCCTGTCCTGTCTTGCACACGCCTGCCTGCCGCCGCATGCTGCCGGGAAACCCGGTATCCCTGCCGGTATCATCCGCCTCAATGCCTAAATGCCTGGTATCCCTGCCGGCATCGTCCGTCCCAATGCCAAAATGCCTGGTATCCCCGTCTGTGTCGCCTCCTGTTCTTCCTGAAAAGTCAATATCCCGAAGAAGCGCCTGGACATAAAAACCGGTGCCGCCGGTTACGATAGGTATATGTCCCCTTTCATAGATGCCGGGAAGGCACTGTTCGCACATCTCCTTAAATACCGCCACGCTGAACTCTTCCCACGGTTCCAGAATGTCAATCATGTGGTGCAAAATTCCCTGCATTTCCTCCTGCGTAATTTTGGCAGAACCGATATCCATATGTCTGTAGACCTGCATGGAATCCGCAGATACAATTTCACCGTTTACAGCCTTTGCGAGAGCGATGGACAGCTTCGTCTTTCCCACAGCCGTCGGACCCGACAGCACTATCATTGGTCGTTTTCCTGTTTCCGGCTCTTCGTTATTCATTATCCGTTCCAATTTTACCACAGTCCCTTCCTGTTCCTTCTTTTTCCGGCTCAGCGCATTTCGCAAACACCTGTTCGAAATCACCCATCCCATAGGGCATTCGCTCATACTCAGCTGACAATCCGCTTGAACTTCCGTTCCATTTCCGTCTTTGTCATCGCTATAATTGTAGGTCTGCCGTGGGGGCAGTTATAGGGATTTTCCAGTGTGAGAAGCTCATCAATAAGCGTTTCCGCTTCCGCAAAGCTCAACTTATTATTTCCTTTTACGGCGGCTTTACAGGACATGGAGGCTATTTTTTCCTCAATGACACGCAAGCCGCCAAAATTCACTCCGCCCGAAAGGCTGTCCAGCACTTCCAGGAACATTTCCCGCTCATGACAGCCGTACAAATCCACCGGCACACTGCGAAGGGCATATTCACTGCCGCCGAAGGCTTCCACTTCAAAGCCCAGCGCCGCAAATGTGTCCAGATGCTCCTTCAATACCGCTTCCTCCTGGCCTGACAGACTGACAATGACAGGCGGCAGCAAGCCCTGAGACATGACATTTTTCTCATGGTACTGCTTCATCAGCCGCTCATAGTTCACCTTCTCATGGGCGGCGTGCTGGTCAATCATCAGCATCCTGTCCTCAAATTCAATCAGCCAGTAAGTATCAAAGACCTGCCCTATCATGCGGAACCGGCTGCGGTTGTCCATGGTCAGAATCTTTTCTTCAAACAGGTTCAGCTGTTTCGCTTCCCCCTCCATACCGTGCAGGGGTTCTCCGCACCGCTCACGTCCGGTATCTGATACCGTTTCTTTCGATTGTGTTTCCGCAAGGACAGATTCACTCTTTTCTGCGGAATACGCTTCTTCTATGACAGGTTTTTCTTCCACGAAAAGTTCTTCTTCCGTCAATTCCGATGTTTCCTCAAAAAATACTTCTGCCGGATTCTCTCCTTCCGGTGTGGATGCCTGTTCTGCCAGTATTTCTGTTTCCGATATAGGCGCCTGCTCCGCCAGTACCTCTCTTTCCGGTATGGATGCCTGTTCTACCAGTATCTCTCTTTCCGGTATGGATGCCTGTCCCGCAGGTTTCTCCCTTTTCGGCATGGATGCCTGCTCTGCCAGTACCTCTCTTTCCGGCATGGACGCCTGCTCTGCCAGCGTTTCTCTTTCCGGTATGGACGCCTGTCCCGCAGGTTTCTGCCTTCCTTCCTGGCAAATATTCAGGGGGGCGGCATTGCGCTTCTTTATATTCGTTATATCATCTTTCTTTACACGGTTCCACACCGGATTCTGCGTAAAATCCTGCTGTTTGGGACGGTCGGAAGCATATTTCGCCTCCTCCATCACCCTGTAGGCATTGCTTCTCCTTTGCTCAAAGGGTTCCGGGGCATGCTGCCTTTCCCGCTCCTTCCGTTCCGCAGCCCGCCTTTCCCGCAGTTCTTTATCTGACGACAGGGACGCTTCCGGTATCATTTCCTGCTGCCGCAGAGCCTGCCGTACGGTTTCTGCCAAAAACCCGCTGAATCCGATGGCATCGCTGAACCGGACATCCATTTTGGTAGGATGTACATTGACATCCACCTTTCCGGGGTCCATGGTGATGTGGAGTACACACAGGGGAAACTTATGCTGCATCAGATATTCTTTGTATCCGTCTTCCACAGCCCTGGCAATGACATTGCTGCGGATAAATCTCCCGTTGATAAAATATATCTCAAAATTCCGGTTGGACCGCACCTGGACAGGCTTGCCCAGATACCCTTCCAGGCGAATCCCCTCCCGCTCTGTGCTGACGGGCACAAGGGCACCGGCCACCTCCCGCCCGTAGATACGATAAATTACTTCCCTTAAGTCTCCGTTTCCGGAGGTGTGGAACTTCATCTGCCCGCCCAGGACCAGTTTGAAAGAAATATCAGGCCTGGACAGTGCGAGATGTTCCATCAAATCCGCAATATAGCCGCCCTCCGTGGCCGGCTGCTTTAAAAACTTACGCCGCACGGGCGTGTTGAAGAACAGATTCCTCATCAAAAAAGTAGTGCCCTCCGGCGCCCCCACTTCTCCGAAGCCGACTTCCCTGGACCCTTCCAAAAGGATGCGGCTGCCGCTGAGAGCATCCGCCGTCCTGGTGATAACCTCTACTTTTGAAACCGCGGCAATGCTGGAAAGCGCTTCTCCACGGAAGCCTAAACTGGAAACCCGCATCAGGTCGTCCGCATCTTCTATTTTGCTGGTAGCATGCCGCAGAAAAGCCGTGCGCAGCTGTTCCCCACGCATGCCGCAGCCGTTGTCCGTCACGCGGATAAATTCAATTCCGCCGTCTTTTGCCTCTACGGTAACGGCTGTTGCACCGGCGTCTATGGCATTTTCTACCAGTTCCTTAACCACGCTCCCCGGGCGCTCCACCACTTCGCCTGCGGCTATCTTATCTATTGTCTCAGAATTCAGGATATGTATATTGGCCATATTTCCCCTTCCCTTTTCCGAAATCGGCAAATGAATATCGTTCCTCCGAACAGCTTTGTGCGATAAAACACATAAAAAGGACGCCCTCACCGCAAACGGCAGTTCGTCCTTATTTTACCACACAATTTGTATCTTGTAAAATTTCTTTTCGGCATCCGGCGGCCAATGACAGTAAAACAGGAGCGCAGAAACGTAACCGTGCCGAATAAAAAGACGCCCCGAGAAAAGGCGGAAACGGTATATTTTCCGCTTTCACGGAAAATGGGAATCGAACCCATGACACACCTTTGCCACCAATACTGGAAGTAACCGTTTCCATCGCATCGAAGCATCCTGTTATATAAATCGGCCGGATTGGCGTTTTTCATTATACTTTTTCGGAAATTTATTCTGATTCCTGTGTCTCCAGAGTCATATCCTTCCCACCGCCGGTTTTACCCTGTTCCGTCTTCCAGGTTCTCTCATCGTATTCCCTGTCTCCCCGGCGCCACACCTCCACGGAGATTATATTCCCCAGCCTGTCCCGCTGCACGGAAATATCCGTCTCTCCCTTTTCCCTCGACTGGAAGGCACCCAGCATTTTATCCTCATAGTTGCGGATTTGTTTCCCCTTATAGAGCCAGAATCCGTCTTTCCCCTTCTCAATCCCCCATTGCGCATACTCCGCAGCTATTTCATCCTCATCCAGGCACAGATTCAATTCCACGAAAAAGGCCCGTTTTTCCACGCCGAACGCTTCCGCAAGCGCCGCCTTGATCTCCCTCTCCAGGATATCCGGGTCGCCGGAAGTGTCTTCCCGCAGTACGGAAAAAATCGCTTCCATTGCCCTTTCCCCGGCATTTTCACCCAGCGATATATCACGGGCAATCCTGGCTTTCACACCCCATCTGGAATTTGAGCTGGCGCAATACGGCGCCAGGTAAGAAGAAAAGGGCGCCTGCCCGCCGGAGGCAAAGACTGCCGTACTTCCCAGAAGAAACAACAGGGAAAACAACAGGGTTATGACAGTTGCCTTTCTGTAATGGACGATACCCTTCACACGCTTCTCCACCTCGCTTCTGGAAAATGCGCTGTAAAGCAGCGTGGAACGCCCGCCTGTGATTGCCATGGCCAGCAGGCTGTAAGCATAGCTTTTACGTCCTTCTTCGTCGCAGCGTTCCAATACGCCTGCATCACATGCCGCCTCCAGATCTGAAGCAAGGCATTTCGCCATGACCCACACCAGCGGATTGTACCAGTTCATAACCAGCGTAAGCAGCATGATATTTTTCATCCAATTATCCCTGCGACGGATATGCATGGTTTCGTGCGCGAGAATATGGCGCAGAAGTACGGTATTTTGGAAATCTATACGCGTCGGAAAGTATATTTTGGGTGCAAGCAGGCCGCATACCATGGGAGACGCAATTTCGTCATTGGTAAAAACCAGTACATGCCCCATATCCAGCTCGCGCAGCAGGCTGTTCACGGTCTCATTATGCTCCATCAGCAGGCTGCCTTTCAGTTTTTTGGCGTAACTGTACTTCTGCCAGCCCAGGACTCCGGCCGTTGCCGCAAGGCCCAACAGGTACAGCGCAGGCAGCACATTGCGCAGAGAACGGGTTCCATAGCCGACATTCTGAAACTGGGGAACCGCCGAGCCGTTTCCTGCCATCACATTCTCTTCTGCGACGGCTTCCACAGAAGCTTCCGCTCCCCCCAAGGCTGCCTGGCCTATTGCGGTGTCAGTTGCAGCATAGGCAGCCGTTTCGCTGAAAAAGACCTGATCCGAAAACAGGTCGGACATAAAAGGTGCAGACGGAACCGGAAGGCTCAATGGGCTGCTGATGGAGAAAGGTACCAGCAGCCGTAAAAGAACCACGCCCCAGAGTACCGGAAACACAAATTTCGGCATTCTCTCCTTCAACAGAAACCTCAAAAAAAGCACGGCCAGAATCATTACACTTCCATACAATGCCATATAGGAAAACGGCATATTCATCCTAAAATGCAGCATTTATTTCGCCTCCTCTATCATGCGGGCAAGCCGGGCAGCCTCTGCCTCAGATATCCCCTGATTTTTTAAAAATGATGAAAAAAACAATTCGCTGGAACCGCCGAACATCTTGTCAATGAGCTGTTCTGTCTCCGTCCGGGCCACCTCGTCCCTGCTCACCAGGGGTGTACACACAAAGCCCGGTTCCCCCCGCTCCACAGCCCCCTTCTCGATACATTTCCTGATGACGGTATAGGTGGTATTCTTGTTCCAGCCGATGCGCGCGGACAAAATGTCCACGATCTCCTTTGCGGGCCTGGGACCCTGCTCCCATAAAACTTCCATAACCTTCAGTTCTGAATCAAATAGTTTACCTTCCACAAGTTCTCCTTTCCGGTACTGGCCTGTATGCTGTATCATGTAAAACTAAAATGGACTATTGCAATAGTCTGACGTCATATTTAGACTATCACAATAGTCCGGATGTGTCAAGCGGAAATGTAACAGCGGTAATCAAGCGCGCCGCTTCAAACGGCAAAACTCCACTGCACGGGCCTGCGCATAAAAAGGGCTGCCAGGTTTCCTGACAGCCCTCTTTATCCGTTTTTATCCGCACATCTCCTCGCCGGTATATAATGTCAGCCCTCCGCCCAGCACTGCTTCTGCCGCGGCAGCGCCGTCCGAAGCTTTCACAATCATCGCCCTCCTGTCAGCCGACGCCAGTGCATACATGTACTCCACATTAAGCCCCTTTCCGCACAGGATATGGGTCAGTTTATGCAGCTCTCCCACCTGGTCCTCCAGCCGGACGGCCAGCACATCCGTCAGCATGGCTGAAAATCCGTTCTCACGAAGAGCTGTTTTCGCCAGTTCCGGGTCCGATACCACCATGCGGAGCATACCATATTCCGTGGTATCGGCCATACTGAGTGACAGGATATTGATCCCATGCTTTTTCAGCACTTCTGTCGCCTTTTCAAGGCGTCCTTCACGGTTTTCCATAAATACGGACAACTGTTTTACGAACATATATTCCTCACTTTCCATGCAGCCCAAACATTTCCGTCCCCGCTGCACCTCAATTTGCCGCCCTCTTCCAAAGACGCTTTTCCTTCCGGTTTTTCCTGTCCGGCACCGCCCAGGCGCGCCGCCAGCATCCTCAGGAATTGCCGTACACACTTCCTTTAAAACGTCCGGCATTAAGGGCGTGACCTCAATTTCCAAACCTCCGGGCATGCCGGTTCAAACGGTAATGCGCAGAAATACCTCAGTCAAGCTTTCGATTGTCGATTACATGCACTGCCTTACCCATGCTGCGCTCCAGCGCCTTAGGCTCCACCAGCTTCACTTTCACCGCCAGGCCTATGGCCTGCTGAATTACATGCTCAATCTTTCTGGTCAGGTTCTCCAATTCCCTGATTTCATCCGAGAAGAAACGCTCTTCCACCTCCACCTGCACTTCCAAAGTATCCAGGTTGTTCACTCTGTCCACAATCATCAGGTAGTGCGGCGTGGTACCGCCCATCTCCAAAAGCGCCGCCTCAATCTGGGACGGGAATACATTGACGCCCCGGATGATCAGCATATCATCGCTTCTGCCCGTAAACCTGGCAATCCTTGCCGTAGTCCGGCCGCATTCGCAGGGCGTATGATCCATACTTGTCAGATCCTTGGTCCTGTAACGGATCAGCGGAATGCCCTCTTTTGACAAGGTAGAGATGACCAGCTCTCCCGTGACGCCGTCCGCCACCGGTTGGAATGTTTCCCTGTCTACAACCTCCGGAAGGAAATAATCCTCATGCACATGGAGTCCCCTGTGAAACCGGCAGTCCGTCGCCACGCCCGGTCCCATAATCTCGCTGAGTCCGTATATGTCATGGGCATGGATTCCCAGCATCTCCTCCATCTTGTCACGCATTTTCTCTGTCCATGGCTCTGCCCCGTTTAAGGAAGCCTTCAGCTTAATCTTATCACGGACTCCCATTTCCAGAATGGTTTCGGCAATGTGCATCAGATAGGAAGGCGTACACAGAATTCCGGTGACACCGAAATCCACCATCATATTAATCAGCTTCTTTGTATTCCCGGTGGACATGGGTACCACGGTAGCCCCCATTTTCTCCGCGCCGTAATGGCCGCCCAGCCCGCCGGTAAACAGCCCGTATCCGTAGGCCACCTGTATGATGTCCTCCCGGCCCAGGCCCGCCATGCTGATGCATCTGGCCACACACTCGCTCCACATGTCGATATCCCTCCTGGTGTAGCCCACCACGGTAGCCTTTCCCGTGGTCCCGCTGGAGGCATGGATTCGCACAATCTGGGAGTTAGGAACGGCGAACATTCCGAAGGGATAGGTATCCCGCAGATCGTCCTTGGTGGTAAAAGGGAGCTTTGTCAGGTCTTCCAGTCCCCGAATATCTCCCGGTTCCAACCCAATCGCCTGCATCTTTTTGCGATAGTATTCCACGTTGTGATACACTCTGTCCACCAGCTTTACCAGCCGCGCTCCCTGCAGGGACTGCATCTCATCCCTGCTCATACATTCCTTTGTCTCGTTCCAGATCATATTCCGCTGTCCTCTCCTTTTTCTACATTTCAGTTTCCATCAGATACCCGGCCTCAAAAGCTCTGCGGTTCACTTCCACTGTCTTCGGAGGGACAGTCGCCTCCAACACTTTGACCCAGTCATCCTTCTCAAATCCCATATACCTGGCGGCAGCCCCCAATACCACTACATTAAAGGCTTTGGGTGCGCCCATTTCCAGAGCTGTCTTCGTGGCCTCCACCACAACGGTTTTCCTTGCTGCCTGCAGAGTCTCCAGTATATTCTCAGGATACTCTGCAGCTCCTGTTACCACTGTAATGGGATCGATACGCCAGTCATTGACAATGACCACGCCGTCCTTCTTCAGAAAATGCAGATAGCGCAATGCCTCCAGCCGTTCAAAGGCAATCAGCACATCCGCGCAGCCCTCCTCCACGATAGGCTCCGCAACCTGCTCCCCATACCGCACAAAAGTCACCACACTGCCGCCGCGCTGGGCCATGCCGTGAACCTCGGACAGCTTCACGTCGTATCCTCCGTGAATCGCCAGGTTCCCCAATATCCGGCTGGTCAGAAGCGTACCCTGCCCGCCTACGCCTACAATCATAATATTCTTCACGTTCATGCCCATTATCCTCCTAATATAAATCGCTGCGCCACGGCACCAAAGCGTAAAAAATCAAACCTTCCTTCTCGTCTCTATGGCATCGAATCCGCACAGGTTTGCGCACAGCCCGCAGCCATTGCACATCGTCTCGTCGATTGCCACCGTCCCGTCCGGATTCCTGGTCAGGGCCGGGCAGCCGGGCTTCAGGCAGGCGCCGCACTTCCTGCATTTTTCGGGAACCGGCACACACTTGTCCGGGAAGGTAACTCCCTTCAGCAGGACACATGGCGCCTTGGTGATAATAACCGATACCGCATCCCTCTGTGTCTCCCTGCGGAAGGCTTCCATAAGCCCGTCCTGATCAAAGGCGCTGATTTCATATACATGCTCAATCCCGAGAGAACGGCACAGCTGCGTGATATTGATTGCCGGGACTGTCTCTCCCTTCAATGTCCTGCCTGTGGCAGCATGGTCCTGATGCCCTGTCATACCGGTGGTGGAATTGTCCAGAATCACCACCGTCCCGCAGGACTGATTGTAAACCATATTCATCAGGGAGTTAATTCCCGTATGCATAAACGTGGAATCGCCGATTACCGCCACCCAGTTGCGGATGTATTCCTTTCCCCTGGCCTTCTCCATTCCGTGAAGGGTGCTGATACTGGATCCCATGCACACAGTGGTGTCCACCACGCTCAAAGGCGCCACGGCACCCAAGGTATAACAGCCGATATCTCCCGCCGCATGGATTTTCAGCCGGTTCAATACGGAATACACGCTGCGGTGGGGGCAGCCCGGACAGAGAATGGGCGGCCTGGCGGGCACCCTGGCGGGCGCATCGGCACTGCAGTCCTGTCCCAGCACACGCTCCCTGATCATATTGGCGCTGTACTCTCCCTGGACGGTAAAAAGTTCCTTGCCGACAGCCTGCAGAATCCCCCAGGATTTCACCTGTTCCTCAATCACCGGTTCCAGTTCTTCAAATATGTACAGCCGCTCAACCCTGGCGGCAAATTCTTCGATTAATTTTCGGGGAAGGGGATGCACCAGCCCAAGCTTCAGCACGCTGGCATCCGGCATGGCCTCCCGCACATACTGATAAGGGATCCCGCTCGTGATAAAGCCCACGGACAAATCCCGGTACTCCGCCCGGTTCACAGACAGGGTGCAGGCATCCTCCGCCATTTTTTTCATCCGCTCTTCCACCACGATATGACGCTTGATGGCATTCACCGGCATCATTACAAATTTAGCGATATTCCGTTCATAGGCAAGCGGCTCCCGCTCCTGCCGCTCCTCCAGTTCCACGATTCCCTGGGAATGGGAAAGCCTGGTGGTGGAACGCACCATCACAGGCGTATCGTATTGTTCGCTTAAATCAAAGGCAAGCTTTGTGAATTCCCTGGCCTCGGCACTGTCCGACGGCTCCAGTACGGGAATCATGGCTGCCCTGGCCACCATACGGCTGTCCTGTTCATTCTGGGAGCTGTACATTCCCGGGTCGTCTGCCGCTACCACCACCATGCCGCCGTTCACGCCGGAATAGGCAGCCGTAAAAAGCGGATCCGATGCCACATTTACTCCCACATGCTTCATGCAGCACATGGAACGTGCCCCTGCGATGGAAGCACCCACTGCCACCTCTGCCGCCACCTTCTCATTAGGCGACCATTCCGCATAAACCTCATCATACTTTGCGATTGCTTCACTGATTTCCGTACTGGGTGTGCCGGGATAAGCAGCCGATACTTTTACGCCCGCCTCATAGGCCCCCCGCGCTATGGCTTCGTTGCCAAGCAGTATTTTTTTCTCTGACACGTTGCTCCTCCTGTCTCACGAAACATATTTATCATTTTAAGGTACTTTTTGTCGTATGTCAACAGGATTATCCCTCCTGCTTTTGCCTGTAAACACCGCAGTCCAGATGACGATATGCCAGTTCCGTGGCAACTCTGCCCCTGGGCGTCCGGTTCAGAAGGCCGTTCTTGATCAGATACGGCTCGTACACATCCTCGATGGTTCCCGCATCCTCTCCGATGGCCGCTGCCAGTGTATCAAGTCCCACAGGGCCGCCGTCAAATTTCTCAATCATGGTCTGCAGTATATTCCGGTCGATATGGTCCAGCCCAAGCTTATCCACATCCATGAGGTCAAGGGCGGTACGGGCCACCTCCAGCGTGATGATTCCGTCATACTTTACCTGGGCGAAATCCCTCACCCGCTTTAAGATCCGGTTGGCAAGCCTGGGCGTCCCGCGGCTCCTCCTCGCCATTTCCATGGCCCCTCCCGGCTCGATTTCCACTCCCAGGACCCTGGCGGAATGGATGATAATCACCTGCAGCTCTTCCACCGTATAGAATTCCATGTGATGGATCATTCCGAACCGGTCCCGCAGCGGAGCCGTCAAAAGCCCCGCCCTGGTGGTAGCCCCCACCAGCGTAAACCTGGGCAGCTCCAGACGCACGGAACGGGCTGTGGAGCCTTTCCCGATCATGATATCGATACAGTAATCCTCCATGGCCGGATACAGGACCTCTTCCACCTGCCGGTTCAGACGGTGTATCTCATCCACAAAAAGCAGGTCGCCTTCCTCCAGATTGTTGAGGATTGCGGCCATTTCCCCGGGTTTTTCAATGGCGGGGCCGCTTGTCACCTTCAGATGGGTGCCCATCTCGTTTGCGATAATGCCGGCAAGTGTGGTTTTGCCCAGCCCGGGCGGTCCATAGAACAATACATGGTCCAGCGCGTCTCCCCGCAGCTTTGCCGCTTCAATATATATCTTCAGGCTTTCCTTTACCTTGGACTGGCCAATGTAATCGTCCAGTTTCTGCGGCCGCAGGGAGCCTTCTATCTTGATATCCTCTTCGGTTATATTTGTCTCAATCATTCGTCTGGGCATATTTTTTACCTTGTCCGTTTATTTGCAGCCCCTTTCCGCTGCGGTTTCAAAACATCTTCTTCAGGGCGGCCTTCAGCACCGCGCCGGAATCCATGGTTTCAATTCCCTCTATGGCATTGACCGCCTTCACGGCCTCAGCGTTCCCGTAGCCGAGCGAAACAAGCGCTTCCACAGCCTCTCTCTTCTGGGGGCTGTCGCCCGCTTCGGCATTTGCCGTCAGATTACTTCCAATCTCACGCCCAATCTCGGTATCCTCCACCTTGATCTTATCCTTCAGTTCCAATATCAGCCGTTCCGCCGTCCTGGCCCCGATTCCCGGCGCTTTGGTTATGGCCTTTACGTCCCCCGACATAATGGCAAACCGCAGGGAATCCGCATCCAGGACAGAAAGGATGGCCAGCGCCCCCTTGGGTCCGATGCCGTTCACCGTTATACACCGCTTAAATATCTCCAGGTCATTTTTAGACAGAAATCCGAACAGATGTACGGCATCCTCCCGCACATTCGTATAGGTATAGATTTTTACCTTCTCACCGATACCGGGAAGCTTTGCTGCCGTGTCCGCGGATATTTTTACGTTATAGCCGATACCGCCCACGTCAATGACGACATTATCTTCTGCGATATCATCTACTGTTCCCTTTACATATGCTATCATAAAGCCTCCTCCCGGTCCCTGCCGAACGGAACCGGCCTTTTTTTGTTCCGGGAATCAAAAAGCGGCTCCGCCATAAAAATCACATGACTGAAACGTTCACTCGATTCCCGGATCCTTCCTGAGCAGCTTCCGGAAAACAATGGCGAAGCACACCATATGCACCGCAAATGTCAGTCCCCAGCTGATGGGATAGGAAAAATACAGGCATTCCAGCGTATGATAGCTCCGGAAAATGGTATAAATCCAAACCACACGCATCAGGCATGCCCCCGTCAGCGATACCAGCATGGGCATAATGGCATATCCCATGCCCCGCAGCGCCCCAACTGCCACATCCATCATGCCGCATAGAAAGTACGGCGTACAGATAATGCGCATTCGCAGAATTCCGTACGAAATAACCGCCGGGTCCACTGTATACAGCTTAAGCAGCGTCCCTCCGAACAGATAGGCCGCATATCCCATCAGCACCCCCACGGCTACCACCATCACCTCACATATCAGCAGTACCTTACGGATTCTCTTATATTTCCGGGCGCCGTAATTCTGGCCGCTGAAGCTGATGGCTACCTGGTGAAAGGCGTTCATGGCCGTGTATACAAATCCCTCTATATTGCTGGCAGCCGTGTTTCCCGCCATGGCAACGGAGCCGAAACTGTTCACGGATGACTGGATTAACACATTGGATATGGAAAACAAGGCTCCCTGCATTCCCGCAGGAACACCGATTTGAACCATCTTCAACAGCTTGTCCGGCACGATCTTCAGCCCTTTCAGTTCCAGTCGGTAAGCGCTTTCCGTCTGAACCAGGCACCGCACTACCAGGGCCGCGGAAATGGCCTGGGATACCACTGTGGCTATGGCTACTCCCGCCACTCCCATGGAAAAGACAATCACGAAAATCAGGTTCAGAACCACGTTCACCACCCCGGCTATCAGCAGATAGTAGAGGGGCCTTTTCGTGTCACCCACGGCCCGAAGGACGGCACTGCCGAAATTATATACCATCATAAACGGCATACCGGCAAAATAAATCCGCATATAAAGAACGGAATGTGCAATCACGTCCTCCGGCGTCCCCATCCAGCCAAGCGCAGGCTTCGAGAGAAAAAATCCCAGAAAAATCAGGATAATCCCTCCTGCTATGGCCGTGGCAACCGATGTCTGTACCGTCTCTGTCAGTTCCCTGTCCTGCTTTGCCCCGTAAAACCTGGCTACAAGCACATTGGCTCCCACCGAAAGCCCGATAAAAAGGTTCACAATCAGATTGGTCAGCGAACCGGTAGAGCCTACCGCCGCCAAAGCCTCATTTCCTGCAAAGCGCCCTACCACCACGATATCCGCCGCGTTGAAGAGAAGCTGCAGAATCCCGGACAGCATCAGCGGTATATAGAAGATCATGATCTTGCCTAAAAGCGGGCCATCGCACATGTCTATCTCGTATTTTTTTTCATTTTCCTTAACCATTGCCTCTTCCGGTTCCTTTCCTGTCACCTTCTGCCAACCTGGCAAAAAGAGCTTCGCAGCCATATAAACTGTATCCTGCGAAGCTCCAAATCCCATTTGCCCATGTGGTTTCCGTCATACATGGGTAGATTTTTACAATAGAAGAATTTCGGCTATTTATTGTTGATATAATTGATTAGCCCTTCGGAAGCGATAATCTTCTGCATAAACTCCGGAAAAGCCTGTCCCTGAAAGCTGGTTCCCTTCGTCACATTGGTGATAACGCCGGAGTCAAAGTCCACTTCCACCTCGTCTCCTGCCTCGATTCCCCTGGACGCCTCCGGACATTCGATGATAGGCAATCCGATATTGATGGCATTGCGATAGAAAATCCTGGCAAATGTCTCCGCTATGACACAGCTGACCCCGGCGGCCTTGATGGCAATGGGCGCATGTTCCCTGGAGGAACCGCAGCCGAAGTTCTTCTCCGCCACGATGATGTCGCCTTTTGTCACCTTCTTTATAAAATCCGCGTCAATATCTTCCATGCAGTGCGCTGCCAGCTCCGCAGGATCGGAACTGTTCAGGTACCTTGCCGGAATGATTACATCCGTGTCTACATTATCGCCGTATTTAAATACTGTCCCTCTCGCGTTCATATCTCCCTCATTCCATGATATATCGTTCTTTAACTAACGAAAAAACGAATCGGAATGCTCCTTTCCTTTTATTTTACAGGTGATTACCCGCCTGCATGTTTCAGTTCAGGTCATCCGGACCCGAGATCACCCCTGTAATCGCACTGGCTGCCGCAACCGCAGGGCTGGCCAGATAAATCTCGGAAGTCACATGTCCCATACGGCCCACAAAATTTCTGTTGGTAGTGGATACACAGCGCTCTCCTTCTGCCAGAATGCCCATATATCCGCCCAGGCAGGGTCCGCAGGTAGGCGTGCTGACAATGGCACCTGCTTCGATAAATGTCTTCAGAAGCCCTTCTTCCATGGCCTGCATATAGATGGCCTGAGTAGCCGGAATCACAATACACCGCATGCCCTTTGCCACATGGCGCCCCTTCAGCACCTCTGCAGCAGTCCGCAAATCATCCAGGCGCCCGTTGGTACAGGAACCGATGACCACCTGGTCTACGGCGATTTTCTCCATCCCGTGGATTTCGTCGATAGTATGCGTATTCTCCGGAAGATGGGGAAATGCCACCGTTGGACGCAGCGCACCCAGGTCAATGGTGTACTCCGCTTCATACTCCGCATCGGCGTCCGCTTCATAAATCTGATAGGGTTTATCGGAATGCTCCCTGATATAGTCTTCCGCCAACCCGTCCACAGGAAAGATGCCGTTCTTTCCGCCGGCCTCAATGGCCATGTTCGCAATGGTAAAGCGGTCGTCCATGGAAAGGTTTGCAACGCCGTCTCCCGTAAATTCCATGGATTTATACAATGCCCCGTCCACGCCGATCATCCCTATAATATGTAAAATCACATCCTTACCGCTGACCCACTTTGCCGGCTTTCCGGTGAGAATAAAACGGATGGCTGCAGGTACCTTGAACCATGCCTTGCCGGTGGCCATTCCCGCTGCCATATCCGTACTGCCCACGCCAGTGGAAAATGCTCCCAGCGCGCCGTAGGTGCAGGTATGGGAATCCGCGCCGATGATTACATCCCCTGCCACGGTAAGCCCTTTCTCGGGAAGCAGCGCATGCTCAATCCCCATCTCTCCCACTTCGAAATAGTTGGTAATCTCATTCCTGCGGGCGAACTCCCGGACACATTTACAGTGTTCCGCGGATTTTATATCTTTATTTGGTACAAAGTGGTCCGGCACCAGCGCAATCTTATCCTTGTCGAATACACCCTTTACCCGAAATTTCTCCATCTCCTTGATTGCTACCGGGCTGGTGATATCATTGCCCAGCACAAGGTCAAGATTCGCTTCGATCAGCTGTCCGGCCTGCACCTTCTCCAGGCCCGCCGCGGCAGCCAGAATCTTCTGTGTCATTGTCATTCCCATATCCGTTTATCCTGCCTTTCTGTCGAATGTCTGTTTTCCATCATATCATAATTATGCATATTATTCAAATAGAAAATTTATCCCGGAAACTGCCGTTCCATACTGCCGCCCGCTATCTTCGTCGCCTCGATTCTGTCGAACAGCTTTGCACACGCTAATGTATCCTTCCAGGGAACCACTGCGCTCTCCTGCCTCCCCTCCCGGACACAGCTGATTGCTTCTTCTATTTCATAGGTAAATCCGTTGGCTGTCTCCCGGTCGGTGAAATGTTCCGTCAATTCCCCTCTTTCATCATACAGAAAGCACTCCGTGGAATGATGGGGCGCGGGCAGCACGATTTTCCCCTTTCCTCCGTACAGCACCATCTGGGACTCCAGATTGGCCGCAAAGCTTGTGGCCAGGTCTGCCAGTGTATGGGCAAACTCAATGGATATATGATTATTCATATCCACACCGCTCTCGCCCCAGGCCGCAGACACGCTGATGTTCCTGATATCCTGGTTCAGAATCCAGGTGGTGATCTCATAGGCATAGACGGTGATATCCTTCGCCGCCCCGCCTCCCAGCCGGGGATTCCGATAACGGTTCTCATCCCCTTCCGGCGCGATAAATCCGATGGAAATCCGGGAAATCTCCGGAATGCCGATACGTCCTTCTTCCACCCACGCCCTTACCTTTTTCACGGCAGGGAGAAAACGGCTCCACATGGCTTCCATGACAAAGACGCTCCTGGCGGCAGCGGCGGCAAAAACCTGCTCCGCCTCACGGCTGTTCTGAAACATGGCTTTTTCACATAATACAGGAATCCCCCGCTGGATGCAGAGCATGGCAAGGCGGCAATGGTCATTAGGCGTCACTGCGATATACGCGCAGTCCGGTTTCTCCGTATCCAGCAGTTCCTCATAACTCCCGTAAGCCCGTACACCGCCGTTCTCCGCGGCAAAGCGTTCCGCCCTCTCCTTGCTTTTGCTGGCCACCGCACATACTTCGCAGCCCGCAATCAGGGACACTGCCTGGCAGAACTTTACCGCTATTTTCGCGGCTCCCAAAATTCCAAAACGGAATATGCTCATTTTCTTTCCCTTTCTCCCTTGTCAATTATTATCACCTCTGTCCAGGCCACCGTCCCTGGCGGCAGGACAGATTTCTTCACCGTATTCCCTTCGTTGTTCCTTCCTGCAAACGCATTTCATGTATCCCCGCGGCACGACAGCAACGCAAACTGTAAATGAATATGCTAAAATGATAAAAAGTGGATTTTAACATGCATGCCACATATCAAATCCACTTTTTACCTGACATAATTATAACCTATCTCTCTACCGTAGACAAGATCAGGCTCATACTGCCGTTCATTTCCACCTTACCGTATCCGTTGGGGATAATGAAATGATCACCCTTATGTACTTCCGACCCGTCCACACTGCCGTCTCCCTCCAGCACGGATGCCGCCAGGAAGGGATAGCTCTGCTCAAATACCGCGCTGCCGTTCACATCCATTTTGAAAACCGTATACTTTTCACAGGTATAAATCTGGTTCAGCGTATTCTCCGGCAGATTGGAGATGGACTCTACGCTTTCCTCCGCGGATTTCGCAGGCACCGTGATGACATCCAGGCTCTTCTCGATATGAAGCTCACGGGGCTTCCCGTTCTGCAGGCGCCCATAATCGTAAAGGCGGTACGTAATGGCGCTGTTCTGCTGGGTCTCTAAAATCAATGTGTCTGCTTTGATGGCGTGTACCGTCCCCGGGTCAATCTGGATAAAATCTCCCTTGTGGATGGGAATCTCCCGAATCAGCTCCTGCCATCTTCCCTCTGCGACCATCTGCTTCAGTTCTTCTCTGTCCTTTGCATTATGGCCGATTACAATGGTTGCATCTTCTTTACAGCCCATGATATACCAGCATTCCGTCTTACCCAGGCTGCCGTTTTCATTCTTCCGGGCATAGGCATCGTCCGGATGCACCTGGATACTCAAATCATCCTGCGCGTCAATGATTTTCGTCAGCAGCGGATACCTGTCATACTGCAGGTTTCCGAACAGTTCCGGATGCTCCGCCCACAGCTCCGACAGCTTCCTGCCCTTATACGCGCCGTCCCGTACGGTTCCGTCTCCCTCCGGATGTGCGGAAACGCCCCAGCACTCCCCGATGCCGTCTCCCTCCACCGGATATCCGAAATCTTCACGCAGCTTTACGCCGCCCCATATATTATGCATACATACAGGTACTAAAAAAAGCAGCTCTTTTCCTTCTTTTTTCATAAATGTTTCCTGTCCCTTCCCAGTTATTTCTCAATATCAAAACCGCTGCGCCGCCCTGAAGATAACATCACTTCGGCGCACGTCCCGGCTGCCGCAAGGCACCCCGGGCAGCAACATCACCCAAGCGCATCCAGCCCCAGCTTAATTGCCCCCATAATCCCGGGGTCTTCTCCCAATGCAGGCGGAACGATATAATCATCGATATTCTCCAGGATCATCTTATGGGCAACGTAACCGTTCAGAAGGCGCTGTACCTCTTTCCGCACCATTCCGAACAGCCTATGCTGATGCATGATGCCGCCCCACAGAATGATTTTCTGCGGAGAATATACCATGATGTAGTCCATGATCGCCTGGGCAATATAATACGCTTCCAGCTCCCAGACCTCGTTCCTGTCAGACAGTTCGATTCCCTTCTTCCCCCAGCGCTCCTCAACGGCAGGACCGGATGCCAGACCTTCTATGCAGTTTCCGTGGAACGGGCATTTTCCCTTGTAGCTGTCATTCGGATGCCGCTCTATCATAATATGGCCGCCTTCCGGATGAACCAGGCCATGAAGCAGGCCGCCGTTCACATAGACGCCCACGCCAACACCGGTACCTACGGTAATATAGATGGCGCTTTCCGCCCCTTTGGCAGCCCCCCAGGTCACTTCTCCCAGAACCGCGCCGTTTACATCCGTGTCAAACCCTACCGGCACATTCAGCGCTTCCCGAAAGGTTCCCACCACATCGCAATATTCCCATCCTTTTTTGGGTGTCTTGGTGATATACCCATACGTATCCGATGCCTTATTCAAATCCAGGGGTCCAAAGCAGCCTATTCCCAGAGAGCTGATATCCCAGTTCTTATAATAACCAATCATATCCTCAAATGTCTCTTTGGGCTGCCTGGTAGGGAAAGAAACCCTGTCCTTGATTACCCCGTTTTCATCCCCTACGGCACAAACCATCTTGGTACCGCCTGCTTCGATTCCTCCGATTAACATACTTGTCCGTTCCTCCTTCTAAATAATGTGACATATCGGAAACATGGTCTTTTACTTCCGATAAAAGACGCATCACACAATGCCGCATTCGATTATCGGAAGCTGCCCTTGCTTCCTGTAATATCATTAATTATACACTAAATACCATATAATTGGTAGTCCCAAAGTGATTTTTGTCAGCAACCTGCCTCCGAATTTGTAACAGTTCAGCCAGGGCACTGAACTGTTACCCGAATTTCACATATTCGGATTTATAAGTATGTAATCTGCCGTCCGGCATCAAATGTATGCGGCACCTTTTCGACTGCTTTGTGTCCTGCTGCAATGGCAATCACAAAATTATAATTTTCCGGTAATTTCAGCGCTTTTGCAAAATAGTCTCTTTTCTCGCCTCTGAGCGCGTCATAAATGCAGCCGATAATCAGACTGCCCAATCCCATGGATTCCGCCGCCAGTGATATATTTTCCACCGCAATTCCCGTATCCACCCGGCTCCAGCGAAAACCTTCCTCTGCGCTTAACAGAATAACCGCAGGCGCCTCATAGTAAAAATTGTGTTCCGGTGCCGTAAGGTTCCGCAGCTTGTTTTTTTCGGACTCTATTTCTTCCAAAAGCGGATTATCTCCCTTCAATACGGTAAAATGAATTTCCTGTCTGTTCGTCGCCGTAGGTGCCTGAAGGCCGGCCCGGAGCAGTGCTTCCAGTTCCGTGTCCGACAGTGCTTCCGGTGTATAGCCTCTGGTAGAACTGCGTTTTTCTATTGTCTCAAGTGTGTGATTCATATCGGTTCCTCCTAATTTAGTCGCTGCGCGACAGCACTGAAGTGCAAAGCCTCCTCGGTGCTTCTCTTGCACCTTCGCCGCTTTGCCTTTTTAGTCGCTGCGCGTCAGCACTGAAGTGCAAAGCCTCCTCGGTGCTTCTCTTGCACCTTCGCCGCTTTGC
>CAJULV010000020.1:24045-65298 GCA_910587555.1 uncultured Acetatifactor sp.
CTTTTTTAGTCGCTGCGCGACAGCACTGAAGTGCAAAACTCCTCGATGTACCCCTTCCACTGCTTTAGAACATCATCTGCGTCATATATTCTTCCGAAAAAAACGCGTCTCCGGACAGTTCAATTGTTTTTGCGTCAGCCGCGTACTTTTCGCAGACAATCCGGTAGTCATCATTCAGAAGCAGCATGGCAGCCCCGCTCAGAGCAGCGTTGCCGATGGTACGGACCTTTGGTACCAGTTCCTTTGGTATCAGTCCTATTCGTCCCGCATTTTCCACGTCCAGGTAGCTGCCGAAGCCTCCGGCAACCAGCAGTTCGGCAACTTCCCCAAAACCCGTGTCCGCCCGGTGAAGTAAGGTCCGGATACCGGCGTTGACTGCGCCCTTTGCCAGCTGAACCATCCGCACATCCTCCTGGGTGAGCGCAACGGAAGGCATTATCGGGATGCTTTCCGCTTCCATATAGCCCGTCTCGTCAATCCCTCCGTTTTCCAGCAGACAGGCTATCGCATCCACAACGCCGCTTCCGCAGATTCCTTCCGCCGTGGTTCCGCCTATCACATGCGCGTCCAGTTCACCCTTGCGAAGACTTACCCTGTCTATAGCGCCGCACTTCCCCTGCATTCCACTGGAAATCCCTGCCCCCTCAAAAGCGGGTCCTGCGGCAGCGGAACACACCGAAAGTATTCCATCCCGCATCAGTGCCATCTCCCCGTTGGTTCCGATATCCACCAGCATACCTGTTTCCTGCTTTCCGCAAATGCCGGACGCAAGCAGCGCCGTGACCAGGTCTGCCCCCGCAAAAGCCGCTATACAGGGAGGCAGGTACACAAGAGCGTCAGGCGCTGCAGCCCTAAGCCCCAGGGCACTGGCCTGCATGGTCTCGCCGAATCTCCTTTTTAACGCAAAGGGCGCATGTGACAGCGGTTCAACGCAGGTATCTGTGAGCAGATGGAGCATCACGGTATTCCCCGTAATTACCATCCCGTCTACCTCCCGGCAGGAGATGCCGGCTTCCTCCGTCATCTGAAACAGAAGGCCGTCCACCGCCTTACGAACGGCATCGGCCAGCTCCCTGGCAGCGCCGCCCAAAGCCGCATCAATCCGTGATACCACATCCGCCCCCCAGCCGGCCTGGGGATTTCTGCAGCCGGCCCGGGCAAGCATATTACCCTTTCCATCATACAGGCAGGCGGCCAGCGTGGTGGTACCGATATCCACTGCACATCCGTAAAGCGCAAATGCCGGATGCAGCCGAACGGACGGATTCTCTCCCTCAATACGGATTTGCGATTGTTTTTCATCGCCAATACGAACAAAACAGTCGCCCTCCGCCACTGCCATGCAAGCCAGCCGGATTCCCACGGCAATCTCCTCACCGGAGAGAAAACGCTCCTCCTTTTCTGTAAGCCGGTTCAGCGCCCCCCATGCAGCCACCTTGCATTTACCGCATCTTCCCTGTCCTCCGCAGGGCATTCCCAGTTTTCCCTCCCGGGCCAGCAGCTCTCCCAGCCTTGTACCGGAAGGCACCGTATAGGATGTACCATCAATTATTACAACAGGCATTTTGTCCCCTTCCCCGCCTTTTGCCGGCGGCCGGATGAAAAGGCAGTTATCCGGAAAAAAGTCCTGATATTATTGTAGTGCGCCCCATACATATCGTCAAGCAAAACATTTACCTTTTAAAACCCCAGGCCCAACCCGTACCTTCAAAATATCAGTGCCCGGGAATAAAGCGGATAGAAAGAAAGCTTTTCCGCCGCGGAAAAACCCAGCAGGACCATGACAAGCGGCACTACCAGGAGCAGCGCCGACAGGAAATACGCCCCCAGGGCCTCCCGGCGCCATACGGACAGGCCAAACACAACCATTGCCATCACGGCCAGTACAAGGGACTGTATCAGCACAAACAGCAAAATAAGTCCCCATACCGGCAGCGCCGGGATGTGTTCCCTGCAGCATGGGATATCCGCCGCCCTGAAAAATACGCCCCGCAGCGGAAACACATGATTTATACGGGCCGCTCTGCACGCAAAGGGGAACATCGAAAGCAGTGCCGCCGAGAAAGCGCATATGATGCCTTTGTGCAGAAGTACCTTCCGCCTGCCTTTCCCTGTACTTCCCAGCAGGTTCCATGTGCCGGCCATATCTTCCATGGCTGCCGCATTGCCGAAGGCCAGGACGACACCGCATCCGAGTACCAGCAGGACAATCAGAAAGCCCTCCCCCTTCATCCCGAAAAGATATAGATAACCTGTATCATAAATAAAATTACCCCCGTTCTCACATATATGCCGGTACTGCTCCCATACCCGGGTAAAAGAAGGATAAAATGCAGTCACTGCATAGAACTCCGATTTCCACTCGTCCCCGGTGCGCTCGCTGATACTGCCCTCGGAAACCATCCGGTCGATTTGCCCGATCCGGTCAAACGCTTCCTGATAACGGGCCTGCTCAGATAAAATCAGCGCTTCTTTCGCCTCCGTCAGCTCCCCCTCCAGCTGCAGCATGATATCCTGGTAATAAATTTCCTGAGCCGATGGATAATAGGAAATTCCCCACTCCTGATAGCCTGCCAGAAAGCCAAAGATCAGCAAAACCAGAGCCGCCTTGTTCACAATCATGATTTTATAGCACTCATGGGCCAGAAGGCTGGAATGGGGACGGAAAAACGAGATTGCCTGCCAGCCCCTGTCCCTGATTGCAAGCTTTTTCCCTTTTACATAGAAGTACACACTCCCAATGCTCCCCGCAGCCGCGGCAAGGACAATCACAATCCATGTCATGAACATACAGGAAACCGGATATCCGAACAAATTGAAGTTCAGGTAAGCCCCATAGTAGTGTTCCGTCTTCAAGATTCCCATCAGGTTGAGATACTTGGCCATATTCCATTTGGAAGCCGCCGGAATCACCTGATACAGGGTATAACTGATACCACAGCAAAAAAGCCCTGCGCCGTAAGGCAGATAAACGGTGTCCGACGCAATGCACAACGCTGTCAGGAACGCCCCGAACCCGAACAGCACAATCCCCTTTGTAAATATGGACAGCACAATATATTCTCCGATACTGACAGGCAGGCAGCTCTCCCGCCAGGACGCCACGGACTGGAGGGCTGCACCAGGCTCCCCAAAACCCACGGCCGCTCTGAAGAAAAGAAGATTTGTCCCGTATAAAACCACCGCAACGGCGCAGCAGTGAATAAAAAGTGCCGCCAGCTTTGCCCCGATACTTTTCCCGATTCCGTACCTGGTGCTTCTGGTTATGTAGAAAAGCTTTTTCTGCTTCTCCTCCGTCACCAGGCTTCCCACAAAGAGAAATACGGACAACAGAAGAAAAATATCCGTCCACGCGTTTTCCATGGCACCTGTCAGAGCCTTGCCTGGCATCCAGCGTATGCCTTCATCCGTGAGAGCGGCATAGTCCTCTGCGCTTTTTTCCACATTCTGGGCCGAAAAGGAATCGGAATCCGTGTTCTGCCCGCCGAAGATTCCGATGCCGCCGAGCATATTTCGCGCTTCCTGCACAGACTGCAGATAAACGCCATAGCCTGCGCATTTTTCCCATTCTTTGTACAGTTCCTCAACCAGACGCTGCTCCTTCTGCAGGGAATCCGTCAGCTTCAGATACGCCCCGCTTTGGTACATTTCATAATAAGCCTCAAATACGCCCGGTGCTCCCTCTAACGCCTGGGCCGCAAGCGTATCGCCCATCTCATCGGACATTCCTCTGAGCATCAGGACTTCCTGGACAAAGCCGATACCGTCTATTGTCTCTTTCATTTCAGTAATAAAAATGCCTTTTTCCGTTTCCGTCATATCTGAGATTTCACGCTGGAATGCTTTATATGCGGATAGCCCCGCCCTGCTTTCCCCAGGCAGGTTTGTGTACCATAAAAGAAAAAAATCCAACGCCAGCAATATCAGGCAGGACAGCAGAAAGCGTTTCTTCCCCCATATTTTCCCCAGTTCAAATCCTGTCAGGCGAATCATGTCCATCATCCTCCCCGAATATCTGCATATAAGCTTCCTCCAGCCCTCCTCCGCCGTATTTTTCGCAGAGAGCGCCAACCGTACCCTTATCCACCAGCTTTCCGGCTTTCAGCAGTAATATTTCCTCCGCAATGGGCTCGATATCCGACACCACATGGGTCGATACCAGTATGATACGCTTTCCGGAGATAGCCCGGATCCGTTCCCTGACACGCACACGTTCTCTGGGGTCCAGCCCTGCGGTTGGCTCATCCAGGACAATACATTTGGGATCCCCCAGCAATGCCTGGGCAATCAGAATGCGCTGCTTCATCCCTCCGGAATAAGTACCCAGCGGGCGCTTCCTATCGTCCCACAGATTGACAAAATCCAGAACCCGACGTATTTCCCCTGCCTGTTCTTTTTTGGTTATCCCCTTCAGCGCAGCCATATAAGACAGAAAACGCAGCCCTGAAAAATGGTCATACAGGCCCTGCTGCTGAGGCGCATATCCCAGAAGGCTCCTGTAGGATGCACCCAGGCTTCTGATATTCTTTCCCTCCCATCGTACTTCACCGTCGGTAGGATCCAGATTTCCGGTAATAATATTCATGAGTGTTGATTTTCCCGCCCCGTTTGGGCCAAGCAGCCCATACACGCCGGGTTCCAGGCGAAGGTTTATCTGATCCAGCGCCGGCCTGTCCCCGCTATGCCCCTTTTCCATGGTATGTACGCCTTTTATAGAACGTTCTCCTTTCATGGAGCGCCCGCCTCCTCTCCTGACAGTATACCGCTTTGTAATCTCACAGAGTTCCAGCATGCTATATCCCCTTTCCCGCCATCTTGATTTTCCGGTAATTAGCATTGCCCGCAAACAGGTCTTCATGAGAAATCAGCCCGTATTGGTAGCTGTTGATTTCATAGGAACCGTCGCCGTTGGCTGTGGCATCACAATCATAAATGACAAGGACATCCGTATCCAGTACGGCAATGAACTCCAGGTAAGATCCCATACTTATATTTGCAAGTGGGGAATTGCTGATTTCACCGGTATCAATGTCTATATAGTCAAAGGTATTGCCTCCGTAAATACTGCTGCAGCAAAGCTTATTCCCTATCCTCCGCTGCGGGTAGCTGCCCCCGCTGTGCCTGCATATTTCACGCACTTCTCCGGAAGATAGATCTATAGCCCTTATACTGCCGTCAACCACGGAAGTATAGAGCATATTTCCGTCAACAAGCCCGCAATTGCCGTATTGATTGGCATAGCTGTACTTGATTTCCAGCTGGGGATTATCCAAAGCAAAGGTGGCGAAAACCTGTCGGGAATTGTCATATAACGCCTCGTAATAATCGTCATCCGAAAAAATCTCCTCATTGGAGACCTCTCTCCCGTAGTCCGTCCCCTCCAACACAAGTGTGCGCCCATAGCAGCCTTTCAGCTGCCAGGAAACGTAACCCTCAAAATCCATGGAGCAGACTTTCTGTTCCGTTCCCTTCGCTACATCCACACTGGCCAGCCAGCGCTCTGTTGCATTGTAATATGTGTCCTCGCCGCTCTTCTCGGCAGTTATCTTCTTTTCCACCACATAGATGCCGTTTTCGTCACCCAACACCAAATCTTCCAGGGTAAGGGACGCGTCAAAAGTGTAGACCTTCTCCCGTCCGGTGCCGTCCAAATTTACCCTGTAAAGCTGGGCGCTGCTGCTCTCAATATCGCTGTCCCGGGAAGAAGCATCCGCCCAGTCAAACGACGTAAACATAGTCCCGTCATTGTCAGGCATCTTTGTCAAAAGGTACAGAGAATCCTGCCAGATGAAAAGAAGTGTACCGCCAATGTGGAACTCATCATGCAGCAGGACGGAGGTGCAGTCAGGTGAATCGTGGGTACAGCCTGCATTGCTGCACAGATAAACCTCCTGCCCTGCCGCAAAGTCCATATACATCAGATGGGATCCATAGCTGCCGTCCGAAAGCCTGGCTGTCTCAAAGGTCTGGTAATAATACCCGTCTTTTGTATGACACCCTTCCATATCCATGGAAGCCAGAATCCGAAGTCCCCCCGGGCTTTCTGTTCCCCCGTCCGTCGTTCCCGCAACATCGGCCGCAGCATCAAAACTCCCGCTCTGCGGCACATCAGCCTGCACGCCTGGCCCTTCCTGTGTCTGGTTTCCGGTTTCCTCAATGCCCTGCACGCCTGATGCCGTCTCCGGATTTTTCCCGCTGCAGCCAGTGACGGAGAGAACCAGTCCTGCTGACAGCAAAAACGCAATTGTTTTTTTCATGATATTGAAATCCTCCTGTATTTAGTTCCGTAACGGTCCGAAGCAGCCCATTCCCAGACTGTCTGCCTGAATACGTTCCGAATAGGAAAATTTTAATATCAAAAAGTCAAAAAAGAGTCAAATCGAGAGATTTATTTTGACACATCCGCCATGGGGAGCCACATTGAAAAGCTCCATGCTGCCCCCATGTTTTTCGCAGAGCAGCCTGCTGATGGCAAGCCCCATTCCCAGATGCCCTTCTTCCGCGGTAGGCAGCAGGTTCTTCTGCCTTCCGCGGAGAATATCATCGGGAAATCCCCTGCCGTCGTCAGTCACGGTGATTTGCAGCATATGTTCCCGAATTCCGAATTTAACGGATATGATATCCTGTGCAAAACGAGTGGCATTTTCGAAGATATTTTCCAGAATCCTGTGCAGTATCACAATGTCAACGTTAAGGATATCCCCGCAGATTTCACGGCCGTCTTCCGAAAAAGCAAAGTCCGCCTGCAGCGTAATCCCGGTCCCGGCTGCCATCATCTCCAAATCATCCCGTATATCCCCCATCAGTTTCCCGGCAGCTACTTTCTTCCTGCAAACCTCCATATCCTCCAGCTGATTCAGCTTCCGCACCGATTCCGTATACTGCTCCAGCCGCTTTGCCGCCAGATTCAGGTTTCCCGCGATACGCTCCGCCTTTTCACCGTTCATGTCCCCTGCCGGAAGGTGAAGCAGCAGGTATTCCGTGTAGCCCTGAATAATGGCAATGGGATTTCGCAGGTCATGGGCGATAGATGCCTGCATCAGGCGGCGCTGCTCCAACAGCTTCCACATGGCCTTCTGATTTTCAGACAGTTCCCTGCGCATCAGTTCAAAAGAACGACACAATGCCCCCATTTCATCGCCACAATCATATTCCAGTGAAAAATCCAGATTCTGCGCCGCAATCTCTTCCGTTGCATTCGATAAAAGACACAGCGGTACAGAAAGCCTTTTTCTGTAAAAATAAAATCCGCAGCACAAAATCCCCGTAAGGGAGAGCATTGCCGGGATAAACACCATGGCCGCGCCGCAGAGGCGATATGCCAGCTTCCGCTTCGGTGTCAGCATATCATAACTTGTTTCCAGCTTACGAACGGAATAGGTAGCGTCCAGCACAAGTTCCCGCACCTTGCTTCCCGGGATATCCCCTGCCTCTGCCTGCTCAGCCTTGTCCGTCCGCGCCGTTACCGTGCCGATATCCTCCTCTGCCACGGTTTTCACAGATTCTATTACAATCGCCGGCAGTTTCGATTCCTCCCCGAAATCCAGCAGATAAGTAGAACTGCTGGAATAGCCGTCTTCCAATACATATTCTATCGTCAGGTAGGCGGAATTTGCATCCGGCAGCAGATAATGGCGAAATGCAGCGCAGCCTGCAATGGCCAGGCCGGAGAGAAACACCACTGCGCAGAAGGTGCCGAAGACCACCAACATAAAAAAACTGCGCAGGGATAAACTCCGCCCCGCGCTTTTTCCTTTCGTTTGATACCCTACACTCATTTCGATGCCTGCCGCTTTCTTTTTATATGACATTTTCCTTTCCCCGTCCTGTAATGCCTTTATATGAAGTGCCCGTTTTTCCATAACAGAATGTCCTTTTTTATGTGATGACTTTGCTCCTATGGAATGACTTTCTTCCTATGGAATGACTTTCTTCCATTTATATCCAACCCCCCAGATTGTCTCAATATAATCCTTGCCGGTGACGTCCCGAAGCCTGGCCCTTATCTTGCGTATATACTCTTTTATTACAGTGCTGTCGCCTTCCGCATCATATCCCCATACCAGCTCATATATCCTCTCCCTGTCGAATACCTGTCCCGCATTTGTTATCAGAAATTCCATCAGGTCAAATTCCCGCTTTGAAAAAGGAATCTCCCTGCCATGCCAGGACACCGTCCGCTCCGACAGATTGACAATCAGTTCATTGGAAACCAGGACCGAAGACCTGCTCCTGCTCCGCTCATCCCTGCGCAGATGGGCAGCTACCCTGGCCGAAAGCTCACCCAGGCTGAAAGGCTTGGTAATATAGTCGTCCCCTCCGTACTGCAGCCCGTTAATCTTGTCCTGCTCGGTAATCCGCGCCGTCACAAAAAGGATGGGACACATAACCTGGCTCCGTATCCCCTTACACAGTTCCAGCCCGTCCGTCCCGGGCATATTGATATCCAGAATAATCAGATCCGGCTGTCTGGGCAGCATCGAAATTGCCTCTACGGCGCTGTTTGCCTCCAGTGTTTCATAACCGCAGTCCTGCAGATGATCGGACAGAAGCTCCGTCATCATCTTCTCATCATCCACAATCAAAACCTTATATGCCACTCCCCGTTTCCCCGCTTTCGTTTCTTCCTTCTGCTTCCTGCAAGCCCTCTTCGCTTTGCGTACACTCCGGCAAAAGCCTGGAAAGGCGCCGGAATCCTGTCCTTTCCATAATACTGTCCAAAAGTCAAAAAACGGTCAAAAACAGGAATCCTTTCACAGCTTCTGGCTGAATATACTCTTATATCCCTCCCCGTAAATCTCCGTGGCGCTGGTGATAATGGTAAAGGCCTTCGGGTCCTCCTGGCGCACAATCTCTTCCAGCTTCGGCGAAAGAGGCTTCTTCACAACACAGAGTATCACATTTTTATCCAAGCCGGTGTAAGCCCCCTGGCCGGAAATATAGGTGGCGCTGATATCCAGTTCCTGCAGCAGCCGGCTTACAATCACCTGGTGGCAGTCACTGATAATGAAGAACATCTTCGCACCGTCCCGCCCGTACAGCACTACATCCAGGAGGACGGAATTGATAAATACGACCAGGCCCGCATACAACGCAGTGTCAATATCCTTAAATACAAAAGCGGAAGCCGTCACAATCACCGCGTCCGTCAGCAGAAAGAGCCTGCCTGTCTTCAAATGGGGAAAACGCAGGCGCAGAAGCTTAACAACGATATCCGTTCCGCCGGATGTCGCCCCCGCCCGAAAGACCATTCCCAGGCTCACCGCCATCAGCGCGCCTCCCACCAGCGCCGCCAGCAGCGGATCCCTGCTCAGCGGTCCCAAAAGCGCCAGCCGATTTGTAAAAACGGACATCAGCACCGTGCAGTAAAGCGTGGAAAGGATAAACCGCACTCCGAACTTCCACATGCCCAAAACCAGAATAGGAATGTTGACGGCAAATATCCAGGTACCTGTCTCCAGGCCAGTTATCCGGTTCAGGATGATGGCAATACCGGTGATGCCGCCGGGCGCCAGTGAATTCGGGTCCATAAAAAGGCTGACGGCAACTGCATAGATTGCGGTAGCTGCCGTAATTGACAGATAGTCCATACATCTGCGCTTCCATGTTTTCTTTTCTTCATATTGGATTTCATTTTGCTGCTCTTTGCTAATTTTTATCATTTCAAGACACGCTTCCTGATTTTCTGAATTGCTCTGTATGCAGCCATTGATCTGCCGCCTACATGCCTAAAAGACTCCATAAAGTAAAACCACCCATAAATAACATGCCCAAATTTATAAATGGTATCAATTTGCACAGGTTATCTTATGGGTGATACCGGGATTGTAGGTTCCCTGCTGCAGAATACGCCTGCTGGTCCCCGCATTATCTGCCCGCCGCCCTGCAGCTTAGAAGTTGGAATTCACCTGTCTGGGCTTGTAGCCGGCTTCCTCCAGGGATTTCATAATCTGGTTCTTGTGCTCCGTTCCGAATGCCTCCATGGTAATCCGCAGCTCCACGGCCGTATTCCGGTTCGTTGTAACAAACTGGTTGTGTTCCAGCTCCACCACGTTTCCGTTTGCCTTGGCGATGATGCCGGAAACCTTGTACAGCTCGCCGGGCTTATCCGGCAGAAGGATGGATACGGTAAAGATTCTGTCACGCATAATCAGGCCCTGCTGTACCACAGAAGACATGGTTGTCACATCCATATTTCCGCCGCTTAAGATGGAAACTATCTTCTTTCCCTTTACGTTCAGGTGCTTCAAGGCAGCAACCGTCAGGAGTCCTGAATTTTCCACGATAATCTTGTGATTCTCCACCATATCCAGAAAAGAGACTACAAGTTCGTGGTCTTCCACCGTGATAATGCCGTCCAAATTCTTCCGGATATAAGGGAAAAGCTTGCTTCCGGGTGTCTTAACCGCCGTGCCGTCCGCAATGGTGGTAACCTTCGGCATGGTAACCACATGCCCCTGTTCAAGCGACATCTGCATGCAGTTAGCCCCGGCAGGCTCCACGCCGATGACTTTTATTTTGGGATTTAACAGTTTTGCCAGGGTAGCCACTCCCGTTGCCAGCCCGCCGCCCCCAATGGGCACCAGGATATAGTCCACCAGCGGAAGTTCCTTGACAATTTCCATGGCAATGGTTCCCTGCCCTGTGGCTACGGTCAGGTCGTCAAAGGGATGAATAAAAGTATAGCCGTTCTCATCCGCAAGCTCGTAGGCCTTTGCGCATGCCTCGTCATACACATCGCCGTAAAGCACCACTTCGGCGCCGTAGCCCTTGGTGCGGTTCACCTTCATCAACGGCGTGGTTGTGGGCATGACAATGACCGCCTTGGTGCCGTATGCCTTCGCCGCATAGGCAACGCCCTGGGCATGGTTTCCCGCCGATGCCGTAATCAGTCCCTTGGCGCGCTCCTCCTCGGACAGGGTGCATATCTTATAATACGCGCCGCGAAGCTTATATGCGCCTGTCAGCTGCATATTCTCAGGCTTCAGGTAGACCTTATTCCCTGTCTGCGCGCTTAAGTACTCGCTGAACACCAGTTTGGTCTCTGAGGTCACCCTTTTTACCACCTCGGAAGCCTCCTCGAACTTCTCCAATGTCAGCCCCTCTTCCGAGTAAAGTTCCGGCTCCTGAGCCGCCGGCGCCTCTTCCGGCTGCGAAACCTGTTCCGTCACCGCCGCTTCCTCCTTCCGCGATACTTCGTTTTCCTTTCCTTCCTTTGCCATCTTGTTCCTCCTTCTGTGCTACATATGGTTTTTTGCTCCGTGATAAGAAAGTATCTGCAAATCTTCTGCCCCAAACGGGTCCCGCTGCCGGTTAGGCCGCCGTTTCCGCCCTGAACTTCCGAAGGCTCATTCCGGCCAGCCCCTGTCCTCCGGCTTCACGTCAAACAAGGCATTCACGAATTCGTCCGAGTCGAATTTCTGCAGGTCATCAATTGTCTCGCCCACACCGATATATTTTACCGGAACCTTCAGTTCGGACTGGATTGCCACCGCAATGCCCCCCTTGGCAGTCCCGTCCATTTTGGTGAGGATTATACCTGTCAGGTCGGCAACTTCCCCGAACTCCCTTGCCTGCACCAGCGCATTCTGCCCGGTAGTGCCGTCCAGCACAATCAGGTTCTCCCGGTGAGCGTCCGGAAATTCCCTGTCCACTATACGGTTCATCTTCTTCAGTTCCTCCATCAGGTTCTTTTTGTTATGGAGCCTTCCTGCCGTATCGATAAGGAGTACATCCACACCTCTTGCTTTCGCCGCATTGACGGCATCATAAACCACGCTTGCAGGGTCTGCGCCCTCGTTTCCGCCCACCATGGGAACATCGGCGCGTCTGGCCCACTCCGCCAGCTGGTCTCCGGCAGCCGCCCGGAATGTGTCCGCCGCCGCAATCAGTACCCTTCTGCCGTCATCCTTGAATTTTCCTGCCAGCTTACCCACGGAGGTGGTCTTGCCCACGCCGTTGACGCCGATTACCATAATCACAGACTGGCGCTTCTCAAATTCATAGGCATTCTCTCCCACCCGCATCTGTTCCTTGATGCCCTCTATCAGAAGCTGTTTGCATTCCTGGGGTTCCTTTATGCGCTGTTCCCGGATCTGTTCCTTCAGTCGGCTGACAATTTCCGTGGTGGCGTTTACGCCGATATCCCCCATGATCAATATCTCTTCCAGTTCCTCATAAAAATCGTCGTCAATTGCGGAAAACCCGCTGAACAGGGAATCGATTCCCCTGACAATATTATTTCTCGTCTTGGCCAGCCCTTCTTTTAATCTGGTAAAAAAACCTTTCTTTCCTTCGCCCACTCTTCATCATCCTCCCTTCCATAGTACCGGTACGGCACCGCCCGCGCGTTGTCAAACCGACATTACATTTGCACCTGTGAATCTCAATTTGTCAGTTCCTTGTCGATGAGGCTGACGCTCACCAGCGTGGAAACCCCTTTCTCCTGCATGGTGATACCATAGAGCCTGTCCACCTGCTCCATGGTGCCCCTTCTATGCGTAATTACGATAAATTGTGTATTCTTTGTCAGTTTATGCAGATACTTTGCAAATCTGCCTACATTGGAATCATCCAGAGCCGCTTCGATTTCGTCGAGCAGGCAAAACGGCGAGGGCTTCAGGTTCTGAATTGCAAAGAGCAGTGCAATGGCGGTCAGCGCCTTTTCTCCGCCGGACAGCTGCATCATGTTCTGAAGCTTCTTCCCCGGCGGCTGGGCAATGATGCGGATACCCGCTTCCAGGATGTCCTCATCGGGCATCAGCTCCAGAGTCCCTTTTCCGCCGCCGAACAGCTCCTTGAAAACCTTGTCGAATTCCCGGCTGATTTCCGCAAACTTCTCGGTAAACTGCTTCCGCATGGCAGCGTCCAGCTCCTCGATAATACCCTCCAGCGTCTTCTCCGCCTCCACCAGGTCATCCCGCTGGGTTTTCATAAAGGTAAAGCGCTCCAACAGGTTCTTATAATCTTCTATGGCATTGACGTTTACGTCTCCCAGTTTTTTAATCTGATCACGGAGCGACACAATCTCCTTCTTCATGGCCGGCAGGTCCGTCATCTCCTCATTTCTGAGGGCAGCCGCATCGCTCAAGGTAATCTCATACTCATCCCACATATAGTTGATCTGGTTTTCAATGGATTCTTCCAGCTTTTCTTTCTGGGCTCCCAGACGATACGCCTCCTTGTCCAGTACCGAAAGCTTCTCGGAAAGCTCCTCCCGCCTTGTAAAAAAGCTTTTCTGACTGACGGAAAGTTCTTCTTTATGTGCTACCGCCTCTTTCAGCCTGCCCTCGGAATCACTCTGTGTCTGGAGAGAGTCCGTAATGTTTTTTTCAATTTCGGCAATATTTTGCTGTCTGCGTTCCATTTCCTGCCTGTTTGTCTCCAGAGCCTCCAGGATTTCCGCAAGTTCATTTCGGGATTTCGCAATTTCCCCGTCAATACGTTCCACGTTGCTCTGCTTGAACCCCTGCGCCTGGCGCATTCTGTCAACCTTCAGCTCCCACTCTGATACGGCTCCGGAAGCTTCCGCCTCCAGCCTGCGCTCTTCCTCCAGCTTCTGCCCGGAAAGTGCAATCTCCTTCTGGATACGCGCCTCCAGTGCCTCGCTGTCTGCCAGCTCCTGCCGGACGGTCTCTTTGTTCTTTTTGATCTCCCGAATCTGTCCCTCAATCTCCGCACTTTCAGTCCGCAGGGAGGCGGCGCTTCCGGCTTCTTCCTCCATGCGCTCCCTGGCCTGGCTGATATTCAGCCTTGCCGTATTCTGTTCTATGGACTTGCGCTGGATCTCGCCTTTGATTGCTTCCACATCCACCCGCAGCCTGGTACGCCTTGCTTTTGTATCTTCAATCTCTTTATTTGTCTCTTCTATCACAAGCTGCAGCTGCTTCACCTTCACCTGCAGTTCGTCGATTTCCCTTCGCCTGCCCAGAAGGCTGCTGCTGTTCTTATAGGCTCCGCCGCTGATGGCGCCCCCGGGAACCAGAAGCTCTCCCTCCAGTGTGACAATCCGGAGGGTATGCCTGTATTTTGACGCAAGATTTACTGCGTTGTCCACATTGTCCGCCACCACAATGCGTCCCAGCAGGGAAACCGCCACATCCCGGTATTTATCGTCTATGCGGACAAGGGTATCCGCTGTACCGATAACTCCCTTTTCGGCCAGTACCTCCGGATTCTTAAATTTTTGCGGGTTTCGGATGCCGGTCAGCGGCAGAAAGGTTGCCCTACCAAGTTTATTGGATTTCAGATAGGCAATCATCTGCTTGGCGGTGTCCTCATTGTCCGTGACGATATTCTGGATATTCCCTCCCAGAGCAGTCTCAACGGCGGTCTCGTATTTCTTATCTGTCTGTATGATATCCGCCACCACGCCTATGATACCGCGGTTCTTCCCCCGCTGCTCCATGACCTTCCTGATGCTGCCGCCGTAGCCCTCATAGCGCTCCGCCAGGTTGGACAGCGCTTCCAGGCGGGATTTCTCCATGTGATAGGCGCTTTGAGCCTCCCGCAGCCCGGCGTCCTTCTGTGTCAGCACCTCCCGAAAGGATGCCAGCTCCTGTTCCACCTCTTTTTCTCTTGCGTTCAAGTCCCGAATTTCCGCCGTAACCGCCGCAAAGGCTTCCTCCAGCCCCTTCAGGCCCTCCTCCCTGGCCGCTTCATCCGACTTAACCTGAAGCAGCCTGGAATTCAGTTCCGCCTTTCTGATGTTTGCCTGTTCCATCATGGTGTCAAGGCGTCCCATCCCGGATTTAATGGTGGCCCGCCTGCCCAGTTCTTCTATGATGGTATTTTTACCGTCCTCCATGCCGCTGTTAAGTGCATCAATCCGCTTCTGAACCTCATCCAGCTTCTGTCTGGCTTCATCCGCCAGAGCCGTGATTTCCGCCACCTCAGCGTCCGTGCTGTCCTTCTCATGAAGCAGTTCTTCCCTGTCCCTTACTTTGGAGGCAATCTCATCCTCCAGCGTACTGCGCCGGCTGCCCAGATGGGCTTCACTGCCCCTTCCGGAATTAATCTGCTCCTTCAGAACGTTCAGATCACCCTCAAGGCGCCCTCTGGTGAGTCCGGCATTGGTGGCTGTGGTCCTGGCCTGCTCGATTTCCGCTTCCAGCTTCTCGATTTCCTCCTGGATACGAGTATATTCATCCTTGATACTTTCATATGATTGTTTTGTCCGAAAAAGTTCTCCGTCCGTGATCCCGTATTTTTCCTCTGCCTCCTTCAGCTGCTCCCGCAGTCTGGAATTCTCCAGGAGGAATACATTCACATCCAGATTCTTCAGTTCTTCCCGCCTGCGCAGATACGTCCTGGCTGTCTCGGACTGGCGCTCCAGCGGACCCAGCTGTTTTTCCAGCTCCGACAGAATGTCGTTGACACGTATCAGGTTCTGCTTCTCGTTTTCCAGCTTTGTCTGAGCGGCCGCCTTCCTGCGCTTGAATTTCACGATTCCCGCCGCTTCGTCAAAAAGTTCTCTGCGCTCCTCCGGTTTGCCGCTCAGGATTTTGTCGATCTGTCCCTGCCCGATGATGGAGTAGCCCTCCTTACCGATACCGGTATCATAGAACAATTCATTTACATCCTTCAGACGGCAGGCACTTCCGTTAATCAGATATTCACTTTCTCCGGAACGGTAAATACGCCTTGCCACCGTCACCTCATCAAAGTCAATGGCAAGCTGATGGTCCGCATTGTCCAATGTGATGGCCACATAGGCGTAACTCAATGGCTTTCGGTTCTCTGTACCCGAGAAAATGACATCCTGCATGCTGGCGCCTCTCAGCTGCTTTACACGTTGCTCCCCCAATACCCAGCGGACAGCATCCGCCACATTGCTCTTTCCGCTTCCGTTGGGTCCCACGATTCCGGTAATCCCGTTGTGAAACTGAAAATTGATCTTATTTGCAAAGGATTTAAAACCCTGTACTTCAATGCTTTTTAAATACATCCCTTACCTCTCAACTGCAGCAGCGCCTGATACGCCGCCTGTTGCTCTGCCGCCTTTTTCGTCCTTCCCTCGCCTGTGCCCAGAATCCTGTCCTCCATATAGACAGCCACACGGAACAGTTTATTATGTTCAGGCCCGCTCTCCATTACCAGTTCATAGTGGAAGCTCTTCTTCAATTTTCCCTGAATCAGTTCCTGGAGCGTACTCTTGCTGTCGTAAAACAGCTGCTTATCCTCCAAATCGGACAGGACGAAACGATTGATAAACGCTTTCGCCGGCTCCATGCCTCCGTCCAGGTAAATTGCGCCGATCACGGCCTCCATCACATCGGATATGATACTGTCCCGGCTCCGGCCGCCTGTGCCTTCTTCCCCCTTGCCCAACAGGATAAAATTACCCAGGTCCAGATCCCTGGCACAAAACGCAAGTGACGGTTCGCAGACCATAGATGCGCGTGTTTTCGTCAATTCTCCCTCGGACATATTTCTGTTGCGCTGATAAAGGAATTCACTGGAAACCAGCTCCAGCACCGCGTCTCCCAGAAATTCCAGGCGTTCGTAATTCTTCGTCCTGCGCATTCTCTGTTCATTTGTAAAGGAACTGTGAGTTACGGCCTGCCTCAGCAGAGCCTGATCGGTAAATTTGTAGCCGATCCTCTCTTCAAGTACCTGCATAGCGGAATGAATTTCTCCCATTGTATATTGATTTTCCATCTCTTCGTTCCGATTTCCTGTCTTCTGCTTTCATTTCAGCTTCATTTTATGCATCTGCCCGCAGGCATCCCTTCACCCGTCTGCATCCGGGAACGCTTCAGGCAGATGCTGTTTATTAACGCAAATGAGCAGCCGCATAGCAGACTGCCCTTATCAAAATCCATATGGCCGAGCATATTTTCCCTGACCGGTTATCCCTGCCATTGTCTGTCTTCAGCCCTCTATATCGCAGCCTTGATCATCTCGACTGCTTCTTCCACGGTGCTGATCTTTTCCGCTTTCTCGGCAGGAATCTCAATGTCAAATTCTTCCTCAATGCCCAGAATAATCTGGAATACATCCAGGGAATCCGCTCCCAGATCGTCCACAAAGGTGGTATCCATTGTGATCTCTTCGGGATCCACATTCAGCACATCCGCAATTACCTTCTTTAACTTTTCAAACTCCATAACATTTTTCCGCCTTTCTTTTAATTATCGAGAACTACCTTCTCTTTTATTTTTTGATTTATTTTCTGCTCCTTGAATGCGATGCATTGTAGAATAGAATTTTTGATTTCATTGGCTTTACTGCTGCCGTGGGTCTTCACCACCAGCCCGTTGAGTCCCAACAGCGGCGCACCGCCGTATTCCTCTGTACTGAATCCCTTCAGCGTCTTCTTCAGCGCAGGCTTTACCAGCAAAGCGCCTATCTTGCTCCTCACCGTACTCATCATCCCGCCCTTAATCCTCTCCACCAGAGCGCCGCTGACACCTTCCAGCATCTTCAGCACCACATTCCCCACAAAAGCTTCACAGACAAGGACATCCGCCGCGCCGTAAGGAATATCCCTGGCTTCCACATTGCCGATAAAATTGATCTCCGGGCAATTCTGCAGCAGCGGATAGGTTTCCTTCGTCAATGCATTGCCCTTCTCTTCCTCCACACCGATATTCACCAGGCCAACCCTGGGGTTCTTGACGCCGATGACGCTCTCCATATAGACGCTTCCCATTTTGGCAAACTGCAGAAGCTGGGAAGGCCTGGCATCCACGTTCGCACCGCAGTCCAGGAGAAGGCTTACCCCCTTCATGTTCGGAATCACCGGCGCAAGAGGCGGCCGCTCCACACCTTTGATGCGCCCCACGATAACCTGTCCCCCTACCAGTACCGCGCCGGTACTGCCGGCAGATACAAGGGCATCGCACGTCCCGTCCTTCACAAGCTGCATGGCCTTCACAATGGAAGAATCCTTTTTCCTGCGGATTGCCATCACCGGCGGCTCGCCGGTCTCAATCACTTCCTCCGCGTGTACGATCTCCATCTGTTCTGCATTGTAAGTATATTTCTGCAGTTCCGCTTTTATCACGCTCTCTCTGCCTGTCAGGAATACTTTCACCCTTCTATCGGCATTTACAGCATCCACGGCACCCTTTACCACCTCGACGGGCGCATTGTCCCCGCCCATCGCATCTACAGCTACATTAACCATCTCCGCCATCGGATATCCTTTCTGCATTCTGTCACGGTAAAGAGCCCTGTCAGAAAGCCATTCGCACCTGTACTTATTTTAACTATAATGTAATATGAACCAAAAAGCAAGTTTTTTTTACACAAAAAGGAGCGTTCCGCAGAACGCCCTTCTTCCTACACTACAATCAGTCAACAGTGATAACCTGCTTCTTGTTATAAGAACCGCAGGCCCTGCATACTCTGTGAGGCACCATCAATGCGCCGCATTTGCTGCACTTTACCAGAGTGGGAGCGCTCATCTTCCAGTTTGCTCTCCTCTTATCCCTTCTGCTTTTGGAAGATTTATTCTTAGGACAAATAGACATCGTTACACCTCCTTATTCTTGTTAAAGATATCCTGTATCACTGCCATACGTGGGTCGGGAACGAAGGTATCGCACCCGCACTCCCCCTTATTCAGATCCTGCCCGCATACGGGACATATTCCCCTGCAGTCCTCTTTACACAGAATCTTGGCAGGCCAGTTCACCAAAATCTCGTTGTGTACGAAAGTCTCTACATCAAGCTGACGTTCCTCAGTCAACTCCAGTTCGTCCGCATCCTCATCCTCTGCTTTCAGAACAACAGTCCTGCAAAACCGCAGTTCCAACTCCGTGGACACCTCCGTCAGACAGCGGTCACAGCCTGTCTGAAACGTAAGCTTCACACCACCCTCCAGCCTGGCTTTTCCGGCTCCCGCATTCCTGATACGCAGGGATACCGGCGTACTGGCGGTAATCGGAAAACTTCCCATTCTGCTCTCAAAGCATGTCATCTCCAGCGGCAGTTCTCTGCTGATCTGCATACCTTCAGATGTCAATACATCAGATAAGTTTATTAACATGGCGGCTCCTATGCTCATGTGGGCACGAATAACATTCACACCGGGAATCTTTCGCTTCACATACTGCTTTATTATAGTCCGGACACTTCCGTTTGTCAACAATTTTTTCCAGATTATCGTTTATTTTTTGCCAGCTTTTTTGCGGACCGCTAACTCTCCCCGGCTAATCCGCCTGTCTGGACCTCAGCCACTGTCTGACAGCGCCGGACACAATACGGTCCGAATAGATACCGTCGACGCCCTGGTTGATTCTCCGGTGCCCTTCTCCCTCATCATTCACGGTATGGACAAAGATCTTTATATCGCTGTCCCGCAGTTCCCTCTGCATCTTCACATTATCGTTCCACAAAGACGACTGCACAGTCAGCACGGGAATGCTTTTCTCTGCCATAAAATCCAGTACCTCCTGCCCTCCCGGATAATCTATATAATATAATGTCCAGATTACATGCTCAAAATCGTACACGGACATGACCTCATCATACATTTCCTTGTAATAGATCTGGACAATCACCCTGGAAAGTACATCCTCGTAGCCATTCTTCACAGCCGTATCCACAAAAATCCGAAAATCCTCCTTCACTGTGGCGGAATATTTGGTATCCGTCACAAAATAGATATCCGGATACCTGTCCATGATAGCAAACCAGTCTTCCAGAAGCATCGGCTTGTATTTATCGTCAATAGGCGCCTCCAGGAATTCCCGGGCCGTAACCGCCCACTGCTCCTCCTCAGTCCATCCGAAATCCGCTGCCTGGCCCAAATCCGAGTCCCAATCATGCCTGAGAACCATGACACCATCGGACGTAAATCTGATATCCGCTTCAAATACCCGCCCGCCCAGGGAATAATTATATAAAAAAGCGTCTTTGGAGTTGGTCATGATATCTCCCTCTTTCGTCTGTCCAAGTGCATGGCATATCATAGGATACTTTTCATACCAGGGCAGTGCCTGAACCCTGGTCCGCGCCAGTGACATGCCCGTAAACAAAAGCAGACATGCGGCGGCAATTCCGCATGCGTACATGATTTTCTTTTTCATTTCTCCCCCGCTTTTTCAAATATACCGCTCAGATAGCCCTCCTCATAAAGCTGATTGTACTGCAGCATCCTGTATTGCCGGATTTTATCCGTATCCCATATGTCGGAAATCTCCATTAAATTCCCGTCTCTATCGAGGCAGCCTCTCTGTGTCAAAACCGGATACGTCTCATACAGCCCCATAAGGTAACGATAAAAAGGCGGCAGCTTAAGCCCGGCACACTCCATCAAAACGGCCGGCAGATAGTTGGCACTCATATCCCCATATTCCACCCAGTCCACGTCATAATTTGCCCAGATGACATAGGGCACAATATATTTTTGCAGATTCCGTTCTTGTTCAGACAGTTCCCTTCCGGAGAAAACCGCATTGTAGAAGTCATCCTTCAGCAACGGCTGATGGTCGCCGAACATACAAATTATGACAGGTTCGTCTTCATTTTGAAAATACGCCACAGCCTCCGCAAAGGCATCATCCGATATTTTCAGCAGATTGATATAAGTCTGCAGGTCATAAAGATACCCTGCGTCTCCTGCGGGAATACCACCCACATTTACCACATCGATATCCAGGGGAATTTCCCCGTAATATCCGCCATGGTTCTGAATTGTCACGTCAAACAGAAAAAAAGGGGTATCGGGGTCCCTGTTTTCATATCTGTAGATAATTTCCCTGTAATTACAGGCATCCGAAATAAAATTCCTGACATATGAACAGGGCACCTCCCATATTCCCTGATGAATGAACATACGGAATCCAAAATAGCCATACACCCGATTCCGGCTCCACGCCATCTCCCCGCTGGGGTGCATGGACATGGTTTGGTAGCCCTGCTCCTCCAGTATCCTCGCCAGGGAAGGCATGTCATGCCGTACCTGGTTTTGATAAGGGATTACCGCCGGAGAAAGCAATGCTAAAGAATTGCCGGTAAGGGCTTCGAATTCCGTATTGGCAGTGAGTCCTCCCAGAATGGATACATACAGGGTACCCTTCAGCGTATTCTCTTCCAGGCTGTCGGTAAAGGGCATAAAAGGCTCTGTGGTTTCCAGCTGTCCCAGCATACGCGGGTCGCTCCAGGCCTCGTTCATAATCATGATGATATGGGGCTTTTTATCCGCCTCCTGCGGTTTCCCGTATTCCTCCACCGCAGCCTGTGCAACCGCCTGTACCGTCTCCTGGGAGTATTCCCCGGGGATGTCTATCCTGCTGTCCTTCCACAGAAGAAAATAACTCAGGCAGGCGCCATTCAATTCCCTTGTGTCTGCCATTAACCAGT
Source organism: uncultured Acetatifactor sp. (assembly GCA_910587555.1). GTDB lineage: Bacteria > Bacillota > Clostridia > Lachnospirales > Lachnospiraceae > Acetatifactor. Next base: position 45,358 of record CAJULV010000020.1, read on the forward strand.
AATTGATTACGAACTCTTTTCCCAGCGGATTCTCCGTATCCATTACAATGTAATACCATCCCCCAATGAACAGCACCGCAGCCAGGCTGACAGCCACATGAATCCATCTGCGCATGCATATCCGTATCCGGGAGCCTGCCGCAACAAAAAACAGGAAATAAATTACGGAATATAACGCTTCCGGCGACAGGGTGTAGTCATAATTGTCCATCACGGACATTGCAGTACCTGCCGCTTTCAGGTCGCTTGGCATCAGGAAATCCCCGCGGAACTTCCATATGTAATATTCTGTCAGAAACACGATCAGAAAAAAACCGCTTCCGACTCCCAGCGCAACTGCACTGCTCTGGGTAAATATAAAGAACAGCAGCCAGACACAGAGAATAAATGCTATTGTAAGCGGTACCACCCCATCCATTATCCGGCTTGTATCGTGAACCGGAATCTCCATCCTCACGAAAATCTTCTTTGGGACAAAACATAGATAAACTGCCAGCAGGGGAAGCGATATCCGGTTGGAAAGTCCAGGAAGAATCAGAAAAATACCGCTGAGCAAAGCCAGACACACACAGATCGCCAGCCTTTTGGGCATCCCGTCCCACGCAAAAGCCGCCAGGACCAGCATAAATGACGTCACAAACGCAGAAAAGAGAATTCTCGCCGTCTTCCTGCGCATATTCTTCATATTGTCTTTGAGTTTCTCCCTGATACCGGAAATCATATGCGATCCGTTTCTCCTTCCGCTGCCTGGAACGTATTTGAAAATGCATAAGAACTGCATTGGAATATTTCTCCATTTCGATACGCATTATATCATCTTTAAGCAAAGTCATCAATGCTTTAAGCATACTTTTGTTGCCCTAGAGTTATCCGCAAAACAATACAATGAAAATAATTATAATAAAGGAGGGATTTGCATATGATTTATGGATTAGGAAAGCGCTTACAGGAACAAAGAATGTTAAAAAACCTTTCCCAAAAAGAAGTTGCCGCTTCTGTCGGCGTATCGGCGTCAATTATTTCCAATTATGAAAGCAGTGAACGAACTCCCAGCGTTGAAATCTTAATGGCTTTAGCCCGTCTGTACCATTGTTCCACTGATTATTTGCTTGGTTTTGAAAAAGAGGAAAAAGAAAAATTTCTGGATGTTTCCATGTTGAATAACGAACAGCGGAAATTGCTTCAGCATTTCCTTATAAGCATAAAATAAAAAGAGATGCCGGGAAATATCCTTCGCACACAATATATGTTTGTGAATTACGGTGTATCACAGCATATATTGTGGGCACACAGTCATTTCCGACATCCCTTTTCATTTTGTGGCAGACGTATCCGTTGCCTACTCCTGGTACTCCCAGCTGGAAAAACCTTCCCTCGTGTTCACATTGTGAAAGAACATCTTCCTTAGGAAAGATCTTCTTCCTTAGGAAAGAACATCTTCCTTAAGAAGGGGATTTTTCCTCGGAATGGACATCTCCCGGCACGGCCTCCTTCGCCTGGGCTTTGAACTTAGCCACTTCCTTTGCGGCCTGGGCGATTGCGATATTGGTCCCCGCACCGGCCACACAGCCCCCGGGGCACGCCATCCCTTCAATCAGGCAGCCGTTCTTCTTCCCTGCCTTGGCAAGAAGCAGCATTTTCCTGCAGTCCGTCAGCCCTTCCGCATGCTCGATTTTCACTTCCGTATCCGGATAATAGGTTTTAATGCATTCTTCAATGGCTCCGGCCACGCCGCCCGCAACGCCATAGCCTCTGCCGGCACCCGTAGCGTCCTCCATTTCGTCCATTGCCTTTATCTCGTCCAGCAGAATTCCCCTCGCCTCAAACATGCCTGTCAATTCCTCGAAGGTGATGACAAAATCCACATCGGAACGAATTGTCCTGCGGCTTGCCTCCAGCTTCTTGGATGCACAGGGTCCGATAAACACCACCGAAGCGTCCGAATGCTCCTGTTTGATCAATCTTGCAGTAGCTACCATGGGCGTCAGGGCATTGCTGATTTTGTCAATCGTCTCAGGGAACAGATGCTTTGCCATCACGGACCAGGACGGGCAGCAGGAAGTCAGTGCAAAAGACTGTTTGCCGGAAGCAACCTCATTCACATAGTGTTCCGCTTCTGCCATACAACCCAAATCCGCGCCGATTGCCGTCTCATAGACATCCGCAAATCCCAGTTCCTTCAATGCGGTCTTGAACATCTCCGGCGTCACCTTTGGCCCGAACTGTCCCACAAAGGCCGGCGCCACTTGCGCTATAATTTTCTTCCCTGACTGCATGGCACGAATAAGCTGGAATATCTGTGATTTATCCGCTATGGCACCGAACGGGCAGCTCACCATACACATACCGCAGGAAACGCACATCTCATTATCGATATAGGCACGCCCGAATCTGTCGGATTTGATGGCATTGACGCCGCAGGCCGCCTTACAGGGACGCTCTTTGTGGCAGATGGCATCATATGGACAGACATCCTTGCACTTTCCGCATTTTATGCATTTTTCCTGATCAATGACGGATTTGCCGTTGACCATGGAAATCGCGCCCTTGGGACAGACGCTTTGGCAGGGATGGGCCACACAGCCCATGCAGGAGCTTGTCACCTCATAATGATTCTCCGGGCATGCGTTGCACGCGGAAGGGATAACCTGCATCAGAGGCGGCTCATAGTATTTCTCCCCGATATTGCTCTCCTCCAGGCCCTGGGTCAGGTGCCCGGGATGCTCCCTGTTCTCAGGCCGCAGGCTCATCCCCATGGCCAGTCGAATGCGCTCACGGATTATGGCTCTGTCACGGTAGACGCTCTCCCTGTACAGCGGCTCTTCATAATCTACAATCTGATAGGGAAGCGCTTCCATATCGTCCTTCAGGTTGGATGAATTGTATGCCAGGTTTGCGACTTCCTTGAAAACCCGACGCCTGCGCTGCCGAACCGGGGTATCGATTCCTCTCATACTGCTCATAAGCTTGTCTCTCCTTGATATTTTTTTAACAATACAACCTGATACTATTAAAACACATTTATACTGCAAACGCAAGCCTCAATATCAGGAAGGAAACATTTTTTCGAACTTCTCCACATCCAGCTTAAATGTAAGCCCGTCATAGACCGCCCCTCTTACATGGCGCATCCCCACAATCCTATTACACTCTGTAAATCCCAGCTTTTCGGCACAGCGCAGCATACGAAAATTGCCTGACCAGGTCTGAAGATACAGTTCCCGTTTGCCGTTGTCCAGAAAATAACGGATATAAGCCGCCAGGCCCTGGGTTCCCAGCCCTCTTCCCCAGCAGGAAGACTCGTTCACTTCGACTCCCAGCGCCGGAAAAGACTTCTGCCCCGGCTTCAGGTCTTTTTCATGAATCCACTGAAAATCCTCGTCAATCAGGTAAGCGTTGACTCCTCCGATATGCAATCCCTCAGACGTATCCAGTTCAAGGGACCAGCGAAATCCCTGTGGCGCTTTTTTCAGCCCTTCCATTTCCTCTTCCCGAAAGCTTTGAGGATCAAAGGATGCCAAATCTTCCTCCGTCTCCCAGGGCGCATCCCACAAGGCCCATTCTGTTTCTACGGTATTCCATCGGATATCATCCTCTATATCGGACTCCCTATAATCACGCAATATAATGTCCTGGTAATAAATCTCCATTCTTGTTTTCTCCTAGGTTTCGGTATCGCCATTCCTGCCAATGATACTCAAGCGGCTTGAAGAACCTGATAACCATGCAATTTTTCTGATCATTCTCCATAGGACCCTCAATCGTCTTCATCGCCTCCGCAGCGGCGAACGCATTGCCGAAACAGCCTATGAGCATCGGCACATTCCCTGCCCCTTTCTCCCGGCATTTTTATGAATAGGGGATAGTCCCTGTCTTGTTCTCAATTCCTCACCGAAGATTTCTCCCGGTTCGCAGTTGCCGGGCTTTACAGGGAAGGAGGCAGCTTCTCTCCAATCATAATCGCCTTTGAATCGCCTCCATGCCCAATGTCTTTCGTGACGGCAATGGGTAAATCTGTTCCCGCCGCCTCAAGGATCAGCGTTTCCACGGTTGGGAAGCATTTTTCAGCCTCCATCTGGGTAAAAGTTCCAAGCAATATACCTGCCGCCTTCTCAAAGGCTCCCAATTGCTGCAGCTGGCGCAGATAGGTTTCTATTTGGGGAGCTGAACCATGGTAGCTTTCCAGCAGCAGTATCTTTCCTTCCAAATCCGGCATAAATCCCGTACCCGCCAGTTTCAGAAAGCATCGAATGTTTCCCCCGATTACAATTCCCCGCATTTCCTCCCGCTGAAGAAAATCATAATGAATCCGAAACAAATCATTGCTGCCATTTATGACGGTATTTCGGAAATGATTTATCCGCTCTTTTCCCGAATGGGTTTCTTCCCCTCCCACATGGCCACAGAGCAGATTGCGTATCTGATACAGTATGGAAGGCTTTCCCGTCTTTGCATAAATCGCATTTACGACCGTGGTTAAATCGCTGTATCCCCAGAAAATCTTTCCGCTCTCCGCGATGACATCATAATCCAGATAGGGCAGTATTCCGTTTGCAATGTCCCCTCCCGAGATATCAAAGATTCCCTTTATACTTCTGTCCCTGTAGAAATCCATCAGCGCCCGGGCACGTTCCCCTGCGCTTTTACCAAATCCGTTTTGTTTTTCATAAATGCAGTCGCTGAAGGACACTTGTAGCCCCATTTTCAGCAAAATGGTTTCCAGCCGTTTTATCTCCCCGTAAGCGGAACGTTTCTGACCGTTTGAACAGCAGACGATTCCGATCCTGTCTCCGGATTTCAACATATATATTCCTCCCGTAAAGCTTGCAGCTTTATCGAATTGCTTTCTCTTGCCTTAGCGCCCAACGCCGCGGTCTCCCTTATCAGCTATCATCGGTTGATACGTGGCATGGTGTAGTCATTCTGCCATGAACACAGGGCCGTTCATGGCAGATGGCCATTCGACCGCTTCCTTCCCGCAATAAGGTCATTATACCAATCTTACTGTATACTGTAAACCCCGGTGTCAACAGTGCTTCGTAAAATTCTCCGCAGAACGCTCTCTGCTTCTGGTTTTACGGATTCCCACATTGCCCGTCTCAAACCGATATGCCCAAAACGCATCACCGTTCCCATTCTTTCCACCGCGGCAAACCTGCCACTGCCGCGCTTTACACGCATAAATTCATCTATGCCGCATATACTACCCTGTGTGAGGTATTTTTCATGAAACATTTAAAATATACGATGATAATCGGCGCCCTATTTGTTTTGATCGCGGGATCCCTGTCCCATTTTCTGTATGACTGGACCGGACAGAATACTGTCGTGGGCCTTTTTGCTCCGGTAAACGAATCCATATGGGAACATATGAAACTGCTGTTTTTTCCCATGCTGCTGTATTCCCTGATTATCCTGTTTCTATACGGAAGAAAAACCCCCTGCCTTGCCTCTTCTCTCTGCTTTGGAATCATCGTCGGAACCCTGCTGATTCCTGTTCTTTTTTATGCCTACACCGCGGTTTTGGGCAAAAATATCTTTCTTCTGGACATCGGCACATTTATTTTGAGCGTTCTGACTGCCTTCCTGCTCTCCTGCCGCTTTACCCTGTCCTGCCGCCTGAAACCATATACCTTTCCGCTGTGCCTTTTGGTGGGAATTTTCTTTCTATGCTTTTTGCGGTTTACCTATCATCCGCCTGCGCTTAAAATCTTTGAGAGTCCATGATTTCCTGTAAGGGCTTTCTTAGCTGTCGACAGCACTGATGTCAATGCGATAACTGCTGTCCCTGTACGCAATATTCAGGCAGTAATCTCCTATCTGCAGAGTTGTTTGATCCTCTATCGGATAAAAAACTTTTCCCTCCGCATCGAAAACAACCAGTTCTTCTATCAGCTGATGTTCAACCGTTTTTAAGATTTGCCGGATACAGTTGTCACAAAAAAGCGTTTTCGAATAGAATTGTCCCGTATTGGTACTTACAAGGGCATCAGGGCGCTCATCAACCTGAAAAAGGATCTGTAGAATGTCTTGTCTCTTGTCAGCAGCATGGCAGGACTCCTATCTTTATTTTTTCATTTCCGTTTGGATGGATTTCGTCTCTTACCCTTTTACCGAAGTATGGCTCTACTACATTTTATTGCAAATTCTCCACAAAATGAACGGCGGAGGTGTCCCAGTATTTTCTGTAAACCCGGGCTTTGCTGCCGTTGAGATTCAACTGGTACATTCTGAACACCACAGGAATATCCTTAGGCTGCCACTGTTCCTCATAGGAATACTGATAGACCATCCCCAGATTCCGCATCACGCCCCCGCTCCTGGGATTGTTTCTGTCATGGGTGGCTGTCAGATAGGGAAGGCCGTCTCTTTTCCGATTCTCTTCAGACCATATCGGCTCTGCTGTTTATTCTTTCAAATTCTCCAGAATTTCGGGATTGTTTGAGAGAACCTCTCCCATAGTCCGGCAGTTTTCCAGTTCCGGACAGTCTCCGCATGTGGTCACACTTTTTTTCAGCGCGCACTGGCGAATTTCGCACATGCTGTCGCAAAATACCGTTTTGATCCCGTCAACACGGCATCCCTGACAGTTGATATGTTCCGGCAGAATGGGCGCGTCATTTAACTCTGCCCATAATTTTGCCGTTTTTTCACGCAATGCCTGATCGTCATTGACTGTCGCAAGGTATGCGTCGCATTTTTCACAGTCCAACCCACAATATCCAATCATTTCTTTCATTCTTATGTACCTCCTGATTTCTATTTGATCACTTGTTCCTATATTGCAGTCTGCTGCAGATCAATCCCGGCACGCCCCATCGGCGCTTCCCCAGACAGTGCAGACAGAGTGGCCTGCTGTGAGACCCTTCATCGGCCCTCACTCATACAGTCTCTCATAGCCGCATTTTTCAATGACACAGCGCATGGGAACGTTTTCAGGCCGGGTACGGCAGGTGGCGGTTTTCCCTGCGGATACAATGCGGTTGGTAAGATATGCCGTCATCGCCGTTCCGAATCCCTTTCCGCGGAATTCCTCATAGGTTTTGATATCCGCCGCTTCCCAGAATGCAAAGGAATATCGCTCTATGCAGCCCCTGGCCGCCGGAATGCCGTCCTGATACAGCTGAAAATATTCGATATCCTCCGGTTCTGTTCCCATGGAGCGGATCTCCCACCCAGGGGGAAGGGCAGGATTGGGTTCCAATACCTGTCTCCGGGTAAAATAAATGATCTCCTCTTCCTGTTTCAGCACTTGATAGTACCATTCGTCATACACTGCATCGCATCTGTCATTCCAAAGGCGCTTATAGTCCGGGGCGGAGACGATTCGCGCCGCCAGTTTTTCCACGGACAGGATTCCCTCCTCCGCACACATATTGATATCCGCGGCATAGGCCGCCCAGTCCAGATCATCCCTGTCCCACACGCAGGGGATGGAATTTATCCCATATAAAAATGCCGCTGCCGCCCGGGTATGACCGTCTGTCAGGAGCAGACGCCCCGCCAGACTTCTCACGGGGACAGGCTCCATTTTTTCTATGTCCCGGGGGCTTTGAAACCAGCTGCGCACATCGGTTAGTTTCTTCTGACTGATATAGAGCTGACTGGGGGTAAGGGCCGTTATTTCCGCCATAAAAACCTGCTCTGCGCTTTGCTCCAAAGCTTCCGATGTCTGGAATGCCTTTGACAAATACAATACCAGATCATCATTGTTGCAGCAGTCCGCATACGGCTCACACACCGCGTCATTGTACCAGACGCCGCTTCCGTCGGGGATATAGCCCCGCTTTACATACATTCTCTGGGCGCTCCCGTATCCGCTGTGAAGCCCCACCCCAAGGTAAACCCGATGGGCGTACCGCCTGGCAATTTCTTCCGCAATGTCCATAAGTTTGCTGCCGATACCAAAACGGCGGTATTTTTCCAATACTGCAAAATCCACGATTTCCGGATAACCGCTTCCGCCGAAGGCCCCGTTTTGGGCATCCGGATATACATGGATATAACCCGCCGGATTTCCAAGGTATTCTGCCGTCAGTGACAGGGATTTCCCGGATTTCTGATCTTCAAGCCGCATCCGGAATTTGCTGATCTCCGAATGCCATCCCTGTGCCCGTTCTTCCTCCCAGAACTCCCGGGCGTCCGTGTACTTCATATCCCGCACCCGGATTTTTCCGTCATCAAAATAAACCAAAGTCCACCTCCCTGTTTATAATTCTCCATCTGCCCCGCAAAGTTCCCCTTCTGCCCCGCAATTTTATGTAAAACATCGCTTCCTAAAGATACAACCTGCCACCGTACAGTGCACAGTACATATGCTGCCTGTGGCTGCCCGGGTACCGCTGCATTGGCAGTCCCGCAAAGGGATTTTAACTGTTTCTGCGGATTTTAATCAGGCGGAAAACATCTTGATACAAACCATCCTTGTCCTCTATGTCAATCATCAGCCATCTCTGGCCGTTTCCTTCCTGTGTCTCCCTATATAGATTCTCTAATGCAGCGGTACATTCCGGCAATACTGCCTCCACCGGCCCTTTTTCTTTTTGCCCTACCACCACCAGAACTTTAAAAAAGCCATCTTTGGGATACAAGGTGCACAATGTCTTTCCCGCCTTTTTCCATTTGATATTCCAACCCTTTTCCCAACTGCAGGAACTGTATTCCACTTTTTCAGTACACTGATACATCTCCCTGATTTCCGAACAAAATTCCATAAAAACAGGATTTCTCACATATTCGCTAATTTCATTGATGGCAGGGCAGTAATTTTTATCCTGTATATCGATCATGTGCTTACCTTCCTCCGCTTCTCTCGGCCTGAAAATGGCTTTTCTGCTCCAACGCTTCTATTTTCCCCGGCAATTGTAAGTAATTGGTAAAAACAATCTCCGGCTTTTCCTCCGGTTCCTGCTGATAATAATGGTATTTGCCCCGCTTCAGCCAGGCCGTATGCATCCCTGCCAGGTTCCCGCCCCTGATGTCCGCTCCGGGATTATCTCCCACTACCAGTATATTTTCTACCGGTTCGCCGATAATTTCTGTGATATACCTGTAGCATTTCTCACTTGGTTTTGTGGACCCGATTTCCTGCGCCGACACGGTTTTCAGAAACACTTGCTCCAGTCCCAGACATTGGAGCTTCCGCTCCTGTATTGCCCGCAGCTCATCTGTCAGCAAATACAATCCGTACTTTTCCTGCAGCCCGGGCAGCACGTAGAGAAAATCCGCAAAAGGCTTCATATTGTCATACACTGCCTGCCAATAGCATTCCGCCAATTCCGCCCCCGTGACATGGGTGACTCCCAGTTCCTCCAGGACCGCATCATACCATTTCGCTCTGTCGTTTGCCTCCGGCCGGCCCCTGCAGGCGCTTGTCACCCGGGATTTCACCTTTCGGAAAATGTCGTAAACCGCCTCCGGGGAGCTGTCGCAGCAGCCGGCCAGGTACACTGCCGTTTCCAGTTCCGCCGTCATTTTTACATCTGTCTCGTTGTACAAAGTACCGTCCATATCAAAAATAATTGCGCTTATCATCTGTGGTTTCCAACCCTCCTATATCTCCACTGCAGGCAGCTCCGCCTGCACGTTTCCATCCTGAAAGAAAATGCTCCTCCATATGCCAATGTCATTTACTTAAACCTTTCCTCCGTTAAGTTAAGTCTTTGCTCTCTCTAAATTTCTTTAAATTTCAAATCCTCCCTTGATATTTATGCGCATTATGCGTATAATGTAATTGTAAGGAGATTACAGCATGAGATTCCGGGAAATAGAAAAAATATTATTAGCGGATGGATGGCAATTCAAGAAAGCAAAAGGTTCCCACTATGCTTACATCCATCCAATAAAACCTGGCAAGGTTTCCATTCCAAATCATCCCGGAGACCTTGACCCCCGTACAATTAAATCTATTTTAAAGCAGGCCGGGCTCTAAAGCCTGGTACTGCAACACCATAAAGGAGGATTCATCTATGAAATTAACTTATCCCGCTTGTTTCTATCCTTGTGAAGAAAAAAAAGGAGGATTTACCGTTGAAGTTCCAGATCTTCCCGGCTGTGTCAGTGAAGGCAGCACATTGGCCGAAGCTATCCTTATGGGTACTGATGCCGCATCCGGCTGGGTTCTTGACGAACTGGAGGACGGAAAACCCGCGCCCGAAGCAAGCCCATTGGAAAACATTATCCCGGAAGCCGGCGGTTTCGTAAGCATGTTGGTTCTGGATATGGATGCCTATGCTGAAAAGTATGGTGAAAAAGCTGTAAGAAAAAATCTTACCATTCCCGCATGGCTCAATACGTTTGCTGAAAATAACCATATTAACTTTTCACAGGTGCTTCAAGATTCCTTAACCGCCCTCTACCAACAAAAACAGCACGCTTAATTGGTTGGGGGTGTGAAAAAAGTCGCGGCTTTCTGCAGAAGACAACGAAATGTGGTCCCAAACCGTTGTCTTTGGAATCACAGGACGAACTTTTTCACACCCCTAGTACTGCATTGCATTAATTATTGTGAATAAAATCAGCACTTCCTTAAATGTTCTTTTTCATGCATAATAGTTTTATCTACTTATACTAAAGGATGACCATTATGCGAAAAAAGACAATTGATACCATTCCTGTCCTGACAGAAGAAATAAAAAATATTTTAACCTCCTTTTCCAGAAGCAGGACCCTGCCCGCTAGTCTCATGAACCGTGCCAGCATTGCTCTAATGGCAAGCGAAGGACTTACAAACCAGGAAATATCCGCCCGGCTGAACATGCACTATAACAGCGTGGGCACCTGGCGCAGCCGTTTCCTTGAAACACTTCCCCATCTGCGGGAAGTCCAGGAATCCGCCCCGGACAAACTTACCGATGAGGTCAGGAAGGTTTTTTCGGACAGACCCCGCCCGGGATGCCCCTGTGTCTTCACCCAGGAACAGATCATGAAGATCATTGACCTTGCCTGCAAGGCGCCTTCCGATTTCGGGTATGAAGTAAGCCAGTGGAGCCTGAACCTGCTTGTGAAGGAAATCCGCAGACAGGGGATCGCAGAAGATATTTCAGCGAAATCGGTAAGCCGTTTTTTAAAAGGAGGCCAAATTGAAACCCCATAAGATCCGTTACTGGCTCCATTCTCCGGAAAAAAGCGAGAATCCGGAAACCTTTGCCGCAAAAGTAAATGAAATCTGCTCCCTATATCTTGCCAGCACAGACCTTATGGAAGAAAATACCTGTGTCGTATCAACGGATGAGATGACCGGAGTCCAGGCGTTGGAACACAAGTACCCGGACAAGCTGCCCCTGCCGGGGCAGACGGCAAAAATGGAATTTGAATATATCCGCCATGGCACCACGAGCCTGATCGGTTTCTTCGAGGTCGCAACAGGGAAGATATTCCCGCCTTATTTAAATGAAACAAGAGGGGAGTCCGATTTCTGTGAAGCAGTACGCCAAGTAGTGGAAACTGCACCGGAGAAGGACTGGATCTTCGTTTGTGACGGCCTGAACACGCATAAATCCGAAACCCTTGTCAAATATGTAGCTGAAGCCTGCGGCATTGATGCGGGCCTTGGACACAAGGGGAAGTCCGGTATCCTGAAAAGCCTGCGGAGCAGGGAAGAATTCCTGCACGATCCTTCCCACAGGATCCGGTTTGTATATACACCAAGGCACTGCTCCTGGATGAACCAGATTGAGATCTGGTTTGGTATCATTAACCGTAAACTGTTAAGACGGCAAAGTTACACTTCCATAGAGGAAATGAAAGAAAGCATCCGGCGTTTCATTGAACAGTACAACCTTACTGCCCATGCATTCCGCTGGACTTATGCGGGGATTCCATTAACTGTATAATTCATAGTTATTTAAGCAATGCTGTACTAGTCCTATCCTTCTTTCAAAACAGCCAATTTCCAGAGCAAAATCCCCATTTTCATGAAATAATCCCATGACCGGCACCAGCACATACTCAAAGTAGTATATTTTATTCTATCTCTATTTCTGGTATATTTACCAATTGCTGTAATTTTTCTCTTAATACTTTCTTATCGGGCAATTGCAATTTATATTCGGCCACAAGCATTGGTGACATACTCCTGCTCATTGCATATTCAACAACCTCATCATTCTTTGTTGCACACAAGATCAATCCAACACTTGGATTCTCATGCTCCTTTTTCACCTGTCTGTCCAACGCCTCCAGATAAAAATCCATTTTTGAAACATATTCCGGCTTGAATTTTCCAACCTTTAATTCAAATGCCACCAAGCATTGTAACCCTCGATGAAAAAACAATAAATCGATCGCATAATCTTCTCCTCCAACCTGCACTTTATATTCTTCATCTATAAACGTAAAATCCCTTCCCAACTCCAAGATGAAGTCTCGCATTTTTAAGATCAGCGCTTTCCTTAGATCATTTTCTTTATATGGACTTGGCAGGTTCAGAAATTCAACAACATAAGAATCAAAAAAAGGATTATTATTTATTTTGTTTATTTTTTCAGGCAGTACTTTACCTTTCGATAACATAAAACGTTCATAATAAGCACTGTCTAATTGCCTTTCCAACTCACGCTTACTATAATTCTCTTGTATGCATAATCTCAAATAAAATTCTTTTTCTTCAATGCTTTTTGTGCTTGACAAAATCAGCAGGTTATTTGTCCAATTGATTTGTGTCACCAGTGGTGACACTTTTTCATAATTCGCATAAGTTTCATAAAATTGTTTCATACGGTAAAGGACACGACGATTAAATCCTTTTATCCCTGGAAATGTATCTTGTATATATCTGGAAAGTTCATCAATGTACGAATCTCCATAGGATGCTGTTTTTGCCTCTTCGCTGATAAATTGCCCTATACGCCAATACATATTGATCAGCTCTTCATTTACCTTCCGATATGCATTCTTTTTTGCACTTTCTATAATGGCAACCACTTTCGTAAAGGTTCTCTCCATTTCATCCATATTATATCCTCACAGATTGATTTCATCTAGTACACCGCTGCATCCATATCCTGGCAAAATATGACTTCCTCCACAATCACATTTCATAAATTTACATAAAGAATTAATATATATTATTCTAAATTCACTCCCCAACTACCTCTTTTCTATGCATCAGATGAATGCCGATGTGCCCTATGCCCAGGAGGATTACCGCAGCCATCAATGCCGGATTCCTCCCGTAGACTGCCAGCAGAAAAAAGGCCGCCACGGGAAGTGTGGCCCCGGCTACAGGCAGGCCCAGGAAGCTGCTGTAAAAATCTCCCATGGTCTTTTCACTGCGAAAATACCGCACCCAGTAAAGCTCATAGCACACCATCAGCAGAAAGGACAACAGCAGCCACCAGGACCAGGGAGACCATGGTTTTATGTTAAAATCGGAAAAAATCAGTACCAGACAGGATACCAGAACCTCCCCCGTCCGTTCCAGAAACACCAGTATTTTCTTCTCGTTTCCCGCATATTTTTCATAGTTTTTCGGTTGATTCTTTGTCCACAGAAGATTGGGCAGCATCAGCATAATCAGGTAAATCAGTCCCACATAGGAAAATCCAAACGCCATTCTCACTCCTCCCGGACTGCGGCAAACCCTATGGCTTCCGCTATCTCTTTTCTCAACCCTTCCGCAGCCATATTTTCCTCATCCTTCTCTATATACTGCAGACCGCCAGGATTTACAGTGATGCTTCCTTCCCTATGAAAGCCGGATTCCGTCCGGCAGGAGGATCTCCCCCTCATCTCCGCTTACATCAAAGAAACCCACGGCATGCTTCTCCGCAAGCCGCCTTACCGTTTCATAAGCTTCTTCCGCAGCAGACCAGGGAAAGGCGGCATAAATCACTTCCCGGCCAATACAATAATCCACAAGGCGGCTTTCCAAATCCCCGTCTTTTTCCAACTCCTCCATGCCCGGCGCATATGCCCCGTTCATGGGCGGAAAAATATCTTTCATCTCCATAAACCAATTCTGCAGGGCAGGAGCAGAAACGCCGATAGTCTGGTAATCATGATCCTCCTCCCAAGCGGTCTGTTTCTCATACCATGCCATGAATGCCTCTCTTGTATCAGGCGCTTTTGTCTTTTCAAATACCATTAAATCGTAACTCATCCCACTCTCTCCTTCTTTTTGAAAACTTCCATTGGCCCGGGACATTATTTGCTCTTTTTCACCTGCCTCATTTCCCCTCTGGTTCTTTACAGGCAGCCCTTCCCTCCTGCTTTAAAAATTGCCCGATTTTCTCTGTCACTTCCGCCGCATCCAAAACACGATCACCCATCTTCTGTCCATACAAATGCCGTTCAATTCCCAGTACCCGCCCTGAATATCCGCTGCCCTCAAACCACTTCTCCAGACAGGACACAAAATCCGGAGAAGTTTCCGCTTTACCGTACACACCTATAATGTACAGACGTTTAACAACTTCCTCATATCTGCTCTCATTGTGACTGAAATAATCCTGGCAGCGCTCATGAAAAATAAAATACAGGGAAGCCGGATTTCCGCAGTACATGGGCACAATCAGAATAACCCTGTCATAACGGCACATTTCGCCGTACAGGCTGTAAACATCATCTTCCCTGTACTTACACACGCCGCCAAAGCATTCATATTCACATCCGCAGCAGGGATGGGCATTCAGTTCCCTGAACCGGACTACTTTGTCATTACCGGACCCTGCCGACGCTATGTACTGCCCGATTTGATCACAATTTCCATTCTTTCTGCTCGAAAAACTGATAATCAGATTATCCATGGCTTTCCCTTTCCGAAAAGTATCTCCCGTTTCCAAATCCGCTCCGGAAACCTTATGTTGAAAATCTGCTGTCCAAACTTATTATACTATATTCCCCTTTTCGTTTCCAGTGCCAATTTGCGCTGTTTGGCCTTATTCCCTGACCATCGGTACTTTTCATAGGGCGGACTTTCGCTGACAGATGGCCGTTGTTTCTGTGAGGACTGTAAAAAAACGTCGGTACTTAGGCACCGTACTTTGGTGCCTGGCAGCAGTACTTCGGTGCCATTGTACCGCTACGTTTTGGCCCAAGCGAGAGCGTGTCCGAACAGAAATGACGGCCATCTGACTGCTAATCCATGAACAGGAATGACCCCTTGGACAGGCAGGTAAAACGGAATCATATGCCTGTTGTTTTTCCCGCTTTGGTATGCTACAATTTTCCCTGTACGGAATGGAAGATCCAAGGTTAGGGGGAATAATATTATGCGGCAGCATGACAAAATAATCAATATGGCTGCAAAAAAGGTACTCGCACCGAAGGGACTTTTTCGACAGGGAACGTCGAGAACCTGGTTAGACGACAACGGATACTTTGTCATTTTTGTTGTGTTTGATTCCGGAAATTGGTCCAAAGGTTCTTATTTGGGAGTTGGAATTGACTTTTTTTGGGAGAAAAGCGACAGCTTAAACAATGTATTATCTTATTCTTATGGGAATCGGGAAAACGAATTCTGCAGCTATGATGGAAACGATGATGAATTTCAAGCAAAGATGGAAGAATTTGCTGAAACAGGCCTGCGGAAAGTGATGGAATACCGCAAATTTAAGGATATGGATTATGCGAAAAAGTGCCTTGAACAGAAGGTATCCGATTTACCGGAAAATCGACGATTTTGGGAAGTCTATGATTTGGCAATGTTATGCTTTCTCAAAGGCGATTTTGAGAATGGCGTAACGATATTTGAAAATTATTTGGATCTGTTAGAGAAATCCATTTATGTGGGCGATATTTATATAGAGTGGCATGAAACCTTTTACAAGCATTGTATCAATTCTATCAAACCCTTTTTGACCACTAAAGAAGCCGCACAAAAAATGGTTTTAGATATGATTAAGCGACGGAGGGACTATTTTAGCAGTAAATCCTCCTTTAAAAAGATGAATAAAGAAAGATTCCTTTTGCATTAAACCAGCCCTCTGCAGCGTGTTTGTAAATTCCTTCCTGCCCTCTGCACATCCCACATTTAGCAGAAAGCATTTTCAAACACGCTCTGGATTCGGAAAGACGAAAAATATGTTTCCTGGCAATTAAAATAACTTTCTTGCTTCTTTTCAGTTCCGGAAACAGTTCACTCTTATGATGATGAGTTGTCTACTTTTCATACTGACAATTCTGCTGTTTTTATTCTCCAATTATTTCCACCCCGTCCGGAAAATCCCGTATTACAAGCGCACAGGTATTTGTAAGTCTCACATTATTCTTGAAAGGATATGACAATCTGCCCCTTCTTTCCCCCGTTATGCAATGAACGTCCAATTTCGTATCTATCAGGCCCAAATTGTTCTCTAAATTATTAGAAAAAATGAGGCTTCCGGCACTTACCCCGATTACCAGGCCATCGCCATTGATATACTCCATCAGAGATTGACAAAACCCTGTTGCATTGATTCTTTCCAATAAGTAATGTGTGCTGCCTCCGCACAAATATACCACATCATATTGCTGCAGCTCCTCAAGCTCCATTCCGGTATGCAAATCATATACCTTAATGTTTTTATCTAAGATACCGCATTTTAACAGATCATTCATGCATTTCGGCAAAACTTCTATTGCATCTGCATCTATGGCGGCCGTAGGGATAAATAACGCCTTTACACAAGACATCTCTTTCCCTGCCATGTCCACAAAGCACGCTTTTATTTCTTCCGTTTCCAAACCTGCCGAGGTCAATAATACTCTCATACTCCCTCCTTATTCTGACCAATTCATCTGTTCATGAGAAATACCTGATTTTCTGCATTCATTGCATACCTGTTCTTTTTCAGCCTGATTTCCAATCTGATATTTTAGAATCTTGTCTTTGAAAACAATATATTTTACATTACCTGCCTTAAAATCTACAAACCAATTCTGACCTTGAACAGGATCAGACAACATAACTTTTGAAATTAGCTCCGGAAAATCTTTTCTATCACTTGTAAAAAACAGTACCGTCCAGTATTTGGGTTTCCCTCCGGTATTCCACAGCTCAATTTTATGAACATTCAGACAGTCAATGATACTGTCATCCATTATGCTTTCTTTAATTAATACTCCTTCATACAATTCCTGTTTCCTTTTTCGAATTGCATTATTGCCGCAGATAGAAATGTCTTTAATCTCATTTAATGTCAATTCATCTTTTAGCAAAATATCCATGGATACTTGAAAGATTTCTCCCAGTATCAATAATTTTTCTGTCTCCGGCAATGCAATATCAGCTTCCCATTTCGATATGGATTGCCTGCTGACATTACATATGGATGCAAGTTCTTCCTGGGTCATTCCGTTCGCTTTCCTCAATTCCATAATTTTCTCTGATAGTTTCACCGTCATTGCCTCCTCTTCTCATATTATACAAAAAGACAATGCTTTTCACCACCAACATCAAAGTGCATTTCGGCAACCTGCAGTTGCAAAAAACATGTTTAAGGGCCGGACGGATTAGGGATCGGAATCCTTTGCTTATGGCTCCTGCGTTTTCAGATATTTCCGCAAAAGGGGGACATCCTGCATCTCGGCTCCCTGGAAATTGCCATAGAACCTGGCGGCCTCTTCATTTGTGGCCCGAATCAGATAATATTGGTCTATGCCGTTCCGGGCACAGTCTTTTTCCAGTTCTGCGAAGAGCATTCGGGCAATCCCTCTATGCCTGTAAGCCTTGAGGACATAGACCCAGTCCACATATGCCATCCTGTATCCATCCTGCATACATCCGTAAAAATGATACTCTATACGTCCGACTACCCTTTCATCTTCTTTCGCCAGAATGGACGTGGTCCCGGCATAAAAAGGATCAGAAATCCTGTTTCTTATCCCCTGCTCATCCACTGTGTCGGCAGTCATCTTGTCGGGTTCTTCCCCCATGGCCTCCTTTAAATACGCAATATATGCCTCTATATTCTTCTCGTTCAATCGCTCAAATATCATCTTATTCTCCGCTTTCCAGACCTATGGCAGCAGCCACCTCCAGTTCTTCCCTGACCATCTCATCGCCATCCTCCAGGCGCCAGATATTTTCCAGAACCGTCTCCATAAAGAAGAGCTTCCCGATATCCGCCTGGGGATAGCCTGTCTGTCCGCCAAGCAGCCGTATCACCTCCCGGATATGCTCCCTGTGCGGACATGTGTGTTCCGTATCCAGTTCATTGAGTATGAACCGGGGCAGATCCAGGATTGCCGGGCCCATCACCCCTTTCGGGTCAATCATGGCGTAACTGCCGTCGTCTCTCGACAGCAGGTTGTCATGGTGCAGGTCACCGTGGAGAAGCACCCTGTCCGGATATTTCCCGAACACTTCCGCACAGATTCCCCGCGCCCTGACTGCCAGGTCCGAAACCTCCCGGTCCACAGAATTCCGCATGCAATAATCGCAGATCCCCTCCAGCCAGTCCAGATAAGTCTCGCCCTCCCCGGCAGGCATATGTATCTCACGGAATATCTGGGAAAATATCTTGATCCGCGTTTCCAGGGAGGCTTCCCTGCGCAGTACGGTCCCCGGAAAGATGCGTTCCTCCAAAAGGAGTCCGGCATTTTCGTCATAGGCATATACCCTGCAGCTATGCCTGCCGGACAGCTCCGTCAGCATCCGATGCTCGGATTTGAGCCGGGATATGTTCCTGTCTATTTTCAAAATGACAGGGCCGAACCGCTCCGACTCCGCCGATAAGACTGCTTTTGTGGGATGTAAGTAAATTTCTTCGCAGCGGTTCAGTCCCCACCTTTCTGCCGCACCTTTTATCTGATTTTCCAATTTGCTCTCCTATCCTGACTCTGCTTGTCTTTTCCTGAACACCTGTCCATGTCCCCATGGCTTTCCCCAGGTTTCCTGTGCTCCTTCTTTTCAAGAACTGTCCTTTGACAGACGATCTCTTGGTAGTGTCTGTGGATTGGTCCTGATTTTTCGTAACAGTTCAGACAGCGCTGAACTGTTGCGATTTTTCATCTTCTCCAACCGCCCCCTAAAGGAGAAGTCAGGAATATTTTCCTAAAATCCTCTTATAAACCCGATAGGCAAGATAAATCCCGGCCGTGCAGCCAAACACTAACATTACCATTCCGGCTGCAGGAAAGATTACAAATAGAATCCCGTTCAGCCCAAAGAAGAAGGCACAGTTTTTATATAATCCGGCCATCTCCACATTATAGCCTTTTATGTCCTTAACCTTATCTTTCAGGGAAGTATCTCCGCTCCAGAAGCTTATAGGCTCGTCGCTGTCTCTACTATAAATGCTTATGATTAAAAAAGGAAAAGAACATAATAAGCAGCATACCAGACTTATGATTCTTCCTACCATATCCCAATCTCCTCCCCCCATGCCTGCTATCATTGATTATAAAATATTTACCTGGCATTTACAATACACAGCAATAAATTTATTTATTTCAAATGCTCCTTTATAAATAATAATACAGAGCGCATAGCTTTATTTTACTATACGCCCTGACGCTGTATTCCTTATTTTGTTATTCATGGCCATGCTTATACTTCTGATAGAAAAATCTCCGTTATACCAGTCAATCCATATCGGGATACCAATTCTGTTATGCCTGATTTTATCTCGTCCCGGCAAAAATCATTCTTCTGTAAAAAATCATCGTCCTTGTCATTGAGATAAGAATAAAACAGCAGTGCCACCTCCAAATTTACCATATTGTTATCAGACGTCATATCGTATATCTGATTTTCAGCTTCGTTAATCTTCCCATTGTCAACCATATCGGCCCTTCATTGTTCCGGCGCTATCCCACGATTCCCCCCCTTACCGCAATGCAAAAGCCCCTATTTTGTAAAATCTCTTGACAGATCCGTCTACATTATGTAGTCTGTATATGAGACTACATAATGTAGACAGGAGGTTGTACTGATGGCAGAAATTCAATTAGGGGCTGTGGAAGCCCGTTTTGCAGACATCATCTGGGAGCGGGAGCCGGTGACATCCGCCGAACTGA
>CAJULV010000021.1:0-9860 GCA_910587555.1 uncultured Acetatifactor sp.
CCACATTTATCCAGAAAAATCATCTGTTTTCAACTAACTTTGGAAAGAACCAAAATATCCTTGACAAATTCCATCTTGGTTCTGTATGCTGTTGCTCTCGCCGCCGTCCCTGTCCTCATCGCCTGCTGCCGGATCTAATTCCGTTTGAGTTCCCGGAAATGTTTGAAAAATAAATCGTCATCCAAGAATAATCAAGTGGTTTTGTAATCGGCTGCTGCATTTAGGACAGAGAATGTCGGTAAACCTGTCTTTTGTCCCATAATAGAAACCCGGATCAGCTTCGCACATCGTCATATTAATCGGAGCGCGAAAGCCGCTCCCCTCATTCCTCCCGGCCTGCCTGATTCAGTATCCCCATAAATACCGGAACGCCGGATTCACAGTCTATGATCATATAGACAAAGGGTCTGTCCAGATACACAGAGCGGATTTCATCTTCCATCATCGCTCCGCTCCCTTCCATCATCACTGCCGTGGCGGCACCTGCCTTCGTCCCCTTCTCATCCACAGCGATATAAGATTTGTGCAGCACGCGGCTGATAAAGATATTGCCGTTTGCGGAATGGCCTATCCCGGAAAAATCGGCCCTGGAAGAATCAAACCCATCCCTGATTCCCATGTTCTGCAGTATATCCCCAAGTTCTGCGCTGTAGCTGCTCTCATACCTGGGAATCCAGGCCTGCACATGGGCCTCCACCGGATTTGCCAATATCCGGCAGAGCCTTTCCCCGTCCAGGGAGAGCAGGTATTCTGCCGCATCCATTCCCTCCTCGGGCAGAAGCGCCGCATAGGCATATTTCCGTCCTGCATAATATTTCAGGAATCCGGAGGCATGTTCGTCCTGCAGATATTGATTTTCCTGGGAATACATCATTTCCACCTGCTGAACAGTACCGTCAGCCCGGGTAAATTCCCCTTCCCGCACCTGGTCTTCCCGGTAAATTTCCTCCCACTCCCCTTCAAAGGCCAGGGCGTTCACCAGGTACATGACTGCATCCGGCGAGATCCTGTCCAGAATCTCCGGAATCATCCCCTGTGTCTTTTCCTTCACCCAATCGTTGATCTCCTGTAAAGTCTTATCCTGAAAAGGAACCCTCCGCACCTCCGCGTCGAATAAAGAGGCACATTCCTTCAGGAAATCTTCCTCCACGGTAAAGCTTTCATCCTCTGTAAACCAGATACCGTTGGCCATGTTCAACTTACATTTTCCATCCCCCCATGCGCCGCCCCGGGCAGACAGGTATGCGGACAGCTCCGGCACTGTTATCCCAAAAGCCTCTTCCATCTGTTTCAGGGTCTCCCCTTCCGCGCCGTACGCCGCCATATTCAGCGCGAAAAGTACCGAAAGCGGCGAGACCACCGGATTCTCCGTTTCCTGTCCTTCCCGGTCTGCTGCCTCCTGTTCCGCCGCCGAAACGGTCCCCGTATCGCCCACGCATTGCTGCAGAAGCCGCAGGCCGAAATCCGTGACGGCTGCTGCCCCCTGCTTTTCCGCATCTGCCATCGCTGCGCCGGGGCTGTCCTGGGCTTCTCCGTTCGGAGTCCGTCCGTTTACCTCCATATCCGCCTCATCTACCCCATGGTTATCCACTGCTGACTCATCTGCAGACCTGTCTGCCGACTGGTCTGATTTCCCGCAGCCGGAAACAGCCGCCAATAGTCCTGCCAACAAAAACACCCTCAAAAACCCTGCAAATCGTTCCTTCCCTTTTCTCCTTTTCTTAGCCATAAAGCTTCCTCCCTTCTCCAGTACACCGATGTCTTCATTCCCGAGCAAGCAGTGCCTGATGTCCGCACCAGGGCAAGTAATATGCCTCTATGTCAATAGAAACGAGAAAAAGGGAAAAAAGTTCTGCAAAAGATCAAAACATTCCAAAACAGTAAAATTGTTGCTGCCTCTTATATAGGGACTTCTAAACAGAACAGAAATGCAATGCGGTTCCGGAAGTTTCCTATACACTTCCGGACATACCCCATGCTATGTCAGTGCCGTGGGAGACGGCGCGAATAATCAGGATGAAACAAGCAGCGCATTGGCAAACCATTCCCCGGCGCAGGGAATCAAATCGCATTCCACCCCTTCCGCAATTCCTTCATAGATAATTTCTTCCCGGACAGAACTGAAATACTTTTGATGGACTGTCAGCAGTTCCTCGCGAAGAAAGATTTTCTCTGCGCCTTCCATTTGATTTTCCGCAAAGTATCTTGCAGCCTTTCTTGCGCCTTCCGCATTTTTCTCCATGTATACAGGGGAATTGATCAGCGGCGCACCGTCCTTCAACACCCGGGCCGCCTCCCGAATGCCCTTCTCCATCAGGTCCATCATATTGGTGAAACCGGCATAGGTGCAGACCATGTCAACACTGCCATCCCGGACGGGAAGGTTCGTGGCGTCACAGGCAATATAATTCACTTTCACCTGCGGAGCAGTCCGTTTTAATGCTGCCCGGTCAAAGGTCAGTACACGAAAACTCAAATCAGTGGAAATCAGATTGACATCAGCAGAGACCGTCTTTACCAATTCCCCCAGGAGTATCCCTCTGCCGGAGGCCACATCCAGAAGAAAGCCGGATTTCAGTTTTGCGGCCTCCCCCACAATTGCGTCCAGAAAGTCTCTGTCAATTTTCTTCTGCTTCTCCGTTTTCCGGGCCTCAATCTTCTGCCCGAGATCATCATAGCCCTCTTCACCAATATACTCGCTCCAGGAATTAAGGTTTTCCTGTTCCTGGGACTGAAAATCAAGAATTCCCTGCCGGATATAAAAAACATGTCCTTTCCCACAGGCGATTTTGCCCTCCAGAATCTCTTCGCCCTCTTTCCCGGCTGCAGTCAGCTCAAATTCTCCTCCGCAATGAGGGCATCGCAAGACAGACAGAATATTTGTATACATTTTCATTCTCCTTTCAATGAATTGGCGCAACACTGTTTTCATATTATATCAAAATGCCCAGGGGGATACAAGTACGATTGACACTGCCAATCCCTGTCTGTATAATAACGTTATAAAAAACTAGAGGAGTCTTTTCCAATGAAAAAAACATACTTCATAAAACTGTCCCTTATCCTGTGCCTCCTGCTGCCGCAGGGCATGCCCGTCCAGGCAGAGCCGCTGTCGTCAGATTCTCCGGATTTTTACAGCAACAACGAAGTGGTTGGATTTATCGGGGACAGCATCACCTATGCTTCCTACACGCCCCTGTCCTACATGGACATTCTCAATCTGTTTTACTTAAGTCTTTTCCCTGACCGACAGATAGAATTCCGGAATATCAGCGCAGGGGGTTATAAAATCAGCGATATACTGAATATTTATGATCAGGATCCCGCCTTTGACGGGCTTGACAAGGCGGTGATCATGTTGGGCACCAATGAAGCCATTCTGGGAATATCCACAGAAGAATACATAACAAATATGGATGCTTTGATCGGAAGGCTGAAGGAAGACAGCCTGGAAGGCAGTGATATCCTGCTGCTCTCCCCGCCTGTTTGCGACGAGAACTGCTCCCTGAACTTCACCAAAAACGGCAGCAGAAAATGGGCCTTTGAAAGCAGGGTTCTGGAATACATGGATCAACTGGAAACAAAATCCGCCCAATGGGGAGTCCGTTATCTGGATCTGCATACTCCTATGGCCGCCCTGACGGAAACCATGCAGCAGGAAGACCCGGGAAACACCCTGACTACAGACTGTATTCATCCCAATGCCGCCGGACAGGTCCTGATTGCCTGTTCCATCCTCCAGACCCAGGGCGCAGACCCGGAAGTCCTGTCCCAACTCCATGTACCGGAAGACGGGGAACCTCAGACCCAGGGAAACCCCATTTCGGATTTTTACCGCGGAGAAAAAGGCCTCTGTCTGACTCTGGCTCCGGAGGTACTGCCTCTGGCTAACCGCAGCGAATTTACGGCATTCCGTGAATTGATGAACCGTTACACATCCTCCGGCGCCCTTTTCCAACAGCGGTTTTCCATCCAGGGACTTTCGGAAGAAGATTCCTACTGTCTGCGGGCAGGAGATGAAGAACTGGGCAATTTTACCGGAAAAGAACTGGCAGAGGGAATTGACATGGGCGCACTGGAGACCAATCCCCGTCAGCAGGCCATGCAGCAGGCGGCTTCTCTGTGCAGGCAGCGGCATCGGGAAGTGGTGGAGGCTCGTGATATGTGGATTGAAGTGATGATGCAGCGGGCTTCCTTTACGCCGGAACAGATTCAGGCTGCCTATGAAACCTGGCGGGCCAAAGACGACGCCCTGAACAGTGAAATTTATGCGATAACCGGAAAACTGGCTGACGATGTGCTCCGCATCACCGTCACCGCCCAGGGATATCTTCCGGAAGAACTGGAACAGGATGCACAGGAAGCAAAAGAAGCCGCAAGGAAGGCTCAGGAGGAACAGGCTGCAAGGGAGGCCCAGGAAGCCGCCAGAAAGGCCGCGGAAGCCCAGGCCGCAAAGGAGGCGGAGGAAGCTGCAAGAAAGGCCGCCCAGGAACAGGCCGCAAAAGAAGCGGAAGAAGCCGCAAGAAAAGCCGCAGAAGCTGCCGCCCGGGAACAGGCTGTCCTGGAATCCCGCAAAAGGCTTTTGCTGTGGGGAAGCCTGGCAGGCAGCGCATTGCTGTTGTGCCTCGGAATCCTGGGAATTTTCCTCCGAAAGAAAAAGCGCCGATGAAGCGTCAGAATTCTCCCACAGCGTCAACGGCTCCTGTTCTTAATCCAGTCCCTCAAATATCTCGCCCAGGGTCATCTTAATATGCGGAAATGCCCTTAATGAGATCTCTGTGTCCCCATTATACTCTTCATCCTCTTTATCGTCCTGGAGCATATAGTTCTGCTCCAGGACATATTTTCCATTCTGGAGATAATAGATTTCCACGGAACACTGGGGCGAAACAATCCAATATTCCTCCACCCCCGCCTGCTCATAGATATCCTTTTTCTCCGTTTTATCCCTCTTGGCAGTGGAATGGCTTACGGTTTCGGCGACAAACCTGGGCACTCCGCTGTAGGAGCCGCCTTTCAGATACTTTCTGTCACAGACAATCATGATATCCGGGCAGAGATAATCATCGTTTACATCCGGATGGTATTTAAAGTCCAGGTTTTCCATGAAGACCAGGCAAAGGCTCCCTTTTAAGCCTGCTTTTATAACCGTATTGATATTATTGTTGATAATTCCATGCCGAAAACTCGGAGACGGGGACATATCATAAATTACACCGTCTATTTTTTCGTCTCTCCAGTGCTCGCCTGCTGCCAATACTTTTCTGCCGCATCCTTTCCTCTTAAAGAAGCCTTTACACCTTGTTCCCTGTTAAGGGTTTTGCTTTTCTGTGCACAGCGCACAAAAACAGCCCCCTGCCTTAGTTCATTATGATTCTCTTGTAATTCTTCTTGCCGCGTCTGACTACAATTCCGTCTCCCGTAAACTGTTCCGGCCTGTATGCAGTCTTGATATCGGCAACCTTCTCTCCGTCTACCGTGACTCCGCCCTGCTCCACTGCGCGTCTGGCCTCAGAGCGGGATGCGGTAAGGCCGGATGCCGTCAGTACCCCCAGGATATCAATAACGCCATCCCTGAAGTCCTCCTCCTTCAGCTGACTTGTGGGCATTTCGGCCCCTTCCGCAGCGCCGGAAAACAGCGCTCTGGCGCTCTCCTGGGCTTTCCCGGCTTCTTCCTCGCCGTGAACCAGTTTGGTCAGTTCGAACGCCAGAATCTCCTTGGCCTGGTTCAGCTGACTGCCTTCCCACTTATCCATCTCGTCAATCTGCTCTATGGGCAGGAAAGTCAGCATCCGCAGACATTTCAGTACATCCGCGTCCGCCACGTTTCTCCAGTACTGGTAAAACTCAAAAGGTGAGGTCTTGTCAGGGTCAAGCCATACCGCCCCCTTCTGGGTCTTGCCCATCTTCTTTCCTTCGGAATTCAGGAGAAGCGTAATCGTCATAGCGTAGGCATCCTTGCCCAGTTTCCTGCGGATCAGCTCCGTGCCGCCCAACATATTGCTCCACTGGTCATCGCCGCCGAACTGCATATTGCAGCCATAATTTTCATACAGCTTCAGGAAGTCATAGCTCTGCATAATCATGTAATTGAACTCCAGGAAGCTTAAGCCCTTCTCCATACGCTGCTTGTAGCACTCTGCCGTCAGCATTCTGTTTACGGAAAAATGCACCCCGATATCCCGGATAAACTCTATATAGTTCAGATCCATCAGCCAGTCCGCGTTGTTCACCATCAGGGCTTTGGAGCTGCCCTCCTCCAGGCGATCGCCGAATTCAATAAAGCGGCTCATCTGCTTCTTAAAGCACTCGCAGTTGTGGGCAATTGTCTCTTTGGTCATCATTGTCCGCAGATCGCTTCTTCCGGAGGGATCTCCGATCATGCCCGTGCCGCCGCCGATGAGGGCAATGGGCCTGTTTCCTGCCATCTGCAGCCTCTTCATCAGGCACAGCGCCATAAAATGCCCTACATGCAGGCTGTCCGCCGTGGGGTCAAATCCGATGTAGAAGGTGGCCTTACCATTGTTGATTAATTCCTTAATCTCTTCCTCGTCTGTCAATTGCGCCAGAAGGCCTCTGGCTTTCAGTTCCTCAAATACTGTCATTTTTCTTTTCCGTTCCTTTCCTGATGTCTATGCGATCTATCTTAATTCTATACTGCACACCAATTGAATTTGCAGTGCAACCCGAGCAGTATAACTAAATGCTGTCATATTTTTATATGGCCCTGCTGCTCTTCCGGCGGGGATTGCGGCGGCACTGGTTTGCCCTGCAGCATCACCCGGCACTGCTTCCGGAAAAAGGCTATGCCATAGCATAACACGTCGTCGTAATCCTCCAGAAACGACTCTTTATAGCCCCGCTCCCCCATCTGCCTTAACGCTTCCCCACACTTCTTCGGCAGATCCTCCTTTTTCCCGGCACGCTTTGCTTCAAACAGAGCAACCCGGCCGGCCGTGTAATCCTTCACCACAACATCACTCCGGCCTTCCCCATACTCACGGTTGGATTCCACCTGAAAACCGCCCCCTGCAAAAATACCTGCCAGAAAAGCATGGTAGAAGTCTTCCTTATAATCATAATAACTGATGGATTTTCGAAGCAGAGCCGTTATCTCGGAAGATATTTTTTCCGCATCTCCGTTCCACACCGCCGAAAACAGCTCCCTGCGGTCCAATCCCTCCACCGTTGCCTTAAACCAGTCCGCTATGGTGTCCCTGAAAATAGTCCTGATTTCCTTATTCGGTATTTGCAGGCTCACTTCCGAATCCTCTGTCCCCATCTTCCGCCCTGCCTCCCTCACCGGCGTCAGATATCCCGTCAGATACAAAATCCCCCAGAAATCGTTTTCCGCGGCTTTGTCAAAATCATAAGTAGATTCCTCCGTGATCCTGACTTTCACATAGCCTCCGGACAGCAGTGTTTCAAATTTATCATTGACCTCCATTCCCTTTTTTCCAATAAAACGTTTGATAATATCATTGTGACTGGTATCCTTCCAATAGCTCCCGGGCATCATTTCCGGGTCTGATCCCAAGTCATTCAGATAATTTACCACATCCCACGGACAATAAATATCATATGCCCCGAAATGATAGCCGTCGTACCATTCTTTCACCAAAGCGCTTCTGGAAGAAAAGCCTGCCTTGTCCAAAAGCCCTTCCACCTCTTCCCCGGTAAAGCCAAAGCAGTCAAGATAATTTTTCCCTGAAACAGAATTGGACTTAAAATGATTGGTCCCGGTAAATATGCTCTCTCTCGCAATCCGCAGGCACCCTGTCACAACTGCAAACTTCAGAAAATCATTGGTCTTTAAAGCAGTACTCATCACACTGCGGATCATGTCCAGCATTTCCTGATAATATCCGTATTCATTTGCTTTCGCCAAAGGAACATCATATTCGTCAATCAGCAGTATCACCGGTCTGCCATAATGCATATACAGCATCCTCGTAAGCATAAACAGGCTGTTTTCCACCTCTGCCCTGGCAGCTTCTCCGTCCCGCAGCCGTCGAAAACGCTTTCTGTCTCCCTCATCCACTTTGCCGCTTTCCAACAGTCCGGCATATTCCACGCACAGGCTTGAAATGTTATAGGCAAACTGATTATAGGAATCCAGAAAACTGCATTTTGCCATATCCTTGAAGCTGACAGACAGTACCGGCCACTGATTCATCCATTCCCTGCACAGCGCTTTATGCTTTGTGACTTCCAGTCCTTCGAAAATCTCTCTGCTGTCCCTGCGGATATCAAAAAAGTACTTCAGCATACTCATGGCCAGTGTCTTGCCAAACCTCCTGGGACGCGTAATCAGGTTCACTTTGCAGCTATCCTGCAGCAGTTCAACAATCAGCTTTGTCTTGTCCACATAATATCCCCCGCTCAGACGGAACTGCTCAAAATTCTCCTCGCCAACCGGTATTGCAAATTTCCCCATATACTCCCCGCTTCCTGCTCTGTTTCACCCTGCACATTTCTGCCCCTGCTGCCTGTGTGACATCCCACTGACGGTGATCTGCCCAGGATTCCCCACCCCCACATCCAGTGCCTTCTGTCATCGGTTCGCCATCAGCTTCACCATTGCCTTGTTCAACCCGTCCACTGTCAGCTTGTACATGGGAAACAGTTCCTTCACCGCAGTCTCCGCTTCCCGCCAGGGGGCCCGGCCGGGAGCCATCTTGGGATTCAGCCACACAACTTTCTTATATTTCTTCTTCATCAGCTGCAGCCATTCATAACCGGACAGGCCGCCGTTGGGGCCTCTGTAGTTCCCGGTATCGGAATAAAGCTCCTCCGGCGCCATGGCCGCGTCCCCTACAATGATCACCTTGTAGTCGCTTCCCACATTGCGGAACATCCACTCCGTGTCCACCCAGTCTCCGTTCTCACACTCCGGGGTCTTGTAGAGCTTGCTGTAGATACAGTTGTGGAAATAATAGGTCTTTACGTCCTTGTAGTGATTGGACTTATGAATGGCCTGGAATAAATCGTTCAGCAGGCTGCTGAAAGGGATCATGGTGCCGCCGGAGTCCATTAAAAGCAACAGCTTCACTGCATTTTTCCGGGGCTTCTGCATAACAATCTGCAGACAGCCGCCGTTGTTGCAGGTCTTGTCCACGGTGCCGTTAATGTCCAGTTCCGTCTCCGGAATGTCCAGTCTGCTGGAAAACTGCCTTAATTTACGAAACGCCATCTGGAACTGCCTGTTGTCCAGGACTCTGTCGTCCCGAAAATCCCGGTACTTCCTGGCCCCAACCACCGCAAAGGCAGACTGGTAGCCTGTTTTGCCGCCCACCCGGACGCCGCCTACATTTCCGCCCGTATTGCCGAAGGAGGTCTTGCCCATGGTACCGATCCAGAAGCTTCCGCCGTTGTGCTCGCTGTCCTGGTCTTTCAGACGCTGCCTGAATTTCTCCTCCACATCCTCCTTGTCGATCTGGAGATCCTCCATTTTGTTCATATGATCCCTGGCCTCCTCGTGAGCCAGTTCCATCATGTCGGACTTATCCAGCCAACGGAGCATCTCCTTGCCCACTTCCGTCTCCCTCTGGGCCGCCTTGAAGCACTCTTCAAAAGCCATGTCGAATTTGTCAAAATCCGTCTCGCTCTTCACCAGTATCATCCGGGCCGTGTAATAGAACTGGGTCAGGGAGCTGCCGCAAAGCCCCTTGTCCAGAGCCTCCTGGAAGGTAAGCCACTCTCCCAAAGTAACCCGAAGCCCTTTTTCCCTCAAGACCTCAAAAAATTTTATAAACATATCCTATCCCTTCTCCTGCTCCTCTCGGCTTTCCTCTGTTTCACCGCTTTCTTATCTGTTTCACTGCTTTTTATTCGCTTCACTGCTTCTTATCTGTTTCACT
>CAJULV010000021.1:9960-65098 GCA_910587555.1 uncultured Acetatifactor sp.
GCTTCTTATCTGTTTCACTTTTTTCTATCCGCTTCACTGCTTCTTATCTGTTTCACTTTTTTCTATCCGCTTCACTGCTTCTTATCTGTTTCATTGCTTTCTATCCGTTTCACTGCTTTTTATCCGCTCTTTTCTTTCCCGGAAATTCTTTCTCTATGTAACAATGTTCCTGTTCTGCCCACAGCTTATTCCCCTGAAAGTCAAGTTCCATAATATACGGCATCCAGTCTATAATCCGCAGAAAATCCTTACACCCAAACTCCGGATGGTAAAAATGCAAAATGGTGCTAAGGGCCGTCCCATGGGTTGCAATCACAATCCGCTTCCCCTTATTTTCCTCCAGTATTTCCGTTAGGGCCTCTATATTCCTCCGCTGCACCATGTTGAGTGATTCGCCCTTTTCCTCACAATAATCATGATCTGCCCAACGTTTTTCAAACATGCCATGTTCATTGCCGTTGATTCCCTTTTCTCTCTCCCGCAGTCTCTCGTCCGTAACAATATCCTTTCCATAACAGGCCGCAGCTGCCGCAATTGTATCAAAACTTCTTCGATAGGGACTGCTGTAAAATACATCTATCCCCTATCTGCCAAAAAGTCCGTTACCATCCTGGCATCCTGCCTGCCTTCCGCAGTTAAGGGACTTGTTCTGTCATCCTCCCACATATGTTCCGGCTGTGCATGACGCACAAAATATACTTTTGTTATTTTCTCCAGTGCTGTCATACTGCTCTGGTTGAATTTATGCAGATCAATTTCTGCCGATGGATTGTTCAATTAATATCCTCCACCAATTCCGTTTCCTGGCCTGCCTGTATCTGTGGAATATGTATATCAACATGCTGTTCCGTACTAATATTTCTAACAGTCTCTGCGTTACCATCTTTTGTAACATCAACAAATGCGTCACACCAGCCGTCTTCACAGATACTTAAAGCCGCTGATTTCAATATAACGGCTAATGGTTTGACCAAGTATCTGCGTGGATGGCCGAAATATCTCCGGGGATTCGGATATCTGCGGAATTGCTTCCAACAATTGAGAAGGCAAAACTGGCAATTCGTTATAGTGGAGACAGATTGGTTTCTGATGCATTTCTGCCAGTCAATGTTGGATTTGGAATTCCATATGTTTTGCCTCTTGTTGTGGAATTACTTATTTCAGGTGAAGAAAGCCTTTTACTGATTGAGAATCCGGAATCGCATCTTCATCCCAAAGGGCAGACTATGATGGCAAAACTGATATCATTAGCTGCTGATCATGGGTGCCAGATTATTTGTGAATCTCATAGTGACCATGTGATTAATGGAGTAAGAGTTGCTGTAAAGAACAGGTGTATAAACAATAAAAAGGTTCACCCTGTTTCGTCTTGTCAAATCAGACATCCACCCTCCGGATACCCCCGGCCTCCCGAAGCCCCCCATTTGCATTGGCAGTAAAGATACACATAACCGGCTATTTTCCCCCGGATTCGTCTTTTTGGACCCGGCAGACTGACAGGATATCCGCCTTTTCCATATCCCGTATCAAGACTTCATCCTTCTGCAGATAGATCATTCCAATCTCCCTTTTGTGCTGTTTTGAGCTGTTTTTGCAGATTCCGGTCCTTTATTCTGCCCTTTACTTTTCCTGGAATTCCTTTTTTCCTTAAGCTTCTCCGCCATTCTGCAGCACCACTCTGCAAGCATCTGGTTGGCAATCTGTCCCATCTCTCCGCCTTTCCTGTCAGCATCTGTCCCCATCCTTTTCCTTCCCGAACTGCCCAGGAAAATCCGAACTTCTCACAAAAGGCTTTCTGTCCGAAGGATGGCTGATTCCGATAAAGCCCTGAAGATTATTGCGATCCGAAAAAAAACATAATCCGGCTGTCTACAGATTCGGCTCCTGCCGCACCAGCTGCAGATCCTCGTCTTTTTTCACCACTACCCCCACAAAGGGCAGGGCCTTTCGTATGGTATCCGCGGGAATTCCCCCGATCTGCAGGGCATTCACCCAGTCGATCAGCTCGGAAGTACTGGGCTTCTTGCGGATGTCCCGGATCGCCCGGATATTATAGAACACCTCCATGGCATTCTTCAGCAGATTCTCCTCCACGTCGGGATAATGCACCCGCACGATCTCCTCCATCAGCTCCCTGTCCGGGAAATCGATATAATGGAAAATGCAGCGCCGCAGAAACGCATCCGGCAGCTCCTTCTCCGCGTTGGAGGTAATGATCACAATGGGGCGCTGCTTTGCCTTCACGGTGCGCTTTGTCTCATTGATATAGAACTCCATCTGGTCCAGTTCCCACAGCAAATCGTTGGGGAACTCCAGATCCGCCTTGTCGATCTCGTCAATGAGAAGCACTACCTGCTCTTCGCTGTCAAAGGCCTCTCCCAGTTTGCCCAGTTTGATGTAATGGGCAATGTCGTCCACACCTTCCTCGCCGAACTGCCCGTCATAGAGACGCTGAATGGTGTCATACACATACAGCCCCTCCTGGGCTTTGGTGGTGGACTTGATATTCCAAATGATCAGCCGCTTACCCAGGGCTTTGGCCACGGCCTCCGCCAGCATGGTCTTGCCCGTGCCTGGCTCTCCCTTGATCAAAAGCGGCTTTTTCAGCGCGATTGCAATATTCACACTGGCCATCAGCTCCTCACTGGCCACGTATTCTCCGGTTCCCTGAAATCCCTGTTTTTCCATGCTGTACCATGCACCCTTGGCCATTCTTCACAGTTTTGGTTCCTCCGGACTATCTCCCGCCGGAGTTGCTTTTATATGGTTACTATTCTCAGTTGCCTCCGCGAAGAATCAAGGCCACCTTTCCCTTGAAATGAATTCCTTTTTATGTTACGATATTTATGTCCTAAAATCAAGCAAAAATAAGGAAATCAGGTGATTTTGTCATGTTGCAGAATATAAATGAACAAAAGAATACGCTCTCATTTGAAGTGTTCCCGCCCAAAAAGGACGGAGAATTTGAATCTGCCTTCCAGATTCTGGATTCCCTGGGACTGCTGAAGCCGGATTTTATCAGTGTCACCTACGGCGCAGGAGGCAGCCGCTCCGGCAGGACCGTGGAAATCGCCTCCTATATCCGCAATCATCTGGGCATTGATGCGGTAGCCCATATGACCTGTGTGGGCAGCAGGAAAGAAGACCTTCTCCGGGTTGCAGAATCTCTGGGAGAGCATCATGTGGAATATGTACTGGCGCTGCGGGGAGACCGCCCCAGAGACATGAGCGATGAGCAGTATGCCTCCCGGGACTTTGCCCACGCCAGTGATATGATGGAATTTTTAAAGAAAAATACCCGGCTGCGGATGGCCGGGGCCTGTTATCCGGAAAAGCATTACGAGTGCTTCAGCATGGAATCCGATCTGAACAATCTGCTGAAAAAACAGCAGGCCGGAGCCGAATTCCTCATCAGCCAGCTTTTCTTTGACAATGACTACTACTATGCCTTCCTGGAAAAGGCCTGCCGGAAAGGGATTACCATACCCATCTGCGCGGGAATCATGCCCATCACAAGCTCCAAACAGATCGGCACCACAGTCAGCCTCTCCGGCTCCAGTGTGCCCAAAGCCCTGGCGGACCTGATCGCCAACTATGGAGACAGCAAGGAAGACATGCGAAAGGCCGGTATTGATTATGCCATCCGCCAGATCCGTGACCTCCAGGAAAACGGCGTAAAGCATATTCACCTCTATACCATGAATAAGCCGAAGATGGCCGGGGAAATCGCAAGGGCCATTTACCGGCAGCAGAACTAACTAGAACAATTATGCAATTTGCCATGTTCTTTTTGCCGTTAAACCGTTCCTGAAAACTGTACATACACTTCTATAAGACCGGAAGAATGTCTGTATTTTGGTCATTCTCCCGGTCAACATCTCACGCTTTACCGTTTACAACCCTAACACGGAATACACCTTTGATTTTCTCCAACGCCTGAATCATTTCTTCCGTAGGAATCTCTTCTACATCCAGCATGGTATAAGCCACTTCCCCGCGGGATTTATTCATCATGTTACTGATATTAATGCCCTTCTCGCCGAACTCCGCGGTAAATTTGGTAATCATATTGGCAATGTTTTTATGGAAGATCGCCACACGTCCTATGGTGGTGCATATCCCCATGTCGCAGGCGGGATAGTTCACGCTGTTTCGTATATTTCCATTCTCAAGGTAGTCCATCAGCTCCTGCACTGCCATCACGGCGCAGTTGTCCTCCGACTCCTCCGTGCTTGCACCCAGATGGGGAATCACAATGCAGCCCTTTTGTCCCGCAGTGGTGGGATTGGGAAAATCAGAGACATAACGGGCAATCCTGCCGCTCTTCAGCCCCTCCAGCACATCTGCCTCATTTGCCAGCAAATCCCTGGCAAAATTCAAAAGGATAACCCCTTCCTTCATCTTCCCGATAGCGGCCGCATTGATCATTCCTTTTGTCGCATCCATCAGCGGCACATGAATAGTAATATAGTCACACTGTTCGTAGATATCGTCTACATTGGTCACATGGTGCACGGCACGGCTCAGACTCCATGCTGCACTCACAGACAGATAGGGATCGTATCCATATACTTCCATATCCAGTGCTACCGCCGCATTGGCAACCTTGACGCCGATTGCCCCCAATCCGATGACTCCCAGTTTTTTTCCCATAATCTCACTGCCCGCAAAGCGCTTCTTCTCCTTCTCCGCTGCCTTTGCTATATCCGCGTTGCCGCTGAATGCCTTTACCCATTCGATGCCCCCTACCACATCCCTGGCAGCCAGCAGCATGCCGGCAATTACCAGCTCCTTCACACCGTTAGCATTCGCACCGGGAGTATTGAACACCACGATCCCCTGCTCCGCGCATTTGTCCAGTGGAATGTTATTGACGCCTGCACCGGCCCTGGCCACCGCCAGAAGCTTCCCCGGAAGTTCCATCTCATGCATGGACGCGCTTCTCACCAGGATACCATCCGCCTGCTTTACATCCGGCGTTATCTCGTACTGTTCGTTAAAATTCTTCAATCCCACTTCCGCTATGGGATTCAGGCAATTAATGTTATACATATCTTCTCCTATTCCAATTCCGCGATCTCCCCGTCCGGCATCGGACTGAGCATTGAATTCTCATCCACCCGGCAACTCATCCGCCTGGCAGCACTTCCGTTCAGGATACCTGTCGGGGCAAAAAGTCACGGATTCCTTATATGTTCTCGGCTTCAAATTTTCGCATAAATTCCACCAGCTTCTCCACGCCTTCCACAGGCATTGCATTATAAATGCTGGCACGCATACCGCCTACGCTCCTGTGACCCTTCAGATTCTCAAATCCCGCCTCCTTTGCTTCCTTGACAAACTTAGCGTCCAATTCCTCGTTTCCTGTCACAAACGGCACGTTCATAAGGGAACGATCCTCCCTGCGAACGGTTCCTCGGAACAGTTTGCTCTCGTCCAGGTAATCATACAGAATCTGCGCCTTTTTCTCATTGTATTCCTTCATGGCTTCCAAGCCGCCTTTTTCCTTCAGCCATTTGAATACCTTACCGCAGATATAGATTCCGTATGCGGGAGGCGTATTGTAAAGAGATGCATTATCCGAGTGGGTTTTGTAGCGGAGCATGGTGGGCGTACCGGGCAATACCTCCTCGGTAATCAGGTCTTCGCGTATAATCACGATAACCACACCTGCCGGCCCTATGTTCTTCTGCACACCGCCGTAAATGACACCATACCTAGTTACATCCACAGGCTCCGACAAAAAACAGCTGGATACATCCGCCACCAACGTTTTGCCCTTGGTGTTGGGCAGTGTCTTAAACTTGGTTCCGTAAATGGTATTGTTTTCACAAATGTACACATAATCCGCATCCTCGCTGATGGGAAGATCCGAACAGTCGGGAATATAGGAGAAGGTCTCGTCTTCGGAAGATGCAATCTTATTTGCCTTCCCATAGATGGAAGCCTCCTGATATGCCTTCTTCGCCCACTGGCCTGTAACAATATAATCGGCAACCCCGTTTTTCATCAGATTCATGGGAATCATGGCAAACTGTTGACTGGCTCCGCCCTGCAGGAACAATACCTTATAATTGTCGGGAATCTTCATCAGGTCACGCAGGTCAGCCTCCGCTTCTTTGATAATGGTGTCATACGCCTTTGAGCGGTGGCTCATCTCCATGACTGACATGCCTGTTCCTCTGTAGTCAAGCATCTCGTCAGCAGCTTCTCTCAGCACCTCTTCCGGCAGAACGGCTGGCCCTGCAGAAAAATTATACACTCTGGCCATCTAATAATCCTCCTCATGCTATACTTGATTTTCAACATTTCATTACAGGGTCCGCAAAATATCTCCTGCAATTATACCCAAAACCGCAAACGGCATAAATATAGAATAAACTTTCCCGGCACTTTAGTCAAGTACATCGCTAAATTATTTTCAGTTTCTTTTGTATTTACGTAACAGTTCAGACAGCCCATCTGGGTACCTAATAGAACATAATCACAGGTGTTCCAACCTCCACCATCTCATACAATTCAGACATCTTGTTTGAAGGTGTATTAATACAACCATGGGAACCGTTACTCTTGTATATCTGACCACCGAATTTGGAGCGCCAGCTGGCATCGTGAATTCCTACGTTTCCTTTCACCGGCATCCAGTATTTTACAAAAGAAGCGTAGTCGGCTCCCCGCAGTGTCCTGTTCCGCTGTTTCGCATAGACGAAATTGATCCCCTGCGGCGTACCCATGCGCCGTCCGGTATTTCCTGTAACCACATCTGTCTCCAGAACCAGTTCTCCGTCCGCATAGTAATACATTTTCTGCTCTGTCATGTCGATTTCGATGTAAGTTCCACCGATATCGTCCACCCCTCTCACATACCCCTGATGGGTATAGGCCGGAATATGAGGCATGGCGCCGACTGCGTCAGACGTTCCTCGCAGTGCCTCCAGAAGATAAGAAACTTCCGCCTCGATGTCCAGCTGAGTTCCATAAGTAACATATTTCACAGTGACCGTATCTCCCCTGGTTGCCTCAAACTCCCGCTCCGTATCCCAGGTATCATATTGGGCGGCCAGACGCTCCACCCATTCCCGAACCGCATCCTCATTGATGATAAGCCTGCCTTCCTCATTCAGAGAAGGGACACTGCTTCCTGCCTGCTTTTCCAGGAAATCTGCCGCATCTTCAGCCGAAATTGCTACAGCCTCTGTTCCCATATCATATGTAAGGCTGCCGCATTTATCCGTAAATTCGCATATCTGCTCCCAAATTTTTCTCTGGAGCAGGTCAGACTCACTGTCCGGAACATTTCCATAACAATCCCCCTGCGCCAAATCTATCGTTGTCTGCCCGTTGGAAAGACAGTCCCGCAGATAGGCAAACGCCTTTTCCCTGTCCAGACGCATGGAATTATCGTCTTGCAGGTAATATCCATCCGCAGAATCGTGAATAAATACCCCCTGCGCTCTCTCTCGCTCTGCCGCCACAAACGGAAGTTCGTCAAAACATTCCCGCAGCTTCTCCTCATCCATTGCATACCTTTCCACAGGCAGCTCGCTGTATACGGACTGCTGCAGATTTTCCAGCCAGTAAAACGTGGCATTTTGTTTCAAATATTTTTTTAAATCAACAGTGAAATCCGGCCTGATATCTGCCGCCGACATGGCAATCTCCCAGGAGACACCGTCAGCGTCCAGCACAGACAGCACAGACGCTTCCTGTGCATTCACAAGTTCCTCGTTTACCTGTTCCACCGTCTTTCCCGTACAATACACTCCGTTGATCCAGGTATTAACCGGAAAATTACTGCGGTAGTACATGGCAAGGGCAAAAAACAAAACTGCTGCCAATGCAAGGCCGCCAAACAGAAATTGTATCAAAAAACGAATTATTTTTTTCATATCTTTAAATCCAGGCCTGCCGCCTCAGTACCCATGGCGGCAGGCCAATTTCTTTCATTTTATCCGGGTCTGTATCTGTCATTACTCCTTGCTGCGCGCCGCCAGATCATCGCCGTCAAATACATCGGCTATGGGCGCTCCGGCCGGAACCATAGGGAATACCTTATCGTCCTCAGGAATCATACATTCAATCAGCACCGGTTTTTTCAGGGCAATTGCCTTTTCCAACGCCGGCGCCATCTCTTCCTTCTCCGTCACGCGAATAGCAACACATCCCAGCCCTTCCGCCACCTTACAGAAGTCAACGCTGTCATTGAGTACAGTCTGTGAATAGCGCTTTCCATAAAAGAGCGTCTGCCACTGACGAACCATGCCCAGCACATGGTTATTGATCACCACCTGTATAATGGGAATATTGTAGCGGCTTGCCGTTGCAAGTTCATTCATGTTCATACGGAAACATCCGTCTCCCGCAATGTTGATGCACAGCTTATCCGGTTGTCCAAGCTGGGCCCCGATACAGGCCCCCAGGCCATAGCCCATGGTTCCCAAGCCGCCGGAGGAAAGAAAAGTGCGTGGCTTCGTGTAGCAGTAATACTGCGCCGCCCACATCTGATGCTGTCCCACATCCGTGGTTATCAACGCCTCTCCATGCGTCACTTTGTCAATGGTTTCCATGACATAAGGACAGGACAGACGGGAATCGTCGTATTTCAGCGGGTATTCCGCTTTCAGTTCGGCAATCTCCTTCATCCATTCGCCGTGTTCCTGCTTTGTAAGCCTTTCATTCAGATTCTGCAGTACCCGTTTCAAATCCCCCACAAGACTCACATCAGCCCGGATATTTTTATTGATTTCCGCCGCATCTGCATCCACATGGATAATATTGGCATTTTCCGCAAATTTTTTGGGATTTCCGATCACACGGTCCGAAAACCTGGCGCCAAGGGCAATCAGCAGGTCACAGCGGCTTACTCCCAGATTGGATGTTTTGGTCCCGTGCATGCCAATCATACCGGTATAACGCTCACTCCTGCCATCAAAAGCACCTTTCCCCATCAGCGTATCGCATACCGGCGCATCGATCAACTCCGCAAATTCCGCCACTTCCTCATAAGCTTCTGAAGTGATCGCTCCGCCTCCCAGGTAAATAAAGGGACGTTTCGCTGCCATGATCAATTCTGCTGCCCGCTGCATTTCTTCCTCTCTGCAGCGCCAAGATAATTTCCGTTCTTCCGGAGACTTTGGAATATATTCGCACACAGCAGCAGTTACATCCTTGGTGATATCCACCAACACCGGACCAGGCCTGCCGCTTTTGGCAATGGTGAAGGCGTGCCGCAGGGTGTCTGCAAGCTCCTCCACGTTTTTCACAATATAGCCATGCTTGGTAATAGGCATGGTCACTCCGGCGATATCCACCTCCTGGAAGCTGTCCTTACCCAGCATGGGAAGGGGCACATTGGCCGTGATGGCCACCACGGGCACGGAATCCATGTAGGCCGTGGCGATTCCCGTCACCAGGTTCGTGGCTCCCGGGCCGCTGGTGGCCAGGCACACGCCCACCTTGCCCGTGGCCCTGGCGTATCCGTCCGCGGCATGGGCAGCCCCCTGCTCATGGGATGTAAGTATATGTCTGATTTCATCGCTGTGTTTGTAAAGGGTGTCGTATATGTTCAGGATGGTGCCCCCGGGGTAGCCGAAGACAGTGTCCACGCCCTGCTCTTTCAGACATTCCACAACGATTTCCGATCCATTCAACTGCATGATATAATCCTCCGTTCTATGCCGATCCGCATTCTCCCTCGCATTCGGGAAATCACCCGCCAACGTTTTCGCTGCCTCTCACCGAAACGCGTTCCCTTCATTCCCGCACAAGCCCGAACTCCCGGGCTATCCGCCGGGTCCTGTCCATGCGGAAATAATACTCCTCCATGGGATTGCGCAGCCAGTGCTGCATTACGTCGGCATCCTTCAGTATTTCGTCGAATGCGGCGTCCGTCCGCTCCTTGTCGCTGTGCTTCCCGATTGCATGGCACACGAGGGCTATCTCCTCCGCCGTAAAACAGCCCGCATC
Organism: uncultured Acetatifactor sp.; assembly: GCA_910587555.1. Classification (GTDB taxonomy): domain Bacteria; phylum Bacillota; class Clostridia; order Lachnospirales; family Lachnospiraceae; genus Acetatifactor. The sequence goes on from CAJULV010000021.1 coordinate 19,927, forward strand.
CCTGAGGATCTTCTCCGCCTCCACACTGCTGCTTTCGGCATGATTCTCCCGTATACCATCCCTGTACGCCGCAAAATCATGGAGCATTCCCGCAATCTGCGCCAATTCCGCACATTCCCGGTCATGTCCCCGGCGCAGCGCGATCAGCGCTCCCGCCTGCCCCACGCCATACAGATGGACATACCCTGCCCGCCGTTCGTCCGGGTCAGTGAGATTGTTCAACATGCCGTCCACATACTGCCTTACCGTGTCAACCCTTGTGTACTGCCGTTCCAATCCTTTCACCTCTCCGCAATCTCCAGCACCGCGCCCCGGTTGCCGCTGGTGACCATCTCCCGATACCTGGTGAGATACCCTGTGGTGACTTTGGGCTCCCTGGGCTGCCAGTTTGCACGCCTTTGCGCCAATATTTCATCGGAAACCAGGACATCCAGCCTGTTCTCCGGAATATTGATGCTGATGATATCTCCCTCTTCCACAAGGGCGATAGGGCCGCCCACTGCCGCTTCCGGGGAGACATGTCCGATGGAGGCCCCTCTGGACGCGCCGGAGAACCGTCCGTCCGTAATCAGGGCCACGCTGGAGCCCAATCCCATGCCCGCAATGGCAGAGGTCGGATTGAGCATCTCCCGCATGCCGGGGCCTCCCTTGGGGCCTTCATAGCGGATGACCACCACGTCCCCCGCCACGATTTTGCCGCCTTTGATGGCATCGATGGCATCCTCCTCGCAGTCGAACACCCTGGCAGGGCCCTGGTGCACCAGCATCTCGGGCACCACCGCGGAGCGCTTCACCACGCCGCTGTCGGGAGCCAGGTTGCCCTTCAGGATGGCGATGCCGCCGGTCTCGGAATAGGGATTCTCCACCGGGCGGATGACCTCGGGATTCAGGTTCCTGCAGTCTTTGATGTTCTCTCCGATGGGAGTGCCGTTTACGGTCATGCAGTCGAGATTCAGCAGATTCTTCTTCGTCAGTTCGTTCATCACCGCATATACGCCGCCCGCCTCGTTCAGGTCCTCCATGTAGGTGGGGCCTGCCGGAGCCAGGTGGCACAGATTCGGCGTCTTTGCGGACAATTCGTTGGCGATATCCAGATTCAGATCCACACCGGCTTCCCTGGCGATGGCGGGGAGATGGAGCATGGAATTGGTGGAGCAGCCCAGGGCCATGTCCACGGTGAGGGCATTCATAAACGCTTTTTCGGTCATGATGTCACGGGGCTTGATATCCTTTTCCACCAGCTCCATGATCTTCATGCCCGCGTGCTTGGCCAGCCGGATGCGCTCGGAGTACACCGCCGGTATCGTGCCATTGCCCCGAAGTCCCATGCCGATGGCCTCCGTCAGGCAGTTCATGGAATTGGCCGTGTACATGCCGGAGCAGGAGCCGCAGGTAGGGCATACCTTCTCCTCATATTCGCACAGCTCCTCCATGGACATGGTACCTGCCGCCACGCTGCCCACGGCCTCGAACATGGAGGACAGGCTCTTCTTCTGTCCGTGGATACGGCCCGCCATCATAGGGCCGCCCGACACGAAAATGGTGGGGATGTTCACCCTGGCCGCCGCCATCAGAAGGCCCGGCACGTTCTTGTCGCAGTTGGGGATGCACACCAGCCCGTCGAAGCCGTGAGCCAATGCCATACACTCCGTGCTGTCCGCTATCAGATCCCTGGTCACCAGAGAATATTTCATGCCCACATGCCCCATGGCGATGCCGTCGCACACCGCGATGGCAGGGAACATGATGGGAGTGCCGCCCGCCATGGCCACGCCCATCTTCACGGCCTCCGCAATCTTGTCAAGGTTCATATGGCCGGGCACAATCTCATTATAGGAACATACAATGCCGATCAGAGGGCGCTGACGCTCCTCCTCCGTGTAACCAAGGGCGTTGAACAGGCTTCTGTGAGGGGCCTGGGCTGTACCTGTCTTTACCGAATCACTTCTCATCTTTTCTCACCTTTCTGAAATATAGTCACTTTACAAACATAATTCTAAACTAAATATCATTCTTTGCCATAATATCATTCTCTGGCTTCCTTTTGTGTAAGGCATCCCCAGGATTTCATAATAGCGCTCTCTACTCACAATATAAAAGGGTGTGCCTGATAGACTGTCCTGATTTACCGGATCCTCTCCGCAAGCAAATCTCCCATTCTGCTGCAGCCAACCCTCTCACAGCCCTGGGAATAAATGTCCCCGGTGCGGTAGCCGTCCTTCAGCACCTGCTTTACCGCCGCCTCTATGGCGTCAGCCTCTTTATCCAGGTCGAAGCTGTACCGCAGCATCATGGCAGCGCTTAAAACCGTAGCGATGGGATTGGCGATATCCTTCCCCGCGATGTCCGGGGCAGAACCGTGGCTGGGTTCATAGAGGCCGAATTTGCTGTCGTTCAGGCTGGCGCTGGCAAGCATGCCGATGGAACCAGTGACCATACTGGCCTCATCGGAAAGAATATCCCCGAACATATTTTCAGTCAAAATCACATCGAACTGGGCCGGGTCCTTCACCAGCTGCATGGCGCAGTTGTCCACCAGCATATGCTCCAATGTCACATCCGGATAGTCCGCCGCAACCTCTTCCACCACCTTCCTCCAAAGCCTGGAAGAGTCAAGCACATTGGCCTTATCCACACTGGTGACTTTCTTCCTGCGCTTCCTGGCGATATCAAAGCCCTTTACGGCAATACGGCGGATTTCGTTCTCATCATAAGTCAGCGTGTCAATGGCCTTTCTGACCCCATTCTCCTCAACGGTCTTCCGTTCACCAAAATACAGTCCGCCGGTGAGTTCCCGCATGATCAGCATATCGAAACCCGCCTTGCTGATCTCCTCCTTCAGAGGACATGCGGCCGCCAGTTCGTCATAAAGAACCGCAGGACGCAAATTCGCAAACAGATTCAATGCCTTGCGAATGGCCAGAAGCCCGGCCTCCGGGCGCAGATTGGGAGGCAGCTTATACCACGGAGATGTAGTCGTATCTCCGCCGATAGAACCCATCAGCACTGCATCCGCGGCCTTTGCTTTGGAGACCGCTTCATCTGTCAGGGGAACACCGTGAACGTCAATGGAAGCTCCGCCCATGAGAATATCTTCAAAAATCATTTTGTGCCCGTAGACTTCCCCAGTCTTTTCCAGAACTTTTTTCGCCTCCGCGATGATTTCCGGTCCGATTCCGTCTCCGGGAATGCATGTAATATGTAATTCCATATGCCTCAATTCCTTTCTCCTGCCTGCGGCAGCGTCTCAGTCAATCCATCTGTTTCCTGCACAACTTATTTTGATACGTCAGCGTGCAAAAGTATTTCTTATTATCATAACTGATATGAGGGCAAATAGCAATAAAAAATAATCTGCATTTGGAATTTTTAAGGTTTTTCCTCCATTTTCAAGTGAATTGCATTATTTTCTCCCGCAGCATCCTTTAGCACTTTCAGCAGCAGGACTGCATATCTGCCCAGTTTTTCCTCCAAAAGCGGCATCTGTAAAATACATATTTCCGCCTCTTCCCGAATATCTGTCAGACAGTCATACAGAGCGTCCAGATTCCTCCCATACCATTCCGGAAACCCCAGTGAACCCGCCCCTTTCTGAATCAGCAATACCGCTCCCATATTAACCCGCACTTTCCCCGCCCCCGGAACCGGGCACAGGATTTTATGAATTTGTTCACCGATACGCCCATGAACCTCAGCCGGAAAACAGTACCTACCTTTGCGCCTGCCTGCTCTCTTCAATATTTGATGGATTACTTCAGGCAAAACGCCCAGATTTCGGATTTCTTGAAAATAAGAATTTTTGAAATTCTGAGCCTATGGTAACACATTCGTGAGAGCTTTGCAACTCTTTTTCCATTTTTGAATTCAGCCTTCAGCCGTATTCCTGTAACAGTTCAGACAGGGCGCTGAACTGCTGCGTATTTCTGCCTGTATACGGCAAAATACTGTCAGAGATGGCATCATATGCCCATACCAGGCAGTGTCCCTGTATAATAACCCATGAACTATATTTTACAAGGAGGGCTTTTACAAAAGATGAAAACGGCAAACATGAATTTCAAACAAAAGACGGTTCTGGAGGAAATGGATATGCGTTATTCACAGCGGTATCAGTATGACGATAAGCGTCAGGCACACTGCGATACTGTGGAAGATTTGGCACTGTCATGGCTGCGGGAGCGGTATGGCACAATTAAAAAAAGTACTTATTCCGGTTACCGGTATTGTGTAAACATGCACATTCTTCCCCTTCTGGGTACCGTCTTGCTGAAGGAGCTGAAGGGAGACACGGTCCTTGCATTTATTGAAGAAATACAGCAGAAGGGACTGGCAAATACTACCGTACATTCTGTTTCGGTGGTATTGAAATCCATTATGAAATACGGCGTTCAGACAAATCTGGTGGGAAGAGAACTGCTGATTTACTGTTCTGTCAGCAGCAGAAGACGGGAGTCGAGAGTGCTTACAGTACAGGACAGCATCCGAATGAAGGATTATCTTCTGGAAAAAGATACTGTTTTTTCCATTGCCGTTTTACTGTGCAGAGGTACAGGAATCCGCATCGGGGAGTTATGCGGCCTGAAATGGGAAGACATTGATTTTTCCTCAAATATCATTACCATAAGGCGTACGATATCCAGGATTCCGAATCCGGACACATCCGACGGTCAGCCTAAAACAGTTCTGTATATACGAACTCCCAAATCCCACACTTCCATGAGAGAAATCCCCATTCCGAATTATCTGGTGGAGCCGCTGCACAAAATGAGAGGGAGAAAGAAACAATATATCCTTACCGGCAGGGAAATGTGTACGGAGCCACGGAATGTACAGAAAAAATTCAAGACCATTTTGAGACACTGTGATATGCAGGACTGTAATTTCCATGCAATGCGGCATGGATTTGCCACGGCCTGTCTGGAAAAGGGAATTGAATGCAAGACAGTATCTTCCATTCTCGGACATGCTTCCACACGTACAACCATGGACTTTTACGTACATACATCCATTCGGCAGAAGCAGGGCTGCATCGACGCAGTCAATTGAATAGATAGTCAAAAAAAGGCTGAACCAACCTTCCCGGCTGATTCAGTCTTCTCCCTTATTCAAAGTTCGGTTTTAATTCTCCCCGGCCTTCTCCACGCGGCTGATAGCAGCTTTTTCCATGGGAATACGGCAGTTTTTGTTGCTTCCGAATTCCACAATTACCATGTCGTCTCTAATGTCAATCACAATTCCGTAAAACCCTGATGTAGTCAGGACACAGTCTCCGACTTCCAACGCCGAAAGCATTGCTGCCACCCTCTTCTTTTCCTTGCTCTGAGGACGCATCAGGAAAAACCACATTGCGCCAATCACAACAGCATACATAAGAAGCATACTGATCAGGCTGACTCCTCCCGCTGCTGCCGCTCCTTCTGTCAACAAGATACCCATCTTTCCTCCATTCCGACGTCAGACGTCTGTAATATTCCTCTGAAATAGTTCATAATGCATCTAACTAACTATGATACACAAAAACAGACCGTTGGTCAAGCCATAAATCCGGTTTTACAGGATAAAGTCCAGCTTCTGCCTCTTATATTCCGCAAACCTGCCGTTATCCAGCGCATCCCGGATTTCCTCCATCATGGTATTGTAGAAATAGAGATTGTGAAGCACGCACAGACGCATACCCAGCATCTCTTTCGCCTTAAGAAGGTGGCGGATATATGCCCTGGAATAACGCCTGCAGGCAGGGCAGCCGCATCCCTCTTCTATGGGGCGGTCATCCAGCTCATACTTGGCGTTGAACAGATTGATCTTCCCGCGATTGGTATACAGATGGCCGTGCCGCCCGTTTCTGGTGGGATACACGCAGTCAAAAAAATCCACCCCCCGCTCCACCCCTTCCAGAATATTCGCCGGTGTTCCTACTCCCATCAGATAAGTAGGCTTGTCCTGGGGCAGATGAGGCACCACTTCATCCAGAATATGGTACATTTCCTCATGCGTTTCACCCACGGCCAGGCCTCCCACCGCATAACCGTCCAAATCCAGTTCGGATATACGTTTCGCATGTTCTATTCGGATATCGGCATACACAGCCCCCTGATTGATGCCGAACAGCAGCTGCCGGGGGTTGATCGTATCCTCCAGGCCGTTCAGCCGCGCCATCTCCTTCTTACAGCGTTCCAGCCACCTGAAGGTACGCTCCACGGATGCCTGCACATATTTCCTGTCCGCCTTGCTGGGCGCGCATTCGTCAAAAGCCATGGCAATGGTGGAGGCCAGATTGGACTGTATCTGCATGCTCTCCTCCGGTCCCATGAAAATATGCCGTCCGTCTATATGGGAATTAAAATATACGCCCTCCTCCTTTATCTTCCTGAGTCCCGCCAGGGAAAACACCTGGAATCCCCCCGAATCCGTCAGAATCGGCTTATCCCAGGACATAAACTTATGAAGCCCCCCAAGCTGCCTGATTACGCCGTCACCGGGACGCACATGAAGATGATAGGTATTGGAAAGCTCTACCTGTGTCTTGATCTGCTCCAGGTCAGCGGTAGACACCGCCCCCTTAATGGCCGCCGCGGTGCCTACATTCATAAATACAGGGGTCTGGATAGTCCCATGGACCGTCTCGAATTCAGCCCTTTTTGCCCTGCCTTCCTGTTTTAATATACGATACATTTTCCCGTTCCTCCACTGTCATGCCGGTTTCTTCCGCCCCCGGCCCGTCTGCCCTTCTACAAAATACATATCACTCGGAAAGCAACCGCTTTACTGCCGATAAAACTTCACAATCGAATCCATCCTGGCAGACAGATTCAGCAGCATGGCGTCCAATACCGTCAGGGCAGTCATACATTCCATGACGACGACTGCCCTGGGCACGATAACAGGGTCATGACGTCCTTTGATACGAATCTCGATTTCCTCACCTGACCGGTTTACAGTCTGCTGTGCCCGGAAAATGGATGGTGTCGGTTTCACATGCGCCCTGACTACAATTGTATCGCCGTCACTGATGCCTCCCAGTATTCCGCCCGCATGGTTGGTGGCTTTACCGATTTTCCCCTGCTCCATGCGGAAAGCATCATTGTTTTCACTGCCCTGCCGTCTTGATACCAGGCATCCGTCTCCGATTTCCACCGCCTTTACCGCCCCTATGGACATAACCGCCTTCGCCAGGTTGGCGTCCAGCTTCTCAAAAACAGGATCACCGATTCCGGCAGGCAGCCCTTCCACCCGGCACTCCATACAGCCTCCCGCAGAATCTACGGCATGCCTTGTCTCCTCCATATACTGCACGGCAAGCCTGTCCGCTTCTTCATCCGGCATTGCCGTAACCGTTTTCAGGACAGTTTCCCTGTCAAACTTCTCCATATCCGCCTCCACAGGACCGATGGAACGGGTATAGGCGCAGACCCTGACACCCAGTTGCTCCAGAATCTTGCAGGCAATAGCCCCTGCCGCCACCCTGCCCGCAGTCTCTCTCCCGGAAGAACGGCCGCCGCCCCGATAATCCCGAAAGCCGTACTTTTCATCAAATGTATAATCCGCATGCCCCGGGCGATAATAAGAGGCAATTTCACTGTAATCCCCGGATATCTGCGAAGTGTTGCACACCATCAGGGAAATAGGCGTTCCCGTTGTCCGGCCTTCAAATACGCCGGATAGGATTTCCACCGCATCCGCCTCTTTTCTGGATGTGGTAACCGTGCTTGTGCCCGGCCTCCTCCTGTCCAGATAACGCTGAATATCCGCCTCCGTCAGCTCCAGGCCCGCAGGGCAGCCGTCTATCACTGCCCCCAGTGCTTTCCCGTGGGATTCCCCCCAGGTCGTAACCTTAAATATATTTCCGAATATGGAACCTGCCATTTTCCGCTCCTCTTTTCATTTCTATACCCCCTTGTGCGCTTCGGCGCGCATACCGGCCGGCATTTGCCCTTTGATATCGGACCGCGGACCTGATAAATTCCGGCACAGCCTGCCCCAGTCCGCCCGCCGCTCCCGGTTTTCTGCACCGGGACGCGAACCCGCATTCTCCGCACAACGCACTCACAGAAAAAGGCCCCGGCTTTCTCAATGACCGGAACCCCGTTCTTTACCGCAAAGCATTTCCCTCTTCTCGGCCCCCTGCCCCCTTTGCCTGCCCATGCCGCAGCAAAACACTGCCGAACGCCTCAGAATACTTTTACCGTAACAGTTCAGGCAGGGCGCTGAACTGCCCGCTCATTGCGCCGGCTTTTCCTGCAGCTTATGGAAAGTAATACAGTTGGGCACGTCCACCCTGACAGGCGGCCCGTTCATAATCATGGTACCGTTCTCCACATCTACATGGAAGAAAGTCATATCGTTCGTCTCATGATTCAGAGACACCAGAAACTTATTATTGGGGAACAGGCTGGCATCCTTGGGGTATTCTCCGCCCACCGGAAGACAGAATATCTGGGAAAGCTTTCCCGTTTCCTCATCTACATTATAAAGCACTACGGAATTGTCCCCTGCATTGGAACTGAGCAGATATTTGTGGTCATCCGAAAACTCCAGCGCGCTGGCTGCATTATAACTGCCGATTTCACCTTTGCAGGTACTCACAGAGTGGACCTTCTCGAACACTGGCTGGTTCTTCCTGTCCTCATAGGAATATACGTCTATAAAACACTTGATTTCATGTACGATATAAATGAATCGCCCGTCCCTGGAAATCTTCACATGCCTGGGCGCTGACTCAAGTTCGCTCCGTATCACATCTGCAAGTATTACTTTCCCATGTTTCGCATCAAAACGGTACACATTGACATGGTCCATCCCCTGGTCCGCCACCAGCAGATATTTATTATCATGGGTCATTCTGGCACAATTTATATGGGGCCTGAAATTACGTTCCGCCACGCTGCCCAGCCCCTTATGGTAGATTTCATCCGTAATCTCCCCTATGGAACCGTCCTCTTCCAGCCTCAGAACCGTCAGCTTCCCGTCATGGTACCCGGCCACAAACAGATAGCTGTCCGTATAGTCCGTGGACACATAACATCCTCTCATACCGTTGATGGCACCGAAATTTAAGAATTCCAGGCTGCCGTCTGCCAGGATCACATAGGACTCCACGCCGAAATCCGTTATGGAATACAGAATCCTGCCGTTATGCGAAATGGTTACGTAGGAAGAATTGGTGATTTCCACCTTATCTTTCTCCACAAAACGTCCTTTCTCCATATCCACATCATATATTTTTATCCCATTTTTGTCTCCCCGGGTATAGGTGGAAACATACGCAACGTATTTTTCCTTTTCCATGATAAAACCACCTTTCCGTAGAACAATGCCGCCCTCCGGCCGCTTTCTCCCGCAGCCCGGAAACCTTGTCCCAAAATCTCGGGCACAGCTGCTTCTGTCCCCTCGCTCTATTATATCATAAAGCTCATATGTTTCAAACACTTTTTCCAAAAAATGCATCGGCCGTCATTGCAACCGCGTAACGGTTCCATGTCCTGCCGGAACCGTTACGCTGCATTGCCTTTCACATGGCAGTGGGAACAAAACGCTCCGGCCAGGCATATTTTCCCGGCTGCCAAACCTCTGCGCTCTCACCGCACCCGGCGGTTCTATCCCCTGAAAATACATGTGCATATTCCGTCATATCACATCCGCAAACTGGCTGGAACCCCGAAATATGCTTTCGGCGTTTCAAAACTACCTGTCGCAGTCCTCTCCCATGTCCCTGCGCGGAAATTTGGGATAGTCCTGCCACGGAGGCGGAATCATACCGGGACCGTCACAGGTATTTTCACGCTCCCTGCAACCGCAGCCGTCATGATCACGGTGTTCTTCCTCACAGCCGCAGCGACGTTCCTCTTCACAACCGCAGCGACGTTCCTCTTCACAACCGCAGCGATGCTCTTCTTCACAGCCGCAGCGACGCTCTTCTTCACGCTCGCAGCACTCCGGCCGTCTGCCGTCTCTCCCGCAGGAATCACCTCTTCGAGGACCCATACCACTGCAGCATCCCCTGCCCGGCATCTCTCTCTTCATCCCGCAACCGCGCCGTTCCGTCCCGCAGCAACGGCCGGAATTACAGCCGCAGCCGTTTCCCCAGCCGCAGCAATTCAGAAGCAATAATAAAAGAAAACAGTTCATATAATTCTCCACATGATTGTTTTACCCTATCATATGCAGAACCTTTTATAAAGTGCAAGGCCGCCTTCCGCCCATCAACCCGGCACGCCGATGTAAACCGCCACGCTTCTGGGCGGAATCATTCTGACAAGCTCTGAGCCATCCTCCGTTTCTTTACCGCCTTTTTTTCTATCCTCGGCGGACTCCGTGGAAAAAGCCACCTCCCATACCTCCCCTTTCGGGAGCCTCGGCAGCGCCATGCTGTGCCGCTCCCAGTGCATATTCATCGCAATATAGATGAACGTGTCCTCCTGGATTTCAGCGTCTTTCGTATATTTCCCGCACAACAATATTCCCAGATGCCGAAACTGTGCCTCTGTGTCCGGACACCATGCATTTCGTCCGTGGTAGGACAAATCCGGATAACCGCAGGCAATATAATCCGTCTGCCGCAGTTCCCTGCCAGGCCTCAGGATAGGATGCTTTCGCCGGAAATCGGCAAGCATCTTCCAGAAGCTTAAAATCTCCCCGTTCTTCCTGATCCCGCCCCAGTCCAGCCATGAGGTGGCATTGTCCTGACAATAAGGGTTATTATTCCCTTTCTGGGTATTCCCAAACTCGTCCCCCATAAAGATCAGCGGTGTCGACTGGGAAAGCATCAGCATGCACAGGGCATTTTTCATCTGTTTTAATCGCAGCTGCCGCACTGTCTGTCTGCGCGTCCTGCCTTCCTCTCCGCAGTTCCAGCTGCAGTTATCGTCATTTCCGTCCCTGTTATCCTCCCCGTTGGCTTCATTGTGTTTATAGTCATATGAAACAAGATCCGCCAACGTAAAACCATAGTAATTGGTCAGATAGTGGATACATCCCGCCTTTTCCGGAATATGCCGCATGTGATAGAAAACACTGCCCAGCATTCCCCCGTCTCCCTTTAAGAATCTGCGCATATCATAATACCAGGCGTCATTGTACTCTGCCACATGAGGATACCTCGGATGCTCACTCCGACCGTAAAGCCTGTCCGTCTCAAAGCTGTAGTACCATATCTTGGTGTCCGCCAGCAGCTCATCCGCCGCCACCGACTCTGCCGGAAGATTCCCTCCCAGCAGATGGAAACCGTCCACATGATACTCCAGCACCCAATACCGCAGGATTTCGGGAATCTCACTGTGCTTCACTTCCTCCGGAAAATAAAACTGCATCACCAGTTCCATCCCGTTTGCATGAAGCGCCCGGACAAGTTCCTTAAATTCCGTTCCCGCGTCCTTTGATACGGCATAAGCGGACTTAGGTACATAATAATACCCCTTTTTATATCCCCAATAATTTATTTTCTGCTGTCCGGCCTCCTCCAGAATACCCGCTTCCGTCATACGGGGCTGTTTCGGCCGCTCCTCCTTAAAGGGAATTTCCGCAAATTCATATGCCGGCTGCAGTTCAATGGTCGTGATGCCAATTTCCTTCAGATAAGGTATCTTTTCCGCAATTCCCGCGAAGGTCCCTCTATGCTTCACGCCGGAGGAGGCATGCTTTGTAAACCCTCTGACATGCATACAGTAGGCGATTACTTTATTATAAGGTATCCTGGGAAAAGAATCCTCCTCCCAGTCAAATTCCCCGGTAACCAGGCTGGCTTTCATATCTTCGGCATCCCGCTCCGCTCCGTAGGAAACCTTATGTGAAAATGCCCTCGCCCGTTCATCCGGAATAATTCTGTCGCCCTCATAAAAGAGATAGGTGCTGGAAGCCGGTTCCATATCTGTCACCGTTTTACAGTAGACATGTCCGATCCTCTCTTTTTCGGTAAAGGGAATCCTCCGCCTCAGCCTCCCTGTCCTGCTGTCATACAACAGAATTCCGCAGGCAGAAGACCTGGATACAAAAGAAAAGCGGACACCTTCTCTTTCTATACGAGCGCCTAATGGGTGGGGATTATTATGTAAAATTTTTTCCGTCATCGCCTTCCCTCCATATTGTGGGCGTTTCATGCCCCGTATATCTTATCAAAAAATGGGTAATATTTACTTAAAGATCTGCCAAGAACTGAAATCGGTTTTATTTTATCATATTTTGCCGATAATAAAAAGTCCTCAATAAAAAGAAATCTACTTTTCCTTGCAGAATAACGCAAAAGCAAGTATAATGAACTAAAAACAGGAGGTATTCCCATGGGAAAAAAAGATGATTATGATGACGAGGAAATGACCGTTGAACTGGAACTGGATAATGGCAGCATTGTGAACTGTGCAGTCATTACCATTCTGACCGTCAGCGAAAAGGACTACATTGTACTGCTTCCTTTAGACGAAGACGGGGAAAACGAAGACGGAGAGGTATGGTTCTACCGCTACAGCGAGAATCCCGACGACCCCAATGAGGAACCCGTGCTGGATTACATCGAAGACGACGCTGAATATGAAAGTGTGGCGGAGGCATTTGACGAATACCTCGATGACTGTGAATTCGATGAATTGACGGAAGAATAAACCCGTCTGCGGTCAGGAATTGACGCGGGCACTTCCTTTTTATCAAAAAAGCGGATTCAGAAATCTGGAGGGCTGCCTGGGGCGTTCCTTTGTACCTGTGAGGTAAAGGAGCTCCAGGTTTTTCTTCGCCCTCGTCATGGCCACATAGAAAATCCTCCGCTCTTCTTCCACAACGTCCTCATCCGGCATGGTTCCATGGGGAAATACTTTCTCGTTGCAGTCGGGAATCCACACGTTGTCGAATTCCAGCCCCTTTGCACCATGTACGGTCAGAAGATGCACGCCGCCCTTCGGCCTGTGTTCCCCTGCCTTTTGTTTCCGGGGATACCGCTCTGCCTGTGTCCTGTCCTGCTCCAGGCTTTTGGCATATGCCTCCTGGAAGGCTTTCCACTCTTTTACTCCGGCATGCCCTGATGCATCCTCCCGCAGCCATTCCAGCAGTTCCTGCCATTCCTGCCATTTCTCCGTATTTGTGCCTGCCGCCTCCTTCAGATACTGTTCATACCCCATAGCCTTCAATATATAATTAATTCCGGGACGGAGGGTAAAGCCTTTCACACTCTGAAGCTGTTTTCGGAAACGCAAAAGCGATTTCCTCACGTTATCCCGCTGTACTTCCGGCACCTGCGCCCTCCTGTAATATTCCTCTATTTTATTCAAATCCACGCCGCCTTCCCCCACAGCCTCCCTGCTGATATAACGCGACGGTCTGTTCATGATGCGCAGCATCTGTTCCCGGTTTCCCGTACCGTCGGCAATCTGCAGGTAGGCCATAATATCCTGCACAATAAAATGCTCATAAATGCTGGCCACCTTCTCCTTCATCTCATAGGGGATATCCGCCGCCTTCAGCCTGGCCGCAAATCCCTGCATATAGGAATTGGTCCGGAAAAGCACTGCACAGCTTTCTCCCTGCTGCAGATAACGGGCAATTGACCGCTGCATATGGCCGTACTGCGCCTCTTTCTCCCCAAAAGCATGTATGGCCACAGCGCAGGAACCGCATTGTGTTACTGCCGTTTTCCCTTCCCCGGGTGCCCCTTTTATACACTCCGACGCTGCCCTCAGCTGCTTCACAAACCTGTCCTTATTCTCCTCTATCACTGCGAGGGATGCACGGACGATTTCAGCCCTGCTCCTGTAATTGACATCCAGCAAAAGCTGCCTTGCCCGGTATTCCGCCTCAAATCTCTTCAGACATTCCGGCTGTGACCCTCTGAATCCGTAAATTGCCTGGTCGTCGTCACCCACGGCAAAAATGTTATAAGGCCGGGCCGCCAGCAATTTTACAGCCTCATACTGCACCGGGTTGATATCCTGGAATTCGTCAATCAGGATATGGCGAAAACGATTCTGCCAATAATTTCTGACGGATGCGTTTTCCTGAAGCATCACTTTACATTCATAGAGCATGTCGTCGAAATCAAGCCTGCCCAGCTTCTTTACCGCCAGGGCATATTCCCGGCAGATTGCCTCAAAATACGGCTGCCATCTCACCGGTACCTTTTCGCAGGCAGCGGACATCTGCATGGTATTTTTGTAGAAACCGATAGCCGACAGTATCAGGGATGCATCATCGCCGAGGCTTCCTGCGCCCTCCTGGCCTTCCTGTGAGGCGCCGCCTGGCCCCTGCTGCTTTTCGTATGTCTTTAGTATGGGAAATATCAGATTTTTCTTCTCCGAACTGCTCAAAAGCTTCGTTGATTTCAGCACGTTTGACGCTTTTAATATGTGATAGAAAACCGAGTGAAAGGTTCCGAAATTTACTGGATATGTGGGTTTGTGATCTGCGGAAAATCCGCCTGAAGATGATGCCGTGCCTGCAGCCGCCATCTCCTGAAAACGATTCTGCATGGACAACGCGGCTTCTTTCATAAAAGTGATTACCAGAATGGACTCGGGAGGAACTCCCTGTTCCAAAAGATACAAGATGCGGTTTGTGATTACGAATGTCTTCCCGCTGCCGGGCCCGGCTAAAACGAGGCATGGGCCCCGCAGGTGCATTATGGCCGCTTTCTGCGGCTCATTTGCGGTTCTAAGATCCATATTCAATTCCTCCTGATTATAGTCGCTGCGCCACGATACCAAATCAGAAAGCCCTCTCGGCCATCGCGCCTTCCGGACTTTCTGATTTCAGCCGCCGCACCACGACACAAAAGCATGTCACAACGCAAAAGTACAAAATCGGCGCCAACCTATGAGAGAAACCCTCATTCGCAAGTGTACGCATAAAAGTTCCTCTCGGGCGCCTGCCAGGCAGCGGCGCAAAAGCATAAAGCCCTCCCGTCCCTGTGGATTCAGTTGTCCTGCAGGAGTTCAATTCCTCTGCGGATTCTCGCCAAGGACTCCTCCTTGCCCAGGACTTCCATGATTTCGGTGGCACCTGCAGGTGTGGTCTGTTTTCCGGATACGGCGGTACGGATGGGCCACATTACATAACCGTTCTTGCAGCCTTTCTTCTCCACATAACCGGCAAGCACCGCATAGAGCGCATCGTTGCTGTAATCCTCCTGTGCCTCCAGCAGCGGGAAGACCTCGGTAAGCACTTCCAGGGAAGTCTCACCGTTTGTCTTCATTTTCTTGTGGGTGTACATCGCAGTGTCATATGCCGGCAGCTGCTCGAAGAAATCGACCATCTCCGTGATATCCGGAAACACTTCGATGCGTGTCTTCACCATTGCGGCAACCTTCTTCAGGTCCTGGCCCTTCGTCAGCGCTTTCTCCAGGTAAGGTTCCGCCATCTCATAGAATGCATCAAAGTCCATCGCCTTGATATATTCGCTGTTCATCCAGCGCAGCTTCACCAGGTCAAAAACCGTAGGGGATTTGCTGATCCTGCGGTAGTCAAACTCCTGAATCAGCTCGTCCAACGTAAAGATTTCACGATTGCTCTCCGGACTCCAGCCCAGAAGCGCGATAAAATTCACGATTGCTTCCGTCAGAAAGCCCTGCTCCGTCAAATCCTCAAAGGAAGCGCTCCCACCCCTCTTTGCCAGCTTCTTATGGTTCACATCGGTAACCAAGGGCAGATGAATATATTTGGGCGCCTCCCATCCGAATGCCTCGTAAAGCCTGGTGTATTTCGGAGAGGATGAGAGATACTCATTTCCCCTCACCACATGGGTGATGGCCATGGTATGGTCGTCCACCACATTTGCAAAGTTATATGTGGGGAAACCGTCTGACTTAATCAGTATCATGTCGTCCAGCTCCGCGTTTTCCACGGTGATATCCCCGTACAGCTCGTCATGGAAGGTTGTGGTACCCTCTGATGGATTGTTCTGGCGGATGACGAAGGGCTTACCTGCAGCCAGCCTGGCTTCCACTTCCTCCTTTGAAAGGGACAGGCAGTGCTTGTCGTATATGGTAATCTCTTTTCCCTCCACCACTTCCGTCTTCAGAGACGCCAGCCGTTCCTTGTCGCAAAAGCAGTAATATGCCTCTCCCTTTTCAATTAATTCCTGCGCATACTTCATATAGATGCCGGTCTTGATCCTCTCGCTCTGCACATAGGGACCGTAGCCGCCGTCCTTATCCGGACCCTCGTCATGCTTAAGGCCGGTTTTCTCCAATGTACGGTAAATAATCTCGGTAGCCCCCTCCACATACCTCTCCTGGTCCGTATCCTCGATGCGGAGCATAAAGGAACCACCCTCATGCTTTGCGATGAGAAATTCATACAGCGCGGAGCGCAGATTGCCTACATGCATTCTTCCGGTAGGGCTGGGAGCATATCTTGTCCTGATTTTCATTGTCAAATCCTCTTTCTTCCTTCCGTGATTGCGGTGATATCACTTTATCATGGTTTCCATTGTAGTACTTTTTGCCGGAAACTGCAAGAATGAATCGCATGGAAAGCAGCTTTTCCCATGGCACCGCAATTTGGGTTCTGCGGACGGCGGGGAATCTGCCTGCCGGACATTCAACCCCAGCCATCCTTTTCCGTATCTTTATGGATATCCCTGACAGGCGCACTGTATACCCATGTATTCTTAATCTGCCTGCCGATCTCATCATAAGTCCATCTCCGCCGGCTGCGTGCCACACAGTTGGGGTCGTTGACCAGAAACCCCTCCGAATCATATCCGTAGATGACGATGAAATGCCCTCCTGCCGTGAATTCCCCGGGCTTCATGGAACAAATGATAACGCTCCCCTTGTCCAGTTCCTCTTTCAGAATCCGGTCGGATGCCTTGGGCTGCCATACATTCAGGCCATGCATATCCGCCACATCCTCCAACAGCTTCCAGGCGGTGCCGGTTCCTGACATATAATAGCCGTTATCCATACTGTAATCGGCTATGACATCCGGGGTAAGGCTCTCGTCTCCCAGTAGGTAATAGAGAACCATGGACAGGCAGGTAGGCCCGCAGCCGGCCAGCCCCACATTGCTGCCGTCGCCATATTCCGCATACCCCCATCTGGGGTCCCACTGCAGAAACAGCGGAAATTCCTGTTTCTTTTCTGCTTTCGTCAGCCCTACGCCGGCAGCTTTTGCATCCGATGTCAGATAATTGCTTACAAAATCCGCCATCTCCGGATTATTTGCCAGCGCCCCCAGCATTTCCTCCGGATATCTCGAATGGTTCCGCCAGATCTTCTCTATAACCTCATCTTCTTCTGCCAGTCTCTCCAGATACTTCAGTACCTCCGTCGGTTTCCGGTCCACCGGCTTATCCACCTCCGGCAGGCCGCAGAGTTCCACATAATCCACTTCCTCCGGCTCCTCGGCTTGTGCCGGATCCGTCCGGTTGTTAGGCGCAGCCTGGTACTGCGGACTTGACACCTCCTCCTGGCTCGCCACAAGCATTCCGTTCTCCGCATCCTGACGGGCTGTAGCCATCGCGGTCATGACCTGGTTCAGCGCCCTGTTCATATTCTTCAGCTGCGACTGCACCTTCAGCAAGAAGAACATATTCACTACCAGGAGTATGCACATAAACAGCAAATACATCTCAAACCTTTTCCTTGCCGAATATCTCTCCCCTGTTCTCTGCTGCATATGTCCCCTCCTGTTTTCTCTCTGGTATCCTCTGCTGTTGCTCATTCGTCCCTCCGATAATTCCGGGTATTTACCTTTGAACCTGCTTTCTGACATGAATGTACGCTCCGCAAACACCCGTTTTCCGTTCTTTTCCTACAGTCTATCCCCTATATGTCACTAACTTTTTACATAAATGTATCATAATTGTAAACAAAGCACAACCGTCAGAAATGATCAGGGAAAATATTTTCCAGAACCCGCATGAACTCACAGATGCTCAGACAAGTAAAAACAGACAAACTGCTTTCCTGCAAGTTTTGACCCGAACAAAGCCGGCGCAGCGGACTACGCCAACCGGATTCGGGGCAAAACTCACGCAAGGCCAGGCGTGCGGCTTTATACGGCACGCTGCCGCCTTATCCCACCAGGCGTACGGTCTCCCTGGCAATAGCAAGCTCTTCATTGGTGGGAATCACCATCACGGTGGTCCTGCTCCCGGGTGTAGTAACCGCAATGTCCTCTCCGCGCTTATGATTCGCCTCCTCGTCAAGCTCTATGCCGAGATAGCCGAGATGTTCGCACACAAAACTGCGGACCAGCGGGGCATTCTCACCGACTCCCGCCGTAAAGCAAATCACATCCACGCCGTTCATGGCGGCCACATAAGAGCCGATATATTTTGCCACGCGATAGCAATATGTCTTCAGTGCGCGGATTGCATTCACATCCCCCTTGTTGTAGCCGTCTTCCAGATCACGGAAGTCGGACGAAAGGTTTTCGGAAAGTCCCAGCACACCGGATTTCTTGTTCAGCACCGACATAATCTCATCAATGCCCTTTCCCTCCTTATGGGCGAGAAATTCGATAATGGCAGGGTCGATATCCCCGGAACGGGTTCCCATGATCAGACCTTCCAGCGGAGTCAGGCCCATGGAGGTATCCACGCATTTTCCGTTCTTTACGGCGGATATGCTGGCGCCGTTGCCCAGGTGGCAGACAATGATTTTCAGCTCGTCATATTGTTTGCCCAGAACCGCCGCAGCCCTTGCGGATACATAGGAATGGCTGGTTCCGTGGAAGCCGTATCTCCGTATCTTGTATTTCCGATAATATTCATACGGAAGGCCGTATAAATAGGCTTCCTCCGGCATGGTCTGGTGAAAAGCCGTATCGAACACACCCACCATGGGCGTATTCGGCATCAGCTTTCTGCAGGCATTGATGCCGATAAGGTTGGCCGGGTTGTGCAGGGGAGCAAGGTCGTTGCATTCCTCCACCGCAGCCAGCACCTCCGCGTCAATGACTACGGATTCCGCAAATTTCTCTCCGCCATGCACCACGCGATGTCCCACCGCTCCGATTTCATCCAGATTCTTAACCACACCCGTCTTCGGATTGGTCAGGGCTTCCAGAACCAGGCGAATTGCCTCCGTGTGGTCAGGCATGGGGCTAATGGCCTTCTCTTTTTCGCCGCCCTCCGGCGCATAGGTAATCATGCTTCCGTCGATGCCGATTCTCTCGCAGAGTCCCTTTGCAAGGCACTTTTCTGACTCCGAATCAATCAATTGAAATTTCAGGGAAGAACTCCCGCAGTTAATTACAAATACTTTCATCGCAGTTATTCCTTTCTGTTCCTCTCGTTCCTTCTCTATTTACACCCCGTGCAGCCAGGCGCACCAGGTATGTTACAACTAACCCTGCCCATTCCTCAGTCCGCCAGCTGTGCCTGCACGGCGGTAATAGCCACTACACCCACGATATCCTGCCAGGAACACCCCCTGGACAGGTCATTGACGGGCTTCGCAATCCCCTGAAGCATAGGTCCGTAAGCTTCGGCGCCTCCCAGTCTCTGCACCAGCTTGTAACCAATGTTGCCCGCGTCCAGATTGGGGAATATCAAAATATTGGCACGGCCTCCCACTGGGCTTCCGGGAGATTTGGACTTGGCCACGCCGGGAACCAGCGCCGCATCCAGCTGCAGTTCCCCGTCGATGGTCAGATGCGGGTACTGCTCCCTGGCAATCCTGGTAGCCTCCACCACCTTGTCCACCATCTCATGTTTCGCGCTTCCCTTGGTGGAATGGCTCAGCATGGCGATCACGGGTTTGGGTCCGATCAGTGACTTAAAGCTTCTGTATGAAGTCTCGGCAATGGCCGCAAGTTCTTCCGCATTGGGGTCCTGGTTCAGCCCGCAGTCGGCAAAAAGAAAGGTTCCGTTCTCTCCCTGATCCTTAAACTGGGTGTCCATGACAAAAAACGCGGACACAAGCTTCACACCGGGCGCGGTCTTTAAAATCTGCAGGGCAGGCCTGAGGGTATCCGCCGTGGAATGGCATGCACCGGCTACCATGCCGTCTGCATCTCCGGCCTTCACCATCACGATGCCGAAGGTCAGATAATCATTCAGCAAAATCTCCCTTGCTTTCTCTTCCGTCATCCCCTTCGCCTTCCTGGTCTCATACAGAAGATTCACATATCCGTCCAATTTCGGCGTATCGGCAGGATCTATAATGGTAACACCGGTAAGGTCAACCTCCAGCCAGCCGGCGCCGTCGGTGATCTTCTCCTCGTTTCCGATCATGATGATATCGGCAATTCCCTCTTCCACGATCTTTGCCGCAGCCAGCAGTGTCCTCTTATCCTTGGACTCCGGCAATACAATTGTTTTCCTGTCGAGCTTGGCTCTGTCCTTAATCTTGTCAATATATGACATATCCGTTCTCCTTTCCGATATCTTCTCACCAATTTCTGCCGCCCGCTTTCACAGGGCCTTTCCCGCCGAAAACAGAATCCTGCTTCCCGAACGCCGGGATTGATACGGGGCTGCCATAAATTATTAATATAATTTTTACTTAACAAACCGGATTATTCATATTATACTAAAAACAGGTAAAATACACAAGGACAAATATGCGGTTATTTGTATATTTTAAGGTACATTCTTCCAGGGAATATTACAATATGCCTATAATCCGGCACATGTAAGCCCTTTCATGCATGTTATTTTTTTCACATTGTCCTTTTATATTTATGTACGGAATATCGTTAATCAGACAGGGCAGATCGCCGCAATGCCCTCCCGCCGGATCCAGGGAATACTGCCAGGGGCGGCAAAGCCTGCCGCTTTTGGAAAGCTCCTCCCGCCGGGTCCGGGGTACATCCGGAGAACGCCTTTTTTCGGCAGCAGGCACTGCGGATGACCGCACAGCCATGACAGGCGGCCAGCATAGAACCAAAAATCAGGAGAATTTCTATGAAAGTGAACGGAATCGTAGCGGAATACAACCCTTTCCATAACGGGCATAAATATCAAATGGCGCTATCGAAGCAGCTTACAGGCGCCGACTTTACAATCGTGGTCATGAGCGGCAATTTCGTACAGCGGGGCGCACCCGCCCTGGTAAACAAACATCTGCGTGCGGAGATGGCGCTGCGCTGCGGGGCCGACCTGGTGCTGGAGCTGCCTGCGCTGTACGCCACGGCAAGTTCGGAGTATTTCGCCGCCGGATCCGTGGCGCTGTTGGATAAGCTGGGGGTGGTGAGCCATCTGTGCTTCGGCAGCGAATGCGGTGATGCTGCGGCACTTGAGAAGCTTGCGGCTTTTTTAGCGGCGGAGCCGGAATCTTACCGCTCTGCCTTAAAGCAGCTGTTAAAACAGGGGCTGTCCTATCCGGACGCCAGGGCCAGGGCGCTTTCCGGGCTGGCAGATCCCCCTGCCCGCGGACGGAATGTGCCTTCCGCACCGGCAGACGCTTCCGGCGGCGCAGAGACCGCACAGATCCCCGGGACAGAAACGCTCCCGGGCAATTGCGCCTCTATCCTCTCCTCCCCCAATAACATCCTCGGGATTGACTATATAAAGGAATTATTCAAACGCAAAAGCGTCATTGCACCTGTGACGATAAAAAGGCTGGGCGCCGGATACCACGACGCTTTATCCGCTGCGGAACGGGCCTGTATGGAGGCGAAATCCAAACCATCCGACAGTGCTTTCCCTCCTGCCATTCCGAATTCGCCCGGTCCCGCAGACATGCCGGCACATTCCGATATGCCTCCCGCCTCCGCCCTTGCCCTCCGTCAGGCGCTGCAGGAAGGCCAGTCTCCGGAAAGGCTGCGTCCCTTTATACCGGAAGAAATATGGCCGCTTCTGGACAGCTGCATGTCCGAAGCCCGTCTCCTGTACCCGGATTCCCTCTCCGGCGTATTGTATTACAAGCTGCTCTTAGAAAGAGAACAGGGCTATGAAAAATACCTTGATGTCTCCCCAGACCTCTCAAACCGCATCCGCAACAGCCTGAACGGCTTCACCGGCTTCGGTTCCTTTTGTGATACGCTGAAGACAAAAGCTTTCACCCATACCAGGATCAGTCGATGCCTGCTGCACATTCTGCTGGGCATCACCCAGGAGGATATGGCGGCCGGCAGGGCGCAGGATTATGTCCCTTATGCCAGAGTCCTGGGATTCCGCAGAGACGCCCGGCCGCTGCTGCACGCGGTCAGGGAGCATTCCGCCGTCCCCCTCGTCACCAAACTTGCAGATACGGCAAAAAACCTGCCGGCAGATGCCGGAAGGCTTTTCAATCTGGATATCCTTTCCGCCGAAATCTACAAAGGGCTGGCATACGGCGGCACCGGATGGCCTGCACCCAATGAAATCTCGACTCCGCCTGTCATCCTGTAAGACACGCTCCGGCGTAGCCGGACTCACTCCTGTACCATATTCTTAACCCGGTTCTGGACAATATCCGCAGCATCCTCATACTCCCTGGCACCGGACAGGCAGGGGGACATCTCTTCCACTATGATATTGATGATTTCTTCCCGGATACCCTCTCTTGGGGTAAAATCAGCCTTGTCGATAATCGCATATATCTGTTCCAGATCTTCCTCCGGTATGCAGTCATAGTCTTCTGCCATATCAGGCCCCAGTATGATATGTATTCCCCTTTCTGCCTCTTTCGCCGCCATTTCTTCAAGCCTGTCCCGCCGGGCAGGCAGAAAAGTATAGATCCCCTGCTCCCGTGCAAGAAAAGATTCGATAAACTGCCATGCCCCTTCTTTTTTATCAGAAGCAGCCACAATGCCCAGCTGGTTGATCGCTGTCCCATGATGTACAGCCCCTCCCCCAACAGTGGGATATCCCGCCACAGTAATTTCCTCTCCAAAATACGCCCTTGCAATCATCAAAGTCTCCAGACTGTTAACTAATGTCAATATATCAAGCAGACGTTCTTCCGGCATGGTTCCGAGCAAAGTCTCCATGGGAATCTCCTCACTGTCCGCGCCATCAGAATGCTCCACCACCCATTTTATAAAAGCGATGAATTCCTCACTGTCAAAATAACATTCTCCCCTTTCCCAATCTACAAACGCTTCCAATATATAATCTCTGAAAAATTCCCTCATCATGGCCGAAAAACTGTTATTAATAAACAGTCTCGCCCGGGAATGGCTCTCCGCAAGCGCCATTGCCTCCGCCGCGCTCCAGCCTGTCCTGCTTCCCAGCTGCGAAGTCCGCCCGATAACCGTAGTGCAGGTAATCTCATCCGGAATGCACACCAGCCGTCCTTTCACGGTACACGCCTCTAAAACAGATTCTATGAAATCTTCCTTGTCCAGCACATTGCTGCCTTCCAGGTAAGGCATCAAATCCTCCAACACATCCTTTTGCCCATACTTTACATAATCCATATAAGTCAGATTGATCAAATCTGGCGGATTGGAAGAAACCAGTTCTGCGTCCAGCCTTGTCGGGTCCGTATGCCGAATGGTAATGTGATAGTCTTCGCTGTTTCTGTTGAATTCCATTACATATTGTTCCAGTTTGTCATACAGGAGATCGCCTGCTTCCATTACCAGGACTTCTTTTTCAGGTAACTCCTCTACCGGGGTCTTCGCAAGAAGATAGAACTTCCGTTCCTGTAAACCTGACTGTCCGAAGACACTGAGTTCCACAGCCATCCTGTCTTCTGAAAGCAGAAGCATGGTAAAATCCGAGTCGCAGGCCAGGTTGCTGTCTCCCCAACAAAGCACAGTCTCCCAAGAACCGTTTTCTTTCCTGTATCGATAGAGCATCCCGTCGCTGCCGGTATAAAACAGCCCCTGCCGGGAACCGCTGAACATACCGTCACTGCAGGGGCCCGCCAGACGTTCCAGCCGATAAGAACCGGATTGCCTGTCCGCAACAACTTCCTGTACCGCATTATCAAAAACATTCACCTGTTCATAATAGACAGCCCCCGCTTCTCCCTCTAGCAGTTCAGCTATTTCCCCTTCTGCCACAGAAATCTTTTCCAGCAGCCTTCCCTTTTCGTCAATGGCGAAAAGGAAATCCTCCGTCAATACGTAAATCCGGTCCTCCCTGCCAAGTGCCACCGAACAGGCCCTGCCAGGCAGGGAAACACAGAACTCCTCGCTGCCATCTGGCTGCTGCTTTATCAGGATATAACCTTTCTCTTCCACATCGTCGACCAATAAGCCATCCATGCCCTCCAGCGGACGCAGAATCGGTATATCCCTGACATCCAGCCTCTCCATCAGATAGTAAAGACAGCCTTCCTCATCCACAGTATAATCCCGAATATATCCTGTAGGGCCGCCTGTCCGGAGACAGGACTCTCCTACAGGCAGCCCGGACTGTTTCAAGGAATCATTCTCTTTCATGGAGAGTATCTCTTCCACCGGAAACCTGCGCAGCTCATCCCTTCTGCCCTCACTGTTCCTGCTGCGATAGTAGACATAATCTCCGGCGACTTTAAATTTTTCGAAAGTCATCTGTTTCAAATCAATCTGCTGTGTTGTATAGACATAACCGTCTATGCCCAGTTGGCTGCTTTCTTTTTGTTTACCGCAGCCAGACAGCACCGGCAGGACCAGCAGAATATAACACAGCAATTTCAAATAGCTCTTTTTTCCCACGAAAGATACTCCCTCCTCTAAGAATAGCCTTTTTTCAAAAAACGGCCTCATTTCCACTTCGGGCAAATGCCTCATATTTTTCGTTTGACCGTGTAGTTAGCCCTATGAAGTACTGTAGGTATGGGTTTTCAGCAATCTGCTCCACAAACTCCCTGTCTGAGAACTGGACTTTGTTTGGATGATGAGTTCGACCAGATCCATGCGCAGGAGCTTCGCCACATTCCCTGTCCCGCTGGGGAATCGGCTGATGTATTTGGTTTCGAACTCATACTGTCTGCCATCTTCACCCATCGGTTGCCCGGGTTCATGTGCAGCCCCATGGGTTGGTTGAAGTCAAGGAGGGAATGTGGGGGTTCTGTCGCTTGGTCTGTACATGGCTTTTTCTCCATTCCGCAGTAAGATTTTGGGTAACACTACATCTAAAAATCGATACCTGGATGCAAAATCCCTGCAGTTATTTTATTATAAATGTGCCAGAAAATCAGTAAAATCAATGATTTGGGGATTTAAAAAGCAGACACTATTTGGTTACTAATACAACTATATACTGGTCCACTTTCGACAAATATTGCATAAATTCTAAAACGGTTTTATGTGTACTCCGGTTTTACTGTAATTACAACCAACAATGTAAACATTCTCCCCATGTCCGCACTCACATTTTACCCAATATTGATGTGTGTCAGAATCAGGACCTGTATGCCCTAAATCATCATAACCTCCATTTATCTATCTGTAATCAAACATCCTATCCCTCCTCTCACACAAAATAGTAATGAGCTCATCTCTTCGTCAATCTTAAGGCATTTTCACCAATTTTGTCAATTGACGCATAATCAATATAGTCGCAATCACATATTTCCTGATTTTTACTAGGATTTATTATTGAATTCGATTTGAAATCAATTGAAAATTGATTCAAAATATGGTACAATATACAAACAAAATATCTGATTCTTCTAATATTTACCTGCGGAAGTCGGATTCAAGGCTCTATTGTATTCCATTTATGTAATCACACAAAAGATAAAAATGAAATTATAGTGCAATCAGTATATGACAAAGCAGTAATATGAATAAACTGTGCATAAACAGCCTGGTACAAAAGAGATGAAGAGGGGAACATGTAATTATGGATAAAGAACGCTTTGGAACACTTATCAAAACCCGGAGAAAGGAAAAAAACTTAAATCAGCAAAAACTTGCGGACTTACTTCATGTGTCAGTCACTACTGTCAGTAAATGGGAAACGGGAGTCAATTTGCCGGATGTCATGACTTTGGAAAAGTTGGCACGGGAACTGGAGATTCCACTTCCTGAACTGTTCGATCTCGAAGATTCTGCTGATAAAGCATCCTCCTCCAGCCGCCCGGGAACAGAAAGAGAACCAAGCGTTCAGCCTGGAACTCCTGGTGCATACGATACTCCTGATTCGCTGCCGGAATTGCCGCCTGGTGACTTCCCAACAAAGCCAAAGGCCAAATGTTCGAAACTGATTGCTTTCATTTTAAGCCTAATCTTAATAGGAATCATTATAATTGGCTATCAGATCTTGACGAAAAAAGACGGTACCTTCTCCCCTGAAATTTGCGAGGAATATCAGGGTGAATATGAAGGGGAAAATGCATATTACATAATTATGAAGTACAAGGAAATGCCTACCACTGATGCTTTACTTGCACATGGTGATGTTATCAGAAGAGAATATGAACCTCACTTCCTGACTTCTGATTTAATTGTCATTATTTATACCAGCGATTACGGCAATTTCAAGGAAAATGGTTTTGATGACGTAAACGATTGCTTTACTATTCTTTACCCTTACTAAGGAATCATTTATCACTTTTTATTTATATAGAGGAAATAGAAACATGAAAAAGAGCCACACATATCTATGGACCATTATTTTAATCTTATCTCTGTCACTTAATACCTATGCGGCAGAAAAACCGGACTCCCTGATTAAACGCGGCTACACCAAAACAGGTATTTATTATGAAGTTCATGGTAAAATCTCCTTATCGCAGAGAGCTGACAATATAACCGTTACCCGTCAGGTTACTTATGATGGCAAAATCAACCCGGAAAAGCAAATTCTCTGGACGGAGTCTATTGATGGTATCACATGTACCGGAATTTTAAGCCTTGTTCAACATACTTATATGGGCAATAAAACTGTTGCGGTTTATAAAGGGACTCTCACTGCACAAACATAATGATAAAAGGACTGTCGCGTTAAACGGCCAAAATACCGGTTATGGCAACATATTTTCTGTATACTGCCATATTTTATATCTGAAAGCCTTTAATGCGACAGCCTTTTTATCGTCCCTTTCCAAACGAGATGCCTTCCCTCACGCTTTCACCCAATTCAATTCTTAAAACTGTGAATCGGCGCCGGAATCCGTCCGCCGCGGTTGATAAAGACATCACATCCAAACCGGTTTACCGGCATGATGGGGGCATAGCCCAGCAGCCCGCCGAATTCCACGGTCTCTCCCACGCCCTTGCCGATGACCGGGATAATGCGGACGGCCGTAGTCTTCTGGTTTACCATGCCGATGGCCATCTCGTCCGCTATGATGCCGGAGATTGTAGTTGCCTTCGTATCTCCCGGAATTGCAATCATATCCAGTCCAACGGAGCAGACACATGTCATGGCTTCCAGCTTTTCCAGTGTCAGCGCTCCTGCCTGTACCGCGTTAATCATGCCCTGGTCTTCGCTGACAGGGATAAATGCGCCGCTTAAGCCCCCCACATAGGAGGACGCCATAACGCCGCCCTTTTTCACCTGGTCATTCAAAAGTGCCAGTGCTGCCGTAGTACCGGGCGCCCCGGCATACTCCAGTCCGATTTCACACAGGATATCCGCTACGCTGTCACCCACAGCCGGGGTGGGGGCCAGGGACAAATCCACAATGCCGAAAGGTACGTTCAGCATAGCCGAGGCTTCCTGGGCTACCAGCTGTCCGACCCTTGTCACCTTAAACGCCGTTTTCTTAATAGTTTCACACAGCACTTCAAAATTCTCACCGCGTACCTTCTCCAAAGCGGTCTTCACCACCCCCGGCCCGCTGACGCCCACATTGATAATCTTATCTGCCTCCGTAACACCGTGGAAGGCACCTGCCATAAACGGATTATCGTCTGGTGCATTACAGAATACCACCAGCTTTGCACAGCCCAGGGAATCGTTTTCCTTCGTGAATTCCGCGGTTGAACGAATAATCTCACCCATCAGCTTTACGGCATCCATGTTGATCCCCGTCCTGGTAGAACCAAGGTTGACGGATGCACACACACGCTCCGTACCGGACAATGCCCTGGGAATGGAACGAATCAACAACTCGTCCGCGAAAGTCATGCCTTTGCTGACCAGGGCGGAGTAGCCGCCGATAAAGTTTACTCCCACTTCTTTTGCCACTTTGTCCAGGGTCAGCGCCACAGAGGCAAAATCTTCCTCACTCCTGCAGGCAGCGCCTCCCACCAGGGCAATGGGAGTCACGGATATTCGCTTATTAACGATCGGTATTCCAAACTCCCTTGAAATCTCCTCTCCTGTCTTCACCAGGTCTTTTGCCGCTTCGTATATTTTGGTATAGATTTTTTCATTCAGCCTCGCCAGGTCAGAATCAATGCAGTCCAGAAGGCTGATGCCCAGCGTGATGGTACGCACATCCAGGTTTTCCTCCGAGATCATCTTGTTCGTCTCTGTCACTTCATATATGTTAATCATCCATATTCTCCTATTCCTGTTCCGCAATTCCCCTGCTGCCCCGTACCACGCAGAGATTTTCCGCCCGCCGAATCCATGGGCACGTAAATCCCTTCCCCATACTCTAAATGCGGTGCATTTTGTCGAAAATCTCTTCCTTCTGGCACTTAATCTGCACACCGGTTTCTTCCCCCAGGGCAGTCATTTCATCCACCATATCGCCAAAGGGCTTTGCCGTGGTACTGGTATCCACAATCATCATCATGTTAAAGTATCCCTGTACAATGGTCTGGGAAATGTCCAGGATATTGATGCCGTTTTCTGCCAGGTAAGTGCAGACCTTCGCGATGATACCTATGGTATCCTTTCCCACTACGGTAATAATTGTCCTTTTCATATATTCCTCCATTCTTTGCCATTCGCCTGTTTTATCTTCCACCAACACACCGCCGTTATCCGGTCCTGCCCTGCCCCCTCCCAACGGCTACCCGGGTATCTGGCCCCAAGCCTGCCAACAGGCATGGGCCAACACCCAGTGGGGATAATCCTCCCCTAACCGGCACAGGGACGGTCCCCTAAAGGACCACCGCCGGCGTCACATCGCCGCGCAATGCCACGCGTATATCAAAATCTCCGGCCTTATAGGGGTTGTCACCCATATTTATCTCCATCCGCACGGACTCGTAAGCCAGCTCCGGCAGATTATTTTCCTTGCTCAGATGCCCCAAAAGCACTGCCTTCATCTTATCGTGAAGAATACGGCACAAAAGCCTCCCCGTATTTTCATTGGAGAGATGCCCTCTGTCCCCCAGGATGCGCTGTTTCAGGTAATAGGGATAAGGTCCCACCTGGACCATGTTCACGTCGTGGTTCGCCTCCAGCAGCAGTGCGTCCATTCCCTTCAGGCATTCCACCGTATAGTCATTGTATACACCCAAATCGGTGCAGACTGCCACTCTTTTGCTGCCGTAGGCAATCCTGTATGCCACAGGCTGCGCCGCATCATGGGAGATGCGCATGGGGTTTACAGTCAGATCCTTTATGATAAATTTTCTGTCCTCCTTCACCTCATGGAACAGTCCGTGGTCCACATTTCCCAGCCCGGCACAGTTCTTCATCGCTTCAATGGTGCCGGCCGTGGCGTAAATCGGGATCTCGTACTTCCTGGCAATGACGCCCAATCCCTGGATGTGGTCGGCATGTTCATGGGTAATCAATATTCCGTCTATATCCCTTCCCGTCAGCTCCAGCTCCTTTAATCCCTTCTCTGTCTTCTTGCCGCTGATTCCCACATCCACAAGCAGATGGGCAGCTTCGGAACCCACATAGATGCAATTTCCGCTGCTCCCGCTTGCTATACTGCATAATCTCATCTTCCTGCTCTCTCTTCTTGTCCGTTTTCGTTATTCCGTTACTTGTATCCGATCCCCGTGATTACCGCTGACCGGCATAATGACCGCATAACCTACAGATTCCCGCTGACCAGCATAGTGGTAACGTGATCTGCTCCCCTCTGTTTGACCGCATAATCACCGCATAACCTGCAGATTCCCGCTGACCGGCATAATGACCATATAATCTGCAGATTCCCGCCGACCGGCACAGCGGCAACATGATCTGCTCCCCTCTGTTTGACCGCATACTCCCGGCTTCCTGCCCGACGGCACAATGGCAGCCTGCCCTCCTGTCATTTAGGCCGGCAAGCCTGTTCATGAGTTCCCGCGCAGTCGGCACTTGCCGCCTGCGCCATGGCAGGGCGGAGGAATGGTGCCAGCCTCCTGTCAATCTGCCTGTATGTATTCTCCAGGCTGCCGCTGTTGTCTATCACAAAATCACAGTTTTTTCGGAACATCTCCTCGCTCAGCTGTCTGGACATAATCTGCGATATTTTCTCCTCGCTATAGCCCCTGGCGCTGCGAAGCCTGTCCCGGCGGATCTCTTTATCTGCATAAATATACCACATCTCGTCCACCAGCGCAAGGTATCCGCATTCAATCAGCAGGGCTGCCTCCACAAAAAACAGTTCCGCGGTTCCTGCCTTCTTCGCATGCTCCAGACACTCCAGCAGAAATTCTTTAACGGCAGGATGAATAATTTCATTTACCTGCTCCAGCAGTTCCGGTTTGGCAAAAATCTTATCCGCCATGGCTGCCCTGTCAATCTGCCCGTCCGCCGCTGTCACGTCCTGCCCCAGCAGCTGAACCAGCTCCCTGTACGCCCGGCTCCCGGGCTGCTTTACCAGATGCGCCACCTCATCCGCCAGGTATATTTCACATCGGCAGTGCTGTCCTATATAATGAAGGATCTCTGATTTCCCGGCTCCGATGCCGCCGGTAATTCCGATAAAGCGCATTTTCACACCCCCATCCTTTCGTCACTGTCCTGGAGCGTGCCTGAAATTTATTCCCGCCGTCTGCTGTGGTAAACCGCGTTCCCACATTTGCTGTATAGCCGGCCCTTATTCGTTCAACGCAGCCCGCTACGCCTCCCGCATTCGGATTCTGCCACAAATTGACACACATCTGCCGGAAAGTAATTTTCAAACACGCCCTAAGCAAGACAGAAAGCAGGATATGCCTCTTTCTCACTTCGCCTCATACCAGTTCTCCCCGGTATGCAAATCCACCTCCAGCGTCACAGCCAGTTCTGCGGCCGACACCATATTTTCCGTCAAAATCCGCCGCACCTGTTCCTCTTCCTCCTTGTAGGTCTCTATGACCAGCTCGTCATGCACCTGCAGAATCAGCCGGGACTTCAGCCCCGCAGCCCGCAGCCCGCGCCACACCCTGATCATGGCAATTTTAATGATATCCGCCGCGGTACCCTGTATGGGAGAATTCATTGCCACACGCTCCCCGAAGGAACGCTGCATGAAATTGGATGAGGTAATCTCCGGCACGGGCCTGCGCCTGCCGAACATGGTGGTGATATAACCGTCCTTTTTCGCATTCCGGACCAACTCATCCAGGAATTCCTTCACCTTTGGATATGTGGCAAAATACTGCTCGATATACGCCGCCGCTTCCTTCTTGCTGATGCTCAAATCCTGGCTCAGCCCGAAGGAACTGATACCGTAGACAATGCCGAAATTCACCGCCTTGGCATTCCGGCGCTGCAGATCAGTAACCTCCTCAAAGGGCGTATGGAACACCTTCGCCGCCGTGATCCGGTGAATATCCTGGTCCATATGGTAAGCCTCTATCAGCTGTTCATCTCCCGACATATGGGCCAGCACTCTCAGTTCGATCTGGGAATAGTCCGCATCCATAAACACACAGCCCTCCCTGGGTACGAACACCTTCCGGATACGCCTGCCCAATTCCATGCGCATGGGGATATTCTGCAGGTTCGGCTCCGTGGAGCTGATGCGTCCGGTGGCTGTGATGGTCTGGTTGAAGCTTGTGTGGATTCTTTCATCCGGCCCGATATAGACTGCCAGCCCGTCGGCATAGGTGGATTTCAGCTTTGTCAGCTGCCTGTATTCCAGGATATCCTCCACAATGGGCGCCTCCTCGGCCAGCTTTTCCAGCACATCCGCCGCCGTGGAATAGCCTGTTTTGGTCTTCTTGCCCCCGGGAAGCTTCATGGTATCGAAAAGCACCTCTCCCAGCTGCTTGGGAGAATTGATATTGAACTTCACTCCTGCCTGGTCATGGATGGATTTCTCAAGCTCCTCTATCCTCGCCACCAGTGCATCCCCATAGGCCTTTAACTCTTCCCGGCGCACCTCCACGCCCTCACTCTCCATATCATACAACACCAGGGACAGGGGCATCTCCATATCCCGCATCAGCTTATCCATCCCGGCCTGTTCCAGCTTTTTCTCCAACGCTTCCGCGGCAGCCGCCGACACATAGGCGCCGTAACAGCAATATTCCGCAAACTGTTCCGGCATAAGCGCTGCCGCCTCATGGAGCTTCTTTTTCCCGAAAATCTCCCCTCGCCCGGGTATCGTAAGGCCCAGATGCTCCGCCGCTATGGACTCCAGGTCATAATCGCTCTTCAACGGGTTCAGCAGGTACGCCGCTATCAGGACGTCAAAATATTTTTCCGTTGTTTTTTTATCAATATAGCGATAGTATTTCTTGATGTCAAAAACCGACAGCCCCACGGTCTCCGAGAGTGCCAGGAGCGCGTCCGCCAACTCTTTTCGGCCCGATTCCGTCTCCCCGTCGCCTTCTTCAGGAATCTCGTCAAACAGCGACAGCTGCACATTCTCCAGCACAGGAAACGCATAAAAGACGGTTTCTTCCATGCTGCATGCCGCTGCGCCCAGAAGCTTTCCTTCCTCCATGGCAAGGAACAGCCCCACAGCCGAACCCACCTTCCGCTTTTTCAGCCAGCCGATAAATTCCTTCAATCCCTCTGTTTTCCGAAAGGTTTTAGTGACATCGCCGCTACGGCTCACATACTTCTTCTCGAAACGGCCAAGCATCTGCTTAAATTCCAGCTTCTTGAATAAGTCATAGGCTTCCTGGGTATAGAAGCCTTCCGCCTTCGCCGCCTCATAGTCCAGCTCTACATCGGCATCTGTGCGGATGGTGGCCAGCACCTTGCTCAAATCCGCCAGTTCACGGTTCTGAATCAGAGACTCTCGAATACTCTTTTTAGTGATTTCCTCCACATGGGCATAGATATTTTCCAGAGAACCGTACTGCACCATCAGTTCCGTTGCGGTCTTCTGACCCACCTTCGGCACGCCGGGGATATTGTCTGACGTGTCACCCATCAGGGCTTTCAAATCGATAAACTGCAGGGGCGTCACCTGATAGGCCGCTGCCACATCCTCAGGATAGTAATCCTCCACATCGGTCCTCCCCATTTTCGTCTTGGGAATCCGAATCAGGATATGCGCATCGGCAACCTGCAGCAAATCCCTGTCGCCGGATATCAGGGTTACCTCCAGCCCCTCCGCCTGGGCTTTTTTCGCCAGCGTCCCCAGAATATCGTCAGCCTCCAGGCCCTCCTGCTCCACAATGACTACCCCCATAGCCCGGAGTACATCCTTCATTACCGGCACCTGCTGTCTCAATTCCTCCGGCATGGGCTTTCTGGTTCCCTTGTACGGCTCGTACATTTGATGGCGGAAAGTAGGAGCATGCACGTCAAATGCCACCGCAAGGTAATCCGGTTTCTCTTCTTCCAAAAAGCGAAACATAATATTCAAAAATCCGTAAATCGCATTGGTATGAAGCCCCTGGGCATTGGTCAGGTCCTGCACGCCGTAAAATGCCCGGTGCAGGATGCTGTGCCCGTCTATCAGTACAAGTTTCCGATTCTCTGCCATATTTTTACCGCCTTTTTTACCTGATCCGGCCAATCCGGAACCGCAATTACAAGTCAACAACCCCGCTGCAAGCAATGGGGCATCCAGCTTGCAGCGCTGCAAGCAGCGGGGTATGTGACCCTCGCGGCATTCGCCAAATGGATGCTGACGCATCCGCTTGGCTCATTGCCCGCGGGAATCAACCTCAATTTCATTCCGTAAGTTCAGAGCAATATCCATATCACAATTCCCGCCAGCACCCCTACGGCCACAAGCTCCATTGCAATCCCAAAGTACAGAAATGCGCTGTGGTAACGGATGCTCTTTACCGCATCTTCCATTCTCTGTTCCAGTTCGGCCTGCAGGTCAAAGGCATTACCCTCTTCCAGACGCTGCATGCCCTCCTGTACCAGAAACTGAATGTCCAATTCTTCCCGGCAGTCCGGGCAGTGCCGCACATGCTCATAGAAGCGCTTCAGAGTGGGATAGTCCATTTTTTTTGTTATAAAATCAGGGATATGCCTCTCAAAATCCTTACACTCCATTTTTTCATTGATGCGCATTTCCTTCCTGACATACCTGTCATCCGGCAAAATCATTTCCCGTCCAGAGCGCTTGTTTTTCCCGGCGTTTTTTTCTTCCACTGGATGTTCTCTTTCCGAAGAACGTCCTTTTTTCATGGAATGCTCCCTATCCGCAGAATGCCTTCTTTTCATGAAATGCCCTCCCTCCATGGACTGTCCTCCCTCCGCTGGCGCTCCCTTTCCCATTTATCCCGTCAGGCAAAAATGTCTGCCTCCGGGCCGGTCACGCAGAATGCCGGGATTCAGACGCACTTCTCCAGCGCCTGTTTGATATCCGCAATCAGGTCATCTTTATCCTCAATCCCGCAGCTGATACGAATCAGCTCGGCAGGCACGCCGGCTTCCTTCAGCTGCTCGTCCGTCATCTGGCGATGGGTGCTGGACGCGGGGTTCAGGCAGCATGTCCGTGCGTCCGCTACATGTGTCTCAATGGCGGCAAGCTTCAGATTCTTCATAAAAATTCCGGCTGCCTCCCGTCCGCCTTTCAATCCGAAAGAGACGACACCGCAGCTGCCCTCCGGCAGATATTTCTGCGCCAGGGGATAATACTTGTCACCGGGCAGGCTGCAGTAATTGACATAAGCCACCTTGGGATGGGCAGACAGGAATTCCGCCACGGCCAGGCCGTTCTCACAATGCCGCTTCATGCGCACATGCAGGCTCTCCAGGCCCAGATTCAGCAGGAAAGCATTCTGGGGACTCTGGATGGAACCGAAATCCCTCATCAGCTGTGCCGTACATTTGGTGATGAAAGCGCCTTCTTTTCCGAATTTTTCGGCGTAGGTAATCCCGTGATAGCTGTCGTCCGGCGTGCAGAGTCCGGGATACTTGTCCGCATGTGCCATCCAGTCAAAATTGCCGCTGTCCACAATGGCGCCGCCTACGGCCGCCCCATGCCCGTCCATATATTTGGTGGTGGAATGGGTTACAATATCCGCCCCCCACCGGAAAGGCCTGCAGTTAATGGGCGTGGCAAAGGTATTATCCACAATCAACGGCACACCGTGGGCATGGGCGCATGCGGCAAATTTCTCGATATCCAGTACGGTCAGCGCCGGGTTTGCTATGGTTTCGCCGAACATCGCCTTGGTATTGTCCCGGAAAGCCGCATTCAGCTCTTCTTCCGAAGCGTCGGGACTGACAAAGGTAACATCAATTCCCATCTTCTTCATGGTGACGGAAATCAGGTTAAAGGTACCGCCGTATATGGTACTGGAGGATACAATATGGTCTCCGCAGCTGCAGATATTGAACAGCGCGTAGAAGTTGGCAGCCTGTCCGCTGCTGGTCAGCATGCCCGCCGTGCCGCCCTCCATCTGCGTAATTTTCGCTGCCACATGGTCATTGGTGGGATTCTGAAGCCTGGTGTAGAAATATCCGCTTGCCTCCAGGTCAAAAAGCTTTCCCATATCCTCGCTGGTATCGTATTTGAACGTAGTGCTCTGAATAATGGGAATCTGGCGGGGTTCCCCGTTACCCGGCGTGTAGCCGCCCTGTACGCATATACTGTTAATCTTCATATTGTCTCCTCCTGATTTCATCTCATTTATGAAACGGTCCGTTTTGAGACGGAACTATTTTACAGTATACACATTTAGAAGGCGAAATTCAACCTTTTCTCATTTTTGCCGTGAAAATCATTGTATTAATAGAAAAATCCCCTTGCCAATTACGGCCTATCCGTTATAATAGAAGAAGAAATAAGCAGCATGAGAACATAACTAACCAGCAGTAAGCGAGGAGATTGAACATGAGCATTCAGGAATTTAAGCCCGTGAAAGCGGGCAAGGTACGTGAGATTTACGATATCGGCGACAGCCTTATCATGGTGGCCACCGACCGCATCAGCTGTTTCGACGTGATTCTCGGCAATAAAGTCCATAAAAAAGGCACTGTACTGACCCAGATGTCCAGGTTCTGGTTCGATATGACGAAGGATATCCTGCCGAACCACATGGTTTCCGTAGACGTCAATGATATGCCGGAATTCTTCCGGAATGAGGATTTCCAGGGAAAAAGCATGCTCTGCCGGAAACTGCGCATCCTTCCCGTGGAGTGCATCGTGCGGGGATACATCACGGGCAGCGGATGGGCCAGCTACCAGAATGACGGCACGGTATGCGGTATCCGGCTTCCGGAGGGCTTAAAGGAATCCGACAAGCTGCCGGAACCCATCTACACACCTTCCACCAAGGCGGAAATCGGAGAACATGACGAAAATATTTCTTTTGAGCGCAGTGTGGAATACCTTGAAGAGCGCTTCCCCGGAAAGGGCAGGGAATACGCGGAAAAGCTGCGTGACTACACCCTTGCATTATATAAAAAGTGTGCGGAATACGCCCTGGGCAGAGGTATTATCATCGCCGACACCAAGTTCGAATTCGGCCTGGACGAGTCGGGCAATCTGGTTCTGGCGGACGAGATGCTGACCCCGGACAGTTCCCGCTTCTGGCCTGCGGACCAATATGAACCCGGCCACAGCCAGCCTTCCTTCGACAAGCAGTTCGCCCGCGACTGGCTGAAGGCAAATCCCGGCAATAACTGGGTGCTTCCGGAGGATGTGGTTCAGAAAACCATTGACAAATACCTCCAGGCCTATGAACTGCTGACCGGAGCGCCGCTGTAAAAATACAAAGGGGAACTGTCGCAACTTACTTCAGGCGCCAGTTCCCCTCACCCCTATTCCTTCCCGTCCCAGCAATAGGTGCAGAGTTTACTCCTGTCAATTCCCACAGACGCAATCATATCGTCCAGCCTGTGATAACGCAGCGTGGTGAAGTTCAGTTTCCTGCCAATCCGCTCCACCATCTCTCCGTACTCCGTCGTGTCAGGGTTCACATAATCTTTCAAATCAATCTCCCGGCCTTCCTGCTCCATCTCTTTCAATACCCTTCTGGCTATCAGGTCCATCTCCGAAGTAGATCGTGAAAAGTTCAGATACTTACAACCAAACATCAGCGGCGGGCAGGCAGGACGGATGTGTACTTCCTTCGCGCCGCTCTGGTAAAGGAATTCCGTGGTTTCCCGCAGCTGCGTCCCTCTCACGATGGAATCGTCTATGAGCAGCAGCCGCTTATTTTCAATCAGTTCCTGGACGGGAATCAGTTTCATCCTGGCAATCAGATTCCGCTGGGTCTGTATCACCGGCATAAAGGAACGGGGCCAGGTAGGCGTATACTTAATGAAGGGCCTGGAAAACGGTACTCCCGAGACATTCGCGTAGCCGATGGCATGTGCAATCCCGGAGTCCGGCACCCCGGCTACCGTATCCAGTTTTACGTTATCCCGTTCTGCCAGCCGCGCGCCGCAGTTGTAGCGCATTTTCTCCACACTGACTCCCTCGTAGGAGGAAGAGGGATATCCATAATACACCCACAAAAAGGTACATATTTTCATCTCTTTCCCAGGCTGAACCAGCGTATGTACGCCTTCGGGTGTCACCACCGCCACCTCACCGGGTCCCAGTTCCCTGTCACACACATATCCCAGGTTCAAATAGGCAAAGCTCTCAAAGGAAACACAGTGCGCCCCCTGCTTTTTGCCTATGGAAACGGGCGTCCTCCCGTATCTGTCCCTGGCGGCATATATCCCTTTCTCAGTCATAACCAATATGGTCATGGAGCCGTCAATAACCTCCTGGGCATATTGAATCGCCTCTACCAGGTTGTCCTTCTGGTCCAGGAGGGACGCCACCAGCTCCGTGGCATTGATATCTCCGCCGCTCATCTCCAGGAAATGCCCATGCCCATTGGAAAACAGCTCCTGTGTCAGCTGTTCTATATTGTTGATCCTTCCCACCGTGGTTATGGCATAAGTGCCGTGATGGGACCGAACCATCAGCGGCTGCGGTTCAAAATCAGAGATACATCCGATTCCGATGTTTCCTTCCATCTCGTTAATTTCCTTGCCGAACTTTGTCCGGAAGGGCGCGTTTTCAATATTGTGGATGGCCCTGTCAAACCCCTTCTTCTCACTGCATACCACCATACCCGCACGGCGGGTTCCAAGATGGGAATGATAATCTGTCCCGAAATATAAGTCAAATACACAATCTTCCTTAGATGCTACGCCAAAAAATCCTCCCATACCAGCCTCCTGATTTCTCTATATTCCAACCTCTGTAACCGTTCTCACTGCCTCATGTATCGTCACAGGTTATACGCTGAACGCATCCTCCCTGTCCGAGGCAAATCCGTTATACGCTGATTTCAGCTTTCACACCCAGCAGATCCTTATTCTCCTCCAGTACCGGGCGGATGACATCCCGCAGGAAAGCGTCCACCTGTTCCCTGGAACGCCCCACATATCTCGCCGGATCCATTGCCTTCTGCAGCTCTTCCAGGCTCATGTTAAACGCGGGGTCCGCCGCAATCAATTCCAGCAGGTTGTTCTCCTTCCCCTCCGCCTTCACATTGCGTCCGGCCTCCATGGAAAGCTCCCTGATCCGCTCATGAAGCTCCTGCCGGTTCCCTCCCATCTTCACGGCATCCATCATGATATTCTCGGTAGCCATGAAGGGAAGCTCGCTCATAAGGCGCTTCTCTATTACTTTGGGATATACCACCAGGCCGTCCACCACATTCAGGCACAGGTCCAGGATGCCGTCCACAGCCAGGAAGCCCTCCGGAATGGACAGCCGCTTATTCGCAGAATCGTCAAGGGTACGCTCAAACCACTGTGTGGCTGACGTGATGGCCGGATTCAGGGCATCGATCATCACATACCTGGAAAGGGAGGCAATCCGCTCGCTTCTCATGGGATTCCGCTTGTAAGCCATTGCCGATGAACCGATCTGACTCTTCTCAAAGGGTTCTTCCACTTCCTTCAGATGCTGGAGCAGGCGGATGTCGTTGCTCATCTTGTGGGCAGATGCCGCAATGCCCGCCAGTACATTCGCCACGCGGGTATCTACTTTGCGGGAATACGTCTGTCCGGATACGGGGAAACATTCTTTGAAGCCCATCTTCTCCGCGATCATGGGATCGATTTTATCGATTGCAGCCTGATCTCCGTCAAACAGTTCCAGGAAAGAAGCCTGGGTTCCGGTCGTTCCCTTGGACCCAAGGAGCTTAAGGTTTCCAAGCACATAATCCAGATCCTCCAGATCCAGATAAAATTCCTGCATCCACAGTGCTGCCCGCTTTCCCACCGTGGTAGGCTGGGCCGGCTGAAAATGGGTGAATGCCAGGGTGGGCTGGGCCTTGTACTTTTCCGCAAAATCCGCAAGCTCGGCAATGACATTTACCAGCTTCTTCTTCAACAGCTTCAGCCCTTCCCGCATGACAATAATATCCGTATTGTCCCCCACATAGCAGGAGGTTGCCCCCAGGTGGATGATGCCTGCCGCTTTGGGACACTGCTGCCCGTAAGCATACACATGGCTCATGACATCATGGCGGACTTCCCTCTCCCTGGCCTTTGCCACCTCATAATTGATATCTTCCGCATGGTCCTTCAGCTCCGCAATCTGTTCGTCCGTGATGACCGGCCTGCCGTCCCTGCTTAAGCCAAGCTCCTTCTCGGTCTCAGCCAGGGCTATCCACAGCCTTCTCCAGGTACGAAATTTCATATCCTGTGAAAAAATATACTGCATTTCCCTGCTGGCATAACGCTCTGACAAAGGGCTTACATATCTGTCTGTACTCATTTTAAACTCTCCTATTCCAGTTGCGCACCAACACCCCCTGTACCATGTATTGCAGAAGATTTCCGCCTGTTTAGGGATGTGTTTTTGCTGTTTTCCAGTTCCGCAATCATCTGTAAGAAATATCATATATTACACAATCCAGGAAGTCAATAGCCTTCAGTCCGCCCTGTACTGTTCCACCATGCCCATAACTTCCGAGGCAAATTCCGGGTATTTCTCCGCCACATCCATAATCTCTTTTCTTGCACTCTCCGCCACGTTATGATTATAGTCCATCTGTTTGCGGAGGGCCTGTCTGCGGAGGATCAGGTTGTGGCGTATTTCCACCATCTCCCGCTTATCCAAAAGGGCCTCCGGCTGCCCAAGCCATCTCTCCGGGCTGGAAATCCGGTAGCGTGACAGTTCATGTACCAGCTGCTTCCGGTAATATTCCGCCTTTGATTCCGCTTCGGCGTATTCCCTTCTCTCTTCCTTTTCCTTCTGATACTTCTTCCAGAGCCTGTCAAGCGCCGCGGCACTCTCCGTACTGTACTTCATATAGAGATAATCCGTCAGATTCCGATTGTTCACATAGCGGATTTTTACCTTATTTTGCAGCTGAATCAGCTTGTTGATGTCTATTTCCACACGGCGCAGCTCATTTTCCCCATCCGTATACTTCACCCAGCTGGCTGTCACGGCCACGGCCACAACCGCCCCCGCCAGCAGGTAACCCAGCTTCGTATCCATCCGGAAGACAAACTGCAGGACAAGCAGCATCACAAGGCATAAAACAAACGCCGTCACAAAGATAACCGACATTCCCCGCAGATTGTTCAGAATTGTCTCCAGCTCCTGTCTGCGGAATTCGTACGCATGGCGTTCCATATCCAGTCTTCTTAAATCATGCTTTATCTTCTCGCCGTATTCTTCGCATTCCTTCAGCTTGTTGATGCCCTCCTGGATTTCCCCCTCCTGCTCTCTCAGGCGGTAGTAATCCACATCTGTCATACGGTTCTTCTTCTCACGGTATTTATTCCCTTCCTGCTCCATGGCCACCAGCCTGGATGCGATACCGTTCAGCTCCTCGCGTTTCTTCTCCGGAAGCGCTTCTATCTCCTCCATATCCGTCAGGTAAGAAGTAATCAGGGAATACTCGCCTGTCAGCAGATTCAGTTCCCTGGAAGCCTCTCCCATCTGCTCCAGACAGCCCGTCACATACCGGTTCCGCTGCCCATCATCTCTGAAATCCACACGGTCCCGCTCGTATACTACATTTTCCCAGTCGTCAGTGCTGCTTTCAAGCTGTTTTCTTTTCCTGAATATTTTTGATAAAAATCCCATTCACCAATGCTCCTTCTCAAATCCGTCAGCCGCAGCGGTAACTGTTCTTCAGAGCCTGCACCAGACGCTCGTTTTCCTCGCAGTATTTCTGACGGTCACGGCTTTTCAGCTCCCTCCGGTTATACAGCTGCAGATAATCAGGATGCTTTTCCCATTCCTCCACTGCCTCTCTGTACTTCTTCTCCAGTTCCAGCGTCTGCGGATACCATTCCGTACACCCTGCCGCAAAATCCACATAGGTTTTTTCGGAAAGCTGCATCCTCTTTGCCGACAGATAATCCACGCAGTACGCTTCCTCCCCGCTGATTTCATAAGCGTGCCGAAAACATTCAGCCGCCCCTTCATAAAGCATCAGGCCCGCATACGCCACACCCTTATTATGCCATATTTCCGCCTGAAAATCCGGCGCCGGATTTGCTCCGCCCTCAGGCGCCGGCTGCTGCCAGTTCTGCAGAAGTTCCTCATATCCCCGTAAAGCCGCCCTGTATTTTTTCTTTCGAACCAGATAATCCACCTGGTTCTTACGCTTTTCGATGCCGCTCAGGCCGGCGCCCTTCTTCAGTGCCTGTTCGGTCTCCCGTATGATATCCTCGCCGTAGAATCCCACATACCGTAAGATAGCCGACGCGAATTCGCTGAGCTGGCCGCGCCTGTGTACCAGCGGATGAAGCCTGTCTGCCAATTCCCCCAGGCCGCACTCCCGCTCAATCCAGTCCAGCAGCCCGTCGTCCAGAAACGACAAATCCAGGAGATACGCATTCTCCTTTATACCATAACACAATTCCTCCATACTGAAAACATCCATTTCCAGCCCCGGAATCCGATATGGCTCTTTTGCATAATTGCCCACACAGACACTGACGCGCATCCCTTCTTCACCCCCATTTGTCCGTTTCCTGCTCTATCTCAATTTCGTCTTTCCAGGTACGCCCGGACGACGCCCTGAATTCCCCGAATCCAAGGTCTTCCACCTCCACAGTCAGGCAATGCTCCGTCTTCATATGGAAATGCAGCCTCAGCCTGGTAATCCCTTCCGACAAACCTTCCAGGACCACCCGCACCGTTACGCCGTCCCCTCCGGAAGCCTTTCCCGATTTTGCGGTACCGCTCCTGATCAGCGGCAGTACCGTAAGCACAAGTTCGTTGCCGTCCTGCAGATATACTTCCAACGTCCGCTCTGCCTCATACCAGCTGGTTCCCGCATCCAGAAGCGCGTAGTAAGACTCTTCGCCGCCGCGAAACACCTGCATACCGATATTGGACTTCAGTTTTTCGTTTCCGAGAAAAACATGGGCCTTCCCCAACTCACCGGGACATAATTTTTCCTGCATCCCGCAGCATGCACCCTTGCTGAAGAGATTATTTCCCTGGAATACCCTCCTGCCCCTGCACAGGAAACGGAGAGATTCCTTCATCCAGTCTCCCTGGAACCCGTCCCCAATCAGAAAAATGCTTCCGATAAGCCCTTTTCCGCAGGCATCCTGGGCAATCTCCAGCAGCGCTTCATCCACTGCTTCCGGAAAAGCATACTCCTTCTCCTCCATATATACCACTATGGGCACGGTGCGCTTATTGGCCTCCATGCGGTATACTTTAATGCTGTCCTGCCTGTAATGGAACAGTACGGACGGATGCGTCCATAATTCCCTGGGCTGCCGAAGCATATAGCTGTAATAGCTCTCGGCATGTCCCTGAAAAAGAATCTTGTCCGCCTTGACCAGGCTCCCTTCCACTACCCGCCCCAGTACCTCCAGAATCCTTTTGTCAATCACGGGACAGGTTATCATCAACGCCGTAAGCTTCTCGCCCGTCTGAGAAAGCTGTCCCAGGCTGCGCTTGAAAAACAATGCCAGCAGCGCCGCCGGGTCGTAGCTTTCCCCTTCCACCACCACCGGCTCCCCGTCCAGCGCCATATCCAGAAGGTTCTCCACCAGAATACCCTCCTGCCTGTCCGCCGCCCGAAGGGCCTCTCTACCGTAAAACCACTGATTGACTCCATGCCGCTTACACAGTACGGTGGGTATATGATATTTCTGCTCCCCTGCAACCTGGGAAATGGTCTCCACATCCCCGCTTCCGGAGAATGCATAACTGATCTGACAGACTTTATTTCCCAGATCATATCCGGCAATCAATTTCACACCGTTCAGAAATCCCATACTGATACCTTCCCCTCTACTTTAGTGTAAACAGCCTTCCGTTCAGGAAATCCCGTCTGTAGTACTCTTCCAGCAGGTCGTCCATGGTATTATAGTCCTGCATGGACCTGGCCATCGCAATATCATTGAGCAGACGGTACCTGCTGTCTTCTTCCCCTGTACCGTCTCCCTTCTGAATCGTACTGCTCTCCGTCACCTGCCCTTTCCCGTCCTGTTCCTCCACGATATAATACTGGAGGCTCTCTCCGAAAAAGAGGATGAACTCCTTAAAGAATACCCCTCCGTATGCCTCTTTCATGTATTCCGAGCGATATCCGTCAGTCTCTCCGTTTTCATTTATAAGCGTATAATGGATGCCCGCCCTCCTCCCGGGCGTGGTGCGGTATTCGATGATCGTCTTGTCCGCCAGTTCCTGCTGGGCAGACTGGCATTCCCTGAATTTCCGGAAAAACTCCAGGTAAATCCCCTCCGATATCATTTCATCCAACAGCTTTCCTGCCAGTTTTACTGTTTCTTCGTCCATTTCGTCTTGGTTTTCCGAATAGTATTTCAGATATGCCAGCTTACAGACCTTCTGCACCGGTTCTCCCCGGGCTTCCATGTAGCGGATTTCCCGGAATACTTCCT
This sequence comes from uncultured Acetatifactor sp., assembly GCA_910587555.1. Taxonomy (GTDB): domain Bacteria; phylum Bacillota; class Clostridia; order Lachnospirales; family Lachnospiraceae; genus Acetatifactor. The sequence continues at coordinate 63,740 of CAJULV010000021.1, forward strand.
TCTCCATCACGCGTTCGCCCACAAAGCAGTCGTAGGCACACTGGGCCAAAAATGCAGATTCCACCTCCACCTTCGCTCCCTGAGACAGATAGTAGAGGAAAATCCCCATCCGCTCTCCCACAAATGCACCAGAGTACAGCATCTGCACCAGAATTCTCTCGCTGAGTTCATAGCAGTCCATGCCGAAGGCCCTGGCCGCTTTCCAGATATCCCGCATATTCCTGGTCATACCCTGGTAATACCTGCACAGATACGCCAGAACCATGTCGTCATATTTCCCCTTCTGGAATGCGTACAGTGCGGAGGCCGTCATCAGGGAATTCTCCGCCATACCGCTTTCTTCCAACAGTACTCTGAGAAGGCGCACCAGTATCTTCGCGTCCGCAAAATAAGGCCCATACGCCTGTATCCATCTGCTTGCCAACCGGTAATTTCCCCGCAGCACCATGTATTTCAACACGGTGTCCTTCTCCGCAGCGTCCAGGGCCTCCGCCGGAACCATCTCCAGATGCGCGTCCAGGGCCTCCATCTCATCCGCTTCATAATAAAATTGCAGAAGCCTCAGATAAAGTTCTTTTTTCACAGCCTCATGGGCATAATCGGACGTCAGCACCCGCAGTTCCCGTCTCGCCAGATCGGCAGGTTCCTCCCGGCACATCCCCTCATTATCACAGAGAAAGAGTTCCAGCCCCGGCTCCACCTGTTCAAAGGGCAACAGCCACCGGAGAAATTTCCCCGGTATCATCAGCTTCTCCAGGGTATACTCCACACTTTTGACAAAACGGCTGCCCCCTGCGTCCTCAAACACAATGGTGTAGTTACTGCCGTAAAGCGCAACCCATGTTCGTTTTTCCGTCAATGTATATTCGGTCGGATACCTGTTGCCGGGATGATAGACATACACCTTCCGCAGCCCCTCATTCTCCACCCGGATCAGATGGGCAAACAGAAGCTTCGAAAGCTGCCAGCCCCCCGCTCCGTCCAGCATATCCTGCCGCAGCACTCCCTGGTACAGATTGGCCAGATGCCTGTCAATACGTCCCTTCCCAATCTGCTCCATGACAAAGGCTTCTATCCGCAGCCGATATGCCTCATAAAGCTCCCCGAGCCTGTCTCTGTGCTGCCATATGTAATCGTAGAGGCAGGCACTGCGGACATAATCGAGATTGTTCTGATATGAAAAATATTTCAGCACCGATTTGGGCAGTTCTTCCGGCACGTCCGGATCCAGGGACAGAAAATAATGCTCATACAGATTGGCAATCCGCAGCTGGTTCTCCACCCCTGCCCTGTACCAGTCAAGATACTTCTTCCCTGCCCTGCCGCCCTTCACCATCAGGGTACAGATTTCCTGCAGCA
>CAJULV010000022.1:0-42768 GCA_910587555.1 uncultured Acetatifactor sp.
CGGAGAAGAAAGGCTCCGAAGTCATTGTCGTCACTTCAGGTAAGGGCGGTGTGGGTAAGACCACCACAACCGCAAACGTGGGAACAGGTCTGGCAAAGCTGGGAAAGAAGGTCTGCCTTATCGACACGGATATCGGCCTGCGCAACCTTGATGTGGTTATGGGGCTGGAGAACCGTATCGTGTATAATCTGGTGGATGTGGTAGAAGGAAACTGCCGGGTAAAACAGGCGCTGATTCGGGACAAGCGCCACCCGGGGCTGTACCTGATGCCCTCTGCACAGACCAGGGATAAGACTGCAGTTTCGCCGGGACAGATGGTGAAGGTGATCGACCATCTGAGAGAACAGTTTGACTATATCTTATTGGATTGCCCGGCGGGAATCGAACAGGGATTCCAAAATGCCATAGCCGGGGCGGACAGGGCGCTGGTAGTGACTACGCCGGAAGTTTCCGCCATCCGTGACGCCGACAGAATCATTGGACTGCTGGAGGCCAACGGCTTCAAACAGATGGATCTGGTAATCAACAGGCTGCGCATGGATATGGTGCGGCGCGGAGACATGATGTCCGCAAACGATGTGGTGGACATTCTTGCCATTCCCATGATCGGTGTCATCCCGGACGATGAAAGCGTGGTAGTCTCAACGAACCAGGGCGAACCGGTGGTGGGAAGTCCTTCTCCGGCGGGACAGGCTTATGCGAATGTAGTACAGCGGGTAGAAGGGAAGGAGGTGCCTTATCTGAATCTCGACAGGGGTATTTCTTTCTGGACCAGGGTAACTGGAATTTTTCATAAGGCTTAGCATATACCTGTGCGGTATCCGGCAAAGCAATCGTTTTGCAGGAGATTGGTATGACGGGTATGTGCGGAACTTAAAATAGGAGGAGTTGAAATGAGACATTTTTTCCGAAGGAAAAGCTCCTGCCAGATCGCCAAGGACAGACTGAAAATTCTGTTGATTTCAGACAGGGTAAACTGCTCGCCGGAGATAATGGAGCTGATTAAAACTGACATAGCAAAGGTACTGTCAAAGTACATGAAGATTGATTCTGACAATATGGACATTCAGATCAATACCAAGGGAAACAAATCGGGGCGGGGCGGGAAAATGCCTTCGCTGTATGCAAACATCCCCATTGTGGACGTTACTGCCCAGGATGTTGCGAAGTAGTATTTAAAAGGGATTGTTACTATAAACAATTGCGTCGGCGTGGGGCAGAATGTGAACGGAATGCCGAAGGGCAGATGCAGGACGAAAAAACTGGAATAACAGAATGTTTAAACGATATAGAGTACGTGATTATGATTTTAAGCTGGTGCTGTTGGTGCTTGCGCTTTCAGTAATCGGCATCATTGCCATCGGAAGTGCGGAGGAGTCTCTGGTAAGCAGGCAGATGGCAGGGGTGGCGGCAGGCGTGTTCCTGATGATTGCCATTTCCTTTTTTGACTATACGATGATATTGAAGCTGAACTGGCTGATATATGCCGTCAATCTGCTGCTTCTTCTGGCAGTCTGGCAGTTCGGAGAGGAAAAAAAGGGGGCAATTCGTTGGCTGAAAATAGGCGGTTTGCAATTTCAACCTTCAGAAACTGCAAAAATTTTGTTGATTTTATTCTTCGCACAGTTTATTATGAAACATAGGAAGAAATTAAATACCGTATGGATCATTGCAAGCTGTGTGGTAATGTATGCCGTTCCGTGGCTTCTGGTCTGGAAGCAGCCGGATCTGTCCACCAGTATGGTGCTTCTGGTGATGTTCTGCATCATTATGTTTGCCGGCGGTATCAGCCTGAAGCTGGTATTTGCAGTGTTGGCCGTCGCAATTCCGGCGGTGGCGCTGGTGATTTCACTGGCGCTTCAGCCTGATAATGAGCTTCTGACGGATAACCAGAAGAACCGTATTCTGGCGTTTGTAAACCCGGAGGAATACGAGAGTACCTTTGCTTATCAGCAGCTGAATTCCGTGACGGCGATTGCTTCCGGGCAGCTGGACGGTAAGGGCTATAAAAATAACGAAATTACTTCTGTGAAAAACGGTAATTTTCTCTCGGAAGCACAGACGGATTTTATTTTTTCGGTAATCGGGGAGGAATTCGGATTTAAAGGAAGTGTGACGGTAATTGTGTTGCTGTTCTCTATTTCACTGGAATGCATCTCCGTTGCAAGGAAGGCGAAGGACGTGGCCGGGACAATTATTGCTGCCGGTGTTGGAGGATTGATAGCCTTTCAGGGCTTTTTCAACATCGGCGTTGCAACTTTTATCCTGCCGACCACAGGACTGACGCTTCCGTTTGTCAGCTATGGGCTGACATCATTAATCAGTTTGTTTATGGGAATGGGGTTTGTACTGAACGTTAGACTTCAGGCAAAAAGAGCAAAACAATAGAAAAACGAGGAGGTACTCTTATGAACATTGCGCTGATTGCACATGATGCAAAAAAGAAACTGATGCAGAATTTCTGTATCGCCTACAGGGGGATTCTCAGTAAGAACGATTTGTATGCCACAGGTACGACAGGGCGTTTGATTGAGGAGGTTACCAATCTGAATGTCCGAAAGTGCCTGGCAGGGCATTTGGGGGGCGAGCAGCAGATTGGGGCTCAGATTGAGAACAACGAGATAGACCTTGTGATTTTTCTGCGGGATCCCTTGAATCCGCAGAAGCATGAGCCTGATGTCAATAATGTAATACGGCTCTGTGATACACATAACATACCGCTTGCCACAAATCTGGCAAGTGCGGAACTGCTGATCAAGGCTCTGGACAGAGGGGATTTGGAATGGCGTGAAATGTACAAGTAGAAAAATGGGATTTGCCTTTCTCTGTGTGCTGCTGGCGGCGGGCATTTTGTGCGGATGCGGCAATTTGTCATATGAGATGGCTTATCATGCGGATTACGATGTCAGCAGCTTTAATGTAGTATTGAGACAGGACCCACGGACAGCTTCTCCTTTTGCGGCTGCCCTGTGTGTGGCGGCTGGTGATGTGGCGGGAGAGGAGAGTCCCGATATGTCACAAGCTGAAGCGGCGGGTTTGTTCGGACTTGATAAATGCGAAGTGATATACGCTAAAAATATCCATACGCGGCTTCATCCTGCCAGCCTGACAAAAGTACTGACTGCACTGGTTGCATTGGAAAACGGACAGCTTAACCAGACGCTGACCGCTACGGATGCTGTCAATATCACGGAATCCGGCGCTGTCCTGTGCGGCTTAAAAAAGGGAGACACGATGACGCTGGACCAGGCACTCCGTATTTTGCTGGTGTATTCGGCCAACGATGTTGCCATGCTGATTGCCGAAAATATCGGCGGAAGCGTTGAGCATTTCGTGGAGATGATGAATGAAAGGGCGCATTCGCTGGGCGCCACCAATTCCCACTTTATGAACCCTCACGGACTCACTGATTCCGATCATTATACTACAGTGTATGATCTGTATCTGATTTTTAATGCGGCAGTCAAGTATGATACTTTTAACGAAATCATTCATATGTCTGGCTACCAGACTGTGTTTTATGATAAGGACGGCAAGGAAAAGGCTTTTGATAAGGCCAGTACAAACAAGTTTCTGCAGGGCGAATATCAGGCGCCTGCCAACGTGACGGTGATCGGAGGGAAAACCGGAACTACCAGCGCTGCGGGAAATTGCCTCATGCTGCTTTCGCGGGATGAAAACGGTTCTCCGTATATTTCCGTTATTCTGCGTGCGGAGGCTCCCGACATTCTATACGGCAGAATGGTAGATTTACTTGACGAGATTCATAAATAGAGGTTGTTTTTTAGGGACATTTCCCTTATAATATAGGCAGGGCAATACAATATTAATACAATAGGAGGGTTTCCAATGGTTCAGTTAATTGTAGGCAATAAGGGTAAAGGTAAGACAACACAGCTATTGGAGAAGGTAAATGGCGAGATTAAGGAGATTTCCGGCAATATTGTATATCTCGACAAGAACACCAAGCACATGTACGAGCTGAACAACAAGGTGCGCCTGATTGACGTATCTCAGTACATGATTGAAAACAGCAGCGAATTTATGGGATTTGTGAGCGGTATCATCTCCCAGGATCATGACCTGCAGCAGATGTATTTTGACAACTTCCTGAAAATATCCTGCCTGGAAGGACAGGACATCGCGCCCAGCGTGGAAAAATTGGAAAAACTCAGCAAGAAATCCGATGTGGACTTTGTTTTAAGCGTTTCCATGGATATATCAGAGCTGCCCGAGAGTTTAAGAGACAAGGTACTTGTAGCTCTGTAAATACCTTTGACAGTGACGAATGTTTCGTTTTGGTACAATGATAACACATAGAGAAGATTACAACACATGAAAGCCTCGGAACAATGTACCGGGGCTTTTGTATGGAGGCGGGATTTGGCAAATAAAAAGGGCAGGAGTAAAAAAATAAAGAAATACAGAAAACCCTTAAATCTGAATATCGGGATGATGATTTTTGTTGGTATCTTTATTTATGTTGTCATCTGTGTTATCATGTATTTTCAGACAAGCCACATTGTCCGCTATGAGGTAAAAGAAGGTTCTCTTGCAACGGATACGGTTTACCGGGGAATAGTGCTGCGGGATGAGACAATTGTATACGCGGAAACTGCCGGTTATGTCAATTATTATGCATGGGAGGGAGCAAGGGTTGCGCTGAATGATCTTGTTTATATTGTTGACGAGACAGGGCGCCTGAATGAAGAAATGGAAGGCATGCATCTGGGTGAGAATTCACTCTCGGACCAGGAACTGGCAGAATTCAGAAATGAAATTACGAATTTCGTACATGGTTTTGACGCTGCGCATTACGAGGGTACCTATGACTTTAAATATACTTTGAAAAATACGGTGGCAAAACTTGCAAATGCAAATATCTTGCAGAGCATAGAAGAACTGAATACGGCATCCGGTACAAGTATCGTCAATCGTTTCCATTCTCCGGCTACAGGGGTTGTGGCATATTGGACTGACGGATACGAAGGGTTGACGGCTGCGGATGTAACGGAGGCGGTTTTTGACGATAGTAATTATGAGAAAAAGTGGATGGTAAATAATACACTTGTGGCAGCGGGGGATGCGGTATATAAATTGTCGACTAATGAGAACTGGTCCATTGTCATTCCGGTGGATCCGGTGAGAGGCGCCGAACTGGAGGAAGAAGGTTATGTGAATGTGCGTTTCCTCAAGAATCAGTATGAGTCCTGGGGAGCGACAAAGCTGCTGACCAATGGTGACGGCAATACATATCTTCAGCTTTCCTTTACTAATTCCATGGTCACTTTCCTGCCTGACAGGTTTCTGGATGTGGAGTTGATCGTGGAGGATGAGACAGGGCTGAAGATTCCGGTTTCCTCCATTGTGCAGAAGGAGTTTTTTCTGATTCCCGAAGATTTTGTAATCCCCGGCGGCAGCAACGGCGGCGAAAGTATCAGAAGGCAATGCTACCTGGAGGATGGCACGATTTCTGTTGAAACCATGGAAGTGGAAGTGTATTATTTTGACAATGAGAGCAAGGAATACTACCTGGACAGTTCCATATTGGGCCTGGGTGAGAACCTGTATGATGCCGAGGGAGAGGAAACCTATACTGTCAGCAAGCGCGCCACACTGATTGGTGTTTACAATATGAATAAAGGATATGCGGATTTCAAGCAGATTACCGTGCTGTATGAAAATGATGAATATGCCATTGTAAAACCAAATACGAAATATGGTTTAAGCGTTTATGATTATATCGTGTTAGATGCCTCGACTGTTCGGGATGATCAGTTTATCAACCAGAAATGACGGGGCCTGTGGCCTGAAAGGGAGGGCAATATGATAAAGGAAAACCTGAATGCGGTGGAACAGGCGGTTGCGGCTGCCTGCAGAAGGGCAGGGCGTAAACGGGAAGAGGTGACTTTGATTGCGGTCAGTAAGACAAAGCCGCTTCCAGACCTGAAGGAAGCGTATGAAGCAGGTGCGCGGGATTTTGGAGAGAATAAGGTACAGGAGCTGACAGATAAGATTCCGAGCCTGCCCGCCGATATCCGGTGGCATATGATCGGGCATCTGCAGAGAAATAAGGTGAAGTACATTGTCGGGAAGGTTTCCATGATACACAGCGTGGATTCTCTGCGGCTGGCAGAGGAAATCAGCAAGGAAGCTGTCAGGAGGGATACGGAGGTTGATATCCTGATTGAAGTCAATGTGGCCGGTGAGGAGAGCAAGTATGGTGTCAGCCCTGCGGCTCTTCCGGAACTGGTGAAGCAGATTGCCGCGCTTCAGAGGATTCATATAAAGGGATTGATGACAATTGCCCCATTTACGGAGAATCCGGAAGATAATCGTTTGTTTTTTCGAAAATTAAAGCAATTGTCTGTTGACATAGAGGGGAAAAACATTGATAATGTTAATATGGCTGTCTTGTCCATGGGTATGACAGGGGATTATATCGTAGCAATAGAAGAGGGTGCTACTTGTGTCAGGGTTGGTACAGGGATTTTTGGCGAGAGATATTACGGTGCGTCAAAGGAGTCATGATGCATATACGGTAGGTACGGAAATAGGACAGCCTGCAGGTAAACGAAAGGTGTGGTATTAGAGAATGGGAGTAATGGATAAGTTTTTATCTTATATGAAGCTGAACGGTGAAGAAGAGGATGACGGATATTATGATGACGATTATCTGGATGATGACGAGATGGAACCCGAACCGATTCCCAGAAGAGTATCTTCCCCGAAAGTAAGGCATATGGAAGATTACACGGAAGAACGTGCAGAGGTTCCCGTAAAAAGGCAGCCTCCGGTCAGCAACATTACTTCCATTAAGCAGCCGGCTTCCAGAAGGGTTTCGGGTATCAGCAATAATATGGAAGTATGTGTGGTTAAGCCCACTTCCGTGGATGACGGAAGGGACATTACGCAAATGCTCTTGTCAAACCGTACGGTTGTGCTGAACCTGGAAGGGTTGGACATGGACCTGGCTCAGAGAATCACGGATTTTGTCTGCGGTTCCTGCTGTGCGATCTCCGGCAAGCTGCAGAAGATATCAAATTATATTCTCATAATCACGCCTGCTTCAGTGGAACTGTCAGGGGACTATCAGGATATATTTCATGATTCTTTTGACGGCGTGATCAATGATTAGGAATCTGTGATACGATTCCACTCAGAAAGGGTATGACAGGTATGTCAGAGAGATTGTCTGTACTATATAATAAGAAGCCATGCTATGATATTGTGTTTTCCGGATCCTTCGGGGAATTAGGACAGGAGTTGGAGAGCCTGGAATGTGAGAATAAGCGGCTCTGCATTATCACCGATTCGAAGGTGGATGATATATACGGCAATTCCCTGCTTGATATATTGGAGGGTAAGTGCCGAAAGGCGGTTAAATATGTATTTCAGGATGGCGAAGCCAGTAAGACGCTGGATACGGTAAAAGGGATTTACCGCTTTTTGATTGAGGAAGGTTTTGACCGCAGGGATATGCTGCTGGCACTGGGCGGCGGTGTTGTGGGTGACATTGCAGGATATACTGCCGCAACCTATCTGCGGGGAATTGATTTTATTCAGCTGCCTTCCACTTTGCTTGCACAGGCGGACAGCAGCATCGGTGGGAAGACCGGTGTGGATTTTGATGGTTATAAAAATATGGTGGGTGCGTTTAAAATGCCCCGTCTGGTATATATGAACCTGGCGTTGCTGCAGACATTGGAGGAGCGGCAATATTTTTCGGGTTTTGCCGAGATTATGAAGCACGGGCTGATTAGGGATGCGGCTTTTTACGAGTGGCTGATTGAAAATATGTATGAGATTTGCGAGCGTGACCTGAACGTGCTGCAGGAAATGCTTATTCGAAGCTGTACAATCAAGAAGTTCATTGTAGAGAAGGATCCCCTGGAGCAGGGGGATCGCGCGCTTCTGAACTTTGGGCATACAATCGGACATGCCATAGAGAAGGCAAAGAATTTTGGCCTGTATCATGGGGAATGCGTGGCATTGGGAGCCGTAGCCGCGGCATATATTTCCTGGAAGCGAGAACTGCTTTCAATGGAGGAGTATTACGAGGTGAGGGATATGTTTGTTCCTTTTTACCTGCCTATATCTGTGGAAGAGATTGAACCTCAGGAGATACTGCGGCTGACGAAAGCAGACAAAAAGATGGAGTCGGGAAAGATCAGGTTTGTGCTGCTGAAGAAAATCGGAAAGGCTGTCATCGATAATTCCGTGACGGATGAGGAAATATTGGCGGCCATTAACGAAATATATTATAGTGAAGAGGATGCTCATGCGTGAGGGTGACAAAAGAACATTCCATGGAAACTGGAAACTGTTGGGGATGGATGCCGTAATTATGCTGTTGCTGCTGGCACTGGACCAGTTTACAAAATATCTGGCCTTGGACCGTCTGAAAGGAAACCCGGCGGTGGTTTTGATTGACGGAGTTCTGGAATTGCAGTATGTGGAGAATACGGGGATGGCATTCAGCTTATTTCAGGACAGAAAGATTTTTATCCTGACAATGGGTTTTATCGTGATGGCGATCATAATGTTCTTTTTGTGCAGGATACCGGAGGGAAAGCGTTTTCGTATCCTGCATGTCCTGCTGGCAGCTTTGATTGCCGGGGCGCTGGGAAATATTATAGACAGAATCCGGTTTGATTTTGTAGTGGATTTCATTTCTTTTGTGCTGATTCATTATCCGGTTTTTAATGTAGCCGATTGCTATATCGTAGTGTCTGCGATTGTTTTGTTTGTATTGTTTATGTTTGTATACAAGGACGAAGAATTGGGTTTTCTCAATTTTAGAAAAAAACAGGCTGCCGAGTGATTTTTTGTGTTTTAGTTGCACCTGATAAACAGTTTTCAGAACAGAGAGGCGGAAATGGACGAGTTCCGTTTTGAGATAACAGAAGAGACAGAAGACGAAAGAATCGATAAGTGCCTATCCATGCTTATCGATTCTTTGTCGCGCTCTTTTATACAGAAAATGATCAAGGATGGTTCGGTATATGTAAACGGGCAGCCTGTGAAGGGAAGCTATCGTGTCCGGGCAGAAGACAACGTTGTCTTCAGACTGCCAAAGGCGGTAGAGCCTGATATCGCACCGGAACCCATACCTTTGGACATACTTTATGAAGATGATGATGTAGTAGTGGTAAACAAACCCAAGGGAATGGTGGTACACCCCGCTGCCGGGCATTACAGCGGGACACTGGTGAATGCCCTGATGTATCATTGCGGAAGCAGCCTGTCCGGCATCAATGGCGTCATGCGCCCAGGAATCGTTCACCGAATCGACATGGATACCACGGGTTCCGTGATCGCTTGTAAGAATGATTTTGCGCACAACAGTATCGCCGAACAGCTGAAGGCGCATACCGTAACGAGGCGCTACCATGCGATATGTCATGGCATCCTGAAGGACGAGGCGGGAATCATTGACAGGCCAATCGGCAGACATCCCACGGACAGAAAGAAAATGGCTGTCAATGAGAAAAACGGAAAACATGCGGTGACACATTACCGGGTGCTGAAGTACTTTTCCCGATATACTTATATTGAATGTGAGCTGGAGACGGGGAGGACCCATCAAATCAGGGTCCATATGTCCAGCATCGGCCACCCGCTTTTAGGGGATGAAACCTACGGCAGCCGCAATGTGCCGTTCCAACTGCAGGGACAGGTCCTTCATGCGAAGACCCTGGGGTTCAGGCACCCTGCCTCAGGCGCATATTTGGAACTGGACGCACCGCTTCCGGCGTATTTCAGCCACTTGCTGGAGATATTGTAGATTGCTTTTATTTGAATTTTTATTGTCTAAATCTCTTTTTTCATGTATAATGAAAGCAGGTAAAGATTTACGGGAACAGCAAAGTCTTTATACTCTGGAAAGAAGAGAGGTATTGGTATGAATACGGTGGTTACAATCGGAAGACAATTTGGCTCGGCAGGCCGTGAGATTGGCAAGAAAGTGGCTGAATATTTTGACATTAAATTTTATGACAGGGATCTTTTGACCAGGGCGGCAAAGGAGAGCGGATTCTGTGAGGAAATGATTCAGAATCACGATGAACGCCCTACCAATTCATTTCTATATAATCTGGTTATGGACACATATTCCTTTGGTTATAACAATTCCTCGTTTGTGGATATGCCAATCAGCCATAAGGTATTTCTGGCCCAGTTTGATGCCATCAAGAAAATCGCGGATGAAGGTCCCTGTGTTATTGTAGGGCGCTGCGCAGATTATGCCCTGGCGGACAGGAGCAATGTGGTTGATCTTTTTATCTATGCCAATGAATCGTGTAAAATTAAGCGTATCATGGAGAAGTATGAGCTGAATGAGAACAAGGCGCGGGATATGATTATCAAGAAGGATAAACAGCGTCAGAGCTACTACAACTATTATTCATCAAAGAAATGGGGACGTGCCGACAGCTATGACCTCTGCATCAACAGCAGTGTACTCGGCGTAGAAGGTACGGTAAAGCTGATTGCCCAGTATGTAGAGGATTTCGAGAAAAGAAATTAAAAAAAGGATTGACAGTTTATGGGATGTCGTGTTAAACTGTCATAGTGTGTATTAGACAGGAGTGAGATGTGTTCTATCTGCCATCTGCATGCATGTTAATACATTTGTATGCCGCATGATTCGGTAGAAGTGTATCCAATGGATACCACCAAAATCAGCGAGTAAGATGAACCGACGGTTCATAAAGGAGGTGCCTATTATGTACGCAATTATTGCAACAGGCGGAAAGCAGTACAAAGTTTCAGAGGGCGATGTCATCTATGTTGAGAAGCTGGATGCAGAGGCTGGCAGTGTTGTTACTTTCGACCGTGTTATTGCAGTAAGTGACGAAGGTCTGAAGGTTGGTGAGGACGTTGCATCCGCAACAGTATCCGCCAGTGTTGTTGAGCAGACCAAAGGTAAGAAGGTTATTGTATACAAATACAAGAGAAAAACCGGATACCATAAGAAGAACGGTCACAGACAGGCTTACACGAAGGTTAAGATTGATAAAATCAACGCTTAAATCTTATGACGACAGTTATCGTCCGTAAGGACAAAAACGGTTCCTACAGAGGCTTTCTCTGTATGGGACATGCAGAATACGCGAAACGCGGCAAGCCGGATATAGTGTGTTCGGCCATATCGGCATTGACGATTGGTACGGCCAATTCCCTGGAAGAGCTGGCCGGTGAGAAAATAAAGGTCACGGCAGATGAAGAAAGCGGTTTCTTTCGATGTGATTTTGAGGGTGTTCTGCGGGAAAAATCAAGTTTCCTGGTAGATTCCATGGTGTTTTCACTGGAAAATATCAGCAGGGAATACGGCAGGAAGTATTTGCAAGTTAAATTCGAGGAGGTGTAAACCATGTTTCATATGAACCTTCAATTTTTCGCACATAAAAAGGGAGTCGGTTCTACAAAGAACGGCAGAGATTCCGAGTCTAAGAGATTAGGTGCGAAGAGAGCTGACGGACAGTTTGTAAAGGCTGGGAATATTCTTTACAGACAGCGCGGAACCAAGATTCATCCCGGTGTTAATGTAGGCAGAGGTGGGGATGATACTCTGTTCGCACTGGTAGACGGTGTTCTTCGTTTTGAGAGAAAAGGAAGAGACAAGAAGCAGGCTTCCGTTTATCCTGTAGAGGAATAGTTCGAAACGTTCCGGACTCCAAACATGTCAGTTTGGGGTCCGTGTTTTTTGTGTACCGGGGGACTTGTGTTCTAACGGGACATTTTATGGAAAGGCGGCATTTATGTTTGCAGACAGAGCGAAAATATATGTGAGAAGCGGTAAAGGCGGGGATGGACATGTGTCATTCCGGCATGAAAAATATGTGCCTGCAGGCGGTCCCGACGGCGGCGACGGCGGCAGGGGCGGGGATGTCATTTTTACGGTGGATGAAGGTTTGAATACCCTGATTGACTTCCGCAATGTCCGCAAATATAAGGCAGGTGACGGTGAACCCGGAGGCAAGAAGAACTGCCGCGGAAAAGACGGGAAGGACATTACTTTGAAGGTTCCGCCCGGAACCGTGATTAAAGAGGCTGAAAGCGGGCAGGTTATTGTGGACATGTCCGGCGATAACAGGAAGGTGGTTCTCTTAAAAGGCGGCAGAGGCGGCAGCGGGAACCAGCATTATGCCACCAGCACCATGCAGGCGCCCATGTATGCCCAGCCCGGACGTCCTGCACAGGAGCTTGAATTGCTGCTGGAGCTGAAGGTGATTGCGGATGTAGGCCTGGTAGGCTTGCCAAACGTAGGGAAATCTACTTTTCTGGCCAGGGTGACCAATGCGAAACCCAAGATAGCCAATTACCATTTTACCACTCTGAATCCGAATCTGGGTGTGGTGGATTTGAACGGAAGTTCGGAAGACGGGCATTCCAGAGGTTTTGTCATAGCGGATATCCCGGGGCTTATAGAGGGGGCTTCCGAGGGCGTAGGGCTGGGACATGAATTTCTGCGCCATATTGAGCGCACAAAAGTGATCATTCATATTGTGGATGCGGCAGGGACGGAAGGACGGGATCCGATCGAGGATATCTATGCCATTAACAGAGAACTGAACGCTTATAATCCGGACATTGCCAGGCGCCCGCAGGTCATTGCAGCAAATAAAATTGATGTCATATATGACAGAGAAGACAGTGCCTTGAAGGCGATTAAAGAGGAATTTGAGCCGAAGGGAATTTCCGTCTATCCGATTTCCGCAGTCAGCGGAGAAGGTGTCAAAGAGCTTCTGTATCACGTAAGTGAAATGCTGGAAGGGCTTGGGCAGGAAATAACCGTATTTGAGCCGGAATATGACCCGAAAGCAGCCCTCCTTGGGGATGGGGAGCAGGGTTATACGGTGACATATGACAATGAAGACGAGGAATATGTTGTAGAGGGTCCTAAAATAGAAAAAATGCTGGGATACACGAATCTGGACAGCGAAAAGGGATTTACTTTTTTCCAGGGCTTTTTGAAATCATCCGGCATACTGGAAGAGCTGGAAAAGCTTGGAATAGAAGACGGGGATACTGTGAGAATGTATGGGCATTCCTTTGATTATTATAAATAATGCAGGAAATTACTGTTTCTGCAAGTAAGAGGAAAAAATAATGACAAGTAAGCAAAGAGCATATTTAAAAGGTCTTGCCAACAATCTTGACCCGGTTTTCCAGGTTGGAAAGAGCAGTCTGACGCCGGAACTGACACAGGCCATTGGCGAGGCATTTAACAGAAACGAACTGATTAAAGTAGCCGTATTGAAAAATTGTGATGATGATCCCGGTGTAATTGCGGAAATGGTTGCCGGAAGAACACATTCCCAGGTGGTACAGGTAATCGGCAAGAAATTTGTGCTGTATAAACCGGACAGGGATAAGCCCAGGATTGTGCTGCCGCAATAAGTGTGAATGGAATGAAGAGAAAGTGTGGTAAATATGCGGCAAATCGGTATTATGGGCGGGACATTTAACCCGATTCATACAGGGCATCTGATGCTTGCGGAATGGGTGCGGGATGAACTGAATTTGGATGAGGTATGGTTTATTCCTACAGGTTCTCCTTATATGAAGGATACGGGGGATATTCTGCCGGGCAGGGAGCGGCTTCATATGGTTGAACTTGCCGTTTTTGACAATCCTTTTTTCAAGTGCCTGGACATGGAAGTTGTCAGAGAAGGCCGCACATACAGCTATGAGACGCTGGAACAGCTAAAGGCCGCTTATCCGGAGGATACGTTTTATTTTATTGCAGGCGCCGATTGTCTTTTTACGCTTGACAGCTGGAAGTATCCTGATCGAATTTTGCGCAATTGTATTTTGGCTGCTGCAGTCAGGGGGGATGTATCTCTGAAAGAGATGGAAGCGAAGAAAGAGGAGTTGGAACAGAAGTATTGCAGCCCTGAGGGAATAAAATTGATTTCTTTCCTTCAGATGTCGGTTTCATCCACAGAGATACGACGCCGTATTCTTCAGGGACACAGTGTTCGATACCTGGTGCCGGACAGGGTAATTGCATATATCAAGGAAAAGGGTTATTACCGTGAAAAAAGCAAATGAGTTGAAAAAAATCAGGAAATCAGTTGAAAAAGTACAGGATGCCAAAAGATTTGAACACACGCTGGGAGTGGAATATACAGCCGCGGCACTTGCCATGCGGTATGGCAGCGATATCAATAATGCGAGGATTGCCGGATTACTTCACGACTGCGCAAAATGCTTTTCTGACGAAAAACGTCTTTCCATCTGCAGAAAAAACCATATTAAAGTGACAGAAGTGGAAAGAAAAAATCCCTTTTTATTACATGCAAAGGTCGGAGCCTGCCTGGCCAGAGAAAAATACGGAATTAAGGAGCCGGATGTTCTGAATGCCATACAAAACCATACGACAGGCAGAAAAAATATGAGTCTGCTGGAGAAAATAATTTTTGTGGCAGATTATATAGAACCGGGACGAAAGCAAGCGCCCAATCTGGACGGGATACGGAAGCTTGCGTTTGTCGATATCGACGGTGCATTGCTGGAAATCCTGAAGGATACCCTGAAGTATCTGAAAGATTCCGGCGGGGATATCGATCCGGTAACGGAAGAGACATGGCGCTATTATTCACAGAATTGACAGTTAGGAGAATTTATGGAAAATAATACAACAACAGGAACAAACGCAAGAGAAATGGCCCGATTGGCTATCCAGGCCCTGCAGGATAAGAAGGCGCAGGATATCCATGTTATCGACATCAGCGAAGTATCCGTTATCGCGGACTATTTTATCATAGCAGGCGGTACCAATAAGAATCAGATTCAGGCATTGTGCGACAATGTGCAGGAGCATCTTGGCCGGGCAGGGTATCCGGAAAAGCAGACGGAAGGTTACAATACGGCGAACTGGATACTGATGGATTTCGGAGATGTGATTATACACATTTTTGACAGGGAAAACAGGCTGCTTTATGACCTGGAACGTATCTGGAGAGACGGCAGACAGGTAGATATCAGTGAATTTGAATAAAATAATTACCGCATGAAAGGATTGGTAGTTTCTTTCATGCGGCAATTATTTTCCTACGCAGCCCTGCTGCGCGTTTACTTCATTACAACGGAATTCAATCAGTATCGCTGCTTCCCGTTGTCCAACTATGCTTCACCTCTGCTGCCAAGATGCATATAGAAGCTGATCAGATAAAGCCCGCAGAGACCAACGATTGCGTAGACGATTCTGGAAAGCCATGACATATCGCCGAAAATAAACGCAACCAGGTCAAAACGAAATATTCCGATCAGAGCCCAGTTAATTGCACCGATTATGGCAATGGTGAGGGCAGTGCCATCCAAAAATTTATTTCCCATTTCGTACCCTCCATAAATCTTTTGAAAGTGAACTGCACGGCAATATAACTATCCGGCTCTATTAATATCTGCGGAATTTCTGAATTTATTCATCAATTAAAATTTTCTTATCAGCGGTAAAAACGGAAGATTCCGAATACTCTCCCAAGAATCAGGCAATCATCAACGATAATAGGGTCCATGGTATCATTTTCGGGCTGCAGGCGGATATGTCCGTTTTCGCGGTAGAAAGTCTTCACCGTGGCAGAATCGTCAATCAGTGCGACTACAATATCGCCGTTCCTGGCGGTGCTGCAGGAATTGACAAAAACTCTGTCCCCGTTAAAGATGCCTGCATTGACCATGGAATCGCCGCGGACATTCAGAATAAAAGATTCCCCTTTCGGAACCACCTCAGCCGGAACCGCGAAGTATTCCGTAATATTTTCTTCCGCCAGAATAGGCTGTCCGGCAGCTACATTACCGATGACGGGAAGGCTGATCATCTCTGTCCTTACCATTTGAAAGCTGTCATCACAGACCTCGATCGCCCGGGGTTTGGTGGGGTCTCTCCGTATGTAGCCGTTTTTTTCCAGAGTCTCCAGGTGGGAATGAACGGAGGATGTGGATTTCAGATTGACTGTCTCACAAATTTCCCTTACTGTGGGCGGATATCCTTTTTTCAAAATCTCGTCCTTGATATAATTAAGTATTTCCTGCTGTTTCGGTGTAATTTTTCCAAATGTCATAAAGTACCTCCCTGGGTTGAACATGGTTGCTTCCATGTATAGTTTATCACACAAACTCGAAAAAAGCAAACATATATTCCAAAAATATGTTCGATTTTTCAGGTCTCATTTTCGAAGATGTACATATTGTGCGGCCCGGCGCCTGCGTTCATCCGCCTGTGCAGCATAGTGCTTTCTGGTTGTGTTTACATCTTTGTGGCCAAGCACATCTGCCACCAGATAAATGTCGCCTGTCTCCTGATATAATGCGGTTCCGTAAGTACTCCGGAGTTTGTGGGGCGTAATTTTCTTCAAGGTAGTCACTCTTGACGAATATTTTTTTACAAGATTTTCCACCGAACGCACGGTGATGCGGCGGTTTTGCAGGGAGAGGAAGAGGGCATCTTCATGCCCTTCTCCAGGGATAATATGCTGCCTTTCTTCCAGATAGTCGAGAAGTGCCGTTTCCACCTCATCTCCGAAATACACGATGGCCTCGTAGCCCCCCTTACGGCGTATCTTTATCCCGCATACGTCAAAGTTTACATCGTTGAGATCCAGCCCCACACATTCCGACACACGGATGCCCGTGCCCAAAAGCAGCGTAAGCAGGGCGACATCCCGTATTTTTGTCTTTTTGTGGTACTCCAATTCCTTTTTGGTCAGCTTGGTTCCGTCTTCCACCTGGTTCAGGAGAATGGCCACTTCATTTGGCTCCAGGCGGATGATTTCCTTCTCATGGAGCTTGGGCATGGAGACCAGCGCTGCCGGATTTGTCTCAATCATTTCCGAACGATAGAAATAATTGTAAAAGCTTCGGAGCGCTGCCAGCTTTCTCGATTTTCCGCGCTCATCATTGGTGATATCCCGCCCGTCCTTCTGGTACAGGGACATATATTCCAGATATTCCTCTATATCCAGCCGTGTAAGCTGATCCAGTATGGACAGTGGAAAATCCCGGATATCCATTTTGGCATACAGGGCATTCTGTTCGTGAATATATTCAAAAAAGAGCCTGATATCGTAAGCATAGGCCAGCCTGGTCCGGGCTGAAGTATATTCCTCTATACCCCTGAAAAAGGTCTTGCAGAAAGGCGGCAACGTTTCAAGGACTGCCCGCATTTTCAGGATATTCTGTTTGTTCTGCTCATCATGATAGTTATTTTGTTTTGCCGCAGCCATTTCTAAGATCCAACCTTTCTGTGAGATGCCGTCCCGTCCTCGCCCCATATGCCGTTTTGAATTGCCGTAAACATTCTTTCCTTTACACCGGGATTTTCCAGATTCAGCTGTCTGAGCAGGTTCTTGACATACTCACGCTTGGTATGTCCGTCTACGGGACAGGGACTTTTTACCACAGGAACCTGGTATTTATTTACAAATCCGATGACATCTGCTTCTTTCATATACATAAGGGGCCTGATTACAGTGAGATCCGTTTTATCCAGGTAAGTTACAGGCGCAAATGTGTGGAAACGCCCCTCGAAAATCAGCGACATCAGCATGGTTTCCACCACATCGTCCTTGTGGTGCGCATAGGCCACTTTATTGCAGCCGGCGGCCTTGACCGCCTGATTCAAGGCGCCCTTCCGCATTTTTGCACAGAGCGAACAGGGGTTTTCTTCTTTGCGGTCCTCAAAGATAATTTTGGCAATATCCGTCTCGACTATGGTATATTCCACTTCCAGTTCCCGGCATAACTGCCTGATCCTGTCAAGATTCAGATTTTGAAATCCAAGGTCAGCAGTCACAGCAAGTATATCAAATTTCCTTGGATAAAACCGCTTCAGTCCGTGAAGTGCATACAGAAGCGTAAGGCTGTCCTTCCCACCGGATATGCCGACGGCTATTTTGTCCCCCTCCGCTATCATATCATAGTCTTCCACGGCTTTTCTTACATAACTTAATACCTGCTGAAGTTTCATTCTATGCATCCTTTCACTATGTATAAGGTTCCCAATCATATTTTAGTCTTTTTTGACAATAAAGACAATAGCCAATTATATTTTCTTTCAGGATGGATATAATGGAAAGAGAACACAGATGTGGATGGAAAAGACATTTCTACGGAAAGGAGTTAAACAATGGAATTTTCTAAGAGTATTACAAAGGATAATCTGATGAGGGCTTTTGCCGGGGAAAGCCAGGCAAGAAACCGGTATACCTTTGCGGCAGCACAGGCAAAAAAGAGCGGGCTGCAGGTTATCAGCGCGGTTTTTGCATTTACGGCTTCCCAGGAAAAAGAACACGCAGAAATTTTTTACAGCCATTTGCAGGAAATGGCAGGTAATACCATTAATATTGACGGCGGATATCCGGTGGATATTGCAGATAACGTAGCCGATTTGCTGACAAAAGCACAGCACAATGAATATGAAGAACATGATTCCGTCTATAAATCCTTCGGTGAAACGGCCAAACAGGAGGGATTCAGCCAGATAGCATCCACCTTTCTGCAGATTGCGGATATCGAGAAGGTACACGGAGACCGGTTCGGCAGGTACGCGCAACTGATTCGGGAAGGAAAACTCTTTGTATCGGATGTGGAAGAGGAGTGGATGTGCCTGAACTGCGGTTTTGTATTCAAGGGAAAAGCTGCCCCGGCTGCCTGCCCTGTGTGCAGACATGACAGAGGGTATTTTATACGTTTTGAACTGGCCCCTTATGAAGGCTTCGGAAAAACGAAATGAGCCTCGACATTTTTTGGCATTCTTCAGTAAAAATTTAGAAAAGCCTACTTGTTATATGGATGTATTAATAGTATTATAAATAGAAGGAAAGTGTACGGATGTCCTGCCGTAGGGTACTTGCCATACAACAGAATGCGTGGGTACATTTTGTGTGTATGGCAGGTATATACAGGTGAGCTGAACCGGAATGTAGGGCTTTTGCAGGCAGGACGCAGGACTTTTACATAAAAAATACGATGGGCAACACATAGGGAAGGGACATTTCATGAAATTCAAACTCAACAATAAGTATTTCCAGTGGGGTATTACTGCATTTCTGGTGATTGCAGCGTCTATGACTTTTTATTATCTCGTATTCAACAGTTCCAATATTACAGACAAAATCAGCGCAATCATGGGGATTCTCCTGCCAGTGGTGTTCGGCCTCGTCACTGCCTATCTGCTGACGCCGGTGCTGAATTTTATGGAGGATAGGGTATTGATTCCCCTGTTTGATAAGTGCCGGATACGGCAGACGCCCAGACGTAAAAAAATAATTCGGGGAATCGGTATTCTGGTGACGGCATTTTTGTTTGTGGCATCAATTTACGGCCTGATTTCCGTGCTGATGTCTCAGATTGTGCCGAGCGTACAGGGGATTGTTACCAATTTCGACTCTTATGCCAGCAATGTCAGCCAATGGATTAACCAGGTGCTGGATGACAATCCCAAATTCGGAGAGAATGTATCGAAGACGCTGGATAAATTTTCCGAACAGCTGGAAGAATGGCTGAATCATCTGATTCCGGGCACGGCCACTTTGATTAAAACGGTTTCTCTCAGTTTTATAAATGTTTTGGATGTTCTGTGGGACTTTGTGATCGGCTTTATCATTTCCATATACGTTCTGGCCAGCAAGGAACATTTTGCCGGCCAAGCCAAGAAAATAGTTTATGCAGTGTTTGAGAAAGGCACGGCGAACAAGATTATCAGCAGCTTCAGGTTTACCCACAGGACATTTATCGGATTCTTGAGCGGGAAACTTGTTGATTCCCTGATAATCGGTGTATTGTGTTTTATCGGAACCTCACTTATGAAGACACCCTATGCCATGTTGATCAGCTTGGTCATAGGCGTAACCAATGTGATACCGTTTTTTGGTCCCTTTCTGGGAGGAATTCCTTGTACCATACTGATTTTTGTAGTGGATCCCATGCACCCGCTTAACTGTGTGTATTTTGCGCTTTTTGTGCTGGCGCTGCAGCAGTTTGACGGCAATATCCTGGGACCGAAGATTCTGGGAAGTTCCACTGGACTCACCGGTTTTTGGGTTATTTTTTCCATTACGTTTTTTGGCGGTTTGTTCGGCGTTGGAGGGATGATTGTAGGCGTGCCGATATTTGCGGTTTTCTATGCTGCTGTGAGAGCCGTTATTGAGACCATGCTTAAAAATAAAAAGCTGCCCGGTGAGACGGCAAGGTATGAAAACGTTGACTACATAGACGAAGAAGGATTCCATGAGATGCTTTACAAAACGAAAAAAGCCGGAAAGAAACAAAAAGGCAATCCGAGGGAAACGTCTGATGAAGAGGAGGATACAGCAAAATGAGGTTCCTGGTTCAGAGAGTCACCAGAGCTGCAGTGAAGGTAGAGGGCCGTACCGTGGGGGAAATCGGCAGAGGGGTTCTGGTATTTGTGGGCATCTCAAAATCGGATCTGATGGAAGAAAGGCATTCCATGGAAGAAAGGCATTCCATGGAAGAAGGGCATTCCGCTGAAACGAATTCTGCCGAAAAGAAGGAATGTGAGGAGGTTTCTGCCCACTCTATAGAGCTTGCCGGAAAAATGACGAAAAAGCTGCTTGGCCTTAGGATATTTGAGGATGAAAACGGCAAGACAAACCTTGACCTGAAATCGGTGGGCGGATCGCTCCTGGTTATTTCGCAGTTTACTTTATATGCGGACTGCCGCAGGGGAAACAGGCCTTCCTTTACAAATGCGGGAAATCCCGGGAAGGCCAATCTGCTTTATCAGTATATTATTAATTTGTGCAGACAGGAGATTGAGACGGGAAATAAACCGGAAGGGTCTGATATAGGAGACGTGTGTATTATGGAAGAAGGACTTTCCATGGAAGAAGGACTTTCCATGGAAGAAGGACTTTCCATGGAAGAAGGACTTTCTAAGGAACAAAAATTTTCCATGGAAAAAGATCATTCCACGGAAAAAAGACTATCCGGCGGCAGAGTGGAAGCGGGAATATTTGGAGCGGATATGAAAGTGGAATTCGTCAACGACGGACCATTTACAGTTCTTCTTGATTCAGATGAAATCCTGCACTGAACGTGCATTTTCCGGTATCTTTGATGACCGTAATATTCAGAATACTGCATTGTTTTTCAATAAGTAAAATGATAAAATATGACTAAGTTCCGGACATGGAAGGGACACTCATCATACCTGGTGCCAGGTATGATACAGACATGGGTGGTCAGAAACGGAATTACAGAAGACAGCGCCGAAAGCAGAAAATCGATTGCTGAGGCAAACAACAGACAAGGAGGGTGAAGGTATGGTGAGTGGGATTTATTCAGCAGGTATGGGGACATTGGCAATGGCAGGCGGCAAATTTTCTATTCCCGCATGGGGAGGTATTCTTTTAATTGCATTGATATTGCTGATAGTGATTATGGTATCAGGATATGTTAAGGCATCCCCCGATACTGCGGTAATCATTTCCGGACTGCGGAAAAGACCTAAGGTATTGATTGGAAAGGCCGGAATCAAGATTCCTTTTCTGGAGAGAAAGGATGAGCTGAACCTTCAGTTGATTCCCATCGACGTGAAGACTTCAAATGCTGTTCCTACCGCAGATTACATTAATATCAATGTAGATGCCACAGTAAATGTCAAAATCAGCGACAACGAGGAACGGCTGAAACTTGCCGCACAAAATTTTCTGAATAAAAACGCGGAATACATAGGACGTGTGGCCAGAGAAGTTCTGGAAGGCAATGTTCGTGAAATAGTGGGTAAGATGGCTTTGGAAGAAATGGTTTCCGACCGACAGAAATTTGCATTTCTGGTGAAAGAAAATGCAGAACCGGATCTGGCAGCCATGGGTCTTGACATTATCAGCTTCAATGTACAGAATTTTGTAGACGGAAACGGCGTTATTGAAAACCTTGGTGTGGATAATATTGTAAAGATTCAGAAAAATGCAGCAATATCCCGTGCCGAGAGCGAAAAAGAAATAGCCAAGGCGCAGGCAAACGCAAAGCGGGAAGCCAACGAAGCAGAAGTGAACGCTGCTTCCGAAATTGCGAAAAAGCAAAATGAGCTGGCCATCCGTAAAGCTGAATTGAAACGTGAAGCAGACATTAAACAAGCGGAAGCAGACGCTGCCTATACCATTCAGGAAGAAGAGCAGCGGAAGACGGTAGAAATTACCACAGCCAATGCAAATATCGCCAAGCAGGAGAAAGAAATTCTGCTGAAACAGCGGGAAGCAGAAGTCATGGAGCAGGCTTTGGACGCACAGGTGAAGAAGAAAGCCGAAGCTGAAAAGTTTGCAAAACAGCAGCAGGCAGATGCTGCTCTGTATGAGCGCCAGAGGGAAGCCGAAGCCCGTCAGTTTGAAACCGAAAAAGAAGCCCAGGCAATGAAAGCCCAGGCGGAAGCAAAACGATATACCATGGAACAGGAAGCAGACGGTATTCGAACCAAGGGCTTGGCCGAAGCAGAAGCTATCCGTGCTAAAGCCGTGGCCGAGGCGGAGGGTATCGAGAAAAAAGCGGAAGCCATGGCGAAAATGGGCGAAGCCGCTGTGCTGGAAATGTATTTTAAGGCATTGCCGGAAGTGGTCAAGAATGCTGCGGAACCGCTGTCTAATGTGGATAAGATTACCATGTACGGTGACGGAAATTCGGCAAAGCTAATGAAGGATGTAATGGGAACGGTGGTGCAGATTACAGATGGACTCAAAGAGTCCACAGGCGTTGACCTGCAGGCGGTTCTGTCAGGATTCTTGGCAGGAAAGGTCGCAACAGCCACCACAAGCCAGGAAATGCAGGATTCCGGTCTTAAATGAATAACATTTGTAGGATGTTATTTACGCTGGCTCCAAACCGCATTACGACGGGATGATCGACACGAAATACAATTATGTCGGCACATCCAATCTGTATGTTGACGATGTGGCAATCAATAATATAAAAATCTAGGCGTACAGTTCGACATCTTTGCCGGAAGCCTCGCCTCTCAATCAGTAAAATTAAAAAAATGTCCTGGGCCTGGTGAAGCGGAAGGCTGATTGCTTCAGGCTAAACCATGCTGAACCGGGCACAGCCACACTTTAACGAATCAGTTGGGCGCCCCGGACGGCTGCCTGCCCACGGGGACAACGAGCCCAACTATTCGTTAAAGTGTGCTTTTGCGAATAGTTGTATTTAGACCCCCCAACTATCTCCCCAATATTTATCCCTCTGAAAAGAAATAAGCCGCCATCTGTGCCCTGGAACTGAACGGTTCTGTATCCAGCAGCTTTTTTACTTCTGCTTTGGTATAAAATTTGGCTTCAATCTGTTCATTTTCCGAGGTGTGGTCTTCAAAGCTGCCTTCAACTTCAGCGAATGCAATGTATGTGGTGGTATCGGAAAAGGCGACTGCGGCAAAGGACGCCGGAAGGATTTTTTTGATTTCCTTAACATGCAGGCCGGTTTCTTCATAAAGCTCCCTTATAATGCATTCTTCAATGGATTCGTCAGGCTCCAGCATTCCGGCGCAGAGATTGTATACATACCGGTTAACACCCATTCTGAATTCATGGAGTAAAAGCAGTTTATCCTGGCAGGTTGCAACAATGGACACACCACTGGGTTTACCGCCGATATCCGCAACATCAGCCAAATCCCGCCTGCTGACAATTTCATATTTTTTCTCTTTTCCGGATTTATTCCGGTAAGTAATTTCATAGTTTTTTAGATATTTTCCGTCCTTTACCTTTTCTAATTTCAGAAATTCCATGATTAAAGTAAACTCCTTTCCACACCAAAGCTCTGCGGCTATTCTGCAAACTGTTCCTGAAGAGGCTTGTTGATTTTCTTTCGGGTGATTTCAACAAGCCCCAGCGCTGTTATATCAACTACATTTGTGGGAATACGGTCTCTGGATACCAATTCTTTTAAATATTGTAAAAGCGCCTTTTTGTTTCCGGGAAGCCGCATATTGATGAAATCAACAATGATGATTCCGGATAAATTGCGCAGTTTCAGCTGACGGGCAACTTCTTCGGCAGCCTCCAGGTTGATTTTCAGATAGGCATCCTCGACATCGTTTTCCGATTCGAACTTACCGGAATTGACATCGATTACCGTCAGTGCTTCCGTGGGTTCGATAACCAGATAGGCACCTGATTTCAGCCACACATGGCGCTTTAGTGCATCATCCAGCTTTTTATCTACAGAGTACAATCCGGAAAGCGATAACATATCATCCTGGTAAAAACGGACAGACTCAGGTATCTTTATGAAACCCTCCGCTGTTCTTACCAGCCGGTCATAGATGTCTTGCCGGTCTGTAATAATTTCCAGATTCTGAATGGAATCAAGAGAGAAATGTTTAAAAACAGCCTCTAAATCCGAATCCGCTTCTTTGAGACAGGTAAAACAGCTTCTGTGCAAGGCGGAATGAAGCAACTCAATGTATTGTGCTGACAGCATATAAAAATACTGCAGTAACTCTTCCGTATGCGCTGTTTCTTCCGCCTTGGTCCTGACAATAAGGCCCGTCAGAGGAAGGTCCAGGGACTCCAGCCGGATTCCCGCTGCCTTTTTGGCTTGGTAGTCGGTTTCGGACAGTAAACAATCGCAATTCTGTCTCAGACAGTCGTTTCCGTTCAGGTCGAACAGGGCCTTTTCCCGAAACAGTTTTCTTACAGCTGCTTTTTTTTCTTTGGACAGCCGGGCAGAATATCCTACCTTACTCTCTCCCATTGTCAGGACAAAATACTCGTTTGCCAGGGAAATATGAGCAGTCACAGAAGCACGCTTTCCCTTTTGGGCATCCCGTACTACCTGGACAAGGAGTTCGTCTCCTTCCAAAAGCCTTCCGTCAGGGCATCTGTTCAAGAGCCAGGGGGAAATGGCATTTTTCAGAGGAAGAAAGCAGATCTCTCCTTCTCCGATATCAATGAAGCAGGCATTGATATTTTGGGCCACATTCTTTACCCTGCCGATGTAGACGGCACCTACTTTTCCGGGTTCCCTTGAGAAAAAAGCGGCTTCCATAAGCCGATCATCCTGTATCAGAAGCGCACAGTTTTTGCCATGATAGGAAGTGAGCAGCAATCGGTTTTTATCGGTTTTCCGTAAATCCATTTCGTTTTCCGTAAGGGATACGGAAGGCTTTGGTGCAATGTTACGGCTCATGGTATCAACTCCTTCACATCCTTCAATTTCTATGGCAGGCTGTCATAGCCAACTGCATCGAGAGAAACCAGCTTTAACGCATTTCCTGCTGCTTTTTCCATAGAAAGCCCGTTTTCCATGGAAAGCTCTTCTTCTATGGAAAGCCCTTCTTCTATGGAAAGCCCTTCTTCTATGGAAAGCCCTTCTTTCATGGAAAACCTTTCTTCCAAGGAAAGCCCTTCTTCCTTTTTTAGACGGGTATAAACATCCTCTCTGGTAATCAGCAGCGCGTTTTCCTGCAGCATTTCCCCGGCCTGTGCCAAAAGCGCTTCCACAACCTGAACGGGCTTGATATTGCCGCTGCTGGAGGCATCCACAAGCATGTGTAAAATACCGTTTTCACAGGTAAGCCCATAAATACCCTCTTTTAGATCCACTTCCCGGGAGCCTTTCTTCGTTTCCTTTGTAATCAAAATATGTTCTTTCGCCAGAAACTGCGGCAATATGGCAGCAATGTCCGCCTCGGGCATTTTATCACTGCGAAAGCGCACGGTGTAGGATGCTGCAGCCACGCTTGCCATGGCATTTGCGGCATCCTCCGGAAGAATCTTCACGGAAATGACTTCTATTCCGGGAACGCTTACACGGTTCAGGCGTTCCTGTACATCCTGGCAGGAAGCAATGGAATTGACCTCTATATCCATATACTCGCCATTGCTGGTGAGTCCAACCCCCAGCGGCGCCGCGAAAGCCATAATCTGGTGGGGGCTGAAGCCCTGGCTGTATGCCACATCAATGCCGGCCCGCCTTATGGCCTTCTGAAAAAAGCGCATTACATCCAAATGGCCGATAAAACGGACAGCGCCGTATTTTTTGAATTTAATTCGAAGCTTCATTTGTATCCTCCACATCATCCCCAAGATGGCTTCTTACATATTTATCCAATTCCGTTTCCACTTCCGGCATCTTTTTGATTTTCGGATTGACGATGATATTCCCCCTTGCAACTACCATACTGAGATTGCGCAATGCGGTCAGATCTACCAGGGGATTCTCTTTCGTCACAATGAAATCCGCGCTCTTACCGGCTTCAATACTGCCCGTTACATCTCCGAGGCCGAGAATTTCCGCATTCCGTCTGGTGGCGGTATACAGGGCATAAGCTTTGGACACACCGCAGCATTTGTGAAAGTACTGAATTTCACGCCACATATCGTAATGAGTGACATAAGGGCATCCTGTATCCGTTCCCAGACCTACCGGTATCCCGTTTGCGATGCACTGCTTGGCACATTCGATGATGCCGTCAAAAACGACTTTTCCGTTATGGCGGCTCATCTCGTCAGCATGGCTTACAGCCGGATCAAACAATGCGTATGGCAGCGCCGGTGAAATCGTAGCCACATGTGCGGCGCTGGTTTCTCTGAATAAACCTATGATTTCTGCAGTAGGCACCGCGCCGTGCTCTATGGTGTCCACGCCGTTTTCCAGGGCAACCCGCACTCCCTCCGTGCTCTCTGCGTGGGCCGCCACACGATAGCCCAGCTTATGGGCTTCCTCGCAGGCAGCTTTCACAATGGAAGGAGGCATTTTCAGGACGCCTGGCTCTCCCTTGGCTGCGGCATCAAGGACGCCTCCGGTAATCATCAGCTTAATCAAGTCCGGCTTATCCCTGGAGATATCATGGACATATCTGACAGCTTCTTCCGCGGTAGCTGCCTCATAGGCAAGGGAACCGGCCATATGCCCTCCCGGCACAGATATCGCCTTATTGGCAGCGAGGATTCGCGGACCCGGAACCCTGCCGCTGCGGACCGCGTCGCGAATCCAGGTATCGTAATTTTCCACACCGCCTACACAGCGCAGTGTGGTAACGCCGCTGAGGAGTTCCGTATAGACATTTACCTTGTATATGTGTTCCAAATATTTACGGGTGAACACATTGGCTGTGGCAAACTTTACAGCTTTTTTTGCGTCAGCAGGCTTCTTCCTGGGTTTACCGTCGGCCGGGATATGGACATGCAGGTTAATTAATCCCGGCATCAGATACCTGCCTTCCAGGTTCACGATTTCACAGTCCTCCATCGCAATCTCTTTTTCCGGTGCTACAGCCGTTATTTTGTCCCCCTCCGTAACAAGCACATAACCCGGGCAGGGAGCCATATTTTCGCTTCCGTCCAAAAGCTGCATATTTATAAATGCTTTTTTCTTCATATTCTCTTTATTACCTGTTACCTTTCTTATACTTTCCCATATATTCGCAAGGGCAGCTTCCCATAATTGATCATTGAGCTGCTTCATTCCGCCTTGCGCAGAAGCTGTTTTACCTGTCTCAAAGAAGCGGATTCGGATTTAAAGTGAAGTACATATTTCCCATGGGTTATCACTGCTGTCTGGACTCATGGCATATTCCTGCGCCAAACCTGGCGGCACCGCATCCCTGACATTTTTCTTTACAGTTCTCGGAATTCTCTTCCCGTCCGGCCTTTTCCCATTCCCGCTGCAGGAACGCTTTCGAGACGCCGCAGTCGATAAAATCCCAGGGCAGGATCTCGTCCAGGGGACGTTGTCTGTGGGTGTAGAATTCCGCTGACAAACCGCATTCTTCCAGGGTTTCCATCCATTTGTCATTGTCGTAGTACTCTCCCCAGGCATCGTAAAAACCGCCTTTTTCATAGACTTTACGAATTACCCTGCACAGCCGCCTGTCTCCTCTGGCAAATACGCCTTCCATCACGCTGGCATCCGCTTCATGCCAGTTATACTTAATACTCTTCTGGTTCAGCTGTTCGGAAACAGCAGTGCGTGTCTGATACGCCTTTTCCAGAAAATCTTCTTTGGTACACTGTGGGGCCCATTGAAAAGGGGTAAAGGGCTTGGGGACGAAAAAGGAAGTGCTGGCCACAATCTGCACCCGGCTGCCGCCGCGTTTTTCCTTGGGCACCGTATCGTAATAAAGCGCGGCAATTTTATTGCATAACTCGGCAATTCCAAGGATGTCTTCATCGGTCTCAGTGGGCAGTCCCAGCATAAAGTACAGCTTAACCCTGTTCCATCCGCCTTTAAAGGCAAGCTCCGCTCCTTTCAGGATGGTTTCCTCCGTCAGGCCTTTATTGATGACATTCCGCAGTCTCTGGCTGCCGGCTTCGGGCGCGAAAGTCAGGCTGGATTTTTTTACGTCCTGCACCTTGCTCATCACGTCCAGGGAAAAGGCGTCGATTCGAAGGGATGGCAGCGATATGTTCACATGTTGTTTTCCGCACTCTTCTATCAGAAAATCCACCAGTTCCGGCAGTCCGGAATAATCGCTGGAGCTCAGGGAACTTAAGGAGATTTCTTCGTGGCCGGTATTTTTCAAAATTTCCAGCGCATATTTTTTCAAATGGTCCGCATCCCGCTCTCTGACGGGACGGTACAGCTGCCCTGCCTGACAGAAGCGGCAGCCCCGGATACAGCCGCGCTGGATTTCCAGTACGCCTCTGTCCTGTGTGACTTTGATAAAGGGAACCACAGGCTTTACGGGATAACCGACACCGGACATGTCCATGACGATTTCCTTCTGAATGACGGCCGGTATACCCTCTTCCAGCGGAAAGAACCGTTTAATGGTACCGTCTTCCTTATATTCCACATCGTAGAAACGCGGCACATACAATCCCGGCAGCTTTGCAGCACGGCGCAGGAACGCCATGCGTCCGAGATTCCTCTCACGACATTCCTTATAGAGGTCAAAGAGTTCACGATATCGCGTCTCTCCTTCGCCGATATAAAAAATATCAAAAAAATCTGCCAGCGGTTCCGGATTGTAGGTACACGGGCCGCCGCCGATGACAATGGGGCAATTCTCCCCACGCTCTGCTGCCAGAATCGGAATCTGTGCCAAATCCAGTACCTGGAGTATATTTGTATAACACATTTCATACTGTATGGTAATTCCCAGAAAGTCAAATTCCCGCACCGGATCCTGAGATTCCAGCGCAAACAGCGGTATGTGTTCTTTTCTCATGACGGCATCCAGATCCACCCAGGGTGAGAAAACTCTCTCGCACCAGACATCATCCATGGAGTTGAAGGCATCATACAAAATCTGAAGGCCAAGATGCGACATGCCGATTTCATAGACATCGGGAAAGCAGAAGGCAAAACGGATATCTACTTTATCAGGCGTCTTCAGCACTGCGTTGTATTCGCCGCCGATATAGCGTGCAGGTTTTTCTATACTCATCAGAATATCGTCATTCAGCGCCAGCTTCCTTCCCCAAATGTCAGCCTCACTATGTCCATTACACAGGTGTTCCATGAAAACTCTCCTCTCAGATTTCGGTATGATACTGCTATCCTATCATTTCCGGTATCACTCTTATTTTATTTGTAACAGTTCAGACAGGACGTTGAACTGTTACTTTATTTACATGCCGCCCGCATCTGCCGTACGTCCGCCCCGCTCATCTCGCGGTTGGAATACCTGGCCTGTTCATATAAACCTGACATTCCGTTGGTTTCCAGCTTCCGCTCCCACTCTTTTGCCGTATAGATATCCATGCGGTTTCTGTCTTCTTCGGAAAGCTGCGGCATGGAAGACAGAAGTTTCTTTTTATATAATTTCCGAATCCGCTCACGGGGTGATAAAGAATCGAACAAATGTTTCTTTCTTTTCTCCGGATTGTGTTCCAGTCCGCACTTTTCCCGAAAATCATATGTTTCTTCTGCTTTCGCATTGTTTTCCCTGTGAAAATGCAGGTTCATGTATTTCCGGATTAATTGGAACAGCTTCAACAACAACAGGACCGCAATCACACACACGGCACAGGCCAAAGCCGCAGCGGCGATAAACTCCAATACCTTCCATAACCAGAAAGGCTCGGACGCCTTGGGCAGGGCCAGCTCACTGATACCGTTCCCCGGCTGTTCTTCGACAAGCGGTATCTCTGCTTCCTCTGCAGGGGCAGATTTACCGGAAAACAAAAACCGCAGGAAGCGGAGCAAAAGCGCCTTGACAGGCTGTAAAATCCCGGAAAGCCATGCAAACTGAGAACTGAGCAGGAGAATCCCTGCTCCAAGCACTGTATATACAAGCACAAGCCCCATTCCGGAGCGAAACATCTCCGCAGCCGGAAGGAAACCGGCACTGCTTTCATTTACGGCTAGGAATTTCAGATAATGCTCAATATAATAGATGATAAAATACAGTGCAATCGACGCAATCAGTGCAAACACATAATAATTGTCCCACTCTTCGATTTCAAGATAATGGACGAAAAAGGCGGAAACCGCCGCCATTGCCACGCCTGCCGGCAGGTGCAGGCCATTGGAGAACAGTTCATCGTGTTTCAGGCGCAAAATATGGGAATGCAGCAGGTAGCCCAATGCGCAGAAGATACAGACGGTTTTTCCTGCCGGGAACGACACCGGCACCAGCAGGGAAAGCGCCGCAATTGCCAGATGAAGCAGCACAAAAGGAAACAGATGCCCCGTTACATATCTGACCAGGAAATAGAAAAAAGGGAACAGGCTGCACAAAACCCAGGCCGGCAGCATGGTGTCTCCCTCGCCTGTTAAATTCCTGGAAGCGCCGGCCACAACCAGCGCCAGCGGAAAAAACATCCAGTGATTCATCTGTTCTGTCAGGATTTCATTAAAAAACGGATTTTGCCAATATTCATTTGCTTCATTCCTATACACTATTCCTCAAAATGAACAACATCTATATATCGCTCCAGGGCTTCCGGCAGCTCCGGTTCCCTGTCGGAAGCAGAGGGATAGAACCACAGGAAGGGATTATCTGAGGCCTGGTATTTTACCAGAAGTTCCACGAAATCATCATATTGATTCGGCGCGATAAAGTAAGTAAATGTCCCCTGGGATTTCCGGAAGAGAAGCTCTTCGAAATGTTCCCTGAAATCTGTGGCAGGCTGTGAGGTATCAATTCTTGCAAGTCCCCGGTATATCGTATCCATCTGCCCCTGGCCTGCCTTCGGACTGACGGAAAAGGGGCTGTGTGTCACGATATCAACACCGTTTCCGTAACAGGAAACCTGGATTCCCTGCTGCAGAAACAGCCGGCACAGGGCTGCCGCAATGCGGAGCGTCATTTCCACGGCAGCCTCCTTCTTCAGGATATTGTCATCCTGAATGTTGAAGAAAATCCGGACGCTTTTCAGGGAGGTATAATTCTTCTGGTTTACCTTAAAATCACCTGTTTTGGCGGTAGCCTTCCAGTTGATGCTCCGCATGTCGTCATATGGCTGATACTCCCGGATCCCCCGATACTCAAAGGGGTCCTCCAGCAGATGCCGTCTGGACAGCATTTCTCCGTTCATCCGGATGAGGGACCGGCGCAGCCTGGCGTCGTCATACGGCCTGGGGTATACATAGAGTTCCGTTTTTACTTTCTGATCTGCCACCATCTGGCTCAGGAAAAAAAGATCCGACGCCACAAGGCTGATTTCGTCAATGGTATAATATCCCCGACGCCCGCCCCGGAATTTCAGGGTGCGTGTCACCCGCTCACCGCTTCCTATGCGGAATATATCATTGCGGTAATATTGGTCTGTAGTCCGGGAACCTTTTTCGTTTCCGAAGTTCAGATGCCTGTCGGTCTTAAATTTCACTTTCAGCATGGATAGGGGAAGCCGCTTTCTGTTTTCAATGATTTCCTTCAACTCGCCCTGCTCTCCCTCGAAAATCGGTTCCTTTCCAAAGCTGACGGAGACATACAGGGATTTCTGCCAAAGCCGCTCATAGATGGACTTCTGTATCACAAAAAGGAGAAGGCCAATTATGCCGATACCCAGTAATTTTATCATTTGCGAAACTCCTCTGTGGGGACAGGGAGGGATGCAATGATGTTTTCCACCCGTTTTACGGTGCCTTCCATACCTCCGGACCCGTATCCCAATACGATTCTGTGGGCCAGGACAGGCACTGCCAGCGCCTTGATATCGTCCGGCGTACAGTAATCCCGTCCCTCCAGCCATGCGTACGCCTTTGCACAGCGGAGCAGGGCCAGATTGCCTCTGGGGCTGACGCCCAGCAGGATTTCGCCTCCTTTTCTGGTAGCCTCCACAATATCCACCATGTATTCCCTCACACAAGGATGTACAAACACTTCGGCGGCTTCCGCCCTCGCCTTTGCCAGCTCCGCCAGGGATATTACGCTTTTCAGTTCCGCCAGAGGCTCCTTTTCCATATATTTCTCCAGTATGGCCAGCTCTTCCGCCCTGTCAGGCAGCCCCATGGAAAGCCGCATCATGAAACGGTCCATCTGTGCTTCCGGCAGCGGGAAGGTTCCCGTGGTTTCCACCGGATTCTGGGTGGCTATGACGAAGAAGGGCGTGCCGGGGACATAGCTTTCACCATCGATTGTCACCTGCCGTTCTTCCATACATTCCAGGAGTCCCGCCTGGGTTCTGGGCGTCGCGCGGTTGATTTCGTCTGCCAGCAGTATGTTGGTGAAAACGGGTCCCCTGCGCAGTACAAATTCGTTTTTCTGCCGATCAAAGATATTCAGCCCGGTGATATCGCTGGGCAGTAAATCCGGGGTAAACTGGATTCTGGAGAAATCTGCACTGATGCTTTTTGCAAGCGTCTTAGCCAGCTTTGTCTTGCCCGTTCCGGGTACATCCTCCAACAGCACATGGCCGTCAGCCAGCAGTGCAGTCAGCAGCAGTCTGACAGTCTGCTCTTTTCCCACAATGACCTCTGCAATGTTGGAACGAATCTTCTCGCCAAACATCTTTCCGTTGTTTTCCATTTTTCCGAATCCTCTTTTCCCCGGGCGGCAAGCCTGTATTGTATCCTTCTCATTGTCCGTACCGGAACTTCTTCCATTCTATCATAATTCAGCGCCAAATGCCATATTTTTAAATAAGCTTCCCAGATACTTTGAGGTGATTTTTTGTGAGTGACGTGACGATGGAGCAAAAACTCCAATTGGTGCAGCAGGTGCGTTCAAGATATCATGAAAATCAGTATGATTTGTCCAACAGGGAAAGAATCTTATATGGAAGAAGCAGCGTCGGTTTTCAGGATGAAGATTCTCTCCGATATACAGGGCCGTATTATGATGATGCAGGACAGCCGGAACAGGAGCCTTATACTTTCTTTAAATGCAGAGTCTGGATTGCGCTCTTTCTGGTGGCGGCAGTGATTGTTATGGACAGAAACCATATGGAAATAGCCGGAATCACCGCGGAGAAAGTATTCGAGGTGATTTCGGCCGATTATGAAGAAGTGATTGAAACATGGGCTGAGGCACTGACAAAATAAATTTCCCCCGGCACAGGAATCAGGTATTTGCCATTCCTGAATTAACGCGATGTGTACCGGGAGAAGCCGGGCATGCTGCCGCTATAGATTTCCGCACAGGTACGCATATGCGTTCAGTATTGTGTCCTTTCTTTTTCCGGCGATAAAATAATAATCCAGCTGCTTTTCACTGTCGGCATGGATATAGGAACCGTAGGCAGGAATGTCACAGCAAAATACGGGAGATGCTGCCGCAGGAAGAATTCCGTAACCCTTATCAGACAGGAGCAGCGGCAGGGTGTTGCCGTCCTCGCCGGAGATATACCGGGCGGTTCCCCGCAGCGGAATGGCCTTGCCCTCCGGACCCAGTGCATACAGATGTTCTTCTTTGTAGAAGTCAAGGAAGAGCCAGGTCCGGAAACTTTCCCCGGCCAGATTTTCCAGCTGGCGGCATTCTTTCCTGCGTTCTGACAGAAGCGGTTTTTTTGCGCCTGAATTCGTATCCCTGGACAGAAAACTGACTGCGCCCGAAGCTTTGTCAATCCGCAGTACCAGCTCATCCGTTGTCAGTTCCGCAGCGCTGGCGGAATCTTTGTACAGCCAGAATTTTTCGGTTCTGTCCACCGCGATCAGAGGGTGCGGCGCATAATCCGGCCGGGCATTTTTGGTGAAGGTTACCCTTATGACAGCGCTTCCCACAGGGCTTAGCTTAAGTGTGCCGTAACGGCTCTGCAGGCACAGCCCGTCAGGAAGCTTTGTAATCCAGCGGATGGAAAGGTCTATTTTGGAATGTCCCATGGGACGAAGCCTTTCCGTGGGCGGGATATCCCCGAAAGCGGGAAACTTTGTTTTCTTTTTCGGCTGTTCTGTATTTGTTCGGACAGCGGCAGGCGTCGGTTTTGCACTGTATAAATTTGTCAGAGGTGATGTCTTCTGCCCCTTCTGCGAAGCGGAAGCCGCCGGCAGGGCTGCACGGGGCTTATGGCCGCTGAAGGGAATTTGGGGGGCAGGCTGCCTGCTGGCTGAAGCATCGTTTCCGTGGGGAGCAGTCCTCTGACCACCCAGGTCACCAGGCTGACTGACAGGAAGTTTCGATTGACCCATAGAGTCAGAATTTGGACGAGGCACGCTTCGCCTTTGACCAGATTGGTTATTGTCCTGGCTCCTGCGAGTTGAGGATTGACTGGAATGGTTTATGGGTTCCGCCGATGACTGACCGGAACGTTTGGCACTGTCTGCTGCCTTCCTGCCTGTTTCGCTGTTTTTTATTATCCCGTGGCGCCCGGCAGGGACCGGGTCGGCAATCAGCCCGGTAAGATTCCCGGTATGAAGGACGCAGAGTTCATGAAGCGCACGGGTGGCTGCCACATAGAGCAGTTTGGCATGTCCGTCATCTACAGGATATTCTTCCCTTGTGGGGTCCAGAATCAATACGGTATCAAATTCAAGCCCTTTGGTGTACTCTACTGGGAGTACCATGATGCCGTTTCCGAATACTGCCGTTTCCAGGTCACTTTCCATAACCTCTATATATTGCCCCAGCGCTTCTGCGGCGAGGTCTGCGCTGTGCTGGTTCCGGCATACCACGGCAATGGTATCAAAACCGCTTTCCTGCCATTCCCTGCAGATA
Organism: uncultured Acetatifactor sp.; assembly: GCA_910587555.1. Classification (GTDB taxonomy): domain Bacteria; phylum Bacillota; class Clostridia; order Lachnospirales; family Lachnospiraceae; genus Acetatifactor. Next base: position 35,006 of record CAJULV010000022.1, read on the forward strand.
TGGGCTGCTTTGCTGATGAGGTTGCTGTCATGGGCTTCTACGCCGGAAGGCGTTTCTGTACACTGCTCCACTCTCACCGGGCTGCCATGGCGGATAATGGGTTCCACAGGATAGCTTGAAAATTGTCCGTGATGCAGTATCTTCAAGGCAAAATCCGATATTTCCACGGTGTTGCGGTAGCTTTTTTTCAAGATGCCGAAGCTGTCCGCTTTATTCCGAAGCAGCAGTTTTCGCAGTTCCTCCCAGTCATTCAGCCCGTAACCGAAATGAATATTCTGGGATACATCTCCCATAATGGTATACGTACAGGCTTCGATGCAGAAATGCAGCACGGAATATGCCATCATCCCGTAATCCTGTGCTTCATCGATGACAATGTGATGGGCTTCGCTGATTACCTCGGTCTCCTTGATCCTTTTGTAAATATAGGCCAGTGCCGCCAGGTCATAGACGTCAAATTCCAATGACGGAATCTCCATGGCAATGTGATAGTTCTGCAGCTGCCGATTCAGGAAATCCCGGTAGCATTCATAGATGGAACCCTTCCATATCCTGCCGCCGTATCTGCCCCGATAAGCTTTCAAAATGGCTTTCCGCTCCGCCTCGGTGTACTTGATGCCTTTTCCCAGGAATTCTTCCTTGATTTTGATGTTCAGGCGTTCGTTGAGCATGTTGATCTTGCTCTGCATGGAAACCTTGGGGTTCTGAAGGATATAGCGCTCCACCGCTTCTCCGTCCGCCAGAAGTACCAGGTCATAAGGATTGACTTTTTTGCCTACGGTGGTGTCATAAACGCCGTTTTTGCCGTCTCTGAGTCCCTCTACGAACTGTTTGGGATTCAGGTAGACAGACTCCCGCAATATACCGTTCCATTCCAGTTCGTCACAATACTTTTTCAGATCTTCAAACCATCTGAGAGTTCCCTTGATACTGCCCTGATTTCCGCTCTGGCTGCTTTTTTTGATGGTGAACTTCTTCTCGTCCCAATCCTCGTACAGGAGCCGGACAAAAAGCTGTTCCATGGTCATCTGCCGTATCCCGTATACGTCCAGGTCCGGAAGCACCCCTGTGATGTAATTTAGCAGTATGCGGTTGCTTCCCACGATATAAAAATCATCGGGTTTGAAGCGCTCCTGATAATTATACAGGATAAAGGAAATCCGATGCATGGCTACCGTGGTCTTACCGGAGCCTGCCACACCCTGTACAATGATATTGTGATAGGGGGACTTGCGGATAATTTCATTCTGCTCTTTCTGGATAGTGGCAATGATTTCCCCCAGCACTGCCTGCTTGTTTTTGGCAAGGTATTTGGTCAGCAGCTCATCGTTTGCCACCACTTCGCTGTCGTAATAATCCAGCAGCTTTCCCTTTTCAATCTCATAAGTCCGCTTCAGCTTCAGGTCAATGGGAATCTGTCTATCACCGGGAGCGGTATAACTGCATTTTCCAAGACCGTTTTCATAATAGGCATTGGCCACCGGGGCCCGCCAGTCCACTACAGCCTGATGGGTGGTGTCTATGGATATGCCTCCCTTGCCGATATAGATGCTCTCCTCCTGTTCCAGCGCTTCGTCATAAAAGTCAATTCTGCCGAAATAGGGCTTCGCCTGTGCCTTCTCATTTCGCTCCAATGCCCGCTTCATCTGCTCGTAAAGCGTCATGCTGTTTTCCAGCAGGTTAATCAGTTCCGGATTGTCATCGTGGAAATGGTCCAGCATATCATCAATTTCTTCCCGCATACTTCGCACCCGCTGGCCGTAGACTTCCAGATTGTTGTGGATAACGGCAAGGGTCTGCTCCAGAAATGCTTCTTCCTCCTGTCGGGAGGTACCGTGTACTTTGCCTTGTTCGTCCTGGCTCATTGAAATCTCCTTTCTTTCATACGATTTCCTGAATCCTGCCTGCGGAAAACGCCCAGCCCAAATGGAGGTGCAAGGGCAGCTGTGCGAAACCGGGCGCTTCAGGAATGATTTGCAACAGTCCAGCGCCCTGTCTGAACTGTTCATGATGTAATAAAAGTATACAGGAAAATGAAAAAAACACTAGACTTTTCTTTTATTTTTTGGTAAAGTGATATGTAGAGTCGTGCCTGAAAAAAGCTGCCATTTACCGGCAGCTTTTTAACGTTATTTCGATATTTATTTCTTATTCCGCATCTGAATACACAATTTTACCGGATGAAATGGTATACCTTACCTTTCCTGTGAGATTCCAGCCGGTGAATGGGGTGTTGGAGGCTTTGGAAGCATATTTACCCGGAACCGTTTCTGCGGCAGTATCAATCAGCACCAAGTCAGCCGGGCCGTTTTCAGCCAGGTATCCCGCATCCAAATGATACAGGTGGGCCGGATTTGTACTCATCAGGCGCAGCAATTGGCACATGGTGAGACAACCTGTCCGCACCAGGTTCGTGACAGCCAGGGAAAGCGCCGTCTCCAGGCCGATAATCCCGCTTGGAGCTTGTGTAAGAGTCCTGGCTTTCTCTTCTGCCGTATGAGGCGCGTGATCGGTTGCTATGATATCGATGGTGCCGTCTGCCAACCCCTGAATAATCGCCTGTCTGTCCGCCTCTTCGCGCAGGGGCGGGTTCATTTTTGCCAGGGTTCCGTATCTGAGGACGGCATCCTCTGTGAGGGTAAAATGATGGGGCGTTGCCTCAGCATGGATGTTTCCGCCCTGTTTTCGTGCCCGGCGGACCAGCTCTACAGCTTCCCGTGTGCTGATATGCTGTATATTAATATGCGCCCCTGTCTCCAGGGCCAGTTGCAGGTCACGCTCTACCAGGCTGATCTCTGCCTCTCTTGGAGAGCCGCCGATACCGAAATGTGTACTTGCCTTTCCGCGGTTGATGCCGTTTTCCGCAATCATGCCGGGATTTTCTTCATGAAAGCTGATAGGCATGCCAAGTTCGGCTGTGCGTATCATAGCGTCCCGCACCAGTTCCCTGTCCATCAGCGGCACGCCGTCATCCGTAAATCCCACAGCCCCATGTCCCGCCAGGTCCTCCATGGGGGTCAGCTCTTTCCCACGCATCCCAAGCGTTACATTTGCGCAGGACAGTACATGGATTCCGGTGCTTCTCCCTCTGTCCAGCACATATTGAAGCGTATCGATATTATCAATGGGAGGCCTGGTATTGCCCATCATTACGACTGTGGTAAAGCCTCCTTTTGCCGCTGCCCCTGCACCGCTGGGGATGTCTTCCTTATCCGGAAATCCGGGATCCCGGAAATGGACATGGACATCCACAAGGCCGGGAGCCGCCAGAAGGCCTTCCGCGTCGATGACCCGGCAGTTTTTGTCAGGTATTGTCAGATGTTTTCCGATTTTTTTGATTTTATCCGCTTCAATGAGCAGATCATATTTGCCTTCCAGGCCGGATTTGGGATCAATCATATAACCATTGCGTATCAGCAGCATGTCTATCTCCTGTTTTGAACATTCTTTGTAATCATTTAGCTGAAAGTGGATTTTCAAACACGCTCTAGCGGTTTGCCAGTTCTGCCGCTATCTCCTCCCAGCTGATATCCTTCTGCGCCATGAGAACCATCATATGATACAGGAAATCGCTTATTTCGTATTTGACCTCATTGGAATTGGGATTTTTGGCGGCGATCACAATCTCAGTGGCTTCCTCACCCAATTTTTTCAGGATTTTGTCAATGCCCTTTTGGAAAAGATAGTTGGTATAGGAACCCTCTTTGGGATGCACTTTTCTATCCTTAATGACATCCAGCACATCTTCCAGAACCCGGAGGGGATTGGACTCTTCCTCCCAGTCCTTTTTGGTGATTTCATTGAAGAAACAGCTTCTGGCGCCGGTATGGCAGGCGGCGCCCGTCTGAGAAACCCTTGCCAGAATCGTATCCATATCACAGTCCGCGGTAAGGCTTTTCACATACTGATAATGGCCGCTTGTCTCCCCCTTCAGCCACAGCCGCCCGCGGCTTCTGCTGAAATAAGTCATTCTTCCGGTGTGAATCGTCTGTTCATAAGCTTCCTCGTTCATGTACGCCATCATCAGGACTTCCCGGGTACGGTAATCCTGCACGATCACCGGCACCATACCGTCTCCGTTTTTCTTAAAGTCATCCCACTGATAAGCGGCTTCAAAGGTTTCCACAAGCATACCGTTCTCCTTGCACAGATTTTTCAGCGTCAGAATATCGCGGTAATTGTCGTTGATGGTATTGCCAGTGATGCCGCAGACATTGTTATATGCAAAGATTTCCATCAGCTTGTTCAGGGCAATCTGGTTAATCCTGACATAGAAAGGAAGCGCCGTGAGCTTTTCCGTCTCCCGGATTTGATGGGGATTCATCAGAAGAAGGGCGGAAACATACTGCTCCAGCAATTCCCTGTTGGCGGCTACCACACCTGCGTCCTCGTAGGAGGCCAGGATTTTATTCCTGCCGAATTTCCTGGATACCTCCTCCGTGACAGCGATATTGCTCTCTTTTGTATAATCCAGAACCACGCGCCTGCAGCCCGCATAGAGAAGCTTCTTCACGTCCTCCATTCTTTCTATATGGCCGGCTCCAATCACTTCCATCTCCGCAGCGGCACAGATGTCTTTAATCATGTCCAGGGCTTCTTCATGAGCCGCGTCTCCCCGGGACATATCGAATACGATAAGCCCGTCTGCACTGTTTTCATTGTACAGGCTGACCAGGCGCAGCGGATCTGTTTCTACTACAGAGAAGTCGTCAAGACGGCGTACTGCGTGTCCGTTGTATAAGTAAATGCAGGGTACGAATTTTTTTACAATCATTGGGGTACCTCATTTGTTTTATCTTTCATTTCAGCTGTTATCTTCCGTTTTACAGGCTTCCCTTGGTGCTGAGTACATCTGTGAGCCGCGGTTCCCGACAGACTGCCATATCCAGGGCCTTGGCAAAGGCTTTAAACATGGCTTCCGCCATATGGTGGGCATTCCGGCCGTCCAGCATTTTCAGATGCATGTTCATACCGGCACTGTAGGAAACCGCGTAAAAAAATTCTCTCACCAGTTCCGTATCCAGGCCGCCCACCCGCTCCGTGGGGAAATTACATGCATAATTCAGATAAGGCCTGCCGCACAAATCCACGGCACATAAGGCCAGGGCATCATCCATGGGAAGGATAAAAGAACCATATCTGTGAATTCCCTTCTTATCTCCCCAGGCTTTTGCCATGGCCTGGCCCAGCACAATACCGGTATCCTCCACCGTGTGATGGCCGTCTACCTCTAAGTCGCCTTTTACACGGCATTTCAGGTCGAAAAAACCATGCCTGGAAAAACCTTCCAACATATGGTCAAAAAAACCGATTCCTGTGGAAATCTCTGAATTACCGCTTCCGTCCAGATTCAATGTGACGGAAATATCCGTTTCGTTTGTCTTTCGCGCTACAGTCGCTGTTCTCATCTCTATCCTCGTTTCACTTCTGCAGACATTCCTTCTGTTTCCGCCGCTGTTTTTGCCCATACCGTCTATGGCACGATGATTGGGGTCCGATTCCTCCTGCAGCTTATGGATTCTGAGGTTGGGCCTGCTCCTCAAACCGGACTTTTATGCTGTGGGCATGTGCCGTCAAGCCTTCACTCTCGGCAAAAAGTTCGATATCCCTATGTACTTTCTCCAAAGCGGCCCTGGAATATGAGATGATACTCGTTTTTTTCATGAAGTCATCTACATTCAGCGGAGAGAAAAACTTTGCGGTACCATTGGTGGGAAGAATGTGGTTGGGACCCGCAAAATAATCTCCCAGGGGTTCTGAAGAGCAGGGACCCAGGAAAATCGCACCTGCGTTGCGGATCTGCGCCATGATTTCGTATGGATTTTCCGTCAGTATTTCCAGATGCTCCGAAGCAATCTCATTGGCGGCATCTACCGCATCCTGCATATTTTCCGCTACCAGGATATAGCCGTAGTTATCCAAGGACTTCTGAATAATCTCCCGGCGGGACAGCTGTGCTGTAAAAATGCCAACCTGTTCCGAAACCTTTTCGGCTAGCTCCCTGGACGTGGTGATTAAAATGGCGCTTGCAAGCTCATCATGCTCGGCCTGTGAGAGCAGGTCAGCCGCCACATATCGGGGATTTGCGGACTCGTCTGCCAACACAAGGATTTCACTGGGGCCTGCCACGGAATCGATTCCCACATAACCGTACACGGCTTTCTTGGCCAGCGCAACAAATATATTGCCGGGTCCTGTAAGCTTATCGACTTTGGGGACGGATTCCGTTCCGAATGCCATGGCTGCCACAGCCTGCGCGCCGCCGGCTTTATATATTGTATCCACGCCTGCGATGTCCGCAGCGACCAGGGTACCGGGATTGACACATCCGTCCGCTCCGGGAGGCGTTGTCATAAGTATCTCTTTCACCCCGGCGACCTTCGCGGGAATCACATTCATCAGCACGCTGGACGGATACGCTGCCTTACCGCCGGGGACGTAGACGCCCGCCCTGGCAATGGGAGTATATTTCATCCCCAGCAGGCTGCCGTCATCCCTGGTATCGAACCAGCTGCTGCGAAGCTGCTTTTGATGGTAATCACGGATGTTTTCTGCACTGCGCCGGATAACCTCCACAAGCTTATCATCCAGCTTGCCGTAGGCGGCATCTATCTCCCTTCTGTCCACACGAATATTTTCCGCGTTCAGATCAAAACGGTCAAACTTTTGCGTATATGCAAACAAGGCACTGTCTCCGTTTTTTCGGACATTTTCCAGAATTTCGTTCACAGTACTCTCGTATTCCGAATAATGGTTGGGGCTTCTCTTCAGCAGGTCATTTAAAATATTTTGCCTTGTTTCCCTGGATAATTCTACTATCCGCATATTCATACCTCCCAATTAAGCCGCCGAGGGACGGCAGGAAAGAGAAAAATCCCTTTGCGGCTTTACCTTTGTGGTTTACAGTTCCCGGGTTGGACGGCTCAGTTTCTCAGCTTCTGCCGGACTGATGTCACAATTTCCTGAATCCGGGATCTGTCCATCTGCATACTGACAGGGTTGACAATCATCCTTGCAGACAGGGGGCGTATCTCTTCCAACACCTGCAGCCCGTTTTCTTTCAGCGTGGATCCGGTCTCCACAATATCGACAATGACATCCGACAGTCCCACCAGCGGTCCCAGCTCCACGGAGCCGTTGAGTTTGATGATATCCACGGTCTGATGCTTTTTATTATAAAAATAATCCTTTGCGATGTTGGGATATTTGCTTGCCACCCGAATGCGCTCGTGGTGTCTGAGAAGTTCTCCTGCATATTCCGGTCCGCAGACGCACATCCGGCATTTCCCGAACCCGAGATCCAGTACCTCGTACACATTGCGGTTCTCTTCCAGAATCGTATCGTTTCCCGCTACGCCCATGTCTGCGGCACCGTATTCCACATAAGTGGGTACATCCGGTCCCTTGGCAAGGAAAAATTTCAGTTTCCGTTCCTGGTTGACAAAGATCAGTTTCCGTGTCTTTTTATCTTTTATTTCCTCACAGGTAATTCCCAAATCTTCGAATAATTCCAGTGTTTTTAAGGCAAGCCTGCCTTTTGCCAGCGCAAAGGTCAGATAGCGCTCCTCTGTCATATGTTAGTCCTCCTATTCCAGTTCCGCAACTGTCCTGGCAGAGCATTTCCGGCCGTGAAGTGCTACGTCCGTAAATCCTCTGAGGCGCTGCATGGACATTTGCTGTTTCCAGTTCCGCAACTGTCCTGCCGCGCCTGTCCTGGCAGAGCATTTCCGGCCGTGAAGTGCTACGTCCGTAAATCCTCTGAG
>CAJULV010000022.1:42868-63059 GCA_910587555.1 uncultured Acetatifactor sp.
GCGCTGCATGGACATTTGCTGTTTCCAGTTCCGCAACTGTCCTGCCGCGCCCTCACCTTACTGTCGAATCAGTTCTGCAGGCATTCCCTGGCGGCGGAGTCGTTCTGCCTCAGCGAGTTTTTCACGGTAATTATTATGGTTGTAATATATTTTGTGTAAACCTTCCGGAATTGAAAGCTTCACGGCCTGTCTGGAAAGCGCTTCCAGAATGCTGTCCACGGTCATCACAAATCCGACTGCCGGCGCATCTTTGCCGAATTGCTGCAGCAGTTTGTCGTATCTGCCGCCTTTTACGATGGACTCTCCTACGCCGTAGGTATAAGCCTTGAAAATCATTCCTGTATAATATCTGTATTTGCTGAGCATGCCAAGATCGAAGGAAATGAATTCTTCCACACCATATAATTTCAGCAGGGCAAACATCTGTTCTAAACGTTCGATTGCCCTGTGGGAACGTTCGTTGCCGGCCATAGCGCCTGCTTCGGAGAGCGATCCCATATCTCCGAAGAAATCAGCCAGCCGCAGAAGCCTGCTTTGATATGCTCCGTCCAAACCGCTCTCTTCTAAAAGTGCCTGGGCGGCAAAATAATTTTTCCCGGAAATGAAAGCCCGCAAATCCAGTTCTGTATCCTCGTCCAGCCCGGCTTCCTCACAGAGTCCCTTGAAATATTCCACGTCTCCTATGGCAATCTGGAACCGTTCCAGGCCTGTACTGCGCAGGGCACGGACTACCAGGGAGATCATTTCCGCGTCTGCTTCCACAGACGGGTCATTAATCAGCTCCACTCCCATCTGTGTTACCTCCCGGAGCTTTCCCTGAAGGCTGGAGGTATTGGTAAAAGTATTTCCCAGATAGCTGAACCGCAGCGGCACCTGTTCATCGCAGAAGTATTTCGCGGCGCACCGGGCGATGGATGGGGTGAAATCCGGGCGCAGCACGAGTGTATTTCCTTCCTTGTCAAAAAATTTATAGAGTTCCTTGCTGGGAGTGGTGCCGATTTCACGGGAAAAAATGTCGAAAAACTCAAAAGTAGGGGTCTGTATCTCCTCATAGCCATAAAGGCGGATACTTTCCCGAAGACGGTTTTCCACATAGAGCTTTTCGGCATATTCCTTTCCGTATAAATCCCTCACACCTTCCGGCGTATGTAATAATCTGCGACTCATGTGATCCTCCAGCCCATACGGACGTTCCGTTTGATTTCCGATTCTGCAACCCGATTGTTCCGGCAGATACGCCGTCTCCCTGATCCGCCCGGACAGGGAAAACGGCGACACGGTATGCTGGTATCGTCATGCATCCGGTATTCACTCAGGCTGAAATATCCGATTGCTTTACTACGTTAACGTGCTACCACGTTGCCGAAACAAATCAGTTGTAGTATATCGGAAGATGCAGCTCCTGTCAAGCCCTGTCATCCAAATCCTTTTGGAGCATTTCCAGATAGGGAACCAGAATTCCATGCTTCCGGGGCAGAATATATTCCGGATTCAACTCGTCATAGCGGAAGCTTTTCCGCCCGCCGTCTTTTGCGCGGTTCCAGAAATACAGGAGCATTTCCAGGGGCAGATAGTAAAAGATATCTTTGTGCGAATAGTAAATCAGAAAGAAGGAAATTCCCCCCTGCTTTTCGAATTTCTGCATAAAGCTTACCTGATGCGCATGGATATTCTGAAGGGCAAAGGTATCTGCGGCACATTCCTTTGCGTCAAAGCAAACGGGAAGCCCCTGTACTGCGCCTATGTAGTCAACCGTGCTTTTCTGCTCGAAATAAGCCAGCGTAATCTGATGATGCTCCTTGTCTATTTTAAGCGGTGTTATGGGGGTTGGCACCTTCTGAATCAGCGCAAGCCCGGCATCGGCGTATTTTTCATTTGTCCGGTTAATCATATCCTCCAATGTGGAACCTCTCAGCCCTCTGGAATTCCAAGTTGCCATAGTAGTCTCGTTTTCCTTTTTTCTGAATATGGTCAATAAGAAGGCGCTGCGCCGGGAATGCACCGGAAGCAGCGGCCTATACAGGCGCGGAAGGAAAAAGGGCCTCTTCCAGTATCTGAAAGGCGCCGGGGCAGGGAGCGCATATGCTCCGGCCGCTTAGCGGTTTTCCGGCGCCTGATGTGCCTTCCGGAAATGTAATACGGCAGGCGTGAAGCAAATGATGCTCCAGGCCGAAGCGCTTTTTCAGGTCATGATTGACGGATGCGATTCCGTATTTGTAATCTCCGATCAGCGGATGCCCCATGCTTGCCAGATGGGCACGAATCTGATGGCTTTTTCCGGTGATAAGCTCCACTTCCAGCAGAGTAAAGGCAGGTGTAACCGAAATCGGCAGGCAGGCAGTATGGATAAGGGAACCCTGCTCCCGGGAAGCGCCAGCCTGCGATTCGCCGGAAACCGTCACCTGATTCCTGTCCCTGTCCTTCACCAGATAGCCGGAAACCGTTACCGGCTCCCGCAGTGCGCCCACGCAGATGGTCCGGTAAAATTTTCTGACGGAATGCTCTCTGACACATTTGCTCAGATACTGCAGCCCCGCCAGGCTTTTGCCGCAGAGTACGATGCCGCTTGTATTCCTGTCCAGGCGGTTGCATACGGAAGGGCGGAAAAAGCCCAATTCCTCTTCCGAAATCTGATTCTGCCGCAGGAGATATCCCACCAGCCATTCGTTTAAAGAAATATCTGCCGGCGATGCCTTCTGGGTCAGCAGGCCGGCGGGCTTATTCACAATCAGACAGTCCTCATCTTCATACAGGACAGAAATCCCGCCCAGGCTCCTGCAGGCATTTGTGTATTCCTGAATGTGTAATGCAGGGGCTGCAATGGTCCCCTGGTTCCGCTGTGAACCTGCTGCCGGCAAGCCTGAAAATTTTGCAAAGGTTTCGTCGGAAAAAAAGAATCTCACTTCGTCATTCAGAGCAAGTATTTCCTTTCCTTCTGCTCTTTTTCCGTTCAGCGTGATATTTTTCCGGCGGAGCATTTTATACAGAAAACCGTTCCCGGCAAAGGGAAGGTACTTATGTAAGAACTTGTCCAGGCGCTGCCCGGCCTGATTTTTTCCGATGGTTACCGACTTCATTCCGTTCCTTTCCGAAGGCTCCTGTTATGGCTGTACTCAGACAGCGCTGCCCGGCTACAGTGCCACGCTTTTCAGCGTTGCAGTGACGGCGGCGGTCTCCTTTTCCGCTGCATCCAATGCCTTCATCTGTTCCAGCCGTTCCGTATATCTGGACAAATTTGTAAATATCTTCACCGTGACATTCTTATGGCCGTCCATTTTCAGGATATCTCCTATGTGCCTGTAAAATTCATTTTCCGCAAATTTCGGGTCCGCGGAAAAGCCGCAGACGGTATTTCCGCAGACAACCAGGTGGCTGACCACGAAATTTTTCTTATAGGAAGTAAACACCATATCATAGAGGCCGGCCAGTCCCCGGACATGCTGTTCAATCTCTGCGGCAGCCTGTTCCGGGCAGCTCTGGAAACGGAAGAACATAATTGCCCCAACGGCACTTTTGCTGGCGGGAAGGCATCCCAGCACGGCGACGATTGACAGCAGGTTCCCCCTGCTTCCTGTCTGGATGTAGCCGGCAGCGAACAGGGACAGCGAAATGCTGAAATAGAGTACCGTGCGGAGGATCTCATACTTTTTCTGCGTATTCAGATAGTTTCTGGTCCCTTTCACATGGTCTGTGGAAAACAATCTTTTTAACTGCATTTTCAGTATCCTCTCTTCTTCAGCCGGTCCATAACCTTTAAAACAGCATCATGCGGCATTATTTTCGTTAAGAATAAAAACATTTTTATGGGCAGGCCGTATACCGACAGGGAACGCTTGTGCAGGGAATCTCTCAGGGCAAGCAATACCACTTTTCTGGCGGAAACCATAGTATACTTTTTCAGCGCCAGCGTGGAGGCGAAGGTTTCCGCAATATCGAAGAACGGCGTATCTACCGGGCCGGGGCAGACGGCCGTGACATGGATACCGGCACTTTTCAGTTCCTCTCCCAGTGCCCGAGAAAAACTCAGCACATATGCTTTCGTAGCGGCATAGACGGCAAAATCCGGCTGCGGGAGGAAAGCGGCGCTGGAAGCCATCTGAATAATGCGGCTTCCTTCTCTCATATAGGGGATCATGCGGTGGGTTATCTCTGTCAGGGCTTCGCAGTTCAGGCGAACCATGCCCAGCTCCAACGCCCTGTCCTGTTCACAGAAGCCGCCCATAATACCATATCCGGCACAATTGATTAACATTCTGACAATTGCTTTGTGACGGAAAACTGCATCTTCCAGATCGGCAAGCTTATCGCTGTCCGTGATATCCATTGCATAAATCCTTGCATTGTGCTTCAGGCGTCCGGCAAGCTGAGCCAATTTGCCGCGGTCTCTTGCCACCAGCCAGAATTCATCTATGCACGCAAAGTATTCATCCATTTGTAATGCGAATTCTCTTCCGATACCGGAGGAAGCGCCTGTTATAATTACAATGTTCATGGTTTTCCCTTTCTGACTACGGTTTTGAATACATCCTTTAAAACAGGTGAAAAAAATTGTCGATATAGTAATCTGCAAGTTTCCTTTTTCTATCCGCATCGTATTCGGAATATGCATCCGCCACGGCACAGACGCGCATTCCGGCATTTTTACCGGCCAGGATTCCGGCGGCAATATCTTCAAAGACAAGGCATCCGGCGGGGGAAACATTCAGCGCCTCCGCCGCTTTCAGATAGATGTCGGGAGCCGGTTTTCCGCGTTCCACATCGCTTCCCGTAACAATGCTGGTGAAAAAATCACGCAGCTGGTGGACCTGGGCGACATTTTCCGCCAGTTCCCGGGAATTGCTGGTGGCAATACCCAGCAAAATGCCGTTATCCCTGCAGCCCCTTAAGAATTCCGGAATGCCTTCTTTCAGGGGGACTTCGTAACAATATTTATCCCACGCCATCCGGTTCCATGTCTGCATAATTCCTTCCACGGAATCCGGTATGGGAAAATGCTCCTTAAAGTAAAGTGCCGTTTCGCCAAAACTCATGCCCTCTATATCCGCCTGCAGATTCTCCGGCAGAGGGATTCCGTAACGTCCCAGGTATTCGATATCTATGGAACGCCACATCCACATGGAGTCCACCAGGGAGCCGTCCATGTCAAAGATAACCGCATCAATGTTTCGTAACATTTCATGTTTCATATCATCTCTCCGTCCTCAGTCCGAAATGCTGGTTTTCAGCAGTTCGATTTCTGCGGGTGTCAGTTCCCGATAGTCCCCTTCCTTCAGCGTCTCATCGAGACATAGCTTTCCGAAGGAAATCCGCTTCAGCCCCCGGACGCCGTTTCCCACCGCCAGCATCATGCGCTTTACCTGGTGGAACCTGCCTTCATGGATTGTCAGCAGGATGGTATCTGGGTACTCTGCGGCCACAGATACGCGGGCCGGCAGTGTGGGCTTCTCATCCCCTATGTCGACACCGGCTTCCAGCCTGTCGATATCATGCCGGCTCACTGGATGCTCCAGTGTCACCTGGTATGTCTTGTCCACATGCCTTGCCGGAGACAGAAGCCTGTGTGCCAGTTCCCCGTCATTGGTGAGCAGGAGCAGCCCGGTGGTATCCTTGTCAAGCCGCCCGACCGGAAAAAGCTCCCCGGCATGTATTTCATCTTTTAAAAGCGAGACTACGGTATCGGCCGTATTGTCCGTAGTTGCGGACACAATACCGGCCGGCTTGTTCAGCATGTAGTAGGAATATTTTCGGAACTGTACAGGCCGTTCCCGGAATGTCACTTTGTCTGTATTCTCGTCGACTTTCATATCTGCGCTTTTGGCCGGAATCCCGTTTACAGCCACAAATCCCTGCCGAATGTAGTTTTTTACCTGGCTTCGGGTTCCGATATTCATTTCACGGAGAAATTTGTCTAACCGCATTATATCCTCATTTCTGCTTCCATGTGTTTTTCCGGGACTTGTATTGCAAAAGCATGATAAACCGCCACTCAGGCGGTATGAGCCGGCCTGCGCGCACATATATTGTATGAAAACCATGCCTCAAGGAAATCCTGTCCATGATAGTGTTAACCATTCTGTTTTTGCTGCTTTCCGGCTGCATCCTGACCCATTCCCAGCTCAGCCTGGCCTATGCCGGTATGGGGCTGGAACTGTGGTTTCGGAACATGATTCCGTCACTGCTGCCATTTATGATTCTCTCCGGTATCATGATTCGTATGAATCTGACAGAGAAAGCTTCCATGATTCTCTTTCCCGTCATCAGGCCCATATACAGGGTTCGGAAAAATGTATGCTACGCCATGCTGATTGGTTTTCTGTGCGGTTTTCCCATGGGGGCAAAGACAGTGGATGACCTGTATGCCAGGGGGATGGTTACGAAAAGGGAGGCGGAATATCTTCTTGCCTTCTGCAATAATATCGGACCCGTTTATTTCTGCAGCTTTGTACTGCCGCTTTTGAACAGGCAGGCGGTTCTCCCCTATCTGTTCGGCATGTACGGAATACCGCTTCTCTATGGCCTGGCGCTGCGCGGGAGCCTCTACCGTGACCTGCCGCTGCCTCATGAAAAATGCAATACTTCCGCCGACCTTATCTGTTGCGGCATTCCTTCCGCCGCCAATACATCCGCTCAGAACCCTATTGCCGGTTTGGGAAGCCGGCTTCTGGCGGAAACCGACCAGGCAATTCAGTCTTCCATACAGGCTATTCTCTCCCTGGGCGGCTATATGATTCTGTATAATCTTCTGAATCTGATACCCCATATACTGCTGGGGCATCCGCTGCGGCTTTTGTCTCCGCTGCTTGAAATTACGGGAGGACTGCGGATTTTGGGAAATTCTCTGCCGATTTACAGCCTGCTGGCATTGTCCTTTGGAGGGCTTTGCTGCATTGCCCAGACATACAATTGTATCGGGAAGTCCAGGCTGCCCATAGGCGGCTACATCATACATAAACTGGTACTGACCGCGATGAACGGGATTTACTATTTATGCTGGTTCCAGATATCTCCTGCTTCTTTTCTTCGCTGAAGGCGGCGTTTTTTCCGTTTCTGGTATGCAATATACTGAAAAACGATAATCACAAGGAGGATTGCCAGTACAAAGAGCAGACAGAGCATGGAAAAACGATACAGGCTGAGTTCGTTTTTGCCGTTCGGTTCTGCCTGTGGGTCCGAAACATCCCCATCCACAGGTATGATGTCCGGGATATTGTTATCGGGTACCGGTTCTTCCTCCGGTGTGGGGCAGAACACCTGCGGGCTTATGTAAGGATTGCTTTCCGTATATAGGTCATACATGTTGTAAGCGCGGACAACAACTTCCGGCGCCGTATCCGGAGGGATCGTCAGCCGCAGGGGAAAACTGTCATCGTATCTGCCCGTAAGGGTATCGCTTCCGGGCCAGGCTTCCCTGGGTCCGAAGGTATGCCCTCCGTCCAGGCTGTAGCTGTAATACAGCAGGGCAGAATCCGAATCGGAAGCCGAGACAATCAGCTCCAGTGTTCCGTTTTCGTAATCGGCATCCGAAAAATCCACCAGACAGATATCCGGTTCCGTACTGTCTATGAGTGTCACGGCCACATTTGCGGATGAACTTGATTCCGCTAATTGGTAATCGGAATAGTCAACTCCAAGGCTGCTGCTTTTCAGGCCGAAATACCGGGCCACTGCCGCGGCGTCTGTCCTGCCGAATGCCTTCAGCTGTTCATCATTGCTGCAGTAGGCGGCATCCCGCTCTTCGTCCACATGGCAATGTTCTATGATGACAGCCGGAATATCCAGGGCAACCGACTCCCGGATAATACCGTAGTAATCGGCGCCCTTGCTTCCCAGGCGGGTCTTGACACCTCTTATCGTCAGCCCCATATCCTTCATATCCGAAAGAAATTCATATCCGAACTGGTAGCCGTATCCATTGTAGGGAGAAACGGAAGATACCCACACCTCAGAACCGAAAATTTCATGGTTAACGGAGGCGTTATAATGTATGCTGAAGAGGAAATCGGCGTCTACCGATTGTGCAAAAGCGGCCCGCTCCTTCAGCGACATATCGGTATCTTCCGTGCGTGTCAGGTATACCTCAACGTCATCGTAGAGAAGAAGCTCCTCGTACATGGCCAATGCCGTAGTCATCGTCATAAGTTTTTCTTCGTGGTTGTTTTCGATGGTTCCCCTGTTTTCTCCTCCATGCCCGGGGTCTATCACAATGACTGTCTTTCCGGAAGTTTCCTGCAGGCGGGGAGCTGCCTGCAGGGTTTCTGACAGCCAAAAAGATGACAGCAATACAGCAAGAAACATATATACAAATCTGCGCATAAAAACCCTTTCCCGTCATATGCTTTTCATATCCATGCCGTCCGCCTGGCAGCTTGTCGAACGAGTGTTTGCCCCGGATATCCGGCAATTAGGAAAGAACCAGTTCTTTGGAATGCTTCACTTCCATTTGAAAACCGGTTCTTATCCTAAGTATCATTTCCTAATTTTACAGCGTAAGCTCTAAATCACATTTCGTCCAGCTGTTCGGAATCGTCCTGCTCATCATCCAGCTGCAAGGTATCAAGATCTTCCTCCACAGGATGCAGTGCTCTGATATTGGACTGGATCAGGTCACGATAATGTCCCAGAGAACCCAGCAGGGATTCATATGTAGTGCTGGAAGACTGCAGGACACCCAGAACAATGGCTTCCAGCTCGGCCAGGCGTTCCTCCGTATAGCGGGAAGCCTGCATCCGCAGTTCGTTGGCTTCCATGGTAGCCTTGTCCAATATCTCCTGGGCCTGTCTTGCGGCCGTCGCCACGATTCCGTTTGCCTGAGAATAAGCCTGCTGCATGATCTCATGTTCACTGACCAGTTCATTGGTATGTACGGTGGCTTCGTCGATCAATGCCTGCGCCTTGCTCCTGGCATCGTTCAATATGGCTTCCTTGTTGTTTATTATCTTTTGATACCGCCTGATCTCATCGGGAGTCTTCATACGCAGTTCCCGAATCAATTCATCAATCTCATCTTTATTGACAATGATTTCCGAGTTTGACATAAATTTGGGCTTACAACTCTCTATATACTCTTCCAGTTCATCGATTAACTGTTCAATCCTGCTGCTCATAAAACATTACTCCTATCTCGAAACTTTTCTTTCATCATTGCAGCTACAAAATCCGGAACACATTCACTGATATCTCCGCCAAAGCTGGCGATTTCTTTTACACTGGAGGAACTGAGGTAAGCATATTCCAGGCTGGTGGTGAGAAAAACGGTGTCCAGCGCCCCCTGGGAGAGCTTACGGTTGGTCTGGGCAATCTGCAGTTCGTATTCGAAGTCCGTGATGGCGCGCAGTCCCCTCACCGCTACATGAATCTGCTTTTCGGCCGCATAATTGATCAAAAGGCCTGTGAAGCTGTCCACCTCCACATTCGGAATATCCCTTGTAGCATCTTTTAATATCTTAACACGTTCTTCCACGGAAAACAACGGGCTCTTCATTTTATTATTCAGGACACTGACCACCAGTACATCAAACATTTCGGAGGCCCGCTTAATCACATCGAGATGTCCATAAGTTACAGGGTCAAAGCTTCCCGGATAAACCGCACGTTTCATAACAGAATCCTCTTTTTTAAAAATACATGTTTATTGGTTTTATATATCTTTTCTTTTGTGATGGTAAAGCCCAATTCCTCTGCGTAGGAAAAATCCGTTCGGGAGGATGCCTCCGCAATAATAACCGTATCCTCTGTCACATACGGCATGATTCCAAGGACAGCAAGCACATCCCTTTCATGTCCGCTGTCATATGGAGGGTCCATGAAAACAAAGTCCGCATTTTCCATGGAATGACTTTCTTCCATGGAATGTTTTTCTTCCATTGAGTTCCCTGGCCCCATTCTCTGCCTGAGGCGGATACTGTCCAGGGCAGAGCAGGCATCCTGTTTCAGGACCACGGCGCGCCCTTCCATTTTGGCAAATGCCAGATTCTGCTGGATACAGGAAATTGCCCTTGGTGAATTGTCAACAAAATAAGCTTTTGCGGCACCGCGGCTCAAGGCCTCAATGCCGATTGCCCCGCTGCCGCTGAACAGGTCAATAAACACGCTGCCCGGAAGATCCCAGTGCAGCATATTGAACAGCGTTTCTTTGATTTTATCTGTTGTAGGCCTTACATCCAGCCCCTGGGGAGCCTTCAGCGGAAGGCTTCTGGCAGTTCCGGCGATTATTCTCATAGTGGCTTAGCCCCCTATACTCTGATTTTGGTTCCTTTTCCATCTCTTTTACCGGATTTCAGTCGGTTCAAATCGATGCTTTTTCCCTTGTATTCGATGGCGGTATCCGCTGCATTCTGCACGTAATATACACTTTCTACGGCGTCCTTTGCCCCCAGCTTCATGCCGCGTACGCCCACTGCCGCTTTCTTTTTCTCCGGAATCTCCGCCAGTTCAAACTTTAAAAAGAACCCCTCCCGGGTCTGGAGGACGATGCTGTTCTGTTCCAGTATGGGCATAACGCTTACGACTTTATCCTCATCTCCCAGCTTGGTTGCCGCAACGGTGCGCTTTGAGACATCAAATTCTCCGCCGCTTACCATCTTTACCATGGCCTGTGCAGTGACGAAGGCTACCTGCCGCAGATTCAACTCTGTCTGGCTGGTAATATACACGATATCCTCTTTTTCTGAATTATAATTGCTGACATTATCTATGGGAATACCCTTATCCCGAAATTTTCCGTAGGGCAGATCCATGACCTTGATTGTATGCAGCTGCCCCGCGGAAGTGAACAGGCAAATCTTGCCGGTGTTCTTACAGGCAAAGGCAAAACGGTTCTCCGAATCGGCAGCTTCCTTATTGCGCTCATAAGTAGACAGGTCAATGGTTTTGGCATAGCCGAAGCGGTCCATCAGGAAGATCAGTTCCGTCTCTTCCATTTCTTTCTCCCTGTAGACTGCCTCCTGTACATTTTCGATAACTGTTCTTCGTTTTGCCGCATACGCCTTCTTGTAACCGTCCAATTCATTGATAATCACCTGCGCCATGGAATCCCGCCTGTCCAGGATGTCCTCATAACGGTAGATGTTTGCCATGGTGTCCTCATGTTCCTTGATCAGTGCTTCGATCTCCAGGCCAATGAGCTTGTACAGCCGCATCTCCAGAATGGCATTTGCCTGTTTCTCCGTGAAGGAAAGCTGTTCCGCCATAATCCGGGACTCTTTGTTCCTGAATTTGATGCCCGTGGCCTTACCCTCCACCAGGCATGCCTTTGCCATGGCTCTGTCCTTGGAACCCCGCAGGATTTCGATGATCAGGTCTATTACATTGCAGGCCTTTATCAGCCCTTCCTGGATCTCCTTCCGCTCCAGTTCCTTCGCCAGCAGGTTCTTATATTTCCTGGTAGCGGTCTGAAACTGGAAATCCACATTCGCTTTCAGGATGCTTTTCAGCCCCATGACTTCAGGCCTTCCGTTGCAGATAGCCAGCATATTGACACCGAAGGTATCCTCCAGCCGGGTCTTTTTATAAAGGAGATTCACAAAATTCTCCGCATCCGCATCCTTGCGCAGCTCAATCACGATGCGTATCCCCTCCTTGGAGGACTGGTTGGAAATATCCGTCACATCCTGGGTCTTCTTCGTCTCCACCAAGCCTGCCACATCGGACAGAAATTTGGAGATGTTCATGCCAATCATAGGATACGGAATCTCTGTGATCACCACATTGGTCTTGCCGTTCTTCAGTTTTTCAAATTCCACTTTACCCCGGACTTTTATCTTGCCCACGCCTGTCTCATAGATGTTCAGCAGGTCGTCCTTGTTGGTGACGATGCCTCCTGTGGGAAAATCCGGTCCCTTCAGATAGCGCATCAGTTCTTTAGTGGTGATGGCTTCATTCTGCATGTAGGCTTTCACAGCATCGATGACTTCGCCCAGGTTGTGGGGAGGCGTGCTTGTAGCCATACCCACTGCAATGCCCTCGGAACCGTTTACCAGAAAATTGGGAATCTTCACCGGCAGAACCGAAGGCTCCTTCTCCGTCTCGTCGAAATTGGGGATGAAATCCACCACATCCTTATCCAGATCTCCCAGAAATGCCTCCTGGGTCACCCGGGCAAGCCTGGCCTCCGTATATCGCATGGCAGCGGCGCCGTCTCCCTCGATGTTGCCGAAATTGCCGTGGCCGTCTACCAGGGGCAGTCCTTTTTTGAAATCCTGGGTCATGACTACCAACGCATCGTATATGGAAGAGTCTCCATGGGGATGATATTTACCCATGGTATCACCCACGATACGGGCGCTTTTCCGGTAAGGCCTGTCATAACGGATGCCCAGCTCATACATATCATACAGAGTACGCCGCTGTACGGGCTTTAAGCCGTCCCGGATGTCGGGCAAAGCCCTGGCTATGATAACGCTCATGGCATAGTCTATAAAAGATTTCTGCATCTCCTCTGAATATTCGGTTTTGATAATTCTGCTGTCATCCATTTATTTCAATCCTTCCAGCCTGCTCAAATATAGAAAACGTCCCCTTCGAAAGCATTGACTGCAGCCTGCCAAGGGGTTTCCCGCATAAATAAGTAAAAGTATATCACACTTTTATCATTTTGTAAAAGAAAATGAACACAGAATTTCAGACAGAAATTACACCTGTGAACCGGACGCAGGCAGCCCAAAGAGGCGCTCTGTATTCTCCTTTGCACGGCGTATCAGCACCTCTTCCGAAATTCCCATATAACGTGCCAGTTCCCTTGCCACATACCGGATATTTTGGGGGACATTGGTCCTGTTCAGACCGGGAATGTTTCTGGGAGTCAGGTATGGGGCATCGGTCTCGACGAGAATCCGATCCGGAGGAATCAGCCTCACCGCCTCCCGCAGTTCCTTTGCCCTTCTGTCATCACAGATCCACCCGGTAATACCGATGGAAAAGCCCATGTCAAGATAACGCTTCAGCGTCTCTTTATCTCCGGTAAAGCAATGTACTACCGACTTTTTGCATATGTCCGGATGTTTCTGAAATCTTTTGATAAACTCTCCGGCTGCGCTGCGCTCGTGGAGGAACAACGGTTTGTTTAATTTTTCGGCAAGAACAATATGCTTTTCCAGACATCTGATCTGATTCTCCCGGGTGGAGAACATCCTGTCGAAGTCCAGCCCGCACTCTCCTACCGCCACAATCCTGGTATTGTTTTCCAGTATCTGTTCCATCAGAACAAAGTCTTCCTTCATGGCAGAATCCGCATTGTGGGGATGAATGCCCGTGGTTCCGAACACGGAATGATTCCCGGTAAAGCGGTTAATCCGCCTGTTCTCCTTTGTATCTGTCCCGGTGAGAATACAGCATACACCGGCTGCCTCCGCATCCCGGATGATTTTTTCCGGATCCGGAAACTGCCTGCAGAACAGGTTCAGACCTATATCATAATATTTAATCTCCATGTTTGATACCTCTGTTTTCTTATCACACAACTATTAGAATATTTTGGCTTCAAAATCCTTTTCGAAAAATTCGGTTTTCCCTGTCTGACCGCCTGTTTTTAGTATAACGGATTCCGGATGACATTACAATGGCTTTTATATAGATTGCTTTTCATAAACTGCCTGCCGAAAGCAGTTTATGGAAAGCAGACATTCAATATTGTGACAGATTCCCCTGGTCAGGAATTCTCTACAGCAAAAAGCAGCCCCATTGATACAGGGCTGCATATAAAACCTGGATTATCTCTGCTTTGGTTTCTTTCTTATTTTAATACACTGCCCTTTTCGGAAATGCAAAGGTACTCCCCCATCCACTGCATGACTTCATTGGTAAAGGGAAATACATCGTCCTCTGGGGCAGGAAGTTCTCCATAAATTTTCTTTGTCTGTGTGGATACATATCCGGTCTCCGCGCAGATGCTTTCCCACTCCCGGATGTCAAACAGTTTTTCAGACAGGTGATAGCTTTCTTCCAATGTCCTATACAAACGTTCCCACTTGGCGGTATTTTCTGAAGCATGGTCTTCTACAATGCTGATGTTGTATACCGCATGGCCCCCCGGCTTCAGCACCCGGTACGCCTCCCGGAAGCCTGCCATCATTTTGGACTGCATGCTCTCAAAGCCGCCGTTTGACACAACCATGTCGATGCAGCCGTCCCGGAGAGGCAGTGTGGTGCAGTCGCAGGCCAGGCACACAATATCCACATAAGGATTTGCCATCTCCTCGCTGAAATACCGTTTGTTGTATTTCAGGATTCTGTGGGACAGGTCAGCCATGATCACAAGGCAGGGCCAGTTAATGC
Organism: uncultured Acetatifactor sp.; assembly: GCA_910587555.1. Lineage (GTDB taxonomy): Bacteria > Bacillota > Clostridia > Lachnospirales > Lachnospiraceae > Acetatifactor. The sequence goes on from CAJULV010000022.1 coordinate 57,140, forward strand.
GCTGCAGGTCATATTTGAGTCCGCTGCAGGTGCCGCAGGCCATGTCCAGGATCACCCTGGGGCGCAGCTGTTTGATGGCCTGCCAGCGCACCTCGCTGCAGGGAACCGTTCCTGTCTGATAACGGGGATTTCCGGGATGGTGCTGCTCATACAGATAATCCTGGTAGTTTTTCATGAACAGGGACCATTGCTCTCCTGGGATTTCCCGGGATCCAAAATATACCACACCGTCTGTCACATTATATGAATGATCGTTCTTACAATGAAAAGAAATTGTATTTTCATCTCTGTTTTCCAGGGTAAGGGGTTCCCGGCACTGGGGGCAGCACAGCAGTTCGGAGATTCGCCGCAGTCCCGGTTCCGCATTTCCCATCATTTCCCCCAGAACTTTGACAAAATAGGGGGCTGTCTCTCTGAGGGTGTTTTCCCCCAGAATACCGGCAGGAATGGATGCCCTTCTCTCTTCTGCCTTTCCGCCGGAATGCGCATCTATTCTTGTAATTCCTGCCTGCACACACAGCTTCAGACTTCCCTCACTTATTTCCCTGGCAATGCTGTAAAGCTCCGCATCGGAACAATATGGCAGGAAGCTTTGCAGGAGCCTGCGTCTCTCCTCATCGGGAAACAGGGCCTCCACATTGGGAGGCAGCGCCTTCTGTCCGCTTTTCTGGGTAAAGAGCAGATCGCCCTCCACAATGCTGTCCATGGTCATGTGAAAAAGCCAGGCCAGTTCCCGAAATACATCGATGTCCGGCAGATTTTTGCCACTTTCCCATTTGCTCACTGCCTGAGGGCTGATCCCCAGTTTTTCCGCCAGAGTCTGCTGTGACCATCCGGCCTTTTTCCGCAGAGCCGCTATTCTGATTCCGATTTGTTCACGATCTATCATGCTATATCCTCCATTTCCGCAGGCGTCATCTGGAGCAAAACGAATGCTTCACTCCTGTGCCTCATTCTTTCTTCATTATACCCATGTAACAGAAGGCCTGCAAGAAAGCGGAGGTTGAGATTTGCCGGCCCGGATACAACCAGAGGAATTACATCCAAAGGAAGCGTATGAAAAATATATAGAATTCGGCAAAACATCAGTTGTAAACTGAGGTTACAAATTTACATTGTAAACAACGAACAATTATTTTATAATGGATACAACATTGGATTTTTCAACAAATTCGTAAAACTCTATGCATACCGCAGACACCAAAAAGAAAGGAGACATGCCCGTGAAAGATAAACTGCCTATTGGCATTGAGAATTTTGAAGAAATTCGCACAGAAGGATTCTACTATGTGGATAAAACCTGCTTTATCAGGGATCTGCTGAATCATTGGGGAAAAGTAAATCTTTTCAGCCGTCCCCGCAGATTCGGAAAGTCCCTGAATATGAGTATGTTAAAATACTTCTTTGGTTATGGCTGCGACAGCAAACTGTTTGAGGGACTAGAGATTGCAAAAGAAACGGAGCTTTGTCAGCAGTATATGGGAAAATTCCCTGTCATTTCCATAAGCCTGAAGGATGCAGGCGCCGGAAATTATGAGACGGCCCGGGGGCTGCTATGTTCCGTTATTCGGAATGAAGCAATGCGTTTTTCCTTCCTGAAAGAAAGCGGACAACTTGTGGAAGATGAAAAAATTCAATACCAGCGTCTTTTGTCCTGGGAAGGGCAGGAAGAAATGAATTTTTCCATGAACGATGAAACCTTCACCGGAAGCCTGCTCATGTTATGCCGGCTTTTATACAGGCATTTTGGTCAAAAGGTAATCCTTTTGATTGATGAATATGATGTTCCCCTTGATAAAGCACAGCAATTCGGCTACTACGACGAAATGATTCATTTGATCAGTAATCTGTTCAGTCAGGCTTTGAAAAGCAATGATTTCCTCCAGTTTGCCGTGCTGACGGGTTGCCTGAAAATTGCAAAAGAGAGCGTTTTTACCGGATTAAACAATATAAAAGTTTTTTCTATCGTGAATATTCGATTTGAAGACTATTTTGGTTTTTCTGACAGCGAAGTCAAAGAAATGTTAAGTTATTATGGTTTGAAAGACAAGTTCGATATTGTCAAAGAATGGTACGACGGCTACCGCTTCGGAATGTCAGATGTATACTGTCCATGGGATGTTATAAATTATGTTGATCTGCTGCTTTCGGAGCCGGACGCGCCGCCGAAAACATTTTGGCTGAATACCAGCGACAACGATATCATCCGAAACTTCATAAAAATGGCAAAACCGGGAACAAAACGAGAGTTGGAACAGCTGATCAAGGGTGAAAGCGTCGCAAAAAAGATAAACCTGGAACTGACATACCGTGACCTGTACAGCAATATTGATAACCTGTGGAGCGTTCTTTTTATGACCGGTTACCTGACCCAGGGCGGTACGGTGGATGAAAGGAAGCAGCTGCCGGGAGATACCTTCTTGTTGACAATCCCTAACCAGGAAATCCGAAAAATCTTTGTTGATCAGATTATGGAATGGTTCCAGACGCAGTCCCGAAAGGATACGTCGAAACTGGACGCTTTCTGCAGGGCATTTTTCGAAGGGAATGCGGAAGCTGTGGAAATACAGTTTAATGCCTACCTGGCTAAAACCATCAGCATCCGAGACACCAGTGTCCGGAAAAATAAAAAAGAAAATTTCTATCACGGCATTCTCTTAGGGCTGCTGGGGTATCGGGAGGACTGGTACATGCGCTCCAATGCGGAGTCCGGAAATGGTTTCAGCGATATCCTCATAGAGATCGATGAGGATGAAATCGGCATAGTCATTGAAGTAAAATACCAGGACAGCGGAGATCTGGATAAGGGATGTCTGGAAGCCCTGGACCAGATAGACAGAATGGACTATGATGCGCAGCTTCGGCAGGATGGAATGGAGCGTATACTGAAATATGGGATTTCGTGCAACAGAAAAAAATGCAAGGTGATGATGAGGAGCTGAAATGCACTTTCAAATGTTACGGATACTGATTTGCAGGCGGTTGTTTTCTATGGCTTCTTTCGAAAACAGCCGCCTGGCAGCTGCTCCATCCAATCGTCTCATTACAAACTCATCACATAAACCTGGCAGGGATTCCGTTCATCCCACAGCGTGGGAAAGACCTCGAATTCCCGAAAACCCAGGCTCAGATAAAAGGCATTGGTTGCGTCATATTCCGGATATCTTCCCATCTGCACGGTCTTCACCTGCAGAAAGGAATAGCCCCTGGATACGGCGAAATTTTTTGCCGCTGTAAACAGTTTCGTTCCGATTCCCTTTCTGTGGCATTCCTTCAGCACGCCCATCACGGAAAGCTCCAGGGTATCCTTTCCCGTCTCTTTCAGGCAGAGGAAACCCACAGGCTTTTCACAGGCACCCATATGATGAAATGCGCCGAAGGCAACCTGGGTTGAAACCTGGAGAATGTAGTCTTCTCTGGCCTCCGGAATGCCGAACCATTCGGGAAGGTCTTCCAGAACTGCCCTGGCCAATGCCTGCTTTTCTTCTATCTCATGAATTTCCATAATATCTGCCATGATGTTCATTCCCCCTGATTTTCCGCTTAAAGCATGGGCAGATGCGCTGCCCGGACCTACGCATTTACCCCGGATTTATTGCTTGGCATTACACATCCAGTTCCGCATCCACCGCATGATTATAGATAAAGGTCTTTCTGGGGGGGACTTCCGTGCCCATAAGCAGTTCCGTCACCTCGGAGGCCATTCTGGCGTCCTCGATCTCCACCAGTTTCATCCGTCGGGTCTCCGGATTCAGCGTGGTCTCCCAGAGCTGTTCCGCGTCCATCTCGCCAAGTCCCTTGTAACGCTGCAGGGTAAAGGGTGTTTTGTGGGTTTTTCGATATTTTTCCAACGCTTTATCATCATAGAGATACTGCTCCGCTCCCTTGGAGGGCATGGCTTTGTACAGGGGCGGCATGGCAATGTACACATGGCCTTCGAAGATCAGCTCCGGCATAAAGCGGTAAAACAGGGTCAGCAGCAAGGTGGAGATGTGGGCGCCGTCCACGTCCGCATCCGCCATGATGATGATCTTGTCGTAGCGCAGCTTTTTGATGTCGAAATCATTGCCGTAGCCCTCGGAAAAGCCGCATCCGAAAGCATTGATCATGGTCTTGATCTCCGCATTGGCCAACACCTTGTCGATACTGGCCTTTTCCACATTCAGAATCTTGCCCCGGATGGGAAGGATGGCCTGGAACATGCGGTTTCTTGCCATCTTGGCGCTGCCTCCGGCGGAATCTCCCTCCACAATAAAGATCTCGCACTTGGCAGGGTCCCTGGATTCGCAGTTGGCCAGTTTACCGTTGGAATCAAAGGAGAACTTCTGCCTGGTCAGCATATTGGTCCTGGCCCGTTCCTCGGACTTACGGATTTTAGCCGCCTTCTCCGCGCAGCCTATGATATTTTTCAGGGTTTCCAGGTTCCTGTCAAAGAAGCGGACGATCTCCTCTCCCGTTATCTTGGACACCACCTTGGCCGCGTCCTGATTGTCCAGTTTTGTTTTGGTCTGTCCCTCAAACCGGGGGTCAGGATGCTTGATGGACACCACCGCAGTCATGCCGTTCCGCACATCGGCTCCCGTAAAGTTGGCGTCCTTTTCCTTCAAAACACCGGTCTGCCTGGCGTAGGTATTGATCACGTTGGTAAACATGGTCTTGAAGCCGGTAAGATGGGTTCCGCCCTCGGAATTATAGATATTGTTGCAGAAGCCCAGGACATTTTCGTGAAATTCGTTAATGTACTGGAAGGCAACCTCCACCGAAATTCCCTCGCTCTCTCCCTTGAAGTAGATGACTTCATGGACGGATTCCTGGGACTTGTTTATATCCTTTACGAATCCGGTGATGCCGTCCGGCTCATGGAAGGTTACTGTCTCCGGCTCTTCTCTGCGCCTGTCCTCGAAAATAATTGTCAGGTTGGGGTTTAGGTAAGCCGTCTCATGAAGGCGGCTTTTTACATCATCCTCCTTGAACCGGGTTTTGTCGAAAATGGTGTCGTCCGGCAGGAAATTGATGGTGGTTCCGGTTTCCTTTGTCCTTCCTTTCACGGGCAGAAGTCCGTCTTCCAGAGGAATCACCGGATTGCCTCTTTCGTATTTGTCCTCATAAATAAAGCCGCCGCTCTTGACCGTCACGGTCAATCTGGTGGAAAGGGCATTGACTACGGAAGATCCCACGCCGTGAAGGCCTCCGCTGGTCTTGTATGCGGCATTGTCAAATTTTCCGCCTGCATGAAGGGTTGTAAACACCAGACGCTCCGCGCTGATGCCCTTTTCATGCATTCCCACCGGAATCCCCCGTCCGTTGTCCGTGACCGTGGCCGATCCGTCTGCCTCCAGAGTGACCCGGATCTGATCGCAGAATCCTGCCAGATGTTCGTCCACGGAATTGTCCACGATCTCGTAGATCAGGTGGTTCAGCCCCTTGGTGGAAACGCTTCCGATATACATGCCCGGACGTTTCCGCACGGCTTCCAGACCTTCCAGTACCGTGATACTGGAAGCATCGTAATTGTTGGTATTTGCCATTTTATTTCACCTGCCTGTTTTCAACTTCTTTCAGAACTGTATGCACGCTAAAATCCATCTGGCTACACAATTGCTTCTATAATCCGTTTTTCGGCGAATAAGGTTTCCCGTACCCCAACCTGCTTCTTTTGATGAAAACTGAAACTTAACAGATATCCGGTATCTTTATTATAATACTCCAGATATTCTGCCAGTTGCCTTTCGCCTTTTTTATTGTATTCCTCTCCATGCCAGATCTTTAACTCGATAATATATTGCTGTCCCAGATAATCTACAATGATATCCGTCCTTTTCATATCTCTGGTTTGAGCCTCAATGTAATAATTGCCGGTTCCGTTAATTAGTGTCTGCTGATTAAGTTCAGTTAAGTCACGTGAAAACTCAATATAGTA
>CAJULV010000023.1:0-42532 GCA_910587555.1 uncultured Acetatifactor sp.
TCCATTTTTCTCAAATTTCTTTTCCTGCACGATATTCAGTTGTCAATTTTCAGTTGGTATCTCGTTCATTGAGATTCCGAGAAGTTATTTCCTCCCCCGACAGCATGGGAGGCAGCTTCTCCACGATGTCCCACTTCTCCTTAAGCATCTGTCGCCACTTCCTTTCCTAAGTCCTTATGAAGCCTTTCCTGCTCCTTTTCCCTGTTTGCCCTGATATTCTTGATGGATGGCCTCTTCTGCCCTCCTGATGCCCCTACCGCTGCACTGATATGCCCCGCAAGGTCTATCTCCGCCTGTGTCCTGTTCCCTGTCTCCTGTCTGATTAAGTCCCTCTGCCGCTGCTTCATGGCCTGTACCCCTGTCAAGCCCTTATCCCTGAATCTGCTTTCGACCAGCTCAAAGGGGATATAAGAGCCATTCTCAATCAGCCATGTCTGGCACACATTGTCTGGGTTATAAGCGACAGTACATTCTTTCCCATTCAGGTACTGCTCCCTGAACAGCCTGTTGTGGTAATGCATCCCATTGACCGACAGCCCGAATCTTGTGAATCTGCCTGTTGCCCTCGGGAGCAGGGTCAGGATAAGCTGTTTCCTGCTGACACTGATGAGATTGCATCCATCCATCCTGTCCGCATCCATAGTTCCATATCTCATTTGCATAAGGCTTAATCTCCATGGCAAGCATTTCCTCTGTGTAGGGGAAGTTCTCCAGTACCCTGCTGCAGTTATAGAACAGGATGCAGTGTATGATTATCTTCTCAAAGTCTGCCATGGTCAGACAGGCATCCTTTCTGTAATCATGCACCCCTCTTTCCTGAAAGTCAGGCTCAACGACCCCTTTCCCTTTCAGCTGGTTCCTGTAATAGCCTTGTATGCAGTCAAAGAACTTCTCAACTTTGGACTTCAATTCTGGCCGATAGGATGGCAGATTGGTTATCTGTATCCCTAAGTCTGTCATCTGCTCAAATACAGTCCCTCTGTACTCGCTTCCCATATCGGTGACAACCTTGCCCGACAGCTTATCACAATCCCAATCCTGACGATTTATCGCAATGCCGAATGCCCTGCAATGCTCCACCTTATCAGCTATGACATTCAGCATCAGGTTCCTAAGGCTGTATACACCGCCCTCCCAGGAAAGCAAGTACCCACAGCACAGGCCGCTGTAGGCATCCACACAGGCCGTCAGGATTGACCTGCCCACAATGCCCCCTGCTTCATTTATGAGGTAGATGTCAAGTATCGTTGCATCCAGCATCCCCACTCCCACATGTGGGGCAAATGCCTGTACCCCATCCCCTGTGAGAGGCCTCTGGTTCCTTTGATAGTAGGACAATCCATTTCTGCTGATATATTCAGTCTGTTTTGTATTGTACTTACGGAAGAAATAGCGGGTTTCCTTTTCCTCTGTAAAATCATCCAGCTTCTCAATCTCCATCCATGCAGGCATTGTTTTCTTGATACAGTCAATCACAAGGATTTCTTCATCTGCTATCGCAAGCACTCTGAAAATCTGCTCTGTATCTCCGATACTGTTTCCCTTTATTTCCGAATCTCCCTGCCCCTTAATCTGAACCTCTCCATTTTTCCTTTTAAGAAGCATATTTTTCTTTAAGCTGTTCCTATCCATTGAAAATCCCCTCTTTCTCAACCACAATCCCCCAGTCTGATACACCATGCCTTAACCAGAAATCCTTTGAAGTCTGCAACAGCTTCACTGTCAGCGGCTTTTTGAGATGCTTCCTCTCTACACACTCCCTTACCATCAGGTCATTGTCTTTCTTAATACAAACAAAATCAGAGGTATAACCGCCATCCATGCCATCCAGCAGAACATTCACCCGAAAACTTTTAATATCCTCTGAACCATTTAACAGGTCAGCATAGGCAAACTGGATGGCATCAAATGTCCTGCATACATCCTCACATTTAGACAGCTTCCTCTTTTCACATCTTCCTTTGTAATTCTTCTTCCTCACTATGAGACACCTCCAATGTCAGGAATCACAGGTATTCAGGCTATGACAGCTTCTTCCAGAATGACAATGTCACTTTGGGGAGAATCCCCAAAAACAGGCACCCTTTTCCCAAAAGCGGAAATCCCCAAAAACGGCAGGACAGGCATTTCCTTTTTGGGAAACAGGAATCCCCATTTTACAGGCACTCCCAAAAGCAAATCCCCAGAAATCAGCTCCCAAAAATGGTTTTGGGGAAATTCTCCATGTCCAGGGGCAACCCCGATTATCCTCTAAAGGCAATCCCGCATATCCTCTAACCATTTCTCCCAAAAAACATTCAGAAGCATGATACAAGGGAAACATGCCACTCTGATTCAAACCGTACTCGCATCTGAATCACTGCAATCCCAGTAATTTCAAGGTATTCTCTCTATATCCCTATAATGAAAAATGACCTCATAAAAAGGATATTTCCTCTCTACAAGGTCATTTGAACTTACTCTATTCTCTTTCTGGGGCTATCCCAGATTGCCCTCACTGGCTATTCGGGAGTGCCTCGGGATACATCCGCTACTCGAACTCTATTGTCGCCGGCGGCTTGGGACTCATATCATAGCAGACCCGATTCACATTCTCCACTTCAGCCAGAATGCGGTTCGTAATCCGCTCCAACACATCCCAGTCCACCTTCTCCACAGAAGCCGTCATGGCATCCACGGTATTAATGGCCCGGATGATCACCATGTACTCAAACACCCTGGCGTTGTTCTTCATGCCCACGGACTTGAAATCCGGCACCACAGTGAAGTACTGCCACACCTTTTTATCCAGTCCGGCCCTGGCAAACTCCTCCCGCAAAATGGCATCGGCTTCCCGCACGGCTTCCAGACGTTCCCTGGTAATCGCCCCCAGGCATCTTACGCCCAGGCCCGGTCCCGGGAACGGCTGACGGTATACCATGTCATGGGGCAGTCCCAATTCCACGCCGCAGGCCCTCACCTCATCCTTGAACAGCTGCTTCAGCGGCTCCACCAGTTCAAATTTCAAATCTTCAGGCAGTCCCCCTACATTGTGATGGGATTTCACCATCTTTGCCGTCTTTGTGCCGCTCTCAATGATATCCGGATAGATGGTGCCCTGTCCCAGGAAGTCAATGCCTTCCAGTTTCCTGGCCTCCTCTTCAAAGACGCGGATGAATTCCCCGCCGATGATCTTGCGCTTCTGCTCCGGATCAGCCACGCCTGCCAGTTTCCCCAGGAAGCGCTCGGATGCGTCCACATAGACCAGGTTTGCATGAAGCTCATCCCGGAACACCTTCACCACACTTTCGGACTCATTCTTACGCATGAGTCCATGGTTCACATGAACGCAGGTCAGCTGTGTTCCTATGGCTTTGATGAGCATTGCAGCCACAACGGAAGAATCCACACCGCCGGACAGGGCCAGCAGCACTTTCCTGTCTCCAACCTGCTGCCGGATCAACTCCACCTGGTCCTCAATGAAGTTCTTCATATTCCAATTTGTCTCCGCACCGCAGTCTTCAAACAAAAATTTCTCTAAAACCGCCCTGTCCGGAAGCACCTTAAGCGCAGTCTCACACCTGGACTGCGGATAATCTATGGAAATCATGGGAATATCCAGATCGTAAAGTGCCGGATGCACCTCCACGGCCTGGCCGTCCACCACCCGGTTCTCCCCACCGTTTAATATAATGCCCTTTACATTGGGAAGCGCCTGCAGTTCCTCCGCGGTGATATCATGGGGATGAATCTCACTGTACACACCCAAATCGCGGATTTCCCGGGCAAGAACCGTGTTCTGTGTGCTGCCCAAATCCAGAATAACAATCAAATCCTGTTTCATTGCCAACTCTCCTCTCTTTATCCGTCGTTTTCTCTCTTTTACTTTTTTCAGTATAAGACGATTGCAGGAAGAATGCAATCATTTTTACGGACTTCCTATGGAAATTTTTTTGGGAATTACCTGCGCGTTCCCATACGTAACAGTTCAGACAGGCGCCGAACTGTTACTCCCATACAATATTTACATCACACACCCGACTCTCCTCCCTTGACTTTTGCCCTCCTCCAAATTAGAATAAAATGGAACTGCATATAATAAAAGCAGCTCCGGCAAACAGTCCGAATTGACGGAAAGGAATATCTCCATGACACGGATACATGAAAACACCGTTCCTGGCGCTGCAGAAACGGCAGGACTTACAAATACTGCCAATAAAAATTCCAGTGCCACAGGAACGCACGATACTTCCACTGAAAATTCCAGTGCCACAGGAACGCACGATACTGCCACTGAAAATTCATGTGCCACAGGAACGCCTGATACTTCCAATAAAAATTCTAGTGCCACAGGAACGCCTGATACTTCCAATGAAAATTCCAGTGCCACAGGGACGCCTGATACTTCCAATGAAAATTCCAGTGCCACAGGAACGCCTGATACTTCCAGTGAAAGCTCATGTGCCACAGGAACGCCCGGAAAAAGAAATGCCCGCCCCGGGAATCGCATACTCATCGCCGAGGATGACGCGGACAATAACACAATGCTGCGGGAATACCTGGAAACACATGGCTATGCCTGCACCCAGGCCTTTTCAGGCAGTGAGGCAAAACTGCTTTTTTCCATAGAGGAATTTGACCTGATACTGCTGGATCTGATGCTTCCCGGAATCGCCGGCGAAGAACTCCTCCCTGTGTTCTCCCAAAAGACGCCCGTGATCGTCATTTCCGCCAAAAGCAGCCTGGACAGCAAAGTAGGCCTGCTCTCCGCAGGGGCGGAGGATTATCTCTGCAAACCCTTTGACCTTCCGGAGCTTCTGGTGCGGATTCAGGTACAGCTGCGCCGCCAGGCCCGGAAAACGGAATATGCGGAAAACGGCAGGCCGACATGCGGGCAGGCCCATACCTGCGACGCCATGCACGGCGGTGCAAATCTCCCCTACAGCAGCGCCGACGGAACGGTAAAAAGCCAGCACACTGCGAAAAATAACGTTACAAAGGTACAAAATATACGTAGTAACATATATACCTATCGGGAATGGACACTGGACGCAGACGCCATGGAAATGACGGCCGCCGGAAAACCCGTGGTACTGACCCGTCACGAATTTCTTATTCTGGAGCTGCTTATCCGTAATCCCAGACGTGTTTTCTCCAAGCAGATGATTTACGAATATGTGTGGGGCGAAGAATATTTGGCAGAAGACAAAACCATCAATGTGCATATCAGCAATATCCGTTCAAAATTGAAGGAAAGCGGAACCGATCCCTACATCCAGACTGTCTGGGGCATGGGTTTTAAGCTTCTTTAAACTTTCTTAAACTTTTCTAAGCGCTTTTTAAAACCTTAGGCGCTAGAATAGAGTCATATCAAGGTTCCGGCAGAAAATCATGTATCCGGCGGCAGCCTCCCGCATGCAGAGACCGTCACCGGAAACAGCAGGAACCGATATCAGGAAAGGAAAAGGACTGTAATGGAAAAGGATACCGGAAAACAAAATATGCTGGCTGTAGAAACCCTTGCCCTGACCAAAACGTACAAGGGAAAAGCGGCCGTAAGCCATCTGAACATGAAAGTACAGGAGGGTGCCATATACGGCTTCATCGGACGAAACGGCGCCGGGAAGTCTACCACCCTGAAAATGCTGTGCGGCCTGGCCAGGCCCACGGAAGGCGAAATCCGACTCTTCGGGAAAAGCGCCAATGACCCCGTCACTGTAAGGCGTGTGGGATGCCTGATTGAATCCGCAGGCTTATACCCCCACATGACCGCCAGGCAAAATGCCGTCATGAAAGCAAAATGCATGGGTCTGACCGATCCGAAGGCCGTGGACAGGGTACTGGAAGCCACCGGCATGGCAGGCGCCGGAACCAAAAAGGTAAAGCTTTTTTCCATGGGAATGAAGCAGCGTCTGGGAATAGCCCTGGCGCTTCTGGGGAATCCGGATTTACTGGTGCTGGATGAACCCATCAACGGGCTGGACCCGGAAGGCGTCCGGGAAATCAGACAGCTGATTCAGACTCTGAACGAAGAAGGCAAAACCTTCATCATCAGTTCCCATATTCTGGGGGAACTCAGCAAGCTCTCCACCCACTATGGGATTATTAAGAACGGAATCCTGGTGGAACAGCTCACCCGGGAAGAACTGGCACAGAACTGCGCCGACTATTTCCGGGTAGAAGTAGACGATGTAAGGCGCGCCCTGCCGCTGATCACGGAGTCCCTGCCCGATGTCATGGCCGAAGTCTGCGACAACCGTAATATCCGCCTGTATGGGCTGACGGAAGGTTCTGCCTTAAACCGCCTTCTCATCGAAAACCGTGTCCAGGTTTATTCCTCCGGTTTTCATCACATGGATTTGGAAGATTATTTCCTGGCGCGCATGGACGACACAGCCCGCCAAGGCAGCAGCAATAACAAAACAATTAAGTAGGAGTATAATGATTATGATAAATTTAGTGCGCATGGATTTATATCGGCTTTTAAAAAGCAAATCTGTCTATATCTGCCTGGCAATCCTGCTGGCAACTTCCGTTTTATGTTTTTGGATCGTCTGGATGTTCGACACTCCCGAAGGGAACGAATCCGCCGCCAGGATCGGAATGTCCGCAATTACAGAGATCGGGGTTCCGGGTACCCTGTTGATAAATTATGATACTTTGCACATGTTCCGGGAAATCGCAATGGACGGCGGCGCATATATTTCCCTGTTCGGAATCGTCATTGTCCTTTTCTTCTGCTCGGACTACAACAGCGGCTTCATGAAAAATATTATGTCCCTGCACCGCCGCAGATGGAAATATATCGCAAGTAAGCTCATTACGGCAGGGATTCTGGATTTTTGTTATCTGGCATTACATTTTGGCATCTGTATGCTGCTGAATGTGCTGTTCCACAATCTGGTGCCTTTTGCCCCTGCCGGGGATACCCTTTCCTATCTGTGCCTCACCTGGACTGTCACAATGGGTTTTGCCGCCCTGCTGCTGCTGATCTGCACCGTCACCCGCAGCAACGGCGCCGGCATCCTGGCGACAATATTGCTTGGCAGCGGCATCCTGGTCCTCCTGGTGAGCTACATCACCAGTCTGTTCGGGATAAACCAATGGGCTTACTATACCCTGTATTATAACCATAGCCAGGCGCCGTACACCTACAACGCTATCGGCGATTTTAAGGGATATGCCGTAGGCGCGGGATTCCTGGTGCTGTACGCCGTCATATCCGCAGTTACCCTTGCCAGGAAGGACATCTGACATACGCCCTGCCCCCGTAAAATCCGGCTGAAAATGCCCATGTATTTATGCCGTCCCTGCAGCGGTTTCATCAGGAGGAAAACCAAAATGTACTTTTTACTGATTTTGCCCGCCATTGCCTGCCTCTTTCCAGCCATATCCCTGGGACGGCTCTGTGCCGCCATCCGCTCCGTCTGCCGCCAGCTGGCGGAAATCGAACGGGGAAGCCATATGGAACTGACTGCGGATACAAGGCAGAAACCGCTGCTGGAACTGTGCCGGAGCCTGAACCGTATTATCGCGGCCAAAGACCGGAATCATCTCCGGTATGAACGGGCCGAAAAACAGCTGAAACAAAATATTACAAATCTGGCCCATGATATCCGCACACCGCTCACCGGCGCCTCCGGTTACCTGCAGCTTGCACGGGAATGTGAGGACGCCGCCAAAAGGGACCATTATCTGTCCGCTGCCGACCGGAGGATGGCGGAACTGACGGACATGCTGGACAAATTATTTTTGTATACAAAGCTTGTGAACGACAATTTCACCTTTCCCGGCGAAAATATGAAAAAGCTGCAGGTACTCCCCCTTCTGAGCGACTGCCTGCTCAGCTTTTACACGGAATTCGAGGAGCTGAAGACATCGCCCGAGGTGCGGTTCGACTCCGAGGGCTTTCGGGTTACGGCGGATGAGGATGCCCTGCGGCGCATTTTCATGAATTTGCTTCAGAATGCGCTGCTCCACGGCGCCGGCGGACTCACCGTGACCCAGAAGGCGGACAGCGGATGCCTGATTTTCGAAAACCCCGTTCCGGAAGACATCACCCTGGACGTAAGCCAGATTTTTGATCTGTTTTATAAAGCTGATACAGCCCGCAGGAAAGGTTCCTCCGGGCTTGGAATGTTCATTGTCAGGGAGCTGATGCGGCGCATGGGCGGCGATGTGGATGCGGAGCTTGACGGCAATATGCTGCGGATTATCCTGCGTTTTCCGCCCGATGCTTCCGTCCCTGATTCCCGGTGTGCCGACCGGTTCCTTTTAGAATAAATTTCTGGGTGGGGAGCCTTTGCCCTCATGTCATACCGGCATAAATTCCCCCTCTACAAAAAACACGCCATTGACGAAGGGCCTGGTCATATGAAAATCTGTTGTCTCCGGCAGCCCGCCATCCCCACGCATGTTCCCGGGATCCTCCAGCCTTTCCCGGCGTATCAGCTCTTCGATCACATGCCCAATCAGCTCCCCGCAGTAGACCGATATCCACTGGTTAATCTGGCCATGGAGACGCCTGGGCACAAAACCTTCAAAGCTTTTCCGCACGGAGAGAATCCAGTCGCACAGCATGGCATCCGTATTCTCGTCCTCCCCTTTGTACAGGGCACGGAAATCATCGAACTGTGTTCTGGTGAAATACGCGAAATTCAGCGCATAGTCTTTTCCCTCTTTCCGAACCAGGTTATTCTGCACCAGACGTACCATGTCCTCTTCGCCAATCAGCCCCTCCGGCACAATGCCGCCCGGACATTTCCGCGGAATCCCGTTTTCCCCAAGCCATGCGGTTCCCCCGTTGCTGTATACCCGCCTGTCGTAAAATTTGTTCGTCCAGTAAAAGTATACATGCCCGTCCTTTGTGCCGTTGGCATTGCACCCGGTGCTGTATGCCCCTGCTTCTTCATTCGCATCTGCCGTCTCCGAAACAATAAACCATCCGTTCCCGCCGTCCTTTCTGGGCGGAAAGCTTCCGCTGGGCAGATGCAGTCGGTTATTCTTCAGATACTCCAGCTTCTGCCTGAGCAAATATGGAATCAAAATATAGCCCAGTCTCTCCATCCCGAATTCACATCCGTAAAAACCGATTTTCCGGAAGTCTTCCCCCTGCCAGAGCAGTCTCTCATAGTAATCGGAAATTGCTTTCACCATAGGCTCCAGCACCGTTTCGGCAGCGGCACGGTCCTCCATACGGAAAATAATGAAATCTGTCGTATATTTATTACCGTTTTCCCGTATAGCATCCCCATATATCAGCCCCGGAAGCTCATCCTCAATATAAATCGTGGGAATCCCCGTATACATGCTGATTTCCTCCACTGTCACCGGCTTCTCATAAGCCGCCCTGCAGACAGCCCTCGCAACCTGGCTGTGAAGATATCTGTTAGAATCCATGGAGCCGTTGCATCCATGCGTATTCCAGTTAATCCTTTTATATACTTTATCCATTTTATCCTTTCCTATCCTTTCCCGGATTCTGCTGCGCCCTACATTCAGGCGCCATTTGACTGTAGCTTCCGACAAGGCATATTTCTGCGCCAGCTGCCTCACGGGCATTTCCCCGATGTAATAGTCCACAAAAATATCCCTGTATCCGGAGGAAAGCGTATGGAGATAGCGGAATACCGGCTCGTATTCCTCTTCCACGGACGGCTCATCCATTTGCCGGCACTCCGCTGCCACTTCATCCAACTCCTGGCCTGATAGAATGGACTGCCGCTTATTTCCGGCATCGATAAAGCGGGCATAGCGGTTGTGTGCAATACGCCACACCCAGGCTTCCAATGATTCTATCTCATATTTTCCGATACCGTCCAATATATGCAGCAAAATCTCCCCCGCCAAATCCTCGGCATCATGCCAGTTGTCCAGGCGGTGGTGGCAGAACCGGTAAACCGGTTCAATATAGGGAATCAGAACCTTTCCATCCATATGCTTTTCTCCTGATCTTGTTCCGCATCCGCTCTTCCCGGGTTCGGATGCTGTCTTTCGCCCCGCATCCCCCTATACCCCATTGGGCGGAGGGCTTACGGATGCTGTTTTGAATACCGCAATCATGATTACACCCTATAAGTGTCCGCGGATTGGGATTGGATAGGTAAAAAATAAAATAAAAAGTCAAAAAAGCCAGAGCGTAATGGGCCTCTGGCTTTTGATTTCGGCAACACCGAAAATACACATGGTCAAATATGCAGAATCTCGTCCTCACGGCCGAACCTGCGCACAAGAATCCTCTCATACAGCTTCTCGTAACCGGCATGGATGATTTCTCCGGCCACTGTGCCGTCTTTCCTCACGGTAAACCGATATTGATGATACTTTCCGTCTCTGTAGGCAAAGTCCACCCCGTTGTCCAGATAATGCTCACAGCTCCCCTCTCCGGGATAAACCTCCAGAATCAGAGTATCCAGAGGCTTCTCACCCACGTAGGACCGGGGTTCCATGCAGGGAATGATACTGCCCGCTTTCACGTAGACGGGACAGGTATCCAGCGGGGCTTCCCTCATAACCCAGGCAGGACCCGTAAACTTCTCTCCGTTCCAGTAATCATACCATTCCCCTTCCGGCAGATATACCATCCTTCTCCTCATGCCCTGGGACACCACCGGCGCCGCCAGGATCCGGCTGCCCAGCATAAACTCGTCATTGCACTGCCTTGCATTTTCATCCTTCTCATAATGGAAAACCAGCGGACGCATAACAGGCGCGCCGGTCCGTTCTTCTTCGAAAAACAGATCGTATATATACGGAATCCAGTGATAGCGCAGCTTCACATACTTCCGGTAGATATCCGTAACCTCCTCCCCGAACTGCCAGGGTTCCTGTCTCCTGGTTCCCAAAGCGGCATGGTTTCGGAACAGGGGCGAGAAGCATCCCACCTGAATCCACCGCGCCAGAAGCTCCGCCGTGGTATCCGATCCGAAGCCTCCGATATCGGTTCCCACAAAAGGCATGCCGGACAGCCCCAGGTTGCAGAGCTGGGGAATCGCCATCTGCAGGTGCGCCCACAGGCTGTGATTATCCCCGGTCCAGGCCGTGGCATATTTCTGCGTCCCCGCATAGCATGCCCTGGTAATCACGAAAGGCCTGCGCCCGTCCAGCTTTTTCAGCCCCTCATAGGTGGCCTTCGCCATGTTGTGCCCATAGACATTATGCATTTCCCCGTGGGTGGACTGACGGCTTTCATCCGTGAATACCACATCCTCCGGAAGGGGACCGTGGAAGCTGGCAGGCTCGTTCATATCGTTCCAGATACCCCTGACGCCTCTGTCCAGGAGGAACTGCTGCTTATCGCCCCACCACTCCCTCACTGCCGGATTGCCGAAGTCCGGAAAAGCTGCGTCCCCGGGCCAAACCGCATTGATATAGACCTCTCCCTCAGGCGTTTTGGCAAAATAGCCCTTCTCCACGCCCTCGTCGTACACATAGTAGCCTTCCTCTTTCTTCACGCCCGGGTCATTGATGGTCACCACCTTGAATCCCTTCTCCGCCAGCTGCTTCAGAAAACCGTCCGGATCATTGTGATAGCGCTCCTGATTCCAGGTAAATACTCTGTAGTCCTGCATGTAGTCTATGTCAAGATGAATCACATCACAGGGAATGTCGTTTTCCCGCATGCCGGACGCAATCTCCTCCACATCCTCGCTGGTCATATACCCCCATCTGGACTGGTGATAGCCAAGCGTCCATCTCTGCGGCAGCGGACATCTTCCGGTGAGGTAGGTATAGCCCTCCAGCACCTCCGCCACGGAATCACCGGCAATAAAATAGTAATCCGGCTGTCCGCCCTCGGCGCCGAACCAGTAATATTCTTCCGACTCCTGTCCCATATTGAAATAGCTCTTAAACGTATTGTCCATGAAAATACCGTATACATGGCTGTCCGTCAATGTGATAAAGAAGGGGATGGACTTGTACAGCGCCTTAAAATTGTCCATCTGGGGATCCGGATTGTCTGTATTCCACATTTCGTAATCATAATGACGTTTATCCATAAATCCGGTCTTGTCCCCCAGACCGTAAAAATGAGCGGACTTATCCAGCCTCTTCACCACGTCAAAGGCACATTCCCGTCTTCCCGTCAGCGGCGACTGATGCCCTTCCTCCTCCAGAAGCCTTATAAACTCATCGCTGACCCGCTGCAGCTGCTTGCGTTCGCCTCTGTAGTCCACACAGGTCTCCGCTCCGTTTTTGTCATAAAAGTCCACGTAAAAACCGTCGCTGACCCTCACGGCCACTTCCCCTGTATGAATCCACAGGCCATCCTCTCTGCGCTCCGCATGGATTTCTGTGGGGACAGACTTCACTCCCTCAATTGCCTTGGAGGGAACCCTTTCTTCTGCCTTTCCCTGATATACATTTATAATGGCAGGCGTAAGCACCTCTATCCGCGCCTCGCCGTTCTCGAATTCCAGAACCGCCGTCTGGTTTTTGATTTCATATTGAATCAGTTTTCCTAACCGCATAATTGATTCTCCCGATTTTCTTTTTCGGACATCTGCCCTGCCTTTCCAGGCTGCCTCTCTCAGGTGCTATCTCTGCCCGTTCAGGCGGAGAACTCCCCAATACCGGCATCTGTCCATTACTGTTTATAAAATATTCCTTCAAACGCAGTCTAAAACAAGCCCTCGAATCTTGCGGAAGTCGCCGTCCATAACGCGGTAATCCGGATCCGTTTTGCCGTATTCTTCCGGAGAAATCGCCGTATGGATATACAGGGAATCCATCCCCGCCCGTTTCGCACCGACAATGTCCGCACTCTCGTCATTTCCGATCATGATGCTTTCCGACGGCGACAGGCCGAACTGCTTCAGCAATTTTTCGAAAAAGGCCGGGGAAGGCTTTTTACAGCCCTGTTCCGAAGAGATAAATATGCCGTCAAAATAAGCGGTAAGTCCCAGCATTTCTATCTCCGGCCTGGTGAAATCCGTCTGGGCGTTGGAGAGCAGAAAAACACGCTTTCCCCGCACCTTCAGTTCCTCCAGCAATTCCCTGACCCCGTCATATACCCGAAGGTACTCCCTGGACAGCGCCCGAAAGGTCACCGCCGTCATTTTCGCCTGCACGGCATCACAGGGAACCTGTTTCTCCCGATACAGAAGCGCAAATACCCTTGTCAGGTCCGGTTCCGCGTCCTCCGTGCCGATTCTCTCACATTCACGCTGCTCCAGAGTTCGGAACATGCGCTTCAGCTCCTCCGGGCGATACGCCGCACCCAGGGCAGAATATATCTCGCTCATTTTCTTCCATAAATACGGATTTTCCTCGTCCGTCCGGATATCCGCCAGCGTTCCGTAAAAGTCGAAAATATAATTTCGATACATGATTTGCTCCTTTCCGGAATGTATGCAGAACAGGATCCGGTATGTCTGTGGGCAAGGCGCCCCTTTGCCGGATGCCCTGTCTGCGTATCCGTCTGACGCAAGGCTCAGCCCTCCGATGTCATCGGCCTATCCTCTTCGCCCTCCGTTTCGGTCTCCCGCTCCTCCAGCATTCTCAGCATATCATACACCCTGAGGATTTCCCCAACGCTCCATGCCTGTGCGAAACATCCCCTGGAAGATGTAGGATTGCCCCCGTCATAGATCTCCGGCAGCTGCCCGATACAGCCCTCCCACAGAGCCGCCTCCATGCTGTCCAGCTGTCTTTCCACATGCCTCCTGGCTTCCTCGGAATAGCCGTTTACCTTCAGATAGGCCAGATAATAGCCGCCCAGGGGGAACACCCACACCGTTCCCTGGTGGTATGCCAGATCACGCTGCAGCTGAGGTCCCCCGTACGTGGCATGAAATTCCTCATCCGCCGGGTCCAGGGTACGCAGCCCGTAAGGGGTGTACAGCTTTCGGAACACCACTTCCACAACCTGTCTCTCCCGTTCCGGCTCCAGCACGGAAAACGGCAGGGATACCGCCCAAATCTGGTTGCAGCGGATCTGGTTGTCCGCCTTCGTCCCGGACAGCACGTCTTTCAGGCAGCCCGCCTCTTCATTCCAGAATTTCTGTCCGAAGCTCTCCTTCACCTTCCGGGCCAGCTTCCCGTACGCCCGCTCATCCTCCGGGAAAAACTTCTTAAATTCTTCCATAATGCACAGTGCGTTATACCAGTAGGCGTTGATCTCCACCGGCTTGCCGTGCCTGGGCGTGGGCAGTATCTCCCCTACCCGCACATCCATCCAGGTCACCTGGTCATAATCGCGGCCTGCCATAACCAGTCCGTCCTCATCCATACGGATGCCGTAGTCCGTACCCTTTTGATACCAGTCGATAATCTCCGCCATGGTCTGGTAAGCGCCCTTCACAAATACACAGTCACCCGTCTTCCTGTAATACTCATAGACGGTAAGAATAAAGAGCAGTGACGCGTCCACCGTATTGTAGCCCGGCGCTTCCCTGCCTTCGGGAAACAAATTGGGCATAAGGCCCTTTTTGCAATATGTCATAAATGTATGAAGGATGCTCTCAGCCGTCTCATACTGCCTGGTGGCCAGGCAGCACCCCAGCATGGCAATCATGGTATCCCGGCCCCAGTCCTCGAAAAAGGGAAAGCCGGCCAGAATGGTCTGCTTCGCCGTGGAGGAGCGGTAGGAAATAAACTGGTGGGCAGACACGGAAAGCATCTTGGCCGTCTCATTCCGAAAACCGGCCTGCTTCCTCACCGCGTTCCTGTGCTGCCGCATATCCTCAAAAATCTCCTCCGCGTCAGGAAGCTGGGCCTTCACCCCATATACAATATGGAGCGTCTCCTTCCCGCCCGGCGCCACAGTGCAGGAAATGCTGTGGTTCACCGCCGTACTCCCGGTTTCCCTTCGCCCGTCGCAGATATCATATGCATAATGATGGCCGTCGCAAAACGCAAGCGGCATTTCCCGCAGTATCCCGTTGGTTTTCACATGCAGCCTCTGCCCGTTGGAAGTGATAAGCCCATCCTCTATGGTAAATTTCTGCTCTTTGGAAAGCTGATGCCCCTTAGGAACAAACTGCATGTGGGGATACACCTCCAGCGTGATCTCTTCCCCGGAAAAGTTCCGTATCTCATAAGAGATTCCAACCGTATTCTCCCCCTGTATCAGCGCCATGCTCCGCACCACTTCCACGCCCTTCACAAGATAAGTCCACTGCGGATAGTCCTCATAGGTGAATGCCGACTGGTAAAGATAGCCTTCTTCCCTGAGTGAGGCATCCGTGTCATCCTGACTGGAAATGTGAAATGTCTCCCCACCGATACGGATGACCTCCTCCAGCCTGTGGATCATATTGTACCGATGGTTCGGCGAATGCAGGCAGGCCATCAAAACCGCATGATCATTCCTGCTGCAGGAACCGATCATGGTAAGGGAGGAAAATCCCCCCAGGCCGTTCGTCATCAGAAAGCAGTTCTCCTCGCCTCGCTCAAATGTCTTCCAATCCTGTTTTCCGTATACAAATTTCATCTGCACTCCTCCATTCTAATACCGGACTCCTCCATTTTCTTTCTCTGCCTGTAATGTCATATGTTTCGTCTTTCCCGGCTAGTTTTCTCCCTGTACTCCCGATTCTTTCCCGCCTACTTTTCTTCCGGCTTCTTCCCGGCGGCTTTCTCTTCCGGTGCTTCCGTAGCCTTCCCGGCGGCTTTCTCTCCCGGTGCTTCCGCAGCCTTCCCGGCAGCTTTTTCTCCAGCGGCATCCTTCTCTTTCACGCCGCCCTTCTTCGAAGCCGCCTTCTTTTTCAGCGCCTCCGCCTTTTCCTTTTCTTCCTGCGCCGCCTTCAGCCTTTCTGCCTGTTCTTCCTTCAGCCTGTTGGCTTCCGCCTCCGGAAGCCTGCTGCTGATCCGGGTAATCCGGTAGATTTTCTCCTGCATCTCCCTTGACAGCATCCCTGCATCCATACGCCATACCCAGTTCCCGCCAAGCGTGGACGGTTTATTAATCCGTGCCTCCTTATCCAGTCCCAGGAAATCCTGCAGCGGCGTGACACAGGTATTTGCCGAACTCATCATGGCCAGTCGCACGAAATCCCAGTATTTCTCCTCATCCGGCGTATTTTCGTTATTCATGTATTCTGCCGCAAAGGCCCTGGACTCCTCGTCAAGCCCCTTATACCACTGCACCAATGTCTCATTGTCATGGGTCCCCGTATAAACTACGCAGTTCCGATTATAACTATGTGGCAGATAGTCTGTCTCCTCCCTGGGGTCAAAGGCAAATTCCAATACCTTCATCCCCGGATAGCCGCTGTCCTCCAGAAGCTTCACCACGGTATCCGTCAGGAAGCCCAGATCCTCCGCAATGATGCCTTCTTTACCGAACCGGCTCTGCAGCACCCGGAACAGCTCCATCCCGGGTCCCTTCTCCCAATGCCCGTTCTCCGCGGTCTCCGCGCCGTAAGGAATGCTGTAGTATTCGTCAAATCCGCGGAAATGGTCAATCCGAACCACGTCATACAGCTTAAAGCAATGCTCCAGCCTGCGGCACCACCACCGGAATCCTGTCTGCTTATGGTAATCCCATTTGTACAGAGGATTCCCCCACAGCTGACCCGTAGCGGAAAAAGCATCCGGAGGGCATCCCGCAACGGCCAAAGGCTGTGACTCCGAGTCAAACTGGAACATTTCCGGGTTCGCCCAGGCATCCGCCGAGTCGAAAGCCACATAGATGGGAATATCTCCGATAAATTCGATGCCATTCTCGTTTGCGTAGGATTTCAGTTTTTTCCACTGCACATGGAACTGGAACTGAAGGTACTTATAAAATTCAATGTCAAAATAGCACTCTCTTCTATAATAATCCAGCGCGTTGGACCAGCGTTTCCGAATGTCCTCCGCCCATTCCTCCCAGGCGGCTCCGTCAAAGCGTTTCTTTACCGCCATAAACAGGGCATAGTCTTCCAGCCATTCGGCATTCTCCTGTACGAAACGGTTGAATTCCGGGTTCTCCGAAATCCTGCTGCGCTCATAAGCCAGATGCAGCAGCGGAAAACGCGCCTCGTATATTTTACCATAATCCACACAGGCGGGATCGTCCCCGAAATCACATGCTTCGCATTCCTCTTTTGTCAGTACCCCTTCCTCGATCAGCGCCTCCGGATCGATAAAATAGGGATTCCCCGCAAAGGAGGAGAAGGACTGATAGGGCGAATCCCCGTAGCTGGTAGGGGACAGGGGCAAAATCTGCCAGTAGCTCTGTCCGCACTCCTTCAGCCAGTCAATAAAGTCATACGCTTCTTTTGAAAAACACCCGATGCCGTACTTTGACGGCAGGCTTGCAATGGGAAGTAAGATCCCGCTTGCTCTCTTCATACCGATACCCCCTGTTTTTGATATTTCTTCTTTGTAAAAAATATAGGAAAAAGAATTCCCCTGCCGTCACACACGCTTCCGCCTGCCCAACAGGATGCCGCTGTGAGGCGCCGCCGGAATTCCTTCTTCCGTAAACACGGCAGCCCTGCAGCAGTCCGCCTGGCTGCCGTCGGCCAGAATCTCCCACACTGTCCCTTCGGTTTCGCCGACTTCGCAATTCTCCCGGCGCGCCGCTGCCTGATGTCCTGCCGCCTGCAGGGCAGCTTCCCCCTCTCTGCAGCCCTGTTCCGGCAATGCCACCTTCCACTCCCTGTCGGAAGCATTGTAGACAATGAACAGTTCCTCCCACGGGGAAGGACGGGAAGCCCGGTTGTCCACCAGGAAAGAGACTACTCCTTCCCCATGAATTCTCCTGCACATCACCCGGGCGGCAGCTTCGGGCGATTTGTCGCACAGCCCCGGCAGCTTCTTCCGCAGGCGTATCAGGCCCCTGTAGTACTCAACCAGTTCCCCGTACTCCACAGTCCTGCGCCACCGAAGCATATTGAGTTCCGGTGAAGAGCAGTAGCTGTTGTCCTCTCCCAGCTTCGTTCTCGCGAATTCCTCCCCTGCCTGGAGGAACAGATTCCCCTGACAGGTAAAATACATAAAGGCGGCAAGCTTATTGGCGGCAAGCACATCCGCGTACTGCCTGTGAAAATCCGCCTTCTCCCCATGCATGGACAGCACCAGCTTATCCCACAGCGTGTAATTGTCGTGGGCGGAGACATAGTTTATAATCTGTCTGCAGCTTTTCGGCTCAAAGCAGGCTCCGCCGTCCTTCCAGCCGGTCACCGCATGGAGGACCATCGGTTCCAGCCCCGCCCCTCCGTTGACAAAGCCTGGTTCCTCGGCGTAGAATACGCTTCCCTTGATTACATCCCTGGTATCATCACTGAAAATCCCGATGCCGTCGTTCAGGTATCCCGCATTCTTTTTGTGAGCCGCCCTGGTGCCCTTTTCCATAGGAGAATCGTCGGCACTCCAGGGTTCCCCATAGAGCAGCTTCTCACCCGGGCCGAATGCCTCGTCCAGCTCCGCCCGAATCCGGTTCATCAGCTCCACCGTAAGCAGCCCCATCAGGTCAAACCGGAATCCGTCCATGTGATATTCCCTGGCCCAGTACATGACGGAGTCCGCTATATAATTATCCACCATGGAACGCCCTGCGGCAATGTCATTTCCGCAGGCCGAACCGTTGGCAAGGCTCCCGTCCTCCTCGTAGCGGTAATAATACCCCGGCACCATCCGCTGCAGCCAGGAATCCTCGTGATGGGTATGATTGTAAACCACATCCATAATAACCCGGATGCCGCTTTTATGCAAGGCCTGAATCATCTCCTTGCACTCCCGGATTCTGACCGTGCCGTCATTTGGGTCCGTAGCGTAAGAGCCTTCCGGTACATTGTAGTTCACCGGGTCATAGCCCCAGTTAAACTGCTTTTCGTCCCCCGCCTCGTCTACGGAACCGTAGTCAAAAAAGGGCAGCAGATGCACATGAGTAACACCCAGTTTTTTCAGATAATCCACACAGGTGGGATAGTCGCCTCCCGTCCCTGTCACGGTAAAAGCCTTATACTTCCCCCTGTATTCCCCGGGAATGCCGCTGTCCGCGTCATGGGAAAAGTCCTTGATATGCAGTTCATAAATAATCTGTTCACCGCATCCCTCCGGCGCCCTGTCCGCCTCAAATCCCGGCGGATTCGTCCTGGACAGGTCCACCGCCATGCTTCTGCCGCCATTGCAGCTGCAGCCTGCCGCATATGGGTCCGCGGTACGGGTGTCCCTGCCGTCTATCCGCACCAGATAATCATAATACATGCCATGGAGATTTTCCGGAAACTCGGCTTTCCATGTCCCCTTTTCACCCGCCTGCATCTGCCTTCTGCAATATACCTCTTCCGCAATACCGTCCTTATATAAACGTAATTCTATTTTTTCTGCAGGCGGGCTCCAGACTTTAAATACCGTCCTTCCCTCCGAACACACTGCCCCCAGATCTTTACCGTCATATCGAAATTTCGCGTCAAACGCCTCGCTTGTAAAAAACGCCATGCTCTCGGCCACACTGTTTTTCATTCTCTCTCCTAACAAAAATGCCGCCGCAATACAATGAAAGGTATCTGCAGCAGCATTTTAATTTATTTTACATCATATCACATATAACTGTCAAGCCAAACACCCGGCTGTTATATTGTATTTCATCAGCCCTTCACGGCTCCGGCCACGCCTTCCACATAGCATCTCTGTGACAGCAGGAACACCAGGGCAATGGGAATGGAAATCAATACGCAACCCGCATAGAACTGGGTATAGTAGTACTCCACATATTCCTTCTCCAGCATGGTCCACAGGCCGATGGCAATGGTGTAGTATTTCATGTCATTGCCCATGATGACCTTGGCGAAAATGTAGTCCACCCAGGGACCCATAAAGGAAGTCAGCAGCGTATAGGTAATAATCGGCTTGGAAAGCGGAATGGTAATCTTGATAAACGTATCCCACTTTGTAGCGCCGTCAATATAGGCCGCTTCGTCTATGGAACGGGAGATGGTGTCAAAGAACCCCTTGGCCATGTAAAAGCCCAGTCCCGCGCCTCCCGAGTACACCAGTATCAGCGACAGCTGCTTCAGCGCGCCAGTCTCCAGAAGTCCCAGGCCTTTCAGGATATAATACACCGCAATCATGGACATAAAGCCCGGAAACATTCCCAGTATCATGGCAATGTTCATAAACTTTTTACGCATCTTGAAGCGCAGGCGGCTCATAACATAGGATACGCACAATACGAAAAACGCGGAAAGCAGCGTACTGAAAATCGCTATCACCAGGGTATTCATAAACCACCTGGTAAAATCAATATTGGTGCCGCCTGAAATCTTGCTGTTGACACCCATAATCAACTCTTTATAGTTATTCAGGGTAAAACCCTTAGGCCAGATGTAAGTCTTGTAGGAGCCGCCCTCCTCCCGGAAGGAGGTCAGGATGACAAACAAGATCGGCAGCACCCAGATAATGCTCAGGATTGTCAGCAAAACATAACAGGCCGCATTGGTAATCATTCTTTTTGCTTTCATTATTGGAACGCCCCCTCATCTTTGTAGGCACCTGTACGGTGGTAGGTTAACAGTGACAATGTGGCAAGGATAATAAATACCAGGATGCCGATAACCGCGCCCAGGTTATAGTCCTTCTGGGTAATGGTCAGTTTGTACAGCCAGGTAACCAACAGGTCCGTTTTACCTGCGTAATAGTATTCCAGAGAGTCCGGGCCGCCGCCTGACAGCAGGAAAATCACGTTGAAGTTATTGATGTTTCCCGTGAAGGATGTAATCAGGTTGGGCGTCATTATGAAAATCATATAAGGAAGCGTAATCTTCCTGAAGATCACGGGCGCGCTGGCACCGTCAATCTTCGCCGCCTCATATAAATCCGCCGGAATATTCTGCAGGATACCTGTGGTGGACAGCATGGTAAAAGGTACGCCAATCCAGATATTGATGCAGATAATCGTAATCTTCGCCAGCAGCGGATCCGTGAAGAAAGGGATGGACTCCGTCGCTCCGAGAATGCCGAAATCCCTCAAAAGCACGTTCACCGGCCCGTTTGCGTTGAAAATAGTCCTCATGGTCAGCAGGGTGACGAACTGAGGCACCGCAACGGACAGCACGAACATAAATCTCCAGAATCCCTTGGCCCTGGTACCCTTACGGTTAATCAGCAGCGCCAGCAGCAGTCCCAGGATATAACAGCTTATCGTTGCGAAAACAGCCCAAATCAGCGTCCATCCCAGCACGGGCCAGAATGTGGTTGCAAGAGAGCTGCTGGAGGCAACCAGGGACTTGAAATTCTCCAGGCCAACCCAGGAAAACAGGGTTCCGGGGGGCTGATGCTCATGGTCATAGCTGGTAAAGGCAATCAGAATCATAAATACCAGCGGTACTATGGTAAAAATCAGAATTCCCACAATGGGCAGTGTCATCAGGAACGCATGCAGATTCTCCTCAAACAAAGATCTGATGTCATCCTTAAAGCCGGGGATATGCTGCCCCTTTGCCTTACGTACCTGAGTACAGTAAGCGCTCTTTCCCGACATGCAGGCGATGAAGATGATGCCGGCAGTCAGAACCAGCGTAATTACGCCGTAGAGCAGGCAGAGCATGGAATTATCTCCCAATGCATACTCGTAAATTCCCAGAGCCTCGTTGTACACCTGCCTCTGTTCCACGGTGCCCAGCGTGACGAAATCACCCAGAGAACTCACGCCGAATACAATCATATAAACAAAATACAGAATTTCCAGCGCCAGGAAGATAGCACCCCTGACAATCTGCTTATTCAGAATATTGCCAAGTCCGAAAACAAAGAAGGACAGCCGGGTCATGGTATCGCCTTTTTTAAATACCTGTGATATGCTCTCATCCCTGGGCTTATCATATTGAAGCGAAGCTTTTTTCTTAAAAAGTCCCATTGGAAACCTCCTGTTAGAGTCGCTGCGCGCTTATTTTGATGGGTTGGAATTTGGGAACAATGGAGAACCACCGCGGTGATTCTCCATTGCTTTCAGACATAACGGGGCAATGCCGCTCCGCGGTATGTATTCGTATTGCACAGTTTTATTCGGCTGTCATGGCCGCAACAAAGGCATCCAGCTTCTCCTGGGCATTGTCCTTTGTAATCTCACCGCTTCTGATCTCGGTGGGGATTGCGCCTGCATAAGACCAGTACCTTGCGCTGAAGGTGCTGTTGACAGGCTGTGCCACACTGGCTGTATTGGACTCGTTGATAAGCACGGTTGCGAGAGGGTCAGCCAGGACTTTCTCGCTGGCTCCTGCCGCCTTGTTGGCGGGAACCTGCTGAGACAGCTCATAGCGCAGGATCTGGTTCTCTTCGTTTCCGATAAATGCCGCAAACTGAACTGCCGCCGCCATATTCTTGGACTGTGCGTTAACGCCGATTGCCTTGGAGCCGTAGAAGCCTAACAGCTGATGGTCCGTGCCGTCTGGATTAAAGGTAGGAATAACAGCCATTCCCAGGTCCTCACCCAGCGCATCCTTGTAGAGCTGATAGTTCCAGCTTCCGTCGAACCATGCCCCAAGCCTGTGGCTCTCAATCAGTTCGCTTACGGTAATCTCGCCGTCAAAAGCGCATTTGGGATTGTTGATCAGGTCAATCAGGTAATTGGTTACTGCCAGGCCAGTAGGACTGTTCCAGTCCACGCCTGCGGAAAGGTCGCTTCCGTCAGGCCCGAAGATGCTGCAGCCTGCTCCGTAATAGTAGCAGCCCAGCTTCCAGCCGCCTGCGGACTCGAAATAATAGTTGTATACATCATCGGCTGTCTCTTTTGCCATGATCTTCTCCAGGGATGTAATGTCGGACTCATCCAGGAGCGTCTTGTCATAATACATAAAGAAGGTATTGTGGGTGAAAGGAATTCCGTAAACCTTATCGTCGATCATTACGGTATCCTTAACGGAATCCGCCATGTCGTTCCTCACCATGGCCTCGGTGTCGCCGCCCAGCTGTGCGATTGCGCCTGCCTCTACCAGCTGCGGAAGCTGGTCATTGGAAAACAGGAATACGTCTGCGGCATTGCCTACATCCTTCAGCACTTCATCCTGGCACTTGTCCTCGCCTACCACCTCAGTGGTCCAGGTGATGTTGTACTCCGGATGCGCTGCAGCAAAATTCTCCTGCATCTGGCTCATGGTGCCTGTGTCAATCTGGTTCTGAGGGCACCATACCTTCAGGGCGATGTCCTGTGTCTCACCGGAAGCTGCCCCCCCCTGAGGCATTTTCGCTTCCGCCCTCCTGGGATGCTCCCTCTGTCCCACCGCTCTGGGAAGAACTTCCCTGAGAGCCGGAATCGTTGCCGCAGCCCGCAAGAAGCGCAGCCGTCATAGCCGCCGTCAGAAACATTGCACAAATTTTTTTCTTTTTCATTCAAAAATCCTCCTTTTAGAAAAACTTTATAGTTTCTTTAAATTTCGTTAAAATGAAAATATCATATTTTTAGAAATGCGTCAACCCACATTTGTGCAGCTTTTTTGCCGAATTAAGCCATTTTCACATATTATTATGCAATTTGCATCTTATTTCGAAAATATTCGCGAAACTTTTTAACGAAACTTTTATTAATAAATTTCGCATTTCCCTCCCCTCCCCCTCTTCTTCCCCATTGGACGCACAGGCTTATTCACAGGGCTTTTCCTTCCGCCGTCACGGCAGAGCAGCACCCGATGTCTTTTCCCAAGCCATTTTGTCCGCCTTAAGTTTCGAACACAGGCTTGTTTTTTCACTGTCGTCTTGTTATAATCGTATTATATGGAAAAGCAGTTATTGTGATTTTTCACAAAATTTCAGGGGGATGACACGGGTATGGCTACAATAAACGATATTGCCGAAAAGCTTGGAATATCCAAGAGTACTGTTTCCAAGGGACTGAACAATGCCAGGGACGTCAGCGAGGAAATGCGCAAGAAAATACTGGAGACAGCTGTGGAGCTGGGCTACGTCAACAGGCGCCAGCAAAAGGACAGGAAAGCCCTGTGTATTCTGGTGGAAAACATGGATTTCCAGACCCCCAACCAGTTCGGACATGACATTATTCTGGGATTTAAGCAGATGGCGGAACCGGAAGGCTGGACGGTGGACATCATCCCCATCGACATGGAGTTCCAGCGCGGCATCCCCTATGGCGTGTTTATGATGGAACACGGATACCAGGCCTCCTTCATTTTGGGACTGACCCTGTTGGACCCCTGGATTCACGAACTGCGCACCTCCAGACTTCCCACCGTCCTGTATGATAATTATGTCAAGGAAAATCCATACATTGCTTCCGTGGGCTGTGACAGCCAGGAAGGCTTCGAACTGGCGGTGAAGCACTTAACCGCCCTTGGCCATAAAAAAATAGGCCTTATATCCGGACCCCTGGAGTCTTACATCCTGAAAGCCAGATACAATGCCTATCTCAATGCCATGGATAAATATAATCTTGAAATAAACGAGGATTACATAGGCCTGGGCTATTATGTGAACGATTCCACAAGGAAATATGTCCCAAAGCTGCTGGCCGAAGGCGTCACCGCCATCCTGTTCTCCCACGATGTCCGCGCCATCTCCGCCATCACGGAATGCGAAGACAGGGGCATCCGTATCCCCGACGACGTGAGTATCGTGGGCTTTGACGATCTGCCCATGACTGCCTATACTCAGCCCTCCCTCACTACCATCCGCCAGAATCGGATCGGTATCGGAAAGTGCGGCTACTATGCCCTCTCCTGCCTGCTGAACCAGGTGTCCATCGGCTCCATCCTGCTGCGTGCCACCCTGATCGTCCGGAATTCCACCGGACCGGCGCCGCGTTAGAAGGCTTTACGCGCTTCCCACGCGCTCTCCCAGCCGCACCTTTGTCTCTATGCCCTTCCGGGTATTTTCCAGAATATCCGCATCCGGCTGTACCGCTCCCCTGCGGGTGATCAGAATCACCGAGGAGCCGCCGAAGGCAAAACGCCCTTTTTCCATGCCTCTGCGGACCACGCTGCCTCTGGGATGATTGACAATCCTTCCCACCATAAGCGCGCCCACTTCCATCTGTATCATGGTACCGAAATTGTCCGACTCCAGTATGCAGTATTCCCTGGTATTCTCCTTATAGATGGGAAACCGCTCGTTGGCAGCCGGATTCACCGTGTGCAGCACGCCGAAAATCTTCATGTATTTCATGATATTGCCGCCGTCCGCATAAATGTAGCGGTGATAATCATCCACGCTCAGCCTGAATACCCAGACATGACCTCCCGCATATTCCGCCGCCAGCTTCCTGTCCTTCAAAAGGCTTTCCACCGTATAG
Organism: uncultured Acetatifactor sp.; assembly: GCA_910587555.1. Taxonomy (GTDB): domain Bacteria; phylum Bacillota; class Clostridia; order Lachnospirales; family Lachnospiraceae; genus Acetatifactor. Next base: position 25,151 of record CAJULV010000023.1, read on the forward strand.
GAGGTATGCTTCACCCGAAAAGTGCAGCCGTCGCTTATCTCGCAGACGCTCAGCCTTCCGTCGCAGGGACTGACCAGGACTTCCGGCGTCCAGTCCACCTTTCTGGCCCCTTTTGCCAGCCTTCTGGTGAAAAAGTCGTTGAACGACTTATAGTGCCTGGGCCGGTACTCCCGCATGTTGATGGTATAGGTGTACAGAAACCGATTAACCAGAAACCTGGATAACCCGGAATCCAGAAAAGCCCCCCCTATTCTTGAAAATAGCGGTGAAACCAATGGTTTCAGCAAAGCCCTTCCCACCGCATTGCCGTACATTTTTTCCAGAAAACGATCCTGCAGGGAATCCTCTTCCGAAATATTTCCTTTCCTGTCCGCAACCAGATTCATATTACTCTCCTTCCCCTGATATATTATGCCGCTTCAAAACGGCACTTTCTCTATTTATACGCATGGCAGGGCATCTCGTGCCGGGCCAAATGTATATGGTATGAAATCGCTGCACGGCTTCGCCTGATCAGCCTCCTCTGTGAACCAGGCTCCACCATCCGCGCCATGCAAACACAATCACCGCCACTGACGCCGCCACAACCGCCACAATCAGAAACACCTGCTTAACGGAAGGCTTACGCAGCTTAAAATCAAATATAAAGAGAAATCCCACCAGCGCCACCGCCACATGCAGCACTGTCACAAATGCCGTATGATTCGGAAACAGCGGCGATACCACAAACAATATGGGCAGGGCAATTGCCATGGACGTAATCGGCAGTCCCTGGTAATACTCACGTGCCCCCCCTTCCCTTGCCTGGCGCTTTGCCTCCATGACATTGAAATACCCCAGGCGAATCAGCCCGGCCAGGCCGTACAAGGCCAGAATCAGCATACTGTAAATGCGGTCCATCCCAAGCTTATAGCAGATTACGATCGGAAGGGCGCCGAAGCATACAATATCGCACAGGGAATCAATCTGGATTCCGAAAGCCTTCTCGTCATCCGTCCGATTCTTCTTCGTCCTGGCAATCTTTCCGTCAAACATATCGCACAGCCCCGAAAACGCAAGGAAGAAAATAGCCCAGCGCAGCTGCATCTCCGCGGCGGAAAAAATACCCGCCACAGCCGAAATAAAACTGATATAGGTCAATATCACGGTATAATCATAAAACCCTATCACAGGAGTCCTCCTCAATCTGAAATCCATCCGCCGGATAGCCCTGGCAGCCCGTAAAGCCGCTGCGCATTTCCCTTATCCGCGGACGATAATAGAAAACGTTCCCTCGTCCCTACTATCTAAACTCTATTGTATACTACAAAAAAACAATTGTCTACAAAAAAACATCTTTTGACGGCACAAAGTTATCGCGGCGGTTCAGACAGGACGCTGAACCCCTGCAGTTTAGTTCCGGCGCAGGCTGTAGTACACTTGTGCCGCAACCGTAAACACCGCGCTGATCACCAGCTGGCTGTAATACCCCAGCCCCCTGGAAAGGATCATGGCCGGCAGAAGCACCTCTCCGAAAATCGACGGAAATATCCGCAGAAACAGGGCTTCGCTGATTCCCATCCCTCCGGGAAGCGGCAGCATATCCACGGAGACGGACACCACGGCCTGAAGCATCACCACGTCCTGTATGGCTGCTCCCCACAGTCCGAAGGACAGATATACCACCCACGTCACCGCAAACAGGGCGAAACGCTGAATAAAGGTAATCAGAACAACCCTGAATATGACCCCTTTATTTTTTTCCAGATAGGCTGCCGTCTCCCGGTATACCCGCATTGCTTCACGAAGCTTTCCCGCCCGTTCCTCCCTGCGGCGCAGAAAACGGAATTTTTCCAGCAACCCCATTCCCCTGGTGAGGATAACTTCCGCCAGGTCCGGATGAAACACCAGCACTGTCATAAAGGTCACACAGAAAACGTTCAGCAGGACTCCCAGATAAAATACCGGAAGCACCTCCCCCAGATACCGCTCCCGAAACCCGCCCCCGAACAGAAAAACGCCCAGACCGATAACAACCAATACCAATTTATATGTAATGGTTACCACCATCAGAATCACCGTAGCAACCGGAATGGGAATTTTCTCTTTTTTCATATAGTAAATCTGCATGGGCTGCCCGCCGGAGGCAGACGGTGTGATGCAGCTGAAGAAAAAGCCGACGGAAGAAAACAGGAAGCATATCCGTTTCTTCACCAGAATTCCGAAGGAACGCATCATATACCACAGAATAACGGATTCTCCCCAGATAAAAAACAGTACCAGCGCCACCCCCGGAACCAGCATCCGCTTATCCGCCTTCCGGATCGCTTCCGTCATTGCTTCCAGGTCTTCCCCATGGAACACCCCGTAGATCGTAAGCACAAAAACCAAAATCAGGAAAATGCCGTTGCCTATTATCTTCTTTTTCGACCGCACTAGGCACTTCCTCCTTCCAGAAGAAGTTTTCCGTCAATTTCATCCAACAGCTTCTCGTAAACCTTCCAGACCTTCGGTTTCTTCGCAATCCACAGACAGAATTCGGCAAGCGCCACCCCTCCGGCCACGTCAATGACGACATGCTGCTTCGTGGTCAGCGTTGAGATGCAGACCAGCACTGCCATCACGCAGGACGCGCCCTTATACCATCCCGGGATATTGCTCCTGCGCAGCCCCGCAAAGCAAAACCAGCTTACCAGACAGTGAATGGACGGGAACAGGTTATCCGCCGCGTCCGCCGTATACAGGAAACGCATGACCTGATTCCAGAAGCCCTCCGCCTCCACAACCGGCCGGACATTTGTAGTCGGATATATAAGATAACAGGCCAGGCATATCAGCCTGGATATGAAATCCGCCGTGAAAAACCGGCAGACTTCCTGTTTTTCCTGTCTGGCAATCAGAATATAGTTGACAATCCAGAAAAGATAACAGCCCAGATAGATAACCGCCGTAAACGGCACAAAGGGAATCATCCCGTCCAGCGGCCCTTCAATATTATGGTGCTTCCAGTCCCCCGCTATCACTCTGGCGCCGAAGTACACCGAAAAGTTCAGTGCCACCGCAATCAACAGCGGCATCATCCCGTATTCCGGAATCAGACCGGTTATTTTTTGTCGAATTTTTCCCATGTTGTCCTCCGTCCCGACTGCGTTTTTTCTCGCCGCAGGCTACGAATATGACTATAGCAAAAAATTGAAAACGTCTCAATACGTTTCTTTATATCTTAAACAAATCTTTAGAGAATATTTACTTTAACACACTTTTGCCAAAAATAAACAGCAGACAGATATGAATCCCCGTCTCTGTCTGCCGTCTGTCCGCGCAGAACACCCCTTCCGGAATGTCCGGACTCCGCCTGTCACAGTGCGTGCTTATCTATGGTAAACCCTCTTCCTCTCACCTCGCTGACCCGCGTAATCACCATAAAGCTGTCCGGGTCGATACTGTGAACGATTCTTTCCAGCCTGAAAAGCTCCCGGTTGGAAATCACGCTGAAAATCATCTGGGTCCTGTCATGCAGATACCCACCCTCTGCCTCCAAAAGCGTCACGCCGCGGTCCAGCTGCTTCAATATCGCCTCCTGCAGCTGCGGGGTTTTGCTGCTGATAATCTTCACCTCCGTCTGCGTGGTGCCGATCATCATGGTCTTGTCCAGTGCAATGGCGGAAACCATCACAAACAGGATTCCATACAGAATGTTCTCCGCCGGATGCAGCGGCATCTGGAGCAGCAGGATTGCCACGTCAAAGGCATACAGGCTGGCGGAAACCGGAATCCGGAAATACTTGTACAGAATAAGCGGCGGAATGTCCAGTCCGCCGGTGGACGCCCCCGTGCGGATGACGATGCCCAGCGAAACACCGACTCCAAGCCCTGCAAACAGGGTACACAGCAGGATATCCTGCGTCAGCACAAAGTCTCCCAGCATCCTGTCAAACACCTCCAACGCTGCCGGAATCAGGAATGTGCTAAGCAGCGTCGTCACCACAAAGGCTTTGCCCAGGGCAAAGAATCCCAGAATCAGCATGCTTATATTCACCAGCAGCAAAATGCCGGACACCGACACTCCCGTGGCATAGTGCGCCGCCAGCGCAATACCCGTACCGCCCCCGCTGGCCAGATTCGCCGGAAGCAAAAACAGCTTCACCGTCAGCGCATATAAAATATTTCCCGCCAGCATGGCGCTGACCGAGCGCACCGACCAGTTCATGTGCAAATTACCGTCCATACCAAATCTCCCCTTATCACTCCGCCCTGGACTTCAGAAGGATGCCGCACGCCGGCACCGAATACCCTGTCAGTCTTTTTTATCTTTGTCGTTGTCTTTTTTGGACTTCACGATTTTGATAATGGCGCTGACAATTGCCACTGCCGCCAATACATAAAACGCAATATTGACTGCCGATCCAAACAGTTCATACATCGGGATTTCCTCCTTTTCTTCTTTTATTTCCGTATTTTCATGCTTTTTCAGCCGCATTCAGTATACCATTTCTGCGGTGGTTTCCGCAATAGATAAAGAGAGACTTTTTGAGCAAATTGCATTATCGCGTAACAGTTCAGACAGCCCCTCTCGCGAAGTCAAAATTGCGCCCTGCCTGAACTGTTACATTATCGCTTCTTCAGATAATAAAACCCGTACGCCGGTATGCCAACGCCGCAGGCCTTCATCTCCCGCCCGGAAATCAGATCCACATAATCCCCGTCCGTCTCATTGATCCAGGCGGTCCTGTCAGTCTCACTGAAATTAAACAGCCCGTAAATCTTCTCGCCCCGGTAATATCTCCCGATGCACAGCACGGCGCTGTCCCAGGTCTCCACCGTCCAGGTATCCGCCCCCGATACGAATGCCTTCTCCCGCTTCCGTATCTCTTCCAGCCGGCTCAGACGCCCGAACAGCTTTCCCTCCACGGTGTCCGGATCCGCAATATTCCCGGCCAGCGCCCAGTTCATGGCTCCTCTGTGGATATATCTGGAATCTGCCGCCTTCAGGGGATTTTCCTTATAACCGTAGTCGTTGAGCTGGCCGATTTCGTCTCCGCTGTACAGCACCGGAATCCCGGACTGCATGAACATGTACGCATGGAGCATCACGTCCAGCGAAATGGCCCGCTCCATGGCCGCCTCGTCCTGCTCGAAGCCGGCTTTCTCAATGCCGCACATGGAGGCCGTGGTTCCGCAGAACCTGGCGTCTCCGGTGACAGGGTCCGCATTGTAGAGTTCGCCCCGGCTGTTGCTGTCCCCCCCATGGCCCTGAAAATAATCATTCAGGTATTTTTTATGGGAGCGCTCCCCGATTCCCTCCGTCATCAGCGTCCCGAAATCAAGCCCCCAGCCGATATCGTCATGGCAGCGCAGATAATTCAGGAACACATAGTCCTTCGGCAGGGAATTTACGATATCAAGCTGCTTTTTTAACAGTCTGACGTCTCTTGTCGCCACCGTGTGCCAGGTGGTCGCCATGGTGGTCACATTGTACAGCATATGGCACTCCGGCTTCTCCACTGTCCCGAAATAGGGAACCACCTTCTCCGGCTCCATGACCACCTCCCCCAGCAGCAGCACACCCGGACAGACGATCTCGCAGATCATGCGCATCATGCGCACAATCGTATGTACCTGGGGAAGGTTGCGGCACTGAGTATTCAGTTCCTTCCAAATATAAGGCACAGCATCGATGCGGACGATATCGATTCCCCTGTTGGCCAGATAGAGAAAGTTATACATCATCTCGTTAAAAACCCTTGGATTCCTGTAATTCAGATCCCACTGATAGGGATAAAAGCTGGTCATGACAAAATGGCCCGCATCCGGAAGCCATGTAAAGTTCCCGGGCGCAGTGGTGGGAAACACCTGCGGAACCGTCTTCTCGTACAGAGACGGCAGATACGAGTTGTCATAGAAGAAGTACCGGCTCATGTACTCCCCGTCCCCCTGGCGCGCCCTTTTCGCCCACTCGTGATCTTCCGATGTATGGTTCATGACAAAGTCCATACACACATGAATTCCCCTGCTGTGACAGGCTGCCGTCAGCTCCTCCAGATCCTCCATGGTTCCCAGCTTCTCCTGGACCTTCCGGAAATCGGACACGGCATAGCCCCCGTCGGAGCGTCCTTCCGGCGTCTCCAGAAAAGGCATCAGATGAATGTAATTCACATTGCATTTCCCGATATAATCCAGCCTGGCCTTCACACCCTTCATATCCCCCGCAAAATTGTCGATGTACAGCATCATTCCCAGCATATCATTCTGCCTGTACCAGCCCGGATTCGCCTCCCGGCTCTCGTCCAGATCCTTCAGCGCCGCATCCCGCTCCTGCCAGAAGGCCTTCATGTTCTCCAAAAGCTCAGCAAACATGGAATCGTTTTCATACAGTTCCATATAGAGCCAGCGCAGTTCGTCATGGTGCCGCTCCATGCGCTTCTGAATCTCATTATAGTTCTCTGATTTCCTCTCCTTCACCGCAGCAGCCGTCGGGTTCGACTGCCTTCTTTGTGTCTCCGTTTTCATAGATGCTCCTTTCCTGCTTTCACCGCAAAATATGTTATCGATTTCATATTTGTGTTTATCATATACCCTATTTTCCTTTTTGTAAACCACTATTTTCAATATCTTTTCAATCATTTCGGAGTGGGAGATACACCCGGAGAATACCGGCGCATGTGAGAATGAAAATGGTAATGCATCTGGTCCGCGCGGCTTCCCTGTTCAGGGAAGCCGTCAAAGCACCCGCCGACGTGCTTTTTCAGCACGCCGTTCCGTGGAGCAGGTAAGGGCTGATTTTCTCCAGCATTGCAGAATCATCCGAATCGCATACCAACCGCTGAGGCCTTGCCAGATCCAGTGCAAAAACACCCAGAATCGACTTCGGATCCACAATACGTCTGCCAGAGCCAAGTTCAAAGTTCGCTTCCACTGAGCTTACTGCATTCACAAAATTCCTCACCTGATCTACATCATCAAATTTCACTAATACCTGCTGCATATAAATCACCCGTTCTCACCTTTCCTCAGGAACGTGTCCTGATGCATTTGGATGCAGCTCCTGTACCGATGTGTACAACAGAGTTCATCCATTCAGGAATATACACTATATCAATTATTTTGTAAATTGTCATTTTTAATAATCTTGTGTAATATTTATTGGCAATGTTGTTGGCAACTGTTCCAAATTTTTATCGTTGCACCGCCGTTGTTCCCTATGCCGCATTCTTTAAAATTTTCTAAAACACCCCAATGTTCTCTTGTCATTTCCCATATCTGGTATTATAATGTCCTTATTTCCTACAAAATATTGATACCGAATATTTTACCAGACGACAAAGAAATGAGAGGAAGAATGAACCTGTCTGATCTGACAAGAAATTCAAATTTGCTTCGGGGCTCCCTTGCCAGGAAAGGCTATATGCGATGGTGGCATTCCTTTTCCGGAACGCAGCCGGAAACCGGGGAAACCCGTACTTTTTTTGTGGAATTTTTCATTATAAATCCCGGAGCGGGCGGCAGCAGGCCCATTCTGGGGCAGCACCCCCATTCCAGAAGGCAGGGACTGAAGCCTTCCTATATAATGGTAAAAGCCGGCGTTTTTCCCGATGCCGCCGGAAACGGCGGACGGCAGCTTCATGCCTTCTATCCCGTTTCCGCCCTGCAGGCTACGGGTAATCCGCTGATTATGCAGCTGGAGGGCAATCCGGAAGCGCATTGCCGCGCCGGACGCTGTCTGTACAGTGAAGACAAGCTCACCGGCCTTGTGGAAGTGACCCCCCAGGAGGCCAGACGCCGCTCTTACATGACAGACAGCGGATATATGGAATGGGATGTAACAATACGAAAAGCCGTTACCTGCCACACAGGAAAATGGAGCGGCGGATTTTTCCAGGCCCTGCATTTGCTGGACAGCTACTGGCACGGCGAGGGCATCCGCAGTTTCTTTCACGGCAGCGTCAGCCTGGACGGGGTATCCTACGAAGTACTCCCCGAGACAAGCTACGGCTACGCGGACAAGCATTGGGGGCGGCGCTTCAGCAGGCCCTGGTTCCAGTTTGCCTGCGGGAAGCTCGGCAGCGGACGCTCCGGCCGGGAACTGCGGCATTCCGTTCTGGCCGTGAACGGTATTTGCCCCAGATTCCTATGGTTTCCCTTAAAGCCACGGCTTATGCTGCAGCTTACCTATATGGGGGAAGATTTTGAGTTTACACACTGCAAATGGGAGACAAAGGAAACCGGAAAAAGATTTGTATGGCATATTCTTGGCCGGAACCAGAGAGCGGTAGTGAAGGTCTCCGGCAGCTGCTCCAAAGCGGAAATGCTTGCGCTGAGGTATGAGGCACCGGACGGGCAGCTGCTGCCTTTCCCCCTCCTGGCGGGCGCCGGCGGGCTTGGAAACGTACAGCTCTACCGGAAGAATGCAGGGGAGAGGGAGCTGACGGACACCCTCACGCTGGAGCATGCTTTGTGTATCTACGGCGGAAACGGCCTGCCTTCCGACCTGGCTACTTTCAACTAGAGCGTGTTTGATAATTGTTTTCTGGCAGATGTGCGTCATCATATACGGCAGAATCCGAATGAGGAAAGCGCAGCGGACTATGTTGGCCAAATGAGGCCCAAAGGCTTGCCAGCGCATTCCGTTGATGTTACTATAAATTATCGGAAACATGTTCTTTGCACCCCATCCGAATTATAGGAAGCTGAAAAGGAGTGGCTACAGATGAATCTGAACAAACCAATCTGCATTGCCGAAAACAAAAAGGCAAATGTCACAATCGTGACAATGGAGTACGGGCGGGCAGCGGGTATCCTGGCAGAATACCTGCGCAAAATCACCGATGCCGTGGCCGAAATGGAATTGTAAGAAAGGCGGGCTTCCATGAAGATTTCAACCAAAGGCAGATACGCCACCAGGCTCATGCTGGATCTTGCCCTGCACAACACCGGCGAGTGCATCAAGGTAAAGGATATCGCCGCCAGGCAGGGCATCTCCGAAAAATACCTGGAACAGATCATATCCATCCTGAACAAGGCCGGATATGTGAAAAGTGTCCGCGGCGCCCAGGGCGGCTACCGGCTGGCAAAAGAGCCGGAAGCCTACACCCTGGGCATGATTCTGCGCCTGACGGAAGGTTCCATGGCTCCCGTGTCCTGTCTGGAGGAGGATGCGGAGACATGCGGGCGCTGCGGCACCTGCGAGACGCTTCCCGTTTGGAAAGCGCTCCACAAGGCCATCAGCAGCGTCATTGACAATGTGACCCTGGCGGATTTGATGAAAAATGCCCCTGCCGCCAACGCAGGGCAGCAGGGGGATGCAGGAGGTGCCATGCAATGATTTATAACCCGACCAATCTTATCTGGCTGTTTTTTATCTATTCCTTTGCCGGTTGGTGCATCGAAGTGTGCCATGCCGCCGTCCGCCGCAGAAAATTTGTGAATCGTGGCTTCGTGAACAGCCCTCTGTGCCCTATTTACGGCTTCGGCGCCGTTTTGTTTGGCATTTTTCTGCCGGAGCTCACCGGGAGTCCTTTCTTTCTGTTCCTCGGCGGTATGCTGCTGGCATCCATACTGGAATATTCCACAGGTATGGCCATGGAGAAAATCTTTCGGAAAAAACTCTGGGATTACTCTGATATCCGCCTGAACTTAAGCGGCTATATCTGTGCCCGTTACTGCCTGCTGTGGGGCGCCCTGGCTTTGTTGACCATGCTGTTTGCCAACCCTTTGCTGTGCGGCTTTTTCCGTTTCATTCCACGCCCCGTAACACTGGCCGTACAGTGGGCTGCCATCGTACTTCTCGCACTGGACTTTGTCACCACGGCAATGGCCGTCCTGGACATGAAGATCACCGCCAGACAGCTTGCGCAGCTTTCCGCCGGCATGCGGCAGACCTCCCGCCTCCTGGAAAACAGGCTGACGGCGGGTGTTCAGAAGCGTATGCAGAAGTCCTTCCCTTCCATCAGCAGAGACACGCTGGTAGCCGAGCTGAAAGCCAAATCCGGGCAGCAGGATCATAAAAGCGAGGTATTTGCGGAAGGCTGCAGCTTTTACAAGCTTGTCTCTCTGTTTTTCATCGGCGCTTTCCTGGGCGATATCACGGAAACCGTTTTCTGCCTTCTGACCACCGGCGTATTGATGAGCCGCAGCAGCGTGGTCTACGGGCCTTTCAGCATCGTATGGGGATTGGGCTGCGCACTGCTGACTCTTTTCCTGTACCGCTACCGCAATAAAAGCGACAGCTTTATTTTCATGGCAGGCACCCTGCTGGGAGGTGCATACGAGTATGTCTGCAGCGTATTCACGGAGCTGGCCTTCGGAACCATATTTTGGGACTACAGCGGATTCGCCTTCAACCTGGGCGGGCGCATCAATCTTTTGTACTGTTTTTTCTGGGGTATTGCCGCCGTTGTGTGGCTGAAAATCATTTATCCCGCCCTGTCAGGCCTGGTGGAGAAAATTCCCCCGAAACGGGGGAAGATACTTTGCAACTGCATGATTGTATTTATGATATTTAACATGATCTTGTCCTCGCTGGCCCTGGCCCGGTATACCGAGCGGAATACCGCAGCCCCTGTTGCATCAGGTTCTGTGGTTTCCGACACGAAGCCTTCCGATACGGCAGTTTCCGGCACCGATGCGTCTGCGTCGGAAAACGGATTAGATGCATTCCTGGACGCTCATTTTCCGGATGAGAGAATGGAACGGATTTACCCCAACGCCAAAATCACAAAGTGATCAGCGGAAGGCCGTCTCGCAGATTTTCCGATACATTTCCGGCCTTCTGTCTCTGAAAAGCCCCCAGCTGAAGCGCATTTCCTCCACGGCGTCCAGGTCAAAGGTATGGATGAGTACCCCCTCCTCCGTCCTTCCCGCATCCTCCAGTATCTCACCCGTCTCATCCGTGATAAAGGATGAGCCGTAGAACGTCAGTGAGGAGGACTGTCCGTTGTTCTCCCGCGTGGGTTCCACCCGCTCCTCCCCGATGCGGTTTGCCGCTATGACAGGCACCACGTTTGCGGCGGCATGACCCTGCATGCATCGGCGCCAGTGGGGCATGCTGTCACATTCGATAATGGGTTCTGAACCTATTGCCGTGGGATACAGCAGAAGCTGCGCCCCCATCAGCGCCATACATCTGGCGCTTTCGGGGAACCACTGATCCCAGCAGATGCCTACGCCGATTTTTCCGTAGGCAGTGTCCCAGACCCTGAACCCGGTGTCCCCGGGCGTAAAATAAAATTTTTCCTGGTAAAAGTGGTCATCCGGTATATGCGTCTTACGGTATATGCCCGACAGCCGTCCGTCCGCATCAATCATTGCCACGGAGTTATAAGTCACATTTCCATCCCTCTCGAAAAAGCTGACCGGAAGGACAGTCTTCAGTTCCGCCGCCACTGTGCGGAGCCGCCGAAGCGCGGGATTTTCCTCTGCCGGCATGGCAAGCTTATAGGAATCATAATTCCGCTCCTGGCAGAAATAGCGGTTTTCGAACAGTTCGGGCAATAAGATGACCTGTGCGCCCCTTGCCGCCGCCTGTCTGATCCATTTTTCCGCAGCCTCCAGATTCTCCTCCCGGGAACGATTACAGTACATCTGTACCGCCGCCACGGTGACCTGTCCTTGCTTATCTGTGTAGGTTTCCATATTGTTCCCCCTGTCTCAGACTTACCGTCACGCCGCCTGCAGCGGCACCAGTAATCCTATGTGTAAACACTTTTTTCTGTCCCCTGGCCTTTTCGAATTTTTCCGAATACAGCCATCGGTATCCGCCCTTCCCGGAAAACATTCCGCCTGTGCAATCGCCATCCCCAGGCGGAAACGGTTTCAGGCACCTCCCAGGGGAATCTGCTGTGTAATGCAGTGTATATTTCCCCCGCCGATCAGAATGTCCCTGGTGTCAATCTGTATCACTTCCCTGTCCGGAAACAGCCGCTGCAGAATCGCCTTCGCCTCCCCGTCAGCCGCATCCCCGAAACCCGGCATCACGATACTGCCGTTGGCGATATAAAAATTCACATAGGAAGCCGCCAGCCGTTCTCCCGGCGTGCGGGTGGGTTCATCCTGACAGGCATCCAGTCCCCGACATTCTTCTTCCGTGATTGTCACCGGCCCGGGCAGGGGCAGCTTGTGCACCTTTATCCTTCTGCCTCTGGCGTCCGTTGCGTTTTCCAGATAGTCCAGACATGCTTTTGACATGGCGTACTGCACATCTTCCTTATCCTCCGTCCATGCCAGCACCACCTCTCCCGGTGATGTGAATGCGCAGATATTATCTACATGGCCGTTTGTCTCGTCGTTATAAATCCCGTATGGCAGCCAGAGAATTTTCGAGACATTCAGATAGTTCCGAAGGTTCTCCTCAATCTCCTCCCTCGTAAGCCCCGGATTGCGCCCTCCGCTGAGCAGGCAGCATTCCGTAACCATGCAGGTTCCCTCCCCATCCACATGGACGGAGCCTCCCTCCAGGATAAAGTCCCGCTTGTGATACACGTCCCGCTCCAGCAGGTCACAAAGCTTCCGGGCCATCTGGTTGTCCTTATCCCACGGAAAATACAGCCCGTCATGCAGTCCGCCCCATGCATTGAATCCCCAGTCAATCCCCCTTATGACACCACTGTCATTTTTTACAAAAACAGGTGCGTAATCTCTGGCCCACGCATCGTTGGAGGACATCTCCACTACCCGGATATGGGCGGGCAGCAACGCCCTCGCATTGTCATACTGCGCCGCACCGGCGCATACTGTCACTTTCTCGGAGCCGGCAATGGACTCCGCAATCCGCACAAATGCCCTCCTCGCCGCATAGCCGCCGTACTGCCAGGAATCCGGCCGCTCCGGAAATATCATGATACAGCCCTCATGCCGCTCATATTCCGCCGGCATGCGGAATCCGTCTGCCGCCGGTGTGGAATCTCTGATAATCCTCATAAACATCCGCCTCCCTCTGCGGAGCCTTGATCAAGCCCCTTCTCATCTTCTCCCGCAGGACATAGCCGAAACAGCATGCCCAAGAACAAGGGTGTGGCAATGCCCAGCGTGGAAAGATACCGCAGCAGCGCCATCGGTCCCATCCTCCCTACGGCTTTCCGTCCGGACCTTGTATCCACCATGATTTGTACGGAAAAACAGTGTCATTATATCAGTAAAGCCAGGCTTTGGCAAGTAAAATCAGGGATTGCCGCCCCGGCTCCCGCTGAACTGTTACCTGCCCTCCCATATGGCGGAAAGCACCGTCCGCCTTCACGCAAAAACACACTTTTACACGAAATTGCTTGCTGAGGCCTGAATGTCCATGCTAATATATGGGTAAGATACCACAGCCTGTTTGATAATTCCGGAGACTCCCGGCAAACACCCCCACCGGCTCGGGGAGAAAGGCCTGATCATGAAATTTACCCAATTGCCCACGCCATGTTACGTGGTTGACGAAGCCCTGATAGAAAAAAATCTGGAAATACTCAAAGGCGTCACAGAACGTACCGGTGCCCGAATCCTGCTGGCCCAGAAAGCATTTTCCATGTATGCGCTGTACCCGCTGATCGGCAAATTCTTAAACGGCGCCACAGCCAGCGGACTATATGAGTCCAGGCTGGGTGCGGAAGAGATGGTCGTACCTGCCGCCGCAGAAGGCAGGAAACTGGAAAATCATATTTTCTCCCCCGCTTACAGGGAATCGGATTTCGAGGAAATCCTGCGGTATTGCGATCACATCGTATTCAATTCCTGGATACAAGCGGAAAAATTCGGCGCCCGTGCGAAAGCCGCAGGAAAAAGCATCGGTCTGCGCATAAACCCGGAATGCTCCACCCAGGAAGGACATGCCATCTATGACCCCTGTGCCCCCGGCTCCCGGCTGGGCGTCACAAAGGCGCATTTTGACATGGCAGCCGGAACCGCAGACGGCGCACGCCTTCTGTCCATTCTGGACGGCATCCACTTCCACACGCTCTGTGAACAGAATTCCGACCATCTGGAACAAACTCTGGACGCCGTAGAGGAAAAGTTCGGACAATACCTGCCCTCCATGAAGTGGATTAATTTCGGCGGCGGCCACCACATCACCCGTGCCGGCTATGACATCCCCAGGCTGGAACGCTGTATCCGCAAAATGCAGCAAAAGTACGGTCTGGAGGTATATCTGGAACCCGGAGAGTCCGTGGCGCTGAACGCCGGTTTTCTGATTGCGACGGTATTGGAAATCTTCCGGAACGGAACGGACATTGCCATCCTGGATACCTCGGCCGCATGCCACATGCCCGATGTGCTGGAGATGCCCTACCGGCCTCCGCTGCGGGACAGCGGTCAGCCAGGCGACAAGGCACACACTTACCGCCTGGGAGGTCCCACCTGCCTGGCTGGAGATATCATCGGGGATTATTCCTTTGACAGAGCGCTTCGGGAAGGGGACAGGCTGGTATTTGAGGACATGGCTATCTACTCCATGGTAAAAAATAATACCTTCAACGGCATGCCCCTGCCCTCCATTGCCCTCCTGAAAAAAAACGGAGACTGCCGCATCGTAAAACAGTTCGGCTACAGGGACTTCAAAGAACGCCTGTCATAGATCGTATTTGAGAAATCGATCCGGGAAGATTTTATCCCTGCCCGCCGCACGGACCCTGCGCCGCTTCAGCGGTAAACTTCCAAGGGCGAGGAATCGCATTTGGTACACAGGCCTGAGCAAAAAAAACAGGAGCCCCGAAGGGCTCCTGCCAAAAAAGGAAGGGAGTAAAATAAAAGAAAACATGAAGAAAAATATATGTAAAACTGCTATGCAGTGTCGCTGGTAGCCGGAGCTGACAGAACCCTGACAGGTTTCGAAAGAATTCAACAGCTCCTTTGTTTATGAATCTATCATACTCAAAAAATGTGTCCAAAGTTTGACATCAGACTTAAGGAATTATAAAATCTTTGTATAATAGTTGTATAGTCACCTGATCCTGCCTTTATTTCCCAGATTCATCCCCCAGGTTCCAAGCACCAGCACTGCCGTCAGGACACCATACACCAAATAGCTGGAAATCCCCGGCACGGTCATCAAAATCATAATGGGAACAACTGCCGTCACCATAATCGCCAGCATGCTCACCATACTGGAAGCGCTTTGCTTCACCACCCTAACCTCACTCTCCCATTCCATCAGAGGCAGCAATTCATTCACCGCAAGCCCCAGCCTGGCGCCGAAGACAATATAAACCGCCGGAACCGCCAGCAGGCAGACAGCGTCCGCCCATCCCGGCCTCAGGGCAATCAGTACCAATACCTCTGACACCAGGTAAAAAGGCAAAGCCACCAGCACATTGGCAGCCACCTTGCTCCGAACCATATCCCGCCTGGTCACCGGCAGGGTCTGCAGCATCCACCACTGTTTCCCCTCCATGGAGATGGAACAGGCCGTCATGGGCATCATCATGGGAATGCATCCCAAAAGGATTGGCAAAGCCCTCCCCACCACGCCGGGAATCCCGATGTTCTGTTCAATGGTCTGAAAATCCAGAACCAGAATCGCCACGGCCATGAGTACCATCAGCACTTCCCCCGCCAATGTATTGACCACATATACGGTGGAGGAAAAATAATGCCGAAGCTCCCGCTCCACCATGGTTCCCAGGAGAGATTTTGCCTGAAGCGCCTTCATCCGGTAATTGCCCCTGGCTTCCCTAGCACTTAAAAGTGTGCATATATTAACGTAAAAATGCTGCAAAATCTCCAGAAAAAGGAGAAAGCTTCCCAGTGATACACCCAGGAACAATACCAGCTTCCCTATGTCTCCGAAAACCATGGCATCCGCCACCCAGACAGCAGGGGGATACACATTGCGGATCTGTGCCTCCAAAACCGCACTCACCTGCTCTGCCACAGCATTCAGCTGGCTCTCATCCATCCCGCCCATCCCCATGCTGCCCACCATAATAAAGCAGATAAATGTCAGCGTAAGCAAAATGGCCGCCAGGTTCTTATGCCTCCACCGGCTTGCAATGCCTGCAATCAACGCCCCCACAACGGAAGCCGCCGTCATGGGCATCAATGGCAGAAAGATGCCGGCCGCCAGCCCTGCTCCCCAGAAAAAAAGCCCGGGGCGCACCATGACCCCGTACACCACCATGCCCGGCAGCAGCACCAGCAGTCCCAGCAGCATATCCGTAATGTACATGGAAAGAAAACGACTGACAATGACGGCCCGCACTGTCACAGGCATGGCAATCTGCTTCTCATATACTTTCCGGTCAAACAATACAGGCCCTGCCTTAAACACCGTGAAAAAAAATACCAGCAGCGACACTGCCATGCCCAGAATCGCCGGGACGAACTGCCCCATGCCCATAGCTACCAGGCCAAAGCTCAAAAGTCCCACATACCCTGCCAGCATCACGATCAGCAGAAGCCAAAGCACTGCCATAAAACCTGCTTTTACCCGCTTCCGGGTATCCTTTGTGAAACGCAGTTCGTTCAAACCGAACATTCCGTACAGGGAAATCTTTGTCAACAGCCTAATCTGCCTCATCATGATGGGTTACCTCCATAAATACATCTTCCAGGGACTTATCCCCGGTAAGCTCTTTGGTAGCGCCCTCCGCCACCAGCTTCCCTGCCGAAATCACGGCAATGCGGTTGCACAGCTTCTCCGCCACCTCCAGTACATGAGTGGAGAAAAAGATAGCGCTCCCCCTTTCACATAGAGCATGCATCTTGCCTTTCAGAATCAGGGATGCCTCCGGGTCCAGCCCCACAAAGGGCTCATCCAGGATCAACAGCTTAGGCTCGTGAAGCAGCGCCCCGATCAGCACCAGTTTCTGCCGCATGCCGTGGGAATAGGTGGAGACCAGATCTCCCAGAACCGGAAAGATTCCGAATTCCTCCGCCTCTCTGCGGATCCGCTCTTCCCGCACCTTTCCCGGCACCTGGTATATATCCGCGATAAAGTTCAGATACTGGATCCCTGTCAGATATTCGTAGATATCCGGATTGTCCGGAATATAGGCACAGACCTTCTTGCAGGCCAGCGGCTGGGTACGCACATCCTTCCCGTCCACCCGGATCTCCCCCTTCTCATACTCGTGGATCCCCACCACGGCTTTGATGGTGGTAGTCTTCCCTGCGCCGTTGTGGCCGATGAATCCATAGATATCCCCGGCTCGAACTGTCAGGGACAGATTGTCCACTGCGGTCTTGCCGCCCTTGTAGGTCTTTGTGAGATTTTTGATTTCAAGCATTGTATGGTTCCTCCTATTATAGTTCCGCATCTGCCGGTCTGTGCCCTTTTCAGCAGAGGATTTCCGGCCGCTTAATTCGTGCGTCCGTAATTCCTCTGGGGCACCTCTCCGGCTTCTGCTGGTTTTTCGTTCCGCATTCGCCAGACGGTGCCCTTTTCAGCAGAGGATTTCCGGCCGCTTAATTCGTGCGTCCGTAATTCCT
>CAJULV010000023.1:42632-60802 GCA_910587555.1 uncultured Acetatifactor sp.
CTGGGGCACCTCTCCGGCTTCTGCTGGTTTTTCGTTCCCCATCCCCCGGTCTGTGCCCACCCTATTCGTTTTGGTACAGGGATTTCCGGTCACAACCATTATTTCTATTTGATATCATAATAATATCATTTTAATTATCCGTTTGCAAGCGATTTTTAAAAATTGCAAAAATTTAATACAGTTCGTATACCTGCTGTGGATATTGTATACGGATAAGGCAATACCTATCATTTCTATAACCATGAATATTCGGAGAAAAATACACTGAAATCTTTAATTGACTATTTGGCGATACCTACCGAAATAAGAAGATTGGCAATCATATCCTCAAGAAGCAATTAGAAATATATAAACCCGCTAACCCTTAAAAACACTAAATTTATCGCAGTTGGGCTTTTCCTTAAAGTTTTCCCAAAGGGCTGGCGCATTCAGTAATTACTTCATGCGCCAGCCCGTTATGATATCGTCCCATAGGGCATTATGAACCTGATAAGGGACAAATAAGGGAAAAGGGACCGTCTGATACATGGAATGACTGCTGCAATACTGACACAGCGTGTCATTCCCGTTCTGCATTCTTACGGTAAATAATATTCAGTCCTTTCAATGTAAGTTCATTATCGTAAATCACTTTATGTTTACAATGCGGTACAATAATGCCTGCAAATCCCCCTGTGACCACCACTTCTGCCCCGTATCCCAATTCTTCCCGGATACGTTCAATGATTCCGTCTATACATGCTGCCTGCCCTATAACGATACCGCTTTTCATACAGTCTATCGTATTCCTGCCCACTACCTTCCTGGGCGCTTCGAGGCTGATTCGCGGAAGCTGTGAGGTCTGGTTCACCAACGAGTCCAAAGAGACCTTGACTCCGGGCAGAATCATCCCGCCCACATAATTTCTCTTCTCATCCACCACACTGATGGTAGTCGCCGTAGCCATGTCAATCATAATCAATGGCGCGCCGTAATACTGCAGCCCCGCAACCGCATTGACAATCAAATCCGCACCTACCTGCGCCGGATTATCCATCAGAATGTTCAGCCCGGTTTTAACGCCCGGGCCTACCAATAGCGGGGTGATGCGGAACAATTTTTCCATTGCTGCCCTTACCACATTATTAAGGGGCGGCACAACAGAGGCTATAATGCAGCCGGTAATGTTCTTCCTCTCAATATGGTACAGTTCAAGCAGAATTTTAAATTCCACCATATATTCCAATTCTGTTTTGGATATATCCGTGGATACTCTTTCCACAAAATATATTTTTTCCTGCCGCATACACCCGATCACAATATTTGTATTTCCAATATCCACTGCCAAAATCATCTTTTCATCACATTCCTTTCCCGCTGTCCGCGTGCCGACGGTCCGGAACCGTTCAAGTCGTCCGGTTCTTGATGTATTTATAGAAAGCAGCCGCTGCCGGACTTTTGCCTCTGCCCTTATCCGAGACAATCTGTATAGAACGCCCGGGCAGCACACAGCTTACAGGAAGCTGCACCAGATTTCCTTTTTCCAGGGATGGCCGGGCAAGCACTTCCGGAACAAATCCGATTCCCAGATTATTTTCAAGCAATGGCAGCATCAGGTCTGACGTAGCCACTTCCATATCCAGTTCAATATCCATTTTATGTTCCCAAAAAAAGTTGCGGTACAGCTCATAGGTGGCACTTCCTCTGCCCAGACCGACCCAGGCACACCCTTCCACGTCTTTCAGTTCAAGTTCCTTTTCGCACAGATGCCGATATTGTGTTCCGCCAACCAGTATCTCTTTAAAATCCAGTACTTTTTCACAGAGAACCCCCTTCGGTGTTTCAAAGGGTGTGGTGATAACTGCAAAATCCAGTTTTCCGCTGATAAGGTGTCGGATTGTTTCCGGAGTTGTATGATTATGGATCTTGATTCTGATTGCCGGATATTCCGTCTTAAAGTCATGCAATACACATAACAGAAACAGATGCAGCGCCGTCTCGGTGGCTCCGATTTCCACTGTGCCTCCGCCCGAAGCCTCCTGTCCCTTTATCTCTTCCTGGGCATTCAGCAGATGCCGATATGCAATTTCCACATGAGAGTAAAGCCGCTCTCCTTCCGCTGTCAGACTGACGCCTCTTGCCTCCCGGACAAACAATCTGCAGTTCAGCTGCGATTCCAACAGCTTCATAACCCGGGTCACATTGGGCTGATTACTTCCCAAAGCTGCAGCCGCCTTCGTAATATTCCCATATTTCGCCACAAAATAAAATATCTTATAGTACTCAAAGTTGACATCCATATCTTATTGATATTTCTCCAATATATTATATGTATTTTTCATATCTCCCAAATTGTATTATAATACAATTCTGAAAAATATGTAAAATCAAATTCAGAAAGGATGCAAAATCAAATGAACAAGGATTTGACAATCGGAAAGCCGGAAACAGTACTATGGCAATTCTGCCTCCCGTTGTTTGGCAGCATTGTCTTTCAGCAGCTTTACAATATAGCAGACAGCCTTGTAGCCGGGAAATTCATCGGTGAAAACGCTTTGGCCGCAGTTGGAAACAGCTATGAAATTACGCTGATTTTCATCGCCTTTGCATTCGGCTGCAACATGGGATGCTCTGTTATCGTCTCACAGCTGTTCGGGGCCAAAAAGTATGTTCAGCTGAAAACTGCAGTAACCACTGCCTGCATATTCAGCGCGGTTCTCTGTGCCATGCTGATGCTTACGGGTATCCTGGCCTGCGACTCCCTTCTGCTGCTCATCCGCACACCGGGAGAAGTCTTCGCAGACTCAAAATTATATCTGGATATCTATATATGGGGGCTTCCGTTTGTCTTTTTTTACAACATCGCAACCGGTATCTTCTCGGCCCTGGGAGATTCCAGAACACCATTTTACTTTCTGGCCGCTTCCTCCACATCCAATATTGCGGTGGATATCCTGTTCGTAACAACACTGAATATGGGGGTCTCGGGTGTGGCATGGGCTACCTTTCTCTGTCAGGGCATCAGCTGTATCCTGGCTGTTTTGACCATATGGCGACGGCTGATGCATATCGGCACACCGGAAAAAACAGCCCTGTTCGATTGGGAAATACTGAAAAAAATCATGGTTATTGCCATCCCGAGTATATTACAGCAAAGCTTTATATCCGTGGGAAATATTCTGATTCAAAGTGTCATCAACGGTTTCGGTCCCTCCGTAATGGCCGGATATTCCGCCGCGGTAAAGCTGAATAATCTGGTCATTACCTCCTTCACGACAATCGGAAACGGAATTTCAAACTTTACTGCACAGAATATCGGTGCGCGGCAATATGGAAGGGTCAAAGAATGCTTTCGTGCCGGTCTGAAAATAGTCTGGTGCCTGTGCGTTCCGTTCTGCCTTTTGTATATATTTCCCGGGAGATACTTATTGATGCTGTTTCTAAAACAGAATTCAGAGGCGGCAATCATAACAGGCAGACAATTTTTGCGGATACTCTCTCCATTCTACTTCGCGGTATCCGCAAAGTTAGTAGCGGACGGCATCCTCAGGGGCGCAGGCGCAATGGGGCAGTTTATGGCCGCCACCTTCACAGACCTGATACTGCGCGTGCTTCTGGCCTTTTTACTCTCCGGGCTGACCCAATCCGCCGCAGGTATATGGTGCGCCTGGCCCATAGGCTGGACAACTGCCATGATGCTTTCCGTTTTCTTTTATCGCAGAAAATTCCCAGTCGTCCGTACTTGATGCCCGTGCCGGGGCAGAAGAAGCGATGGGACGACGTCCCCTGCCATAGCGGCACGGTGTACGGACGGTAAGTACCGAAGCGCTTAATCTTCTCTGCAGTACTTTGCGGCGGCAGTCTCATACAAATCATTGCCTGCCGAATCCATAACCACGATTACCGGAAAATCTTTTACCTCCAGCTTTCGGATTGCTTCCGTCCCCAGGTCATCATAGGCAATTACCTCAGATGCGAGAATAGAGCGGGAAAGCAATGCGCCTGCCCCTCCCACCGCCGCAAAGTAGACCGCGCCGTTTCGTATGACGGCTTCCTTCACAGCCTGGTTTCTCCTGCCCTTTCCAATCATTCCCTTCAGCCCCATATCCAGAAGCGTCGGTGCATACTTATCCATGCGGCTCGCCGTAGTAGGACCTGCCGACCCGATCACCTTTCCTTCTCTTGCGGGAGAAGGTCCCATATAATAAATCACATTATTCCGCATATCCACTGGCAGCTCCCCATGAGCGGCGGCTGCCTCATACATTCTTTTATGTGCGGCATCCCTGGCCGTGTAGATCGTTCCGGTCAGGTATACATAGTCGCCGGCACGAAGGGAAACGGCTGTTTCGCCTGTCAGCGGCACCGTAATATGTCTGTCCATTCCAAAGCCTCCATAACTTGTCTCGTACCAAATAACGGTTTCTACAGAATTCTTACTGCGTGCCGGTTCACATGGCAGCACATGTTGACTGCTACCGGCAGGCCCGCAATATGCGTGGGATAGGTATTGATGTTGACTGCCAGCGCCGTAACCGTACCTCCCAATCCCCCGGGACCGATTCCGGAACGGTTAATCTGCTCCAATATTTCCTTTTCAAGTTCACATACATATGCAATTTCAGAGCGTTTGTTTACAGGGCGCGTAAGTGCTTCCTTGGCCATCAGCGCACATTTTTCAAAAGTACCGCCGATTCCCACTCCCACCACCAACGGGGGACAGGCGTTTGGCCCTGCCTCCTTCACTGCCGTCACCACGGCATTTTTGACTCCCTCAATTCCGTCTGCCGGCTTAAGCATGAAAACTCTGCTCATATTCTCACTTCCGAAGCCCTTAGGCGCCACCGTTATCTTAACGTTCTCCCCCGGCACTATGGAATAGTGTATTACCGCAGGTGTGTTGTCCCTGGTATTTTCCCTGTAAATCGGGTCTTTCACTACGGATTTTCTCAGAAAACCCTCCTGATATCCCTGACGGACGCCTTCTTGGACGGCATCCTCCAGGCTTCCATCCACAAAATGTACATCCTGCCCGATTTCCATAAATACAACCGCCATACCGGTATCCTGACATATGGGAATCATATCCTCCCCGGCTATCCCAGCATTCTCCTGCAGCTGTTTCAGTATCTGTTTCCCAAGCGGAGACGCTTCCACGTCCACAGCCTTATCCATTGCCTCCGCCATATCTGCTGACAGGAAATGATTTGCCTCAATGCACATTTCCTTCACCGATTCAGTAACCTTGCCGACACTCAAACTTCTCATTTTTACTCCTCTTTATCCCGTAATCTCTCTCTTTACAGCTTCCAGCTCTTCCTGGGTGCATTCTCCCGGAATCCAGTTAATCTTCTGCCCGTCATTGTGATACCTTGGAATCATGTGAAGATGAAAATGCGGCACCGTCTGTCCTGCTGCTTCCCCATTATTCTGCACCAGATTCATGCCGTCACAGTGAAGCTTCTGCGTCATTTTTACTGCCATCCGCTTGGCCAGAACCAATACCCCGGAAGCCGTCTCTTCCGAAATCTCAAAAATATCGGCTGCATGCTCCTTGGGCAGAATCAGGGCGTGCCCTTTCGTCGCAGGACCCAGGTCCAGAATAACGCGAAACTGGTCGTCCTCATACAAAGTCCTGGACGGAATCTCTCCGTTCGCAATCTTACAGAAAATACAATCTTCTTTCTTCAACCTTCTTACCTCCAAATCTCCCGAATTAATGTTCCTCAAAAACAAAGACCTGATCCAGCATCCTTAAAACGCCGAAATCTCCCTTTGCTTTCATAACCCCCGACATAAATGCTCTCTGAAAAGTCATCCTGCCGTTTACGATATCTTCCATTGCCGATTTTTCAAGCTGCATTTCCGCTTCCGGCTTTTCCGCTGTACCGTAACCGCACTCCAGCCTTGCGCCGTTTATGGACAATATCAGCTTTTTCTTCTTCTCGCCAATGCCTATGGCATATTCGGCACGGAATCCCGCCTTAGGCCTGAACGCCTTCTTCAGTGCCGCAAGATACTCTTCTTCGTTTTCCTGCTCCTCTTCCGTGAGCATATCACGGAAGAGACTGGTCAGTTCCTGGATGTCCTGCTTCTGCCTCTGTACATAGCTGTCATCCGATACATACTGAGACAGCTGTTCCGTTTCCTGCGGTGTCAGATTCGTGCTTTTCGGTACCGCGATCTTCTGCTTCACCGCCTGATTGCTGGCCGGGAAACAGGCAATGTGCTGATTGATGGAGCGATACATATTCTCGGCTTTCTTTTCTATGATTCGGATATACTGTTCATTCATTTCCAGCATAACCGTATTTTCTATATAGCCGCAGATACCGCTGCAGGGCAGTCCTCCAAGGATTTCCCATGCTGTGGACAGATTCAGTTTTGCCTCCCGCTCCCCATATGTGGTGGACATAACCACCGGGCACATATAAATTCCGGCTATTTTCTCCTTATCCCCAAACAGCCAACATGCATCCAGAAACTGCTGCATATATCCGCCGATGCCATACCACTCCACTGTAGTCGCAAGTATAACCCCATCCGCATCCTTCAGCGTCTGAGGCAGTGTTGCAATTGTATTCTTGCTTTCATATAAATTATATCTTGTGACATTGACCCTGAGTTCTTCCAGAATCTCCTGCATTTTATTGATGACAAACAGGGTGGGGTCATCAATAATCCCTCTTCCTCCATAATAAATGTTAATATTCAAGTCAACACCTCACCAATTCTTTTCTGTTTTCACGCACGCACATCTACCTTACCACCAACGGTTGCAGGCTTATGAAAATTCTTTTCTCTGTCTGCTGTTCTGTAAAAAGCACATGACGGCTGCAGCCAGGAAGCCTGTCAGCAAACCTCCCACATGGGCAGCATTGTCAATATTCTGCCCGGTAAATCCGCTGTAAAGAGAGTACAAAATCATAAGCAGTACCCTGGCAGGCGTCACATTCTCCATCTTCCTGCCCGAAAACAGCACCATGGCAAGCAGAACGCCGTCCAGGCCGAATATGGCCCCACTGGCCCCCACCGAAACAGCAATATCATTATTCACCACTTTCACCAACAGCGAAAGCAAGTTTCCTCCAATCCCTGAAACCAGGTACAGCAGTGCGTATCTGACATGTCCCACCTCTTTTTCAATCATGGAACCCAGAAAAAATAAAATCAGCATATTGTTAAAAAGATGGCTCAACCCGCTATGGAGAAACATTGCCCATAAAATCCGGCCATACTCTTTGTTTACCAGTATGAAAAAAACATCCAGACTCCCCCTCCTGTACAATAGTTCTCCCGTAAAACTGCACAGAATATATACCAATGCATTTATCGTCACCAGTACCGTGCTTACTATGGGCTGATCCTTACAAGTTTTCAACGGCTCCCATCCTCCTGCCCTGCTTTCAGTATCAGCCCAATTCTATCATATATCTGCTCTTTTTTCAATCAAAACACAACTCAGCGAAAAATGAAAGCTACCTTCCCGCATTTTATTTCGTCTCCCTCCTCCAGCTTTTTCTTTTCATACGGCTGCATTCTCACACCGTTCTTAAAAGTACCGTTTGTAGAATTCAAATCTTCCAGATAAAACCTGCCGTCTGCATTTGTTATACGGGCATGAATCCTGCTGACAGAGTTGTCTTCCAACACCAGATCCACTTCCCCTTTTTTCTTTCCGATGGACAATGCTGTCTTTTCAAGGCCTGCCAGCAGCCTGCCTTCCGGTGTAAGCAGTCTGTGCGCCCTTTCTTCCAGTTCCGGCCGTTCCTCAATGTAAACCGTCTGTCCATATGCACTTTTCTCGTAGGTTGTTTCCTCTGCCACAGCATAGCCTGCCATTGCCTGGTGTATATTTCTCCTGTACGCCTCCCGCTCTTTCCTGTTCTGATTCCGCTTCCTTTCCAGTATATTGAAGATACCCTTCCTTCCCTCTCTGGACGTTTTTTGTGTTTCCTCTGTTTCATTCGTCTCAGAACCGTTTATGGCTGCGGCCGTCTCACCCGTCTCACCGTCTTCTACCACCTTTTCTTCCAATACGGTACACACCAGCTCCGGCATCTTCACCTCCTCCAGACACCCGACATCCTCAAAAATCTGTGACTGCAGATAAACCTCCCCATTGCGTTCCAGCCGCTCATACATACGATATACGCAATCCACCAATACCTCATCGTCATAGTCAATATGTTCTACCCAGAACTCCATCAGTTTCATGAAGCTGGAGTCTCCTTCATAATACGGAATATACAGGAATGAGAACACATTGTTTTCCAAATCCTGAAAGATCTGTTCAGGAAACCATAAAATATTATTCATGTCCAGAAGAAAACGTCCCAGTTCCTGCTGCAGCTGCTTTAAACTCCATATGAAATCTCTTACCCACTCCCTCGAAATGCTTCTGTTTCCATACAGAAGAGCCAGATTCTGTTTAGACGAGATATTATAATAAAGATAGGCAATTCCGTTGATATAACGTAAGCTGCAGGGCAGCAGCCCCTTAATCTGACATCTTCCCAGAATACAGTATTGGTATTTCCTTTCTTCCGGTATTTTATCCAGCTTTATTCGTTCATAATTGCTGTTTAAGCTTCGCACAAACTCAATGTTCAGCATCCATATCTCCTCATCTTTCTACAGCCTTTTGAAACTTATGGCACATCCTGATAAATGTCACCGCTGCCAGACGATTGTATCCATACTCCGCCTGCACGCCCCATGTATTTCCCGATTTCCAGTAGTTCAACCCTGCAAAGGGAAATGAAAGATATCCTTCCCCCTTCACGGAAAAACGGTTCTTCTCCAATGATGCATTCAATGTCCGGAACCTCCATACCACATATTTATCCCGGTAAATCTCAGACATCCGTTTCTGCACTTTGTTCTCCAGTTCCGCCGTATCTGCTGCTTCGGCAAGGCTTCCCCATAAAGCAGCCGCCCCCAAATCCTGTTCCAGCAGACACCGATTATACTGAAACAGCATCATATAAACCACAAAAAGAATCGAACCCATCACAATCGGAATGATAAGCGCGGCTTCCACCGTCATGTAAGCACTTACTCTTTTCATCTTGCCTCCTCCCGTCCGTTATATTATCAACCACGCAGCTGTCAGAAACGGCAGAAACGGTATTCTTGTATTTTTGCCGGCTTTCCGCAATACCAGAAGCACCAGAGATACGGCTGCCGCCAAAACCAGGCTGATTCCCAATATCAGAAGCCCCTCACCGGCATCTGACAAGATTCCCAAAAACAGCATCACGATTCCGTCGCAATAACCGGCTTTCCTGGTAACAAAAGCCGTAATCAGAAGAAAAATTCCCGGCAATAATCCTTTCAGCATATCCATGTATGCTCCCTGTCGGCACACAATTGCCGTTACCGCCAGCAATCCCCCCGGTACAAGCATCCATACCGGTACATTACATTTTCTCAAATCCATGATACTGATGCACAAAAGCCAGACCGTCGTCAGAACCATAATCCACATGAATACCACCTCTCCTTTCTTTCATTCCCCGCATCGGCTGCATGGCCTGTAGCCCTCTTCCAGGGCATGTTCCAGGGCCATTTCACGCACGGTTCTCTTTAATCCGGAGCATTCCCTTCTATAGTGATAATGCTTTCCTTCCTCAGTAATGTAATACATGATTGGCGGGCTTCCTTTTACGCAAATGGAACAGGGATAATATTTCCCGCCGTTCTGATTCCTTTCCCAGCTGACCGCGGAAACAGGGATCGGCCTCTCTGAAAGCGTCAGGTAAGTGCAGCTTCTTATCGGATGGTATACCGTTCCCGTCTCAGTGACATAGACTATCTTCCCTTTTTCCGTGCCATCCGCCGTTTCGTCGCCCGGCAGCCGATACCCGTTCCAAATATGCGAATAATATCGATTGGCCATCCTGAAGGAGCCAAATCCCATAAGGCTGCTCCAGGACGACACTGCATACGTGGCCACAATACTGATTTCATCTTCGGGTCCGAATATTCTGCTCTCCCAGAATTGAAGTCCCTCCGCACCGTTCGTAATCGGCGAACGGTCCAGATACTCCTTTCCCGCGGAGCGAATCATCTCCCGTTTCACAAATGTAGAAGAAAGCGCCACTCCTGCCAGCTCCTTCCACCAGCCATCCTCCTGCTCCCCGTTCTGCGGCTGTTCACCGCTGTCGGCCGCATACCCGTATACGGAAAGCCTGCTTCCAATCTGCCACAAAGACAATTGCAGATTGCCGTGCAGCCGAATCATCTCTATGGCACAGCCCAGATTCAGAAAAAAGAAGAGAAACAGCGGCAGTACAATAGAAGCTTCAACCGTCATTCCGGCATGGAGAGGTTTGAAAAAGAAGGTAAACAGTGATATCCCCTTTATGGGATGAAATAAGACGAAAGGCCTGCCTTGGCAGCCTTCCCTGGAAGACTTCGGATTCCGGGCCGAATCCGAAAAATTGTTTTGACAGGTCGGAGAAGGTTTCTTTTTCCTCAGTTTGTTTAAGATTGCACCATCCCATAAAGAAGACATCACTGTTCACCTCGCTTTTTCCTCAATGATAACTTTTCTGCCTGATTATCTCATAT
Organism: uncultured Acetatifactor sp.; assembly: GCA_910587555.1. Taxonomy (GTDB): domain Bacteria; phylum Bacillota; class Clostridia; order Lachnospirales; family Lachnospiraceae; genus Acetatifactor. The sequence goes on from CAJULV010000023.1 coordinate 53,187, forward strand.
TGAAAGCCATATCTGCTTCCCACCCTGATATACGCCTCCACGGCATCATAACAGCCGTCCAGCCTGAATGCCGCATTTCCGGGTGTCTTCCGTATATCTGCCTCCACCATGTTCATGGCCCGGGCCGTAAGCGTGTCCGTGTCCGTAAGCATCATAAAGATCCTCAGGTAATCCTTGTAAGCCAGTCCGCCGCCATCCTGCGTCTGATCCTTCAAATCCCCTTCCAGTGCCGCAGAAAGGCTGTAATGCCAGCTTCTGTCATCCTTTATCAGCGGAACCTTTCCCCCTGCCAGCAGGGATTTGATATCATATATACTCTCCGCATATGCCCAGGCCAGTAAAATTGCCCCCTCTACAATGGGAATCAGTTGGGGCTGCAAGATCATTACACAGGCTATTTGCGCCGCCACCTTTATCTCTCCCCGTTTTGTATCATTGGACAGCAGGTACATGGCATTTGCAGCTTCCCTGAGCGCACACAGCCGGTTTGCCACACTCCGCAGATTTTCCATGTCACTGTCTTTTCCGGCAATCAAATATTCAACCTGATAACGCAGGGCATCCTCCTCGTATTCCGTCCCGTACCGTCCCATATATTGCAGCAAATATTCCTGAAAGATAAATTTCTCCACAAGTTCTTCCGCATCGGTCCCAGTCCCTGATTCCATATTTCCCCTGTTTACCTGGCCCCGCTGCATTCTGCCCATAATCAGATTTTCCGTATATATGGCATTTTGAGACAGTTCCGCCTCCTTTTCGGTAACCAGCTTCAGTATCCCCTGTTTCTTCTTATTTTCAAGCTCCCGGGTAGGATTATCAATTTCGACATCCTCAAATTCTTCAATCTGCGCATCATATTCCTGTTTCTGTTCCTCTTCCTTCCCCTCCTCAAGCCCGTTTACCTCTATGGTCTCCATCCATCCCTGAACATCTTCCAATATATTCAGTCCCACGTCTGCCTTGATTGCCTCCACTGCACAACGGCGGAATACCGCCCCCCGTTCATCTGTCAGGATGGATATCTTCTGCAGTTGGGCCTGCTCCAGCCCAAGTCCCAGAAAATCCCTGTAAAGATAATCCGACAGAAAAACATCCTCATAATTTAAATTCTTCTTCAAATACTTCTGAAGATGCGCCTCTGTGTTTACCTTGCTGCACAGGGCGGTACCATAGGAGGCGTCAATAGCAAACAGATTATACTGCCGCATCAGTTCACGGTGATATTCCGCCATGATGCTCTGCAAACCGATATCCGTCACAATTTCCGCCTCCAGCCTGGCACCGTTTCTGCGCGCTCCGTCTATCAGAGCCAGAAACAGGGAGAGAATAACCATCAGGCACAGCGCAAGGTACACTGTCAGATATGCATTATGTGATTGTACCGTATCATCCTGACCGTACCTTTTATAAAACAAATTTTCCCTGTCTTTCATTTTACCCCCCACCTGCCTCAGAGCGAACGTATTCCGCCGGCATCCAAGGCAGACACTCAATCAATGGTTTCTCCTGTCCTTACACTTTGTTTGACTGTGTTGTGATTTTCTTGAAGATCGTGTTGGCAACCTGGGTAATCTGACTTTTAAAAAGAATCACCAGACTTACAAGAACTACAATGATCAGAATGATTTCCACAGTCCCCATCCCCTCTTCTTCCGTAAAGAACTCTCTCATGCCTTTCAGACAATCCATAATTCCCTCTCTTTCCGCTGCGTGTGCAGCAATCCATTTTAAGCAAAGTGCCGGTAAATATTGATGCCAAAACCCTCCGTATATCTGCCTGTCCAATGTCGCCCCACATCCGTGGGGATTCTCGGTGTCTCTTTTAATCGCCAGGTGTATGTCGAAATGTCGCCCCACATCCGTGGGGATTCTACATGGCGGAAGCCTACATATTCGACATGGCCGGTATCATGATAATTGCCATGACAACCGCCAGCATCAGAACCATCGGCACAAGAAGCTTCGTCCCCGCCTCCTCCCCCAGCTTTTTACTCTGCTGCAGCCGCTCAGCCGCGGATTTATCCGCCTCTTCACGCAGCCGCTCCAAAAGTGTGCTGTTTCCCCGCTTCAGATTCTGTGTCAGCAGAGCGCTCAGCCTGATGTACTCCTGCAGCCCTGTCCGTCTTCCGAAATGCTCATATGACAGGCCCTCGGAGACGCCGGAATGCAGTTCACGGCATGTATACAATATTTCTTCATAAGCCGGCGACCTTTTGTTTCCATTCCGGCACTTTGCTTCATAATCACCGGCAAGCTTCTGAAAAGTCCCTCTGACCGTCATGCCGGCTCCCACATATAATACCAGTTTATGTACAATTTCAGCATATTCCCTGTGCAGAATCTTCTGTCGCTTCTCCAGCTGTCCATGCAGGTCCCTGTCTAATAAGAAAAATATCATGACCGCTGCCGCCACTGCCGCTGCCCATAAAAGCAGGCTCTTATCCTCCACCGCCTGTCTCCATATGATGTCTTCTCCCCGCCACTGCGCGGGCAGCGTCCATTCCGCAAGGCTCACACTTTCCCCCTGAGATTTCTTCAGCATTTCTTCCAGCTCCCGGTAAGCCAGTTCATCTTCCGTCAATTCGGGCGGCATCAGTCTCACCGTCAGTTTCTGCACACGCTCTCGCCCTCCATAGCTCACATGGGCAGTCAAAGTTACTTCCGCTGCCTCTTCCACCGAAAACACCTGGCCCTCACTGCTTAAAAGCCCCGGATTATCGCTTTCCCAATTCACAGAAACCGGAAAACCGTCATACGTTTCCTCCAAAACCAAATCGGATGTCACATTGTCCAGGCTGTCGTTTTTACCTGCCATATATTGGGGAAGCTTCTCCAGAAATTCGTCCACAAGGGCATCGGCCTCCTCCCCTGTCAGCAACAGCGCCTCCACCTCTATCTTAAAATCCATCTGTTTCTCCCCGTACCCTGCCGTGAGGTTGATTTCCCTGTTCCCCTCCTCATATCCGCTTCTTGTTATGGACCTGTCTTCGCCCAGAATAATTCCGCTTTCCGCATTGAATCTGGCCGCTGCGCCCAACAGCGCTCCCGCAAATATCACCGCTAGTCCCACTGCCCCCTTTTTCACATAATAATCCGTCTTCACATACTCGGCCGGTTCCCCGGGATGCAGCTGGCGTAAATCCTTTTCCACCTGGGGCGATGAGAAACGCCCGGGAAAGCATCGGCATATCCTCTTGTAAAGATACATTGCCATTTTATAAAAAGGTTTCAGCAACGCAGCCGTTTCCGCCCCTGCATCTTCCTTTCCTGCCAGACACAGAAGCAGGACAAAGCATATCATTGTCATTAATGTAATCCAGTACAGTTTTTCCACCTCCCCTACGCCATTTCCGCCGTAATTCCCTTCATAATCAATTCTCCCAGCAGATAGGCTCCCAGATATACCCCCAGGCATCCTGTCATAATGGCTGCCCCTGCCAAGTTGTGATACAGCGAGTCAAAATACCCTCTGTTCCCAATGTCAATGTAAAGCAATATTCCAAAGGGCATTGCCTTCATGATCATAAGCTCCATCTTTTTACCCCCCAGAAGTATCTGTATCTCCTGTTTCAATTCGATCTGCCTTCCTATCTGATAGGCAGAACTCCTGATAACCTCCGCCATATTGCCGCCGTTTCTCTTTACAAGTGCAAATATCTGCGCAAACTGTGCAATTTCCTCGCAGCAGCTCCTCGCTGCCAGGTCCTCCAGCAGTTCCTCCAGGGCAATGTTTATTTTCAGCCCTCTCTTAATATAATTGAGTTCCCCGCAGATCAGAGCATCCTCCCCATACATCAGAGCCATATCCTGTCTGCACTCCATAAACGCGTTTTCAACGGAATAACCTGCCTGCAGCAACGTGGCAACCGACAATATACACTCCCGGAACTGCCCGGACAGTTCTTCCCGCACTGTCTCTGCCTTTCTGTGCCCTATTCGAATAAACGCCAAAATCCCTATTGCGGAAAGCGGAATGACCGCCAGAACGCTCCTGTAGAAAAAATAGGCAAGAACGGCGCTGATTCCCCCGCAGCACAATATGGCTCCCGCTTTTTCTCCTCCCTTCCAGCAATACCTATGATAGTCCCGCCGTTTTAAGCTTGTGTCCATGTATCAGTTCTCCTTTCTTCTGCAATGAGCCGATCACATTTCCCTCCCCGTCCTCCCCCGTCTCCTCAAAGACAAATAACGGATTCAGCAGTATTTCATCGTTTTTATAACCTGTCAGTTCCACTATTTCCAACACTTTTCTGGATTTGTCGCGCAGCCTTCCGAGATGCACGATAATGTCTACGCCTGATGCAATCTGCTGCCTGATTGCCGCCAGCGGCAGCTCCATTCCCATCAGCACCATATTTTCCAGCCTGGCCAGCATATCACGTCCGCTGTTGGCATGCCCCGTGGACATACTGCCGTCATGCCCGGTATTCAGACATTGAAGCATATCGATCGCCTCCGCCCCCCGCACCTCCCCCACCACATATAAGGAATACTTTTTAGTGATAAAACTCTGTTTATTCTGTACAAAATGGCTGTAAAAAGAGATATGGTAAACCCTGTGAACTCTGTATAAAGTAAGTAAATATCTAGGAATGAAGGCATTTTTTAAATAGCCAAAATACCACTCCTCCAAGCCCACTTTCTTAAATCATTCTGCCAGTCTATTTCCACCAGAATAAATTCATGCCTCATATAGACTGAAAACATCTTTCCCCAATCTAAAAATTAATGTAAAATAGACATATCAACGAACAGAGAGAGGGAACGCCCATGCCAAAAGACCACGAAAGAAATACTTCTCCTATGTTAGAAGCCAGACAGAAGATCATTCAAGAAAAATACAACACCTTAAAAACTGTCTTGGAGGATATGATACATAATGACGAACTGATCACTGCTCCCAGAGTCTGTGAACTCTCTGGACTAAGCAAAAGCTATCTCTATCATAATGAAAAAGCCAAGAAATTATTTAATGAAGCTAAAGCTCTGGCAGAAGAGAAAGCCAGTCGCATTCCTATAAGTTCTTATACGCTGGAACGTACTGATTTAGACGTCAATCCTCATATGCATCACAAAGATATGCTCCTACAATACGAGGAAATAAAAAGAAAATTATACGAAACTTATATGATTTCTTTTCAACTGCTTAAAACAGAAAACAATCGTTTAAAAGGAGCAATCAGAACCAGCCGAGAGAAAATAAAATACTTAGAGAGTATTCCAAAAATCAAATTACATATTATTCCTAACTGCTTGAATAGAGGCTTCCTATCTTACTCCATAACAACATCTAAAGGCAAAAGACTTTATAATGGCATTGGAGAAGATACTATCAAAGGAATTATTTGGGGTACATATACTCTATTTGCAAGATATTTTTCTTTTGAATTGGCTGCTCCTATTGATGGCGTTACTATAGAGAAAAAAGATGATGCTTACCTGCTGACCATTACGGATAAAGTTAAAGAAGAGATTACGATAGATATTTTAATGAACGTCATAGATTAAAGGGAGGATATACATGGCAACGAACATCGTCTGTTCCGATACATATATAGACGCATTTTCAAGACTGGATAAGAAAATACAGAAAAAATCACTTGAAACTATCAGACTAATGCAAAGAAGCCTAAGAAGCGACAGCCTGAAAGTCGAAAAGCTCAATACAAAACTTGATTTTAAAAGTGCCAGAGTAACTCAGGATTTCAGGGCAATATTCACGCAATCGGGGAATACTGTGCTTTTAGTATACATAGACCACCATGACGATGCTTACCTTTGGGCAAGCAGAAGATTACAAGGATTTGATACCGCAAACGCCAAGCCTGTCTATGAATATTTTGAACAATCTAAACTGGCATTTGACCCAATAACAGGCGAAGATCTCAGGTCACCCGATAACAGAGAGCCTGTCAGACCACCTAAGAAAGAAAAACTCAAAAAAGGAAAAATCGATCCGTCAACAGGCTTGCCTATTGATGAAGCACAAAGAAAGATGAATAACCCTGTTCTTGGTAATATATGTGCTGATCCTGCTCCGCCTACTCCCAAGCCTTCACTATGGCAATCATTAAAAAAGTATTTGTTTCCTTTACTTTTCTTTATTCTTGGCTTCATCGCAGGTGGAATTTATACAATCATATATTTTATGTAACAAAAAAGCCATAGGATTAGCCTTTTACTGAGCAGTCCTATGGCTTTAATCATTATTTGACGTATGTAGGTTAAAAGTAAATATTACTAACTGCGCCGTTTAAGTTCATTCACCTCGTACTGCAGCCCTTGCAACTCAACACATTGTGCATACAAAAGATCCTGCATTTCTCTTTGGGCGCTTTTCATATCTTCTCTGTGCTTCTGTTCATCGTAAAGATTTAAAGCTTCTGGAAGTGTCTTTGCCCTCCCCTGCTGAATTATGGTACGGATGGAAGAAATCGTATGGTAATTCACATAATTAATTGGCAAGAAGCTAAATACTTGTGCATTATCCTGTAAAATCTTTTGACCTGCTGCGTTTTCTTGATCAATTAACTTTTGTTTCTCTTTTGCAAAAACCTTATCGTTCATTTTATTCTCCTTATCTTTCTAAAATATCAGTGCAAATATTTTAATAGACTTTAATCATCTTATGGATAATTTTATTCCATCTTGGAATTATATTCTTCGATTGTATTTTCCCAAAGTTCTGTATCATAACTGTAGTCTCCCACTGGAAATACAGGTGAACCATCAGCATTTCCAATAGATGCTCCTGATACATTTTCTAGTGTAAATTCATATGCCCAACTATAATTTGTAATAATTAGACTATTTCTATTAACAGCAAATTCAACACATTGTACTGGTTCGATTATGCCTGAAAGATTTGGCGTAAGCACTGTGCCATCAGGATAAACAAGCAATACATCGCTTACTATCTGATCGTCTGTTTCATTGTACATTAGAATACTAATGTTTTCATTATCATCATCAAAGAATTTTATCTTGTTGTAATTTTTCCCATAACAGTTATCAAGATAGTTTACTCTTGTTTGAAGCTCGGAATCCGTTACTTTTCCTGCGTAAATATCATTTCTTTTAAGCAACTCATAGGCTCCCTGCTCTGATATATATTCTCCAATTGCTGCATTTAAATATTCATCATATGCCTTGTTAAGCTCTTCTGCTGCTTTTTTTGCTGTTTCTGAATCTGTAGCATTTAAATAGATTTCATATTTTTCTTTTATTAGTGCTATTTCGTTATTCTTTAGGCTTTCTTTAAACTCATTTTCATTAGCGATTGCTTTGTTTCCTGCTTCAAGTTCTGCGTTATACTTTTCGGCTTCTTCCTCAACCATCTTGTCAATATCAACGCCATCTGCCGCCGCTTCATCTCGTAGATGATCAGCAATCTCATCCATTGCCTTTTCTTCCTCTGACTTTCCACAGCCAGTAAAAATACACATACCAATAACACCTACTAAAACCATTACTAAAATTTTTTTCATTCCTTTTGTCTCCTTATGTTTTTTATTTTTCATCATCCAGATGTGAAGTTTAAAGAATAGATTTTGGATACTATATTTTTTATTCTTCCAAAAATAACTTCTTCATTTCCTTTTCATCTTGATAGAGTG
>CAJULV010000024.1:0-24999 GCA_910587555.1 uncultured Acetatifactor sp.
GTGTTTATGCGGGATATCGGCTTTTGTAAACTATTCAAGTGTTTAAAACGGGATAATAGATTATTGTCAATCTGTCTACTGAAATCCTGAATCCTGATATAATAAAATATGGAAGTAACGGCATGGGAATTTAGGATACCAACAGCCGGTTTACCTTCTCCCTCAGCCTGAGGATGAATCCCTCCCCCTTGGGATACTGTCTGAAGGAAAGCTCCATACCCGCTTCCTCCCTGATGAGTTTCAGTACCTTATCCCTTCCGATACGGGACTCCAGGGCATACAAAGCCCGGTAATCGCTGATTGCCTCATCCTGTACCATCAAGCGTATGGATTCTTCCGGCACACCGTCTTTTCCCGGATATACCATAAACGGATCGCCTGCGGGGAAACCTCCGTCCGCGTCCACGCTCTCATAAGGATTTATCCTTTTTCTGGACAAAATGCCGTTATAGAAATTAAATCCCCAGTGAAGGAAGCCGTCTATCTTCAGCCAATATAACAATATTCCGTATATTCTATTACGCCAAGATGGCATGCTGATAAACCGGTTAGGCACTTCCACCGTCTGCGCACAGCAGTAATAGCTCCATAAGACCGGCGGACGATTTTCCAGAAACGGCTCGATATGGTTGGTCGCACATACCGGAATGTTCACCAGGCCCTTTGCATAATACGCATAATCACTGACGGCCTCGATAAGCGTGCATCCGTCCAGCAGATGTCTCACTGCCTTCTGAGCTACCTGATACTGAACGGAATCCAGATTAGGCTCATCCGATATATGGAAATACGTATGCTCCAGCAGTCCCCGGCCATACAGATATTCCTTCAGCGCGGGAATCAATTCCCCGAGAAACCTCAGATACTCCGGGTCATCCGACGGCGTATCCCAACCGAAAATACGCCTGCGTTCCCCCCCTGTCCAAGCCTCTACCTTGGGCGCCGCAGCCGCTCCCCACTGAGTAAACAGATGGCAGATTTCAAAATGGGTAATACCCTCCTCCAGACAGATATCCAGAAAACGTCCCAGATCAGAAAAATCCAGCCGATATTCTCCATTGTCCAGTTCCACCCTCACCAGCTGAACCGTGGTTCGCTCCAGCCCCACTTCCGTATCCAGTGCCGGCGTCATAACAGGGGTATATATCATGTTTCCCCCTCTTCGTGCATACACTCGTACAAAATTCCGGAAAATCCTCCAAAATTCTTCCGAGAACACATCCACCCCGTAATAATCCGCAATTCCGTCGCAATGAAACCATTCCGTGTGCAGAATGGGCAAAGGAGGTAGCACCTGTTCAAGCACGCTTATTTCCATGCTGCACACTGCGGCGGATTCTCCTCCCTCCAGGATAAAGTGAATCTCAATCCTGTACAAACCGGGCTTCTGCTTTTCTCCGCAGCAGAAATCAACCCACAGACTCTGCCACTCACCGGTTACGGAAATCCTCTCCTCCACGTCCCGCAGCAAATCAGGGGCCATCCTGGCATCATAGAACAGATAATCCTCATCAAAAGATTCCGGATTACAGCTGTACCGGCACATGACAGGCAGCACCTGCCGGACACGAACCTGGGGAGCTTCCGGTGCCGGAATCCCGGTATCTCCGGCGGCGCCATTTTTTTCGTACAATACTTTTTTCACCGAAATCCCGGTATTCTCTCCGGCATTGCCGTCTATGAATGCAATCTGGAAAGATGCCGTCTCCCCGCGGCATACCGTCAGGGATGTACCCTCCTTAAACGGCACCGGCTCCTTTCCCAGCCCCACTTTTTCAAGCGAACTTACTACCATTGTCTTTATCATAAATGATCACCACGCCTTTCCGACTTATCCCAGAACCTTCAGAATCATCTCCGCCATGCCCACATTATAACCGGAATCGGAAAAAATGCAGTCTTTTCCGTTTTCCATAATCGTGACAAGCGGCAGCTTACCCGGATTTCTTCCCGCCTGTCGGGAAAGTCTTACATAGGATTCCCCGAAATCATGGAAAAGCAACTCTGCCCCCGGCAATACACCGCATATTTTCTGCAGCGTCCGGTCCCGAACATAGTTCTCTCCCTCACGAATCACGAAATAAATAGGAGCAGTAAGTTTACTGAATAATTCATATTTTTCAAACATTTCATTTAGAATATGTTCCGTAGGCTCTCTGCTCAGTTCCAGCCACAGTACAAATGCCTGCTTTCCCTCACTCAGAGAAGAAAGCATCACCTCTTTCCCTTCCACCGTCCGCAGATCCAGATCCTCCACAGGCATTCTGCTCAGAAGGGCCTCCCTGGAAATCTCACGCAGCTGAAGTGCAATCCGCTTCTCTTCCCCTTCCGCCAAATCAAAGTCATATATCTTCGCAAACTGATTTCCATTGGGAAGACGGTTTGTAGTCACAATACGATATCTGCCGACTTCCAGATCCAGGCGGCACTCGCGGCTTTCCTCCGCGGTCTCCGGTTCTCCTTCCGACTTCCGTTTCTGGCTGATAAACAGCGGCATATAACGCCCGTTTTCATATCTGGACAGCGAATAATGCTTCCAGTCTTCCAGACTCGGCACTTCCCCGCTTTCCAGAATGAGAGTCCCCGTATTTCTCACCTCTTTCGATGTCATGGGAACAAAAGATCCGTTCACCCAGCATTCCATGGTTCTGTCTATGGAACGCATTCTGGCGGGAATTCCCAAAGCACGGTATATATGGATACACAGCACCGCCCTTGATATCTCACTGCCGATACCTCCGGTGAGACATCCCACAGGCCCGGTTATCAGATTGGCATATTCCTGTTCCGGAAGGGAAATCACAAAGCTGTCAAGTATCTCCGGCAGACACTTGGGATTCTTTCGGATCTCCTCTTTCTGCTCCTGACTGAAAATGCCCCCCAGCACACTTCTGCATGTTCTCGGAAATTCAAACAGCACACAGGGGTTCAGCAGGTCAGAAAAAAATATCTCCCCGGCAAACTCACCCGCATAAGGAGAAGCACAAATGCTGCATTCTGCCAAAACTTCCGCTTTGATATCCCAAAAATCATTGGGATGCAGCGTCTTCAGCACTTCCACTTTCCAATGCTCCTGTCCGTACCGTTTTTCCAATTCCGGCACCTGACCTGTAAAATCCCACTCCAGAAATCGGACAATTTCTCCCATATTGCCCTTCGCCTGGCGCAGCATATCATTTACTACAGTTCTGTCCTCATCTGTAAAACGCATCAGAACCCGTTCCGCGTCTTCCTCCCGGTAGAAGCCTTCCATTCTCTGCTGTCTGCTCCTGGCAGCTCCTTCCAGCAGCGCTTTCTCTGCCGCAGTCTCCTCCGCCGTCACCCTCTCATCCTGAAGTGTCCCCTTCGGCGCGTGAATGTCCATTTCCCGCCATTGATCCGGTTCCGGCAGCTCCTTCCTGAGGACTACAACATATTCCGTTTCGGAACTCACGTTTTCGTCGGCCTGCAGCTGCTCTCCTTCCCGGGACTCACACAGAGATACATGCGTCTCCCCATAACGGCCATCCGCAAAGGCATACACCAAAAAGTCTCCGTAACCAGTATCAATCCTTACTTTACCGTAATCCGGGCTGCCCTCCGCATTTCCGGTATAAAGGGATACCACACTTCCAAATCTGGCATAATTCAGCACCGCAAAATCCACTCTTGCCCCGGGAACCGGCTTTCCTTGCTCATCCGTCACTTTAACCGCAAGCTTCGCGGTTTTCGCGTAAAGCCCCAGATGGTTCACCTTGGCTGACATATCGGGACGCCCTATCACCTGTTCCTGGGGCGCATCCTTTCCGAACCATCTGGATTCTATCATCATTGCGCGGGTGGCAGGTCCTTCAAACCATCCCTTATCCAATGTTTTTTCAGGTTCGCATCCTCCCAGGAAATGCCATTTTCCGTCACACCATGCCTCCACCCAGGCGTGGTTATCATCGCAGTGAGCCCACCAGGGCGCTGATACTTCTCTTGCCGGTATCCCGATACTCCGCAGCGCCGTCACCGCGAACGGGGCTTCCTCTCCGCAGCGCCCGGCTGCCGTACCATACATGGTCAGCGGATTCTGGGTCCGCATAAAAGTGGTCTGATAAGTAGCTTTCTCCGCACACCAGTAATTGGTTTCCACGGCGGCTTCATACATGCTCTTATTTGCGGTGCGCTCCCTGAGACGATGATAGAAAAATTTCCTTGTATCTGCTATATCCTCATTATGTGCCCTGTGGTGAAGTACATAGTTTGCAAAAATTTTCTCCGGAACTTTCCCCGCGAAATCCCCTTCTTTCCAAAGAAAAACAGCATGTTTCGCATAGGCCAGATACACTGCAGCCGGATAATTCAGCAGATCGCTCATGGGCATGGCGCTGTAGAGAAACTCCAGAGCCTCCGCCTCGTCCTGTGTACACTGCGCCAGTACGGATGATATTTCCGCAATTTTACGTTCCAGAAGCATACGGCTGACACCGCACAGCTTCCGAACCGCCTGCTTCTCCTGCGCTTCTTTCCTTTTCAGTTCTTCTGTCCTGTAGTTCAGAAGCTCCATCCGCCGGTCAAAATATTGCTTGATCTCGCTATAATACGCTTTCGAAAACATTTTCCTTTTTTCAGACCTCTCTTTTCTTTTATTCCCCCGGTAAAGCGGAGTCCACGGGCGCTTACGGGCAAAACTCAGAGCCAGGACGTGTCCCACGCTGCGGATTCGAAGTCCCCAGACACTTATAAGCAAAACCCTGCACCAGGACGTGTCCCACACCATGGATTCAAAGTCCCCAGACACTTATAAGCAAAACCCTGCACCAGGACGTGTCCCACGCTGCGGATTCGAAGTCCCCGGACACATAAAACTCTGCATACCTGCGAAAAGAAAAAACAGGAGTCCCTGCACCATGCACATCTCACAAAATATAAAGAATGTATTTTCATAACCGCAATATTTTGTGAATTGATTGCCCGGTACAACGACTCCCGTATTCATTCATTTTCAGTTACTTCAGCGAACAGGCATGGGATACTTCTTCATCCAATCCATCAGACTATCAATGGTGGTAAAGGCAAGACCCGTTACCGTATCCGCACAGCCATAATAAATCGCAATTCTTCCTGTATCCGCATCTGTCAGGGCCGCGCAGGGGAATACCACATTGGGCACATCCCCGTTCTGCTCATAAAGCATCTCCGGAGCCAGGATATAATACCTGGAACGCATCTTCACCTTCCAGGGCTGCTCCAGATCCAGAAGGGCACATCCCATACGATATACATAACCGTTACAGGTTCTCAGTACGCCGTGATAGATCAGCAGCCATCCTTCATCCGTCTCAATAGGGCAGGGACCGGGGCCGATCTTCATGGACTGCCATGCCGACAAATCACCAGGTGTAGCGCCCATCACAAATCTGTGATGTCCCCAGAACTCCAGATCCGGACTCTGGCTCAGGAAAATGTCGCCGAAAGCCGTATGTCCCGTGTCACTGGGCCTGGACAGCATCATATAGCGTCCGCCTATCTTCCTGGGGAACAGCACACCGTTCCTGTTATAAGGAAGGAAAGCATTCTCCATCTGGTGGAAGGTCTTAAAATCATATGTATAGGCAATACCGATGGTAGGGCCATGATATCCGTTACACCATGTCACAAAATACTTGTCGTCAATTTTAACTACACGGGGATCGTAACGATACTCTCTCTTGGTAATCTCAGGATCCTCTCCCTCAAAGGTAACAGGCTCATGATTGATGTCCCAGTGAATGGCATCCTTACTGAATCCCACAAAAATATCCATACTGATGGACAAGCTGTCACAGCGGAATACGCCTGCATAGCCATCCTCAAAGGGCACTACCGCACTGTTAAAAATACTGTTGGCGATCAGCATATCATGTCTTCCGATCACGGGATTCTCAGAATACCGCCAAACGGGATCGTTGCAGCCTTCCGGCCTGTCCTGCCAGGGCATTCCCGGCAATGCATTTCCTAAAATCTTACTCATATCTGCTCCTGTCCGCGCTTTTCGCGCTTTTATAAGAGGCGGGTACAACCCCTCTCTAAGATATTGTAAATGAGCGATGCCATATATAGCACCGCTCATTCATTTTACACGATTTCTGCAAAAAGGTCAAACTGTTTATGTGTGTAATACAATCAATCTCCGCCAAGTCCGCTTCGTGCCGCGCCCTGTACGAATCTCTTCTGTACGAAAGCGTACATAATGATCAGCGGCAGTACAATCAGCAACGCACAGGCTGAAATCAGCGCCGTCTGGGCGAAAGGATTGTTGGGGTCAATGGCAATAAGCCACTCTGCGTTTTTCTTCAGCGCACTTTCCATACCCCAACGCACATTGGACTGCAGGATGGAATACTGGTAGGGCAAATGACTTACGTTTGGATTCAGCAGACCGGTATAATACACATCCGTATAGTTCCAGAGGAAACTCAGTACGGAAACTGTCAGGATGGTGCCGGACATACTGGGAACCACAATGCCGAAGAAGGTTCTGAGGAACCCTGCCCCGTCCACATGAGCCGCTTCTTCCACGGAGATGGGAAGTCCTCTGATTGCCTGGCGCATATAGTAAATATACAGACCGCTCTTGACACCCATGCCGGTTCCTGCCAGCACAAACTGTGCGATAGGCTTACCCACCAGGTTGATTCCCACTCCAGTGCCGTTCAGGAGGCCGATGATCCCGAATACGTCAAAATTTCGGAATGCGCCGTACTGAGCCAGCATCAGGGCATCACTGGGTACCACAATGGTCAGGATAACCAGTACAAACAGGATATTGCTGCCCTTAAATTTCAATCTGGCAAAGGAATAGGACGCCAGACCTGTGGACACCACCTGCAAAAAGGTCAGAACCACGGTGATTCCAAGGGTATACGCAAGACTGGGCCAGTATTTCAATACCTGCTTGGATGCCGCTATTTCCACAAATGCTGTGGAGATGCTCTGAGGAATCCATATACTAGACTTATCTCCCAAAATACCGGGTGCGGTTAACGCATCCTTGGCCAGCTTCCACAGAGGCGTAACCACCACGAACCCCAGGCAGATCAGAATTACATAACGGAATATCATGGCTGCCATCTGCTTTACCCGTTTCTGAACGGCATACTTGGTAAGCCTGCCCTTTTTAAGGTCTACCCAGAAACTGATACCGGCCATTTCCTGCGCCTTCTGCATCCTCTCTTTTCTGCTCAATTTAGTCATAATAGAACACCCCCTTAGACACGATGCCGCATATGATTCCAATGGCCAAAAGCGATGTCGCAAAGAAGATAAAGCTCATGGCCGCTCCGTAACCGTAATAGGCAGGCTGCCCGTTAAAGGTAATCTTTTGGATATATTCGGCAAACTTCATGGTGACGGAATCTTGTTCCACTGTCACATTGGCAAAGGACTCCGCAATACTGTACACCAGGCACACCAGAATCGTAGGCGATACCATGGGAAGGGTGATCTTACAGAAGGTCTCAAACTGTGTACAGCCTTCCATCTTCGCCACCTCATAAAGACTGGGCGAAATTGCCTGCAGACCTGCCAGGAACAGCAGTACCTGTACACCGCAGGTGGTTACCACCGTGAAAATGTTCTTCACGTAGGTCACCAGCAGGGTGGTAAACTTCTCAGGCAGACCGGAATTGACTACCAGATCCTGCAGCCAGGCCATATTCATCACGGAATCTCCGGCCTGCTCCACCATGCTGACCTCACGCAGGTCAAAAGTGGCAACGCCTGTAGCCAGAATAATGGGAATTACGAAAATAGCTCTGAAAAATCCCCTGCCCTTGTATTCCCCGTTTAACAAAATCGCAATAAACAGGGCAATGAATATCTGGAAAGGCACTTCCTGGATCATTGTCATAAATACCGTTGCCAGATGCTTGTTAAAGTTGGCATTGACACCTATAACCCACTTATAATTCTCTAAACCGATAAAGTTGCCGGTAAGCTTACCGTTCACCATATCCATGCTGCAGAGCGAGTACCAGAACGTGTTGATCAACGGCCGCAGAAAGAAAAATATCACACCGATAAGCCAGGGAAGCAGAAAAATCATACCCCACAGCGCCGTCTTTTTGGAGAAGTCCATTCGCTTATACCACGATAAAGACGACTTTTTCTCTGCCGGCTGATTAACAGCCGGTTTCTTTTCTTTACCCATCTTACTCCTCCTTTACTGAATTACATAGCTGAAAGCCGACACGGTCACGCCGTCAATGTTTTCCTCATGGTCGCTGTAGTTAAAGTAAATCTTAACGCCGTTGGAATAAGTTACTATGCGGAGCGTCTCGTTGCGATCATAAACTTCATGACCGACGATGGTCGCATCCTTCACCTTGTTATAAAAAGCGCTGTATTCCTGGTAATAGGCACCTATCTTGTCTTTCCAGTAACTGTAGTCCACTGCAAAGAAGCTTTCCTGCTCCGTACCCTCCAGAAGATGGCTGTCTTCGTACATAAAGGTAAATTTCGGTATGCTCTTACCCTCTATAGCCTGCATAAAGTGCGTATATACATCCGTACTCTCCCTGTTCAGCGACTGGGAAGAATACGTTTTGTAGCCGTCCAGCACAAGCTGCATAAAAGGAATGGATGTATCCAGAACCCGCATGCCGCTGTCGTCTGTAGGAATATCCGTCAGATAGCTGCTGTATGCATAGGCCGGGCTTGCAGGATTGGAAAGCATCAGCGTCATTCCTTCCGCCAGGCTTACAGCCGCCGTTTCCATCAGGTCGGCTCCCGTTGAGGAAGAAGCCTGGTCATAACGGTAGTTGGTTCCGATAAAGGAATACAGATCATCGGAAGCCATTGTGGTAAGGCCGGTCTTGCTGGTATAGGATTTTTTCACTTTCTTCCAGTACTTCTCCAGATAATACGGATTTACGATGTACTTGGGATAAGCATCCTCCTCGCCCGTCACTGCCTGATGCTGTACAGGATCAAAGGAATAAATCTGCGCCCTCTCGTTCACCAGATTCCAGGCCGCCATCTCATTGTTCACTTTCTCCTTGGTATGTACGGTCTGCAGCTTTACATTGGGGAAAATCTGTGCGCCCACGGAATCCGCATAAGAAGCCAGTTTCTTTAAACCGGACTTTCCGCCCATACCGGATACAATCTTAACCCCGGAATTCAGGGAGCGCTGGTTCATACCGCCGTTGAACATACCGTTATAGATGACCTTCATATTCCGGACGCCGCTTCCCGACAGCTCCTCCAGGATTGTTTTCGCCTGGCTGAAATCCGTCAGAACCTGGGTTCCTTCGTAGGGAATACCGGCAAAATACTTTGTCTTATCCGTGCTGCCCAGCAATTCCACATAGAAGGGAGCTTCCGCCTCATCGGCTTCCGCCGTCAGCACACCTCTTTCTTCCAGATACTTGGAGTAGCATTTCGCCATATCCACATAATCCGCATCCTCTTCAAGCCAGAAATAGCGGACTATAATATCCCCGTCATACACATCACTGGGAGCCTTGCCCATACTGAAAGCGCCGCCTGCGTTACTGGCTCCTGAACTCAATATAAACTGGGAACGGATATCAAAGGTCAGCCGCAGCTTGGAGAAAGTCTCCGAGGAGTCCGTGCCGCTGATATAGGCATCCAGGGTTGCAACCTCCGCCCCTTCTTCAATGACACCGAATAGCGTGGCGTCATGGGTCTTCATACCGAAGACGGGAATCATCAGGTCGTTATCCGTATCGCTGTAGGTAGTCGCGTTCAGCTGAGGATCACCGCCGTAATATCTGGCTCCAAAATGCAGTTCCCTCTGCTTCTTGCTGTCCAGATAAAGCAGCGCACCGCTGCCGTCCGGCACAAACATATATCCCTCTTCCTCTTCCATGGCAGGATCCGAGGTCATGAAATAAGGAACCAGGGTCAGCTGGTTAATGGGGTTATCCTTTCCGCTCTCAACCAGAGAGGTATCCACCTTCACCATCAGGCATCCGTCTTCCAGATAGTAATCTACAGGTACATAGATCATCAGGTTACTGGGATATTCCTCCGGATCCGCGCCCATTTCATCCAGATCCGCTATCAGATCCTCTTCGGTGTACTTACCCGTCTCATAGAAAATAGTGTACAGCTGCTTCGCCGCCAAACCCTGCAGAGGGCTGCTTGAATTGGACATGCGTACCCAGTTGCCGTCAGCTAACTGGTTGTAATATTTCTTGGTGGCCAGATCGTACTTGGAGGTATCCAGATACTGCAGAACCAGTTCGTTATACCGCTCATCCGAAATCTGTGCCGGGAAGTTCTTGTAAGAGAGTTCCGTCGTTCCCATTTCGAAAACCACTCTGACGCCGTTATCGATCTTCTGATACTTTATCTGTCCGTTGCTTACACTCATGCTAAAGGAATCATAAGCAGAAGTGGAGAAAAAGGTCTTATCATTTTTTTTCGTGCCGCTGAAATACCGCACCACCACATCGGACTTCTGGGAACTGTTTGCCACGAAGTTTTCCACGTGGCTCATATTACTGTCACGGTATGTTCCTGTGGCTGTATTCAGCCAGCGCACGGTTCCCGATGTCGGCTCCAGCAGAAGCTTCATGCCGCCGCTTTCACTGATTTCAACGAACTCCGTGCCAGTGAACGTGTCATACTGCTGATTCTCCCAATGGCTGGCTTCCTCCTGAACCGTATCTTCATTCTTGGAACCACAGCCCCCCAGGAACGTGAGGCAAAGGGCAGCTATCGCAGCAGATGTAAAAAGTAATCGTTTTTTCATTTTCCTCGCCTCCCTCCTAGAACACCATATTGAATTCTCTGATAATCTCTATCCAGTCATTCACAAACTGTGCCAGCAGAGTCGCAAACAGCATAGCCACAAAGCAGATAATCAATATGGCTACAACCGACAAAAGCAGGGTTGCCACGTTCTTGGTAAAGGTGTACTGGTTTACCATAATGGTTCCGATAAACATGTAGAAGAAGAACAGCACCATACCAAAGACAAAGAGCGCGCTCACCAGAGGAGCCTCATCTTCCGAAACAAAGTTCGAGAGAATCGTCCCTGCCAGATAGAGCCAGCAGGCAGGATACAGGGAATATCCCACCACCTTCGTAATATGCACCACTTTTCCCTTACCGGAGAGAAGTACGCCCACCGCCCAGTTGCCGATGATGAATGCCACATAGGGGAGGATGGTGCTGCCTACGATCATGGGTACGTTTACATTGTCAATATCCACAAAACTTACCAAAAAGCCTGTATATCTGTACTGAATCAGACTGATCCAGCCGAACGCGATAATTACAATCACGCTGAAGGCCAGAGAACCGTCGTCATAGTACTTCACATCGTCAAAGGCCTTAAAAGGACTGGAGAGCACATAACCGGGCCATTTAAACATGGTGAATTTAATTTTCTGCCAGATTCTGCGCGCCTTGGTATCCTTGGGTTCCTTTGCCCAGAACTTCTTATAAATCTTCCAGGCGATAGCCAGAACCGCAATCACAATGATCACAGCCAGGATTTTGCCGAAGTTTCTGTCCATCCATTCGCCGGATACCTTCTTATAGGCACTGGAATAATAGGATCTGTCGCCGCCTCTGAAGAAGTTCTCCTGAGCCGCCTCATAGTCGCCGGTACGCATCTGGTATTTGCCAAGCCCCAGGTTCGCATAGTAAAAGCTTCCGTTGATGTCCAGTACCTGCTGCCAGTAGCCTGCCGCCGTCTCATAATCATAACGGGACTGTGCTTCCAGTCCGGAATTGATCAGGGCGCCGTAAGTGGTGGGTGCAAAAATTTCCACCGTCTGAATTACCAGATCCACCACTACAATCTTGTCGTCCATAAAGCAGAAGGCTGCCGGGGAGCTTACAAGTCCGTCCACATTACCGATACCTGCCAGTTCATACATCAGGTAGCCGTCGGGGCTGTAGACGAAAATCCTCGCCTGGTTGCTGTCCAGAGCGGCAAATCTGCCGTCGTCCGCCACCGCAACCTGGGTCAGGTTGGAAATGGATTTTTTGTTCTTATAGTCGCCCATGGGACTCACATTGAATTCCCCTGTGGTCAGTACATCCTCTCCCGCGGAATTCAATTTCTTGATGGGCTGGTCATCGCTGCTGCCGGAAACACTGGCAAACAGGAAACCGTCCTTGTCAATTGTCACATCACTGTAGGAGGTAGGCAGCCAGAGAGCGCTTCTTGCACGCTGTTCCTCTGTCTGCAGGTTTCTCCAGAACAGGCTCCACATGGAATAAATTACCTCTGTAGCGCCCACATACCGGTTGAAATTTCCCTCCGGATCCAACTCTGCCAAACCTTCGTAACAGTTTTGTACCAATACATACATACGTCCCACACTGTCAACAGCCAGCCTGGTGGGCTTATATGTAGTGGTCAGTCCGATACAGTTAGGGTCTCCGATTACCCGCACGCACTTGCCGTTTTCATCGAACTCGATGATTTCCCCCTGATCCGGTTCACAGATATAAATATGTCCCTCATCCGTGACATAAAGACCACTGGGCTTATTAACGGTGCTCTGGGTGCCGTCTTCCCTCACGTAATCCTTAATATAACTTATGTTCTCAAATTCCTTGTCAGCTATCACGATGCATCCGCCCATAGTGATATAGAGCTTCTCATTCTGATAGAATACACCGGAAGCCGAAGCAAAGCTGTCAAGTCCCATTTCCGACGCATAGACTTTCTTTTCCAGCTCATATGCAGCCGGTGCGGCGACCACATTTCCCCAAATATCATAGTTATAGGTCTCCGCCGCCATGGACACCGTGCTAAATCCAAGGATGACACATAAACAACAAGCAAGTCCTGCAATGCACCTGCTCCAAATCTTTTTTGATTTTTGCATACGCCACCTCTTATTCTTTCATACCGGATGTTGCCATCGTCGATACCACGTTGTTCTGCATAATCAGGAACACCACCAGAGGCACTGCAAACATAATAACCGCCGACGCTGCGGAGATACCGGCATAGGAGCTGCCCACGCCGCTGATCTTGCCGTTTGCCAGCTGTCCCACTACATAAGCAAAACCCTTCCTGGCCTCTGTATAGATAAACTTATCTCCGGTATTGGTCCAGAACGCCTGGAATACCAGGATAAATGCAGTTACCAACGCCGGTTTTACCACCGGCATTACAATGGTAAAATGAATGCGTACATAGCCGGCTCCGTCAATCTGTGCCGCCTCCATGAGGCTGTCCGGAATCTGTTCCATGAAGTTCTTCATCAGGTACAGGCCCAGAGTGGATGCAAAACCGGGAATGATGATGGCCCACTGACTGTCCAGCATGCCCAGGCTGGCAATGGTCAGGAAGTTGGGAATCATGGTAACCGTTGCGTTGAACATCAGCGAGTACACAATGATCTGGTTAAAAAACTTACATCCCGGAAACTTATATTTTGCCAGCGGATAGGCGCACAGCGAAGCAATCACGATATGTCCCACGGAACCGATCGCCACCACGAACAGGGAATTATACAGGGACCGGGTAACCGGCACCACAGTATTGGCAAGGATATTGCCGAAATCCCGATAGTTATTCAGTGTCGGTTCGGACACGATAATTCTGGGCGGGAAAATGAACATCTCGTTCATGGGCTTCAGGGACTGGCTGATCATGTAGATGACGGGGAAGAAAAACAGCAGCGCCATCGCCAGAAGAAACAGTCCCAGGATAACATTACCCCAGAAGCTTCTCGTGGATTTCTTCACAGTGGGTTTGAAATTTTTGGATCTCTTTTTAATCAAATGTCTCTGATAAAGTCTTTTTATTGTCTCCATATTCACCCTTCCTCCCTCTGATCAGGTTCCGACCTTGCGGAGCAGCTTCTGAATCAACATGTTACAGATGATCATAATCAGGAACAGGATAACGGCGATTGCGGATGCATAGCCCATCTCCATACGAATGGAACCATAGTCGTTCAGATGGTTGACGATTGTATGGGATGCATAGTTGGGGCTGGGGAATCCCACCAGGGAATCACCAATGGTACCAACGGACAGGGAACTGGTGATCGTCATAACGGCGCCGAACAAAAGCTGGGGCTTCATATTCGGGAGCGTGATATACCACAGCTCCTGCCAGCGGTTCCGGATGCCGTCAATGGCGCCTGCCTCATACTGAGCCTCGTCAACGCCCTTGATACCTGCTACGAAGGACAGGAAGCCCACGCCCATGCTCATCCACAGGGATGCCAGAATAACTACTACAATTACATATTCCGAATCCGACAGCCAGAGAATTGCCTCCTGGGTAATCCCCAGGTTGCGCAGGATCGCATTCAGATAACCGTTGCTGTCGTTGGAGAAAATCTGGGCAAACACGGTAATAACAGCTGTACCGGCCATACTGGGCGCATAGAAGATTACCGTCAGCACGGTCCCCACCTTGTGGGGAAGCTCATTGATCATCCAGGCCAGCAGATAGGAAAGGATATAGCCGCCGGGTCCCACCATCACAGCAATGATAAAGGTGTTTTTAATGGCAGTGATAAAGGTGCTGTCATCCAAAAACAACCTTTTGTAGTTACGCAGCCCTACAAAATTAGCCTTCTCCAAAACATTATAATCCGTAAAGCTGTACCATATGGCCTTCAGCACAGGGTACACTACAAATACTGCAAAAAGCAGCATGAAAGGGGCAATCATAATATACAGAGGGATGCTTCGCTTCATATCTCTAAGCGTCAATTGCGCCCTTCTTTTTAAGGAAATCTTATTAGCCGCCATTCTCCCCCTCCTATTCTGCCAATCCTAAGCCAAACTCGGTACGCTTGTTGTCAATCTCGGCATTGATGTCTTCCAGCTGGATGTACAGCGTATCAATAGGCTCCTGGTTCTCGGAAACAACTGCGGTAAACGAGTTTCTGATGACACGGCCTGTAATATAACCGCCGGGAATCTGGGGTTCCGAACGCAGATCATCCAACAGCGACAGCACAACCTGCTTGAATTCATCCCTCAGACCGCCGTTGGCAATGGCGTTTACATTGGACACGGGCAGCTCTGCCGCCTCGCCGTTCACTGCCTTCAGCTCGTTGGAATACAATATTTGTGTTTCTTCACTGGTCCACCACTTCAGGAACTCCCATGCCTCCTGGGTCATACCGTCCTTCTCCACCGTAGAAGCTACGATAAAGCTGGTGCCGATGATGCAGGCTGCGGAATGATCCACGGTGCCGTCTTCCTGTACAGTGCCGGGTATCCTTGCAATAGACCATTTTCCCGCTATCTCAGGCGCGGACACATTCAGGGTATTTACATAGGTATAATCCACTATCATAAGCGGAATCTCACCGGTACGGAAACGGGTGGAAAGGTTTACGGAATAGGGAAGTCCCTGGTTGGTATAATATTCCGTCCACTCCTTAAACACAAGCATCTGCTCTGTCCGGTCCATCAGCGTATGGGTGTGGTCTTCGGAATACAGCTCATACCCCTGCTGATACAGCATGGACAGGAAAATACTGTTTACAGGCACTGTGGTGGAGCTGGTGCCGCCGCCCAGGGTCAGGTACTCATTACTGCCCATGTACACATCCATATTGTCCGCTTCCAGATAAGGAATAATGGAAATCAAATCATCCCATGTCTCAGGCACTTCAAGACCCTTCGCTTCCATAACATCCGTCCTGTAAATCATCACAGGGAAGGAAAGCTGATCAGGCAGACCGTACACGCCGCCTTCAAACTCC
This sequence comes from uncultured Acetatifactor sp., assembly GCA_910587555.1. Classification (GTDB taxonomy): domain Bacteria; phylum Bacillota; class Clostridia; order Lachnospirales; family Lachnospiraceae; genus Acetatifactor. The sequence goes on from CAJULV010000024.1 coordinate 15,675, forward strand.
AGGAATCCCCTTGTGTCTGCAGGGAAGCGCTTAAATACTTCTTCAAAATCGGAAAACTGTGTCAAATCATATGCAGCGCCGCGATACGCAAAGTTGGTGGGCTGGCTGTAGGTGGACTGAAGCACCACATCCGGTCCTTCCCCGGCTACTGTAGCGGGAAGCACGGTGTCGCCTCCTACCAGGTTCAGGTCAACCACGAAATTGGCATCTGTGAAAGCTGCGTTAACCATCTTCTGAATGGTATCGTACTGACTTCTGGTATCTGCCGTGGTCCAGACTGTGAGCACCTTCTTGTTCGTATTGTCTGTTCCCTCCGCGTGTACCTTGAAGTCATTGGTAAAGGATCCGATAAAGGCATTCCATGTATGAGCCACATTGGCAAAGAAACCGCTGTTTGCCCTGGGAAGCTTGTAGCCGTCTCCTGCTACCATCAGATAATCCAGCTCAAGAGGCAGGCTGTTGACGTCATTGACCCAGCTGCCCAATGCCGAAAGACTGTCATTGAAGTCTCCCAGATATTCCGCCACATCATCAGGCCGCTTAATCAGCTTGACCATGGAATTCATCATATCCAGAACACTGGTGGTCTTGTTGGCGGACTCGCTGTCCTCGCCGAACATCCCCATAACGGCATTCAGCCTGGTATACTCCGTCTCCAGGACATCCTTCATATGGGGCACATAATCGGTAATCTTATAATCACGATAAGGATCCGGATCGGTTCCAGTAACGGCTGTCAGTTCACGGTACAGCTCGTTTAAGTTATCCACGCTCTGGGAAGCCAGATCCACCGCTCCTGCCAGATCCCCCAATGTAGCAGTCATGGTAATCGTGTTGGTTCCTTCCTTCAGGTAGAAATAATAGTCCCCCTCATCTCCGCCCAGGTATGCGGTCTGCCAGTCAGAACCATACTCAAATTCAATCTGCGCCGCCTCCTCAAAGGGAAGTTCTCCATTGATGGTTAAACTGCGGGCAGAATAGAAGCCCTTATTCAGATACTGTTTAAAACGTACGCCGATCTTATACAGCCCGGCCCGGTCAACATCCACATTCCAGGTAATCCCCTGACCCTCGGAAGCCCAGCTTTCGCCGCCGATGGTATTGTACAGGATATAACTGGGATGGTAAGGCTGTGTAGCGGCGGAAGTCCTGTCGTTCTTCGGAGACAGTGACGAGGAAGTCTTGTTTGCGGCATCCTCAGCCTGAACAATGACAGCGCCGTCCTGTACATTATTACTGCTGACAATCTCCGTCTCCAGTTCCTCTGTATACCGCTGATAATATTTCTGATAGGAAAGCACCTCGGATGCGGGAACCAGTGCGATCTCACTGATGCCCAGATTTCCCTGAGCAGATTCAAGCGTCACAGTGTTCTTTCCTTTGTCGAAATAAAACATATAGCTGCCCGATGCGCCCGTACTCTCGGAACTGAGATAGGCAACTCCGGGTCCTTCCTTCTGCACCTGTGTAGGAGCAGCCTGATTGCCCTTTGTATTCATCAGCCAGTTCTTGTTGTCATCCACCCACAGGCGGTTGATTACGATATCCTCGCAGCCGTCAAACGGTAACTCCCCGTTTACATATAAATTGCGCAATATAGCCTGTGTACCGTTCACATCCGGATAATAGGTAAGCTGAACGTGGTACAAACCGGCCTCTTCTACCGGAAACTCATATGTAAGGGAACCCTTTCCCTGTGTCCACAGAATGCCGTCGGATTCTGTCAGGCCTTCCATATCTGTCTCTGCATAATCGGAAGCCTTTACTGTAAGTGTCTCAGCCGCATCACTCACATATGTCTTGCCTGTTCCGGACAAATAATCCTGATAGGTAACCTCAGATGCGTCCTCATAGCTGAGATACTTCGCCAGAACCGCCTCTCGGGTATCCGCGTAATCATCGGCGGAGGCAATCTTCAGAGCGACAATCACCACGATGACCAGAGCGGCAAGAATGGATATATTGCGTATGCGCGTTTTATTCTTTTTCTTTTTCACCCCATCAGCCCTTTCTTAACAATGTGGCTGCGCTCCTATTTACCATAGAATACACAGCCACAATGTACAACCACTATACTCTAAGCCTTTTCAGCCAAAGTGTTCCTTCTTACTTCAATCCCTGATCCTTCAGCTTGGCTTCACCCATAGCCTTGATCGCTTCGCCGGAAGCCTTTGCATCCTTGCCGACAGCGATAACGAAGTAACCGTTTCTGCTGAAAGGTACATAGCCTGCATCGGACAGAGCCTTACAGTAATCGATCTTCACGTTACTGGAAAGCCAGTTCCAGATCTGCCAGTCTTCTTCCTGAGTAAACTGCTTCATATCATCAGGAGAGTAGTTTACATTACCTGCGGGCTGGCCGTTCTTCTCAGCCGTATAAGCATTGATCCATGCCTGTCCGGAACCGGAACCGGGTGTCATGCCTGCGGGTGTGGTGCTGGAAACGCTTCTCATATCCTCGTACTCACGAACGATCTGGAACAGAACCCAGTCGGGGATATCCTTGGAACCTTCGCCTCTGTACTCTGCGCCGGATACCAGAACGTTTGTAAAGTCAACACGTGCTACAAAATAATTGCTCAGGATAGGCAGGCCGTTCTCGTCAAATCCTGTCACTTCACACTCAGGACCCCAAGGATAAGGAACGATACCCCAGTCAACGGTGGTACCCATCTTGGATCCTGCAGGGTCTACATGCTGCCAGTTCTGTACGTTTGCAAGTACATGAGTATTAGCGCCTGCATATCCGCACATGTCATCCAGGTTGTAAGGCATGCTTACATTTCCTTCGTCCTCTACCAGAGTGTTGTCAGGTCCCTCGGAATATCCGGTAATAGGAGGAGCTACCTGGGCTGCCTGCAGATCCTTGTAGAAATTCAGAGCAGCTATGTAACGCTCGTCGTCCAGATTGATTTCGCCGTCAGGGGAAATACCCATCACGCCGTTGGTGCCGCCTGCCATAAATGCATAATGGCTGGGTGCAAGGCCGATTGCATAGGAGCCTGCAGGAAGCTTACTCTGCAGCTCTGTAAGGTATGTCTTGGCATCCTCATAGCTCCACTTGCCTTCCTTGAACATGTCGCCGGGTGTCTTCTCCATTCCTACACTCTTGAGGTACTCACGATTGTAGCAGAGTACGAAGCACTCACCGATATTGTCATAGGTAAATCCGTAGTCAACGCCGTTCCAGGAAGCAGCGTCAATGAAGGCGCTTCCCATCTTCAGCTTATCCCTGTCCTCAACGGTGGCAAGGAAGTTACGGATCTGCAGCATGGTTCCGGGTCCCTTCATGAAGATGTCGGCATAACCCAGTCCGTTGGTGAAGCCGTTCAGGATAGCTTCGCCTTCGTCAACACCCTGGCTGTTCTCCAGCGTAACCATCTCAAACTTACAGTTGTATTTCTCCTCCAAAGCGTGGAGATACTCCCACTTTTTCTCGTAATTGGCAGATTTTGCAGGATCGTCTTTGTCTGCCTCAAGGGTAGAGTCAAAGATCTGCTCTGCTGCGATTCTGATGGTAGCGCCGTTACAGTCATATGCTTCCCACTCCGGCAGAGGCTGATCAGCAGATGCTGTTGTATCTTCGCCGCCTGCTTCCTCGGAACTCTCTGTACCGGACTCCTCAGAAGACTCCTCACCGCTCTCTTCAGGAGTGCTTTCTGCCCCCCCTTGTTCCTCGCTGGAACTTTCTGAAGAAGATTCAGGTGCGCTGCTGTTGGTACCGCTGTCATTGCCGCATCCAGCCATGCTGCCTGTCATTGCAACTGCCATTGCAAGCGCCAGGGCTTTAGTCAGTGCTTTCTTTTTCAATTTCTTATCCTCCTTTAATTTGTTTATGACCTCTTAATATGAAATTAAGATTAGTTATAATTTTATAATCATTTGAACATTTTGTCAACTATTTTTTTAATATATGTTTCCTCTATTGTTGATAATACCCAACCAAAATTTTACTTTTGATAATTTACGGACTCAACTTTAAAATCAATTATTTACTTCACCCATATAAAATGCTATAATCAGGGCAAATCTAGTAAAAAGAGAGGTTTTTCATTATGAGTACAAATTACCGTATACCGGTTCCGGCTGTAGGCTTTCGGCCGCCTGTTTACATCTGCCGTTACAATGACAAGCCCTTTCATCTGGACGGCCGCCTGGATAAGGATTTCTGGAAAGATATCCCCTTCACAGATGAGTTTCCGGACATTGAAGGCTCCATCCGTCCCGTTCCCAGGTTTCGTACCCGGGCCAAGCTGGCATGGGATCAGGAGAATCTCTATATCGGCGCCGTTTTGGAGGGCGATGAAATTTGGGCGAACCTGACAGAACATGACTCCGTTATCTTCAATGACAATGACTTTGAAATCTTCATCGATCCGGATTCCGATACTCAGGCTTATTATGAATATGAGATGAATGCCCTGAATACCACCTGGGACCTGCTCTTAACCAAGGCTTACAGGGACAACGGAAAGCCTGTGAACGGCCTTGAAATCCGCGGAATGCGCAGTGCCGTACATATTGAAGGCGAACTGAACAATCCCGATGCGCACAGCCGTTTCTGGTCCGTGGAAGTGGTAATGCCCTTTGCCGCTCTGCAGGAATGCGCTGCCGAAAGCCGGCCTCCCGTCTCAGGTGAGTACTACCGGGTCAATTTCTCCAGAGTACAGTGGAAGGTGGATGTCGTGGACGGCGCTTTCCGGAAAAGGCTTTCGGCGGAAACCGGAAACCCTCTTCCCGAAGATAACTGGGTGTGGGCGCCTACCGGCGTTATCAATATTCACTATCCGGAGCTGTGGGCCTTTGTGTTCTTCGCCGGACAGGGAGATGGGGAAAAGGACATCTCCGTCCCGGAAGACGAATACCGCAAATGGGAGCTTCGCAAGCTCTATTATGCCCAGCAGGCATGCCTTGACGAGAGCGGGCAGTATGCCGACAGCCTGGAACGGCTGAAGGAGATTCTGGCCCGAATCAGCCCCTGTGAGGAGAACCGGACCGTGAGTGAATTGGACTACAGGCTGCATACGACACCTCACAGCTTTGAAATTTCCTGCCCTTCTGCGGACGGGAAGCATTTACTTTCCGTTTTCTCGGACGGAAAGGCCACTGCATTTCCCCTGTAAGGCAGAAGTATGTTCAGACTGCTATGCCTTTCTGCTCCCAGCAGGGGCAACTGCAGCCGAATACCCGTAATATTGTAAAAGACAGGACATGGTAATCGTTCAAATGGAACGTCACCATGTCCTGTCTATTCCTGTCAGCAGCTCCTCATTTCCGTGTCTGATTTAAACCAGAATCTTATACAGCATATCGGCAAGCCCTACATTATACCCGGCATCGCTGTAAATGCATTCCTGCTGCCCCTTCATAACCACAGCCAGGGGAAGCTTTCCGGGTTCCTGTCCCACGGTTTTCGCAAGAAGGTGATAATTTCCGCCGAAATCATCCAGAAGCGTACGAATTCCCGGCAATGCCTCCAGCGTGCGGCTGAGAGTCGCATCCTCCAAATCCTCAGGCGTCTTCAAAACCGCATATATAGGCGCCTTCAGGGAAGCAAATTCCTCCCGGCGGTCATACAGCTCATTCAGAATATGCTCCGTAGGCTCCCTGGTCACGCCCAGCCACAGGAACAAAGCCTTTCCGCCCTCCGTGAGTTCAGACAGCGCCGCGGAACTCCCTTCCATGGTTGTCAGGGAGAAATCGGATACCTGGATATGAATCAGCATATCCTCAGACGACATTTTCCTCATAGATACCGTCATCCTGCGGCTCTCACCTTCCCGAAGCGAAAATACAGCCATCCTCACAAGCTGGTCGCCGTTCTTTTTACGGTTCGTTGTAACGATCCGGTATATTCCGGGGGTTACATGCAGTTCCGTCTCATCGGCATCCGTAACAGATATCTGTTCCCATGTGCCGAGTCTCCGGAAACCGTCTCCTTCAAAGCGTTCCAGGGAATAGTGTTCCCAATCGGAAAGCTTCAGTGAACCGTCTTCGCACAAAGTAAGGACACAGCTTTTCTCTGCTCCGCCGCAGCTCACAAATTCTCCACACAGGCTCTCTCCCTCACCGCAAGATCCGGGTTCCGACACACATTGGTCTGCATATTTCGTCCGGCCGCATTTATAGTATTCCACATTTCCGTCTAAAGGATTCAGCCTGGCCGGGATTCCCAGCGCACGGTACAGATTGACGCAGAGTACTTCTTTGGAATGCCTGCTGCCCACGCCGCCCCGGATACATCCCAGGGAAGAGGTAATCAGGTTCTCATATTCCTGTTCCGGCATGGATATCACCCATCTGTCCACCAGTTCCGGAAGGCATTCCGGATGCTGCCGCAAATATACCTTCACACTGTCGTCCGTGTAGGCATCCCAGTATTTTTTCAGGGCCATCCTGCAGGGTCTCAGCATCTCATCGGACACCCTGGGACAGAGCAGATATTCGTAAAATATCTCTTCAGGCACATTTTCCGCATAAGCAGAGGCATTGATACAGCAATCCGTCAGGACTTCCGCTTCTATATCCCAATAATCCTTTTCCCTGAGTGTATTCAGGGCTTTCAGCTTCATGCCGTCTAAACCAAATCCCGCATCCCATTCCAGAAAACGCACGATTTCTCCCATATTTCCATGTGCCTTGTGCAGAATTTCCCTTACCTGTTCTCTCTCTTCCCCGCCAAAGCGTCCCAGAACTCTTTCCGCTTCCCTTTCATTATAGAAGCTTTCCGCCTTTTTCTGACGGTATTCCGCTGCCTGTGCCAGGCGTTTTCCACCCGTGTTCTCCTGCTGATCAGTCAGCATGCCGTTATACCTGTCTCCCGGCTCAGGCGCATGAATATCCAGTTCCCTCCATCCTTCCGTGCATTCCGGCTTCTCCTTCAGCACAATCTTGCATTTAACCGTCTTCCCGCCTGCAGGACTATCGGACAAAGTCAAATCTTTGACGCCGGATTCCATACACGTCTCTTCCGCATGACTCTCTGTATGTTTCTCATAACTGCCAGGAGATACCATCGTCTCCCCGTAGAGCTTCTTTACGGAAATTTCGCCGTCGGCATTATCCGAATCCGTTCCTGAGCCTGACGTAATGTCCGCCGAAGCGCTTACATACAAATCTCCCAAACCCATCATCAGCCTTGCAATACCGCAGTTTTCTCCCTCCGAACCTGTATAGATTACAGCCACCGGGCCGAAACCGCCGTGATTCAATGCCTGGAAATCCACTTTCGCATTGGGTACCGGGAGTCCGCCTTCATCCTCAACCCTTACCTCAAGCTCTGTGGTACAGGCGTAGCGTTCCATTTGGTTCAGCACTTTCGCCATGCCTGCCGGACCCACCAGGCGCTCCTCCGGTTCATCCTTTCCGAACCATCTGGTATGCAGCATGACAGCCCTGGAAGCAGGACCCGTAAACCATCCTCTGTCCATCTCTTCCTCCGGCTCACAGGCTCCCAGAAAGTGCCATTTGCCGTCACACCATAGTTCCACCCAGGCATGATTGTCGTCACAGTGGGTCCAAAGGGGCGCATAAATCTGGCGGGCAGGAATGCCTATGCTGCGCAGCGCCGTCACGGCAAAAGTAGACTCTTCCCCGCAGCGTCCCATGGTTACACCGTACATGGTCCGTGGATTCTGTGTTCTTTCGTCCGTCGACCGATAGGTTGCCTCCCTGGCACACCAGTAATTTACGTCAATTGCAGTGTCATACATGGTTCCGGAAGCTGCTTTTTCCATATCCACCGCTTCCCTCACCCTATCATAAAAAAATCCTCTTGTGTCGGCAATATCTTCATTGTTTACTCTGTAATGAAGCACATAATTAGCGAAAAGCTTCTCCGGCACACGTCCAGCAAAAGCGCCGTGATTCCACAGAAATACACCGTGCTTCGCATAAGTCAGGAATAAGCCGGCCGGATAATCCAGTAAATCGCTCAACGGCATGGCGCTGTAGAGAAAGGTGAGCGCCTGGGCTTCCTCCTCTGTGCATCTTGCCAGGGTGTTCAGGATTTCCTGTTTTTTCCCGAAGAGGAAGCGTTCTGACAATTCGGACATACGGTCTCCCTCTCCGCTCTTTTCGCCCTCAGCCATGTTGTGCCGCAGCCGGTGACACCGCTCATCCAGTAAAGCCATCTGCCTGTCAAAGGCATCTTTAATCTCTTTATAATACTGTGCAGAAAACATAATTTCCTCCCAAAACTTACAATTCGGGGATACCGGAATTCTTAATCGTCCGTTCCCGTCTGCCGGTTCATTTCCCCATACAGCGCATCCAGCAGAGTCCTGGTATCGTCACATTTGTGTTCCCAGTAGAAAATTCCGCCGTACCCCTTCTCCCTGACATAATTTGCCTTTGCTTTCAGGGAACGGGCATTATCGTAAGAAAAAAACGTAGAACCGTTAAACAGATAAGGCGCCTGTGCTTCCTCATCCCAATACTCCGTATATCCGTTCCTGTTTATATAATCTTTCAACAGGATATCGTAATCAGGCCCGTAACCGCCGCCTCTGGGACATATCTCCAGAAGGCCATGAGCATCGCTGTCCCTCACATCCTCCCACCTTCTGGAATAGAAAGCAGCCCCCATCAAAAGTCTGTCTGCAGGCACTCCGTACCTGACAAATAAATCCAAAGCCTGGGCACAGCTGTTCATAAACACATCCGCAGGCTTGGAAAACAGCGCCGTATGATGGCCGGCCAAAGCGTGGAAGCCGCATTTCAAGTCATATGTCATGACATTGATATAGTCGATATATTCCATCAACCGGGGCAGTTCCACACAATTTACATAGAATAAATCCGCTCCGGCTGCAATGGTAAGATAATATTTCCCTGCTTCGGCAGCATCCAGATGCCTGCGCACCGCCTTGCAGAACAGGGTAAAATTCTGCCTGTCATCCGGGGACACCACACTGTTATTGGAAGGTACACAGGGATATTCCCAGTCAAGATCAATACCGTCCAGGTCATATTTTAAAACTGTCTCCGCCAGGGCTGCTGCTGCCTTTTCACGCAATTCCCCGTCGGCGCAGCATGTGGTGAAGGCATCTCTCTCTGCCTGCACCATGGAAAGCACAATCCGCAGATTCGGATTCCATTTACGGATCTGCGGAATCATATCCAGCCTGTCCTCACGGCCGTTACAACTGACACTTCCGTCATTATGAAGCCTTCCGAAAGCAATGTTGATTCCTGTCAGTTTCTTTGCGTCTTCTTCCGTAAATTCGCCGCTTCCCAAATAACCGACGATTTCATTCCTCATGCAAATATTCTCCTAATTATAGTTCCGCATCACGCTCTCAAGTACCTCTTCCAGCGGAGGAAT
>CAJULV010000024.1:25099-59062 GCA_910587555.1 uncultured Acetatifactor sp.
TCAGTCCTTAGTTCGTGGACTTTTATTCCTCCGGGCACTTTTCGGCGTGATGCTGTTTTTAGTTCCGCATCACGCTCTCAAGCACCTCTTCCAGCGGAGGAATTCAGTCCTTAGTTCGTGGACTTTTATTCCTCCGGGCACTTTTCGGCGTGATGCTGCAGTCTTTATTTTCTCAGTATGTCTGCATACCAGCAGAATACTTCGGTTATTTTCGCAATATCTCCTTCTTTGCTGTTCTCTCTCCAGCTCTGCTGATAGTAATGGAGGCACCTCTCCAGGCGGGCGGCGATTTCCCTGCCGTTGTCCGGCTTTTCACCTTTTTCAAGCTGAGACAGGAAGTATCCCACTTCATTCCATACCTTCGTCATTTCCAGGGAAATATGGGTGTATTCCACGATTCTGCGATTTGAACTGTCCATGTTTCGGCTGATGAGACGAAGCTGCTTTTCAATTTCCTGGATCTGCGCGTTCTGCTCCGGCACTCTGGACATATCTTCGTTCTTGAACATTTTCAGAAGCTTGTCATGGTCCTCACCCTTTAATGCATGTTCTCTCAGGCTTACCGCACCGAACCAGCTGAAGGCCATGGTCCCGCTTACCCTGTCCAGGCAGCTCAGCAGTTCTCCTGATGCATCGCCGAATTCCAGGACGGAAATCTGTCTGCACAGTTCTTCAAATTCTGGTACCTTCTCTCCCCAGGAGCATACGGCGCCGAAAATAATGCCGGGTATTGAGAAGATCGGATGATTAACATGGCCGAAATCACCCCAGTCGGTATTGAGCATGCCGATAGCGTCATGTTTTCTGGCAAAACCGCACATCCTGGTGATATTTACATATCCTCCCCTGATCAAATTAACCCAGAGATTCCAGCCGCGCACACCGGGACAGAGATACTGAGTCGCTCCCACGCTGTGCAGGATTTCCGTCTCTCTCTCCGGCTGATTGTCCCCGTATCCCCAGTTCAGGCAGATTACTTCCCTGGGCAGCTGTGGATACAGTTCCGGATGTCCGCAGATGATATCTCCCCAGAACATGGGCGTCTTGCCCTTTTCGATCAGGAATTCAAACAACTCCTTGATATATTCCATGTACAGAACGCCTTTTCCCTTTTCTTCCGCAAGAGATGCGCTCCTTCCCGTTCCCAGGTCAAAGGTCTCGTCTGCGCAGATATTGAATTTATCCGTCCTGAACAGCTGCATATACTCATTAATCATTTCCTTAATCAGGGTAATGGCATCCCTGTTGGACACATTTACCGTATGGTGATGCATTCTGTCCTGAAAACCGAATCTCTCTTCAAAGCTGCCCGGCAATTCACAGAGATGCTCGAAGGACCTGGTCTTCAGCAGCTTATAGAGATGGCCGAATGTAGCGATGGAAGGCACCAGTTCCACTCCTCTCTCATAGCAGTACTGATCCAGTTCAAGCACTTCTTCCGCGGTCATGGGAGTCTCGTCCCTCCACAGCTCGGTGAGATCACGGAACAGATATGTATGCTCCACATAGAGCTGCAGCTGGTTCATCTTATAGAAGGAAAGGATATCCACCATTTTCTTCATGTTTTCCAGAGTCTGAATACGTCCTCTGGTAGCATCATGGTAAAAGCCTCTGTTTTTCATATCCGGCTCGTCGTCAATTGCTACATGGGGAAGAAGCCCTCCGCTCTGGCGCACAATCTGACGCAGTGTCTGAACGGCCCATCCAAGGGACGCCAGGCTGCCGCCGCACAGGAACGCGCCTTCTTCCTCAATTTTCAGAGTATAGTGCTGCTCGCCCAGACAAGCATCCACCATCAGCAGGATATCTCCCTTTCTAAAAGTTCCTCTTCCGATCTCTATTGTCATTCCGGCCCAGTTGAGGACTTCTTCCTTCAGCTGACGGGCATAGACAATGGTTCCCTGAGGACAGGAAGTATCCATGACTATCATGGTGTCCATCCTGAGCATTAAATTTCCTTCTTTTTCTTCCGTTTTTTTCGGTAATGGCAGTAAAATCATTTTTGACCTCCTGATCATCATGTAATAAAATTTACAAGTTTTCAACGCTTCTGACACTGTTTGCCAGAAGTATCACTTCACTTGGAGTATAGCAAATATTTCAGTCGGATACAATCAAATATTTAATAAAATGTAAAAATAATTTTATCATTTATTGCTTTTGTTTGTTAAATTTGTATACATGCATAAAGGCATACACATTCCGTGTCAATCCGCCAGCGGCAGAAATGACAAACAGCTCCTTTGTCCCTTTCCCGGTATCAGCCGCACACCGTCCGTATATCCCTCTTCCCTGCCTTTCAGCTCTTCTATCAGAATCCGGCGCAGGAAAGCAATCCTCTCCTGATATTCAGGATCGGCAATAGCATCATGGAGTTCCTGTGGATCTGTATCCAGTCTGAAATACTGCTCCCTTCCGGATTCCATGAACCAGCAGTATTTATCCCCTTTGGTGACTATATACTGATTGCCCAGATCTCCCCCGCTGTGTTCTCCGTGGAGGTATTCCCTCTCATTGTCATGAAGCAGGGAAATACCGTCTACTTCGGCAGGGATATCCCCTCCTGCCAGTTCCACCATGGTTGGAAGGATATCACGCAGTTCGGCCAGACTGTCACATACGGTTCCCGGCTTCATTCCCGGGGCGTTGGCGATAATCAGCGGAATATGGATACTACCCTGATAAGGGCGCGTCTTTCGGAAAGTATAATGATCGCCCAAAAGTTCTCCATGGTCAGATGTAAATATAATAACGGTATTTTGATTACAGTTGTCATCTCTCAACGCATCCAGGAGTCTGCCAATCTGATTGTCCAGGTGGCTGATGCAGGCATAATATCCAATCTGTGCCTGGCGCATCAGTTCCGGATCTACCGAACCGGTATCCGCGTCCGTCAGCCTGCCCAACCGCATCAAGCGCTCTCTGTCCGCCCAGTCCCCAATCACCGGCCGGGTCAGTTCCTGATTGCGGTAAAGTTCAAAAAAGCACTCCGGAGCATCAAAGGGCGGATGGGGACGCAGATAGGATGCCATCAGGAAAAAGGGCTTGGAACGATCCCTGCGCCTCAGAAAATCAATGGAGCGGTCCGTAACCCAGTTGGTGGGATGAAGCCTTTCCTCATACATCCACGGCCTGGCTGTAAAAGAATTACATTCCAGCCCGCCGTCAGTGACATCCCGGTCAATTCCCAGCTGCGTTTTCAGCCAGTAAAAATAGTCGTCGGCAACACGCTGGTTCTCCGCATAAGGTACCTTCCCGTTTCGATAGGCATGCAGATAACCGTCATGAAGTTCTATGTTGTGAAATCCCATCAGATTCCGCAGCGGATGGACATGCATTTTTCCCACACACTGGGTATAATATCCGTTCTTCGCCATTTCTCCCGCCATTGTAACCGGATAATTCCAGGGAACCCTGTCCTGATAGCCCACTCTTCCATGATGTTCCTGTTTCAGTCCGGTATGTAGGGCGCACCGGGCCGGAATACAGCTGGGACAAGCCGTATAGGCATTGGTATAATGCACGCCGCTTGACGCCAGATGATCAAGATACGGGGTCTTTACATCCGGGTGACCGGCAATCCCCATGCAGTCACCTCTCATCTGGTCCGTCATGATAAACAGAATATTTGGTTTTCTTTTTTCCGTACAATCTCCCATTCAATACCTCCTTATTATAGCTCTGCATCTGCCCTGCCAGACACCCGGAAATGGGCAGAAGATTTCCGTTTTTTCAATACAAATTTCTGTGTGGGATAATCCAGCGACATGCAAAATTCCCCCGGCAAAAATCCCATGGATGTGTAAAATGATCTGGCGGCGGCTCCTCTTTCATCTCCTTCCCTGAAGGTTTCAACCGCAATATCTCTGCTTCTGTCCAGCTTTGTCAACATCAGCTGCACCATACGGGACGCAATATGCTGTCTTCTGTACTCCGGATGTACCGCCATACAGCTGATCTGGTTACGCTTCTCCGAAAACAGGAGTATTCCCACTACGGTACAGTTGTCCAATGCACAGACCGCGCTTCCTCTCTCCATATTTTTCACTACCGTATTCCGATAATCTTCCAGCGCCGCCGTTGTCTCCAACCCAGGAAAGCCGTCCCTCACAATCTCTGCCAGGCTCATCCAGGAATGCAGGTTTTCAGCAGAAGCAAAATCCACCCGCAGCATCCTTCTTCTGTCTCCATGGGCATCAAAGCTCTGGGTATCCGTGATCTCAAACAATTTTCCGAGAAACCAGTAGGGAATAAAGATACCTGATCTCTGCATCTCCATCGCTTCTTCTTTCCCAACCCAGCGGACTCGCTGCACTTCTTCCTCCTGCAGACGGAGAACAGACAGATCCACATCTTTTTTTACTATGTAGTAATCGTCAAACCCGTCCGAAAAATTCATGGTAAACACAGGGCGGCAGTGCGATAAATCCAGTTCCAGCCCCAGTTCCTCCATCACTTCCCTTTCGGCCGCCCGGGAACTGCTGTCACCTGCCACAGCGGAGCCGCCCACACTCAGATCCCACATATTGGGCCAGCCCTTTTTAAAAGGCTGTCTCTGCTGAATCAGAAGCTGATTTTTGCTGTTAAAAATACAGACGTGTACTACAAGATGATAGTCTCCCTCTTTCATCCTGTCTCCACGTCTGTGCAGTCTTCCCGTCCTGATCCTATCCTCTGTGTACACATCCCAATATTCTTCTTTTTTCTGCCCTGTCATGTCCCCTCCTCTCATATAGTACATGTTTTCGTTTACCCTTACAGAATATATAGTACAGTCCGTCCTATATAAGCCATACAGTGTCTCTCATCTTATCCACGTTTTCCTTCAGACTTTGGCCGATGACAGCGAAATCCTGCTTTGCCTGTACAGGATTTCCTACAATTTGAGAACTGCTCTGTTCTATTTTATGTACCAGCTGGTCCAAATCATGTATGACAGTATCCTGCAGTTCCCTCTCTGCCTCATCCCCTTTAATGATATCTTTCTTCCGGCATTTCAATATCTTTTCCAGTTTCTCAATATATTTGATCAGAAATTCCTTCTTTTCCTTTAATTCCCTTCCGCGGTTCTCGCAAACCGATTTTTCCTGCCTGATCCTCTTGATTTCTTCCCTGTGGACCGCCTCCATTTTTCTGGGAGAAAATACCTTGAAGTCCTCCGGTTCGGCATCCGTAAAAACCCTCAGACGGGCATCCATATCCCGAATCCTTTCCGTATCGGAATACAGTTCTTCCTCAATTTCCGTTACTTCCCGGCGAAATTCCGAAAGCATCTCTTTCAGGGTATTGTAATCATCCAACCTCATAAATTATTCCTTCTTCTCCTCATAGAAAGTATAACCGCAGCGGCCGTTCTCCTTGGTCACATAGAGCGCGGAATCTGCCTTCCTGTAAAGATCGTCCTCAAACCCGTTGGCAGAAAAGGCGATTCCCACACTGAGAGACACCTTCGGCATATCCTTCTCCGGATTCATTAACGTATTGTTGATACTCATTATCTTCTCTTCGATTACAGGCTTCATCTCCTCTGTGGCGTCCGTCAGGATTACCGCAAATTCGTCACCTCCGATTCTCGCAGGATGGTCTGTGGCCCTGAAATTCTCTTCCAGGAGATTCGCAACCTTTTTCAATATCGTGTCGCCCATCTCATGCCCATATCTGTCATTAACCTGTTTGAATTTATCCACATCCAGTATCATTAAGGCAATAGGCGTATCCTTTGTCTTTAAGAACTGCTTTAATCTTTCGAAAGCACCCCTGTTGATAATTCCTGTGAGGGCGTCATGCTCCGCCCGATAGTTCAGCATTGCCTCGTTAGCCGTATTTAACTCATAAATATTATTATAGGTCAAAGCCAGGTACTTAAACTCATAGGAACCTGCAACATTCAGTTTTTCCTTGTCTTCTATATTTTCTATATAAATTTTAAGCGGATTTATCACCAGCACTATGATCAATATAAACACAAAAATATTCTCGACAAACAATACACTGATCAAAACCCGCTGCTGTGTCATGGTACTTTTCAGCTTCGAAGCGCTCTGCTTCTGATTCTGCATGGTGCTGTCAATGATATTGTCCACAAAATAGGAAATATTTTTCATTATCAGTTCCTTGGACTCCTGATATGCCGAACCAAAAACCAGTTCCTGTGCTTTGGCTTCCATTTCCTCCGGACTCAGACTGAGATCCTCCTCTGTGAGTTCCATTTTCCGCACATCGTCGGGAAGGGCCGTTTCAGCTGTTTCCTCTGCCCGTGCAATCAGGCGCATGGCATAGATTTCCTCCGTCATGAGACGATTTGAATAATCCAGGGCAGTCTGCAGGTATCCCGAAACCTCCTGGCTGACATTAAATGCTGTCATCTGCTCCAATGCAACATCTCTCCGCCTTGTCTCATACACTTCGGCAAAATAATTATCCACATAAACCGTATCCCTGGTAACCGTATACAGGCGCACCTGCTCCGTAAGGTAATCAGAGCCTTCTTCAATCAGCGCGGCATTCCTTTCACAGGCAATGTAATCCTCCGTAGCGGTTATCATCATGTTGTATCTTTGAGACGCGTGTACGGTAGCCCAAATCAAAAACAGATACAAAACACAGGATATTATCATCATATAGATATTGATATTTTTGATCTTAATCCCTTTTACTTTCTTTTTGCTTTTTTCTTCCATCGGTTTCAATTACCCTCCCCGTTGAAAACTTTAGAACGTACCACCTTAATCAAAATATAAAGGTTCTCTCACCGGTAAACCGGATTTTCTGGGATACTTTCCCGGAGTCCCCTTTTCTTTCCTGATCACAAACAGACATCTATATATATCGGAATCCGGTAATAAAAATTCTTTTTTCTCCTCCGCTTTTCCGCCCAGACAGGCTATGGCGCCTTCCGCCCTGACGATTTCATCGGAAACCCTCTCTGATTTATAGGCAATGAAGCAGCCCCCCTTTTTCACAAAAGGAAGACAATATTCTGATAAAGTAGACAGGTTGGCAACTGCCCTGGAGACACACAGGTCAAAGCTTTCTCTCAGCTTTCCCGGCCTGGCAAAGTCCTCCGCCCTGCCGTGAACCGCCTCCACGTCTGTCAGTCCCATTTCTTCAATGACCGTATCCAGGAAGCGGATCCTTTTGTTCAGGGAATCCAGCAGAGTCACCCTGCACCCGGGAAATGCTATTTTCAGTGCCAATCCCGGAAAACCTGCCCCTGTACCTACATCAATCAGATTGGATGCGTTTTTCATGTCATATGCCTTCACCAAACTGAGACTGTCTACAAAATGTTTTTTCATTACATCCTCATATTCTGTAATGGCAGTGAGATTCATCCTTTCATTCCATTTTACCAGCATCTCATAGTACCGGATAAACTGTCCGATCTGTTTTTCGGACAGAGATATCCCCAGATTTTTTATGTCCCTCTGAAATTGTTCCGTTTCATACCGACACATGGAAACACCTCATTTTTTATTTGATTTCCCTGATTTCCTCATAGATCTGCTGCATTTCAAGATCCGCGTTGAAGATGCTGTGCGCTATATTGGTCAGGCGTATTCTTGTGGAATCCGACACTTCCGCTTCCGTTTTATAGCGAAGCTGATGCTCCAGGCTTGCCCAGAAATCCATGGCTATGGTCCTCATCTGAATTTCGATCGGAATTATTTGTTTTTCCGATGAAAGGAAGATGGGAATGGCAACAATCAGGTGATAACTCCTGTATCCGTTGGGCTTTGGATTCGCAATGTAATCCTTCTCTCTCACAATCAGAAGGTCATCCTGCTTTTTCAACATTTTCACGATTGCGTAAATATCATTTATGTAAGAACAGATAACCCGGATTCCTCCTATATCCGTAATCTCATCCCTCATGGTCTCATATTCCAGGGGCAGATTTTTCTGAAGCATCTTATTCCGTATGCTGTATGTCTTTTTCAGTCTGTGTGTAATATGCTGTATCGGGTTTCTGTCCTTATTCAGCTCGAATTCCTGGCTCAGGTTTTCCAGTTTGGTACACACTTCCCTCATGGCGCAGGAGTATAGCATGGTCATTTCCCTGATCTGCCAGAAGGAGGTGGGAAATCCCGCCGCCATGTCAGAGACCGCCAAATTTTCTGTTTCTTCCATATATGTTAAAACCTCCGTACTCTTTTTTGTCCTTTTTTCAAGATGTTGGGGCAAAAGGTATGTTGCCACCATATTTTAGTGCGCCAGGGCGCACATGGAGTCAACAACCCCGCTGCAAGCAACGGGGCATCAAGCTTGTAGCGCTGCAAGCAGCGGGGTATGTGACCCTCGCGGCATTCGCCAAATGGATGCTGACGCCCGCTTGGCTCATTGCCCGCGGAAATCAATAGTTGACACATGTACTACTGTGTCAACATTATACCATAAAAATAAGGACAAACATAAATACGCCGAAAAATTAATAATTTTTTTCGAAAAATGACAGCATAAATGCACCTGTCTACATTTTGCATTTCTCCAGATATACCAGAAGCACGGAAATATCCGCCGGCGATACCCCTGAAATCCTGGATGCCTGTCCGATGGAAGCCGGACGGAACAGCTTCAGCTTCTGTCTTGCTTCCAGCCGCAGCGACGATACCTCATCATAGTCAATGTCCGCAGGTATCAGCTTCTTCTCCATTTTCCTGTATTGTTCTACCTGGCGCTTCTGCCTGACGATATACCCTTCATATTTGATTTCGATTTCCACCTGTTCGACGACAGCCTCGGGCAATTCCTCCCTGTCCCTGTCTATCTCTCCAAGTATTTCATAGGAAAGCTCAGGGCGGCAAAGCAGTTCTGCCAGGCTGGCTGCCGTCTTCAATGAAGCGCTGCCGTGGGACTCCAGAAAACTCTGTACCTCTTTATTTGCCCCTGTAAAAGTATTTTTCAGACGTTTTATTTCCGCCTCTATCAGCTTTTCCTTTTCCAGAAGCGCCTGGTATTCCGTC
This sequence comes from uncultured Acetatifactor sp., assembly GCA_910587555.1. Taxonomy (GTDB): domain Bacteria; phylum Bacillota; class Clostridia; order Lachnospirales; family Lachnospiraceae; genus Acetatifactor. The sequence goes on from CAJULV010000024.1 coordinate 34,063, forward strand.
TCGGAAACAAGTCCTGCTTCATATCCCTTCTTCCGGAGCCGCAAATCCGCGTTGTCCTGGCGCAGAAGAAGCCTGTATTCCGCCCGGGAAGTCATCATCCGGTAGGGTTCTCTGTTCTCCTTTGTCACCAGGTCGTCAATCAACACGCCTATATATCCTTCCGATCTGTCAATCGTCAGGGGTTTTTTACCTAAAATAGACATGGCTGCATTTACGCCGGCTACCAGTCCCTGGCAGGCCGCCTCCTCATAACCGCTGCTCCCGTTAAACTGTCCTGCGCTGAACAACCCTTTGACGGATTTGAATTCCAGCGCCGCGTCCAGCTGTCCCGCATTGATGCAGTCATATTCAATCGCATAGGCATTCCTTACGATTTTGCAGTGTTCCAGCCCGGGAACCGTCCTGTACATGGCAAGCTGTACATCCTCCGGCAGAGATGAAGACATGCCGCTGATATACATTTCGTTGGTATGGATGCCTTCCGGTTCGATAAAAACCTGATGCCTTTCCTTATCCGCAAACTTTACTACTTTATCTTCAATGGACGGGCAGTATCTGGGTCCGGTTCCTTCTATAATTCCCGCGTAAATAGGTGACCTGTCCAGATTTGCACGTATGATTTCATGGGTTTTCCCGTTGGTATAGGTCAGCCAGCAGGAAACCTGTTCTCTCTGTACATGGGCCGGGTCCGTGGAAAAAGAAAAGGGCACGATCTTTTTATCGCCGAACTGTTCTTCCATCTTCGTGAAATCAATACTCCTCTTATCCATCCTGGCGGGGGTGCCTGTCTTAAAACGGCGCATTTCGATCCCCATCTCTCTCAGAGAAGCCGTCAGGTGGTTTGCCGCCTGAAGCCCGTTGGGACCGGTGTATGTAATGGATTCCCCGCACAGGCATCTGGCTCCCAGATAGGTTCCCGTACACAAGACTACAGCCTTGCAGTCATAGTACATCCCCGTGAAGGTTTTTACCCCTGTGACCTTTTTGCCCCGCGCTTCCGTAGCTTCCGTATTTTCCCATAAAATCTCACAGACCTCCGCCTGCTTGACAGTCAGATGGTCCTGGTTCTCCAGAACCTTTCTCATGGCTCTGGAATATTCCGCCTTGTCCGCCTGGGCGCGAAGTGAATGTACTGCCGGCCCCTTGGACACGTTCAGCATCTTTGACTGAATAAAAGTCTTATCTATATTTTTTCCCATCTCCCCGCCCAGGGCATCCAGTTCCCTCACCAGATGGCCCTTGGAGGATCCTCCCACATTGGGATTGCATGGCATCAGGGCAATGCTGTCCACACTCACCGTAAAAATAACCGTCTCCAGCCCCAGTCTTGCGCAGGCCAAAGCTGCCTCGCATCCCGCATGCCCGGCGCCTATCACACATACGTCAACCTTTTCACGATAATCTATCATATCATACACACTTCCCTTATTTCCCCATGCAAAATTTTGAAAATATCTCCTCCACTAAATCGTCGTCCACTTCTTCCCCTATAATTCTCCCCAGAGAAGCATATGCATCCATCAAATCGATGGAATAAAAATCTTCCGGCATCCCTTCTTCGAGACTCTTTTCCACCAGCGCCAGTGATTCGCAAGCCTCCTCCAGAGCCTTCTTATGCCTCATGTTCGTTATCACGATTTCATTGCTGCTCTTAATCTCTCCCCGGAAAAACATCTCTTTCACGGCCTGTTCAAATTCTTCCACGCCCATGTTTTCCCTGAGTGAAGTTTTTACAATGGTAAATTCTCTCTCACCACTGCCGGACGAACTTTCCGCAAATAAATTTTCTATATCCTCTTCCGTCACTTTATTTACCAAATCGCTCTTGTTTAACAACACAATTCTTTTCTTATCGCCGATAAGCGCTGCTATTTCCCTGTCATTCTCATCCAGAGCAACCGAAGCGTCCACCACGTAGATAACCAAATCCGCGTCACAAGCATATTTCAAAGCCCTCTTTACACCTATTTTTTCTACCGTATCTTCCGTTTCACGGATTCCCGCAGTATCCACCGCATTGAGACATATATTCCCCAATCTGACGGTCTCCCTTAAAACGTCCCTTGTAGTTCCCGCTACATCCGTGACAATGGCCCTTTCCTCTCCCACCAGGCAGTTTAAAAAAGTGGATTTCCCTACATTCGGTTTCCCCACAATTACGGTATCAATGCCTTCTTTTATGAGCCTGCCGTTTTCGGCCGTGTCGATCAATTTACGGATACGGCCCGTCAGCGCCTTTACCTTTTCCGACAATGCCTCCTGATAACCCTCCATACTGAAATGCTCCGGATCGTCAATGGCGGATTCAATAAATGCCACTTCATACAGAATCCCGCTCCGCAGTCTCTTTATCTCTTCCGAAAGCATTCCCTTCAGCTGGTTTACAGAAGAAGACAGTGCGTAGTCATTTTGGGAGCGGATGACGTCCATCACCGCCTCGGCTCTGGACAGATCAATCCTTCCGTTCAGGAATGCCCTCCTGGTAAATTCCCCCGGCTCTGCCAGCCTGGCACCGTTTTTCAGCGCAGCCTCCAGTATTTTACGCATTACAAGCACACCGCCGTGACACTGAATCTCCACGGTATCTTCCCCTGTAAAGCTTCTGGGCGCCCTCATTGTCACTGCCATCACTTCATCTATCACAAAATCCCGTGATTCGTCATACGCATAACCGTAATAAAGCATATGATCCACCGCACTGCACAGTATTTTTTTCCCGGCAGGGGAACGGAATATTTCATTTCCCGTACGAACTGCATCACTGCCGCTGATTCTCACAATTCCGATTCCGGAATCCGTAAGCCCTGTGGCTATCGCGGCAATGGTATCCCTTATCTCCATCATCTGAAACCGTTTCCTCTATGACCGATGATAACAACCACAAAGGGGCTGTCGCCTTCGATCTCATAAATGCAACAGCCCCAAACGTAAATTTATCTCTTATACGTAACGACTACTCTCCTGTAAGGTTCATCCCCCTCGCTGTGGGTGGATATATATCTGTCATTCTGCAGAGTAGAGTGAATAATCCTTCTCTCATAAGGATTCATAGGCTCCAGAGATACAGGCCTCCTGGTCTTCTTCACCTTATAGGCTATATTTTTAGCCAGGTTTTCCAGCGTCTCCTTCCTTCTCTGACGATAATTCTCCGTGTCGACCTTTACCCGGATATACTCCTCCATCTCCTTATTGACTACCAGGGAAACCAGGTACTGCAGGGAATCAAGGGTCTGTCCCCTCTTTCCGATCAGTACGCCCATCTCTTCCCCGGAAAGGTTGATGTCCATGGACTTCTCTTCCTCGTTGTAATTCACATCCACGACAACATCCATGTTCATTGCGGTAAATACATCATTTAAGAAATTCTTTGCGGCAGCCTCGGCAGACACCTCTTCAATCTTGGCGGCAGCCCTGATAACAGCCGGCCTGGAACCGATCCCCAGGAAACCGCTGGAGCCTTCCTCTATCACCTGATAGTCAAGCCTGTCGCTGGTCACGCTCAATTTCCTGCATGCTTCCGTAATGGCTTCATTTACTGTCTTGGCAGATATCTCAACAAATTCCTGCTCCTTAACCATCTTATACCTCCTGTCCGCTTCAGCAGACATTACATTAATTTCTGTTATTTCTCTCGTTGTAATCCCTTACCATGTTAGCCTTTTCCAACATGCTTCCCGGCTTCGCGTTCCCCCTGCCGTAAGTGCTCTGGGATGCTGCCTGATCCGCATTCTTCTCCTTTTCGCTGACACCGGTATTCACATTTGCCTTATTCTGCATGGACCTGGCCTGAACGGATTTATTTTGAATATTACGTGTATTCATATTTGCATAAGCATTCATCCGCTCCTGCGCCTGCTTCATCTTTTCTATCTTTTTGGTGTTCTTGGCAGAATTCTTTGCAATCAGCTGATCAAAGTCCATCTTATCAATGTGCTTATTGATGACCACCTGCTGGATGCTTCTGACCACGCTTCCGGCCACCCAGTACAGACCCATACCGGCCGGGAAGGAGAAACAGAACCATGCCGACATCAGCGGCATAAACATATTCATGGTCTTCATGGACGCCGCCATGGAGGAAGCTTTTTCGTTTCCGTTTGTGGGCTGCTGAGGCATCAGCTTCACATTGATCCACTGTGTCACTGCAGACAGAACCGGAATCATAACCGCACCGATTACGATTCCCCAGGCGCCGACGGCCCAGGCGCTCCTGATCAGGGCACCGGGAGAGTCTCCCATATTCAGCCCCAAAAAGTTATTATATGTGTCAAGCAGTCCGCGGGTGGTGTCATTGCTCAGAATCAGCTGTCCCTGATAGGTCAGCTCGCTTAAACCGTAATGATCGGCAATGGACGCCATATCCATGGAGGACAGCTTATTCAGCACATCAATGATCCCGTTGGACACATCGCCTTTTCCGATGGACTGTCCGTACATATTCACTACATTTGTGATACTGTCTATACCGGAATTCTGCAGAAAGCTGCCGTTATCCACGGAGATAATCCTGTCGGCCAGAACCCGGAAGGTATTCCCTATCTGGGTTACATATGCCGGCATCCGATAGATAACCTGGTACAATGCGAACAAAATAGGCATCTGTATTAAAAGCTGCAGGCAGCTTCCACTGGCAGACACGCCGTATTTCGCGTAAACCAGCTGAATTTCCTGATTTTTCGCCATCAGGGATTCCTGGTCCGACCTTCCTTTATATTTTGCTTCAATGGCCTGAATCTCAGGACTCATTTTTGCCTGAAGCTTGGAAAATTTCTGCTGCTTGATGTTCAAAGGCATCATCAAAAGGTTCACCACAATCGTAAACAGTATAATGGCAAGACCTATATTCGGAATTCCGATAAAATCAATCACGTAAAAAATACCGTTCATGATCTTACCCAGCAGCCATGCGACCTGCCCTATGATAGGCGTCGTATTCTGGGTCAGTAAAATTAGATTCATTAATATTCTATCCTCTCAGTCAGGTTTGCCGGTAAAACTACGGAACAGGGTCATATCCTCCCTTTGAAAAAGGATTGCAGCGCAATATCCTCCACACAGCCAGAATACCGCCCCTGAAAGCGCCGTATTTCTCTATCGCCTCCAGGCCATACTGGGAGCAGCTGGGAATATAAGGACATTTTGTCCTCTTCATGGGAGATAAAACTTTCTGATAAAATCTGATACCGACAATCAAAAATTTTTTCATTTCGTTATGAATCAACCTCTTTGTTGTCTGTTACCGGCCTGGAATGGGCAGTAACATTATGAAGCTTTCCAAGGTGAAGCAGCGCGCTTTCCATTTCAGCGTAACCCACCGAAACCGCATTCTTCCTTGCAACGATTACAATGTCCAAACCACTATTGAACATTGCTTCCTGTAACCGGTAACTTTCCCGCACCAGCCTTGTAATCCGATGCCTTACAACACTGTTGCCCACTTTTTTGCTTACGCTGATTCCAATTCTGTTCCCTCCGGTGCCGTTTTCCTTCACATACATAACCAGATATTTATTTGCATACGATTTACCGGATTTATAGACAGACTGAAACTGACGGTTCTTCTTAAGGCTTTCAGAAAATTTCATCGATTTTCCACCACCTTCTCATACAGCCGCTCTCTCTGACACACGGCCTTCCCTGCTTATAAATAAAAAGGCCACATTTCTGTGACCTAAGCGGACAATACTTTTCTGCCTTTTGCACGTCTTGCCGCTAAAACCTTTCTTCCACCCTTTGTACTCATTCTTGCTCTGAATCCGTGAACCCTTGCATGGGAACGCTTCTTGGGCTGAAATGTCATTTTCATGGAAATGCACCTCCTTCTCTTCTGACCTTTTATATAAAGGTAGCTTCATTTTGATTTAAAACCTCTGTATATCGGAAAACAGCATCTTGATTGTATAAAAAAATTTTCATTATGTCAAGGAAATTTCAGTAAAAATACGGTTTTTATCCAATAAAAAATTTTTTCACCCATTATGCACAGAGATATCCACATGAATTACCCCCATATCACTTATACACATGCTGTTGATAAAATGTGGATAAAAATTTTAAATATGTAAAATGATATGTGTACAGGCAGTGAACAACAGAAAAAATTATTGATAAATACTGCGTTTCTTTTATGAACCTCCTTTATCCACTTATACACATCTCTATCCACATACCTCTGTTTAAAAAAAATTATAGACATAGTTATTCACATAATGTGGATAACTATTTTCCGGAAATGTTTAAAAGTAATATTTGAAATATTGTTCAATCTATATTACAATGTATGAATATGGAGTATCAGGGCTTTTTATAAGGGAGGGACCGGATATATGGAAGGAATCAAAGCAAACTGGACTGCTATCAAGGAAACGATCAAGAATGAATATGGACTCACTGAGATATCCTACCGGACATGGGTGGAACCTCTTGCTTTTTACAATGTATCCAACAATGTGGTAAAAATCATGATTCCCGCCGAACAGTCCAGTATGCTTGGTTACATTACTTCCAAATATAAAAGCTTTTTTAAGGTTATCATTACGGAGATGATGGGGCATGAGTATGATGTCCAGTTTATTCTGGAACAGGATATCACTCCTGAAACGGAGGTATCCGAGGAAGTATCCGAAGAAACTTCCGAAAACGCAAACCTGAATCCCAAGTACAAGTTCTCCACCTTCGTAGTGGGGAGCAGCAATCAATTTGCCCATTCCGCGTCCCTTGCAGTGGCGGAATCCCCCGGACAGGTCTACAATCCCTTATATCTCTATGGAAGGCCGGGCCTTGGGAAAACGCACTTGATGCATTCCATCGGTCATTTCATCCTGGAGCAGGATCCGAATAAAAAGGTACTCTATGTGACCAGTGAAGAATTCACCAATGAAGTGATCGAATCCATCCGAAGCGGTAATGCGGCTTCCATGAGCAAGCTTCGGGAAAAATACAGAACCGTAGATGTACTCATGGTAGACGATGTGCAGTTCATCATCGGAAAGGAAAGTACACAGGAAGAATTTTTCCATACCTTTAATGTACTTCATTCCGCCAGGAAGCAGATCATTATCTCCTCGGACAGGCCTCCCAAGGAAATCAATGATCTGGACGAACGCTTCCGCTCCCGATTCGAATGGGGAATCATTGCCGATATCCAGCCTCCCGACTACGAGACCAGAATGGCAATTCTGCGGAAAAACGCGGAATCCTGCGGAAGGCCCATTAACGAAGAAATTATCAAGTATATTGCCACCAATGTCAAATCCAACATTCGGGAACTGGAGGGCGCCTTCAATAAAATCGTAGCCGCCGGTAAGTTAAATCAGGTGGATTTGAACCTGGCACTTGCAGAAGAAGCCTTAAAGGATGTAATCTATCCCAACAAATCGAGAGAGATTACACCCAACCATATCATTAATATTGTTTCGGAACACTTTGGTATAAAGCCGGAGGATGTTTGCTCCAAAAAACGGAATTCGGAATTCGTACTGCCCAGGCAGATTGTCATGTACCTCTGCCGTGAACTGACAGCCACTTCCTATGTAAACATCGGAAAGCTCCTGGGAAAGAAGGACCATACCACCATTATGCACGGCGTCAATAAGATTACGACGGAAATGAATACGAATGAAGAGCTGAAAAATAAAGTTGACATTATAATAAAGAAGATAAACCCTTCTTAGAAGATAAACCCTTATATACCCTTAGATAAACGCTCTAAGAGGTAAACACGCGGGGTTTTTAACAGATAACCACAGAATAAACACATAGGGCCATGTGGGAAGTGTATATAACTTTTTAAGTTAAAAAAAGGGTGCTGAGCATGGATGTGAATAACCTGACATTTATTTTTAAGTTATTCCGAAAATATTCACGAGTTTTCCATTCCCTTTTTTCCAGAAAAATAGTATAATAGAGACACTTATACACATATCAACAGCCCTTATTAAGATTACTATGAATTTCTTTTTTAATAAACAGCATTTGCGCGCATGGAAAACGATTTCCCCACAGATGAAAATCATAAAACCTGAATGAAATAAAAAGGAGACCTTTATATGAAAATAGCCTGCTCAAAATCAAATCTGTTAAACGGGGTGCAGATTGTATCAAAAGCCGTTCCCAATAAGACTACAATGTCTATTCTTGAATGTATATTGATAGATGCTTCCCAGGGCATGATCACCCTGACGGCCAACGATATGGATCTGGGGATAGAGACTGTCATAGAAGGAGATATACTGGAAGAAGGTATCATTGCACTGGACGCGAAAATTTTTCTGGATATGGTGAGAAAGCTTCCGGACAGCCTGATCAGGATTGAATCGGATGCTTCTTTGAAGACAATTATCACCTGTGAAAAAGCAAAGTTTACAATTATAGGCAAATCGGGAGAAGATTTTTCATACTTGCCTGTGGTGGAAAAGGAAGACAAAATTGTAATCAGCCAGTTTGCATTGAAGGAAATGGTAAGGCAGACCATATTCTCCATTTCCGACAATGAAAATAATAAACTGATGACGGGTGAGTTGTTTGAAATCAATGGGGATGAGCTGAAACTGGTATCTTCGGACGGACATCGTATTTCCATCCGAAAGATTCAGCTGAGGGAATCCTATGAACATAAAAAAGTTATTATACCCGGCAAGACTCTGAATGAAGTAAGTAAGATACTTCCAGGAGGGGCGGACAGCGACCTGATTATCTATGTGGCGCCAAACCATATTGTGTTTGAGTTTGAGAATACGGTGGTGGTGTCCAGACTGATAGAAGGAGAGTATTTCAATATTGACAGAATGCTTTCCACGGACTATGAGACGAAAGTGAAGGTTAATAAAAAAGAACTTCTGAGCTGTATCGACAGGGCGACCCTTCTCACGAGGGAGGGAGACAGGAAACCCATTGTCATCAATATCGTGGATGAGGGGATGGTGCTTCGCATAGAATCCGCGCTGGGAAGCATGAATGAAGAGATTGATGTGGAGAAGCAGGGGAGGGATCTGATGATTGGCTTCAACCCCAAGTTTCTGATAGATGCGCTGCGGGTTATCGATGATGAAGAAGTGGAACTGTACATGGTAAATCCAAAGGCGCCCTGCTTTATTAGAAATGAGGAACATGGATATACCTATCTGATTCTTCCGGTGAGCCTTGTGGCAAACTACGGACGCAATTAAAAGATATGGGGTTTTCAATTAGGAGATTTTATGGAAGTCATACATTTGAGAGAAGATTATATTAAGCTGGGACAGGTTTTAAAGGCTGTGGGGTTGGTAGATGCAGGCGCGGAAGCGAAGGTTGTCATTCAGGACGGCCTGGTGAGGGTAAACGGCCAAATTGAGGTACAGCGCGGAAAAAAGCTTGTGGCAGGGGATACGGTGGAATATAGAGGCAAAACCATAAAAATAGAGGCGTAAAAATGTCCGCTGAAGCAGGCAGGTGTAAAATATGATTATCAAATCCATAGAACTGGCAGATTACAGGAATTACGATTCTCTGATTATGCAGTTTGATAAAGGTACCAATATTCTGTTCGGCGATAACGCTCAGGGGAAGACCAATATCCTGGAAGCCATATTTGTGGCGGCGACTACCAAGTCCCACAGGGGAAGTAAAGACAGAGAAATAGTAAATTTTGACAAGGAAGAGGCTCATATCAGGACTTACCTGGAAAAAGAAGGCGTGGAGACGAGAGTTGACATGCATCTGAGGAAAAGTAAGTCCAAGGGAATTGCCATAGACGGACAGAAGATTAAAAAAGCGGCTGATTTGCTTGGATTGTGCAATGTGGTTTTTTTTTCTCCGGAGGATCTGGGAATCATTAAGAATGGTCCGGCTGAGCGGAGGCGCTTTGTGGATATGGAGCTTTGCCAGCTGGACAGTCTCTATCTTTATAATCTGAATCACTACAACAGGATAATAAACCAGCGCAACAAGCTTCTGAAGGATATGTTTATGTCCCCGGATTTAAGAGAGACTCTGGGCGTATGGGACATGCAGCTGGTGTCCTTTGGAAACAAGGTAATTGAACGCCGTACCTTGTTTGCGGAACAGCTGAATGAGATTATATATGAGATTCACAAAAAACTGTCAGGGGACAGGGAGGAGCTTCAGGTTTGTTATGAACCTGATGTGAAAACCAGCGATTTTGAGGAAAAGCTGGAATATGCCAGGGACAGGGATATCAGGGCCAAGACCACGTCTGTGGGTCCTCACAGAGATGATTTTTCATTTCTGGTGGGGGGCGTGGATATCAGGAAGTACGGTTCCCAGGGACAGCAGCGGACGGCGGCATTGTCGCTGAAGCTGGCAGAGATAGAACTGGTAAAAAAAATAACGGGGGAAAATCCCATTTTGTTATTGGATGACGTTCTGTCTGAATTGGATTCCAACAGGCAGAATTATCTGCTGAACAGTATAGGGGACATTCAGACAATTATTACATGTACGGGACTGGAGGAATTTGTAAATCACCGTTTTGAGATAGACAGGGTATACAAGGTGGCGGAAGGAAGCGTCACCCGGATGGGAACCGAAGACACGAAAAACAGGAAACAGTCTGAGATCAAGGATTTGGAGACAGCAGGTTTTACAAGAAAGGGAATGGATATATGAGTCAAGAAGCTATCAGCAACACTGCAGTGGAACATGAATATGGTGCGGATCAGATTCAGATTCTGGAAGGGTTGGAGGCTGTCAGGAAACGTCCCGGAATGTATATAGGTACTACATCCAGCAGAGGGCTGCATCATCTGGTCTATGAGATCGTGGATAATTCTGTAGATGAAGCGCTGGCCGGTTTCTGTGATACGATTGATGTCAGAATTAACGAGGGGAATTCTGTTACCGTCATTGACAACGGGAGGGGAATTCCTGTCGGAATTAATCATAAAGCGGGTATTCCGGCAGTGGAGGTAGTATTTACCATCCTGCATGCCGGAGGAAAATTCGGCGGTGGGGGATACAAGGTCTCCGGCGGCCTGCATGGCGTGGGTGCTTCCGTGGTAAATGCGCTTTCCGAGTGGCTGGAGGTTGAAATATGCCAGGAAGGGAAGGTCTATAAGCAGCGGTATGAAAGAGGGCATGTATGTTACCCGCTGAAAGAGACGGGCACCTGTCCGCCGGAGAAGACGGGTACCAGGATTACGTTTATGCCAGATAAGGAAATTTTTACGGAGACGGTGGTATTTGATTTTGATATCCTGAAAATCAGGATGAGGGAGATGGCTTTCCTGACAAAGGGACTGCGCATAATCCTGCGGGACGGCAGGAGAAGCAGGGAACATGTGGAGACGCTGGAAGGGATTGCGGGACATGAAAACCGCCAGATCAATGAATTGCTGAAGCGGGCGGAGAATGACAGGAAAGAAGAAGCCGAGGAGAATGAGAAAGGGCTTGCGGAAGAATCGGAATATGCTGTAGTAAAGGAAACGGCAGAAGCGGTAAAAGAAGAAGTTTGGAAGGAAAAGAAGGTTGAATTCTGCTATGAGGGCGGTATTAAGGAATTTGTTACTTATTTAAACCGAAGTAAGGCTCCCTTATATGAGAATGTCCTCTACTTTGAAGGAGAGAAAAATAATGTTTATGTTGAGGTATCCTTCCAGCATAACGATTCCTTTAACGAGAGTGTATTCAGTTTCGTGAACAATATCAATACGCCGGAGGGAGGAACACATCTTCAGGGTTTCCGGAACGCGCTGACCAAGACCTTCAATGATTATGCCAGGAATGCAAAGCTGCTGAAGGACAATGAGCCAAACCTTTCGGGGGAAGATATCCGGGAGGGGCTTACCGCTATTATCAGCGTAAAGATAGAGGATCCTCAGTTTGAGGGACAGACAAAGCAGAAATTAGGCAACAGTGAGGCCAGGGGGGCTGTGGACAATATTGTAAGCGAGCAGCTTACCTATTTTCTGGAACTGAATCCCATGGTGGCGAAGTCCATCTGCGAGAAGTCAATTCTGGCACAGAGGGCCAGGGAGGCCGCCAGGAAGGCAAGGGATCTGACCAGAAGGAAGACTGCTTTAGACGGCATGGCGCTTCCCGGCAAGCTGGCAGACTGTTCCGATAAGGATCCGAAGAATTGTGAGATTTATATCGTGGAAGGAGATTCCGCCGGTGGAAGCGCCAAGACGGCCCGCGCACGCGCGACGCAGGCAATCCTGCCTTTGCGCGGCAAAATTCTTAATGTGGAGAAGGCAAGGCTTGACAAGATATTTGCCAACGCGGAGATAAGGGCCATGATTACGGCTTTCGGTACCGGGATTCATGATGATTTCAACATCGAGAAGCTGCGCTATGATAAGATTATCCTGATGGCGGACGCCGATGTGGACGGCGCCCATATCTGCACTTTGCTGCTGACCTTTATTTACCGGTTTATGCCGGCCCTGATTAAGGAGGGGCATGTGTACCTGGCAAAACCGCCTCTGTATAAGCTGGAGAAGAACAAGAAGATCTGGTATGCTTACAGCGACGAAGAGCTGGACAGCATTCTGAAGGAAGTGGGCAGGGATCAGAACAATAAGATACAGCGTTACAAGGGGCTTGGGGAGATGGACGCGGACCAGCTCTGGGAGACTACCATGGATCCTGCCCGCAGGATTTTGCTTCGTGTAAATTATGACGAGGAGATGGAATCCGAGCTTGACTTGACCTTTACGACTTTGATGGGGGACAAGGTGGAACCCAGGCGGGAATTTATAGAAGAAAACGCGAAGTATGTAAAGAATCTGGATATCAAGTGACAGACCTTCAAATGGCGGATAAAAGTTTATTACAATGAGATAGTATGCGGTTTCAGATTGGATGAAAGAGGATATATATGAAGGATGATATTTTTGACAACGTGCCTGAACTGGATAAGATAGAGGAAGTGGACTTAAAAGAGAAAATGGAGTCCTTTTATATAGACTACTCCATGAGCGTAATCGCTTCCAGGGCGCTGCCGGACGTAAGGGACGGCCTGAAGCCCGTTCAGCGGCGTGTACTCTATTCCATGATCGAACTGAACAACGGGCCGGACAAGCCTCATCGTAAGAGCGCGCGTATTGTCGGTGATACCATGGGTAAATATCATCCCCATGGAGACAGTTCCATCTATGGTGCGCTGGTGAATATGGCACAGGATTGGTCTACCAGATACCCTTTGGTGGACGGGCATGGGAATTTTGGATCCATGGACGGTGACGGCGCTGCTGCCATGCGTTATACGGAAGCCAGGCTTTCTAAGATATCCATGGAGCTTCTTGCCGATATTAACAAAGATACGGTTGATTTTATACCGAATTTCGATGATACGGAGAAGGAGCCGGTGGTGCTGCCCAGCCGTTATCCCAATCTTCTGGTAAACGGCACTACAGGAATCGCGGTGGGAATGGCCACCAATATTCCCCCTCACAATCTGCGGGAAATTGTTGCCGCTATTGTTAAGATAATAGACAACAGGGTGGAGGAGAGCAGGGATACTGCCATTGAGGAGATTCTCTCTATCGTGAAGGCGCCGGATTTTCCTACGGGTGGTGTCATCCTGGGAACCAGGGGATGCTCCGAGGCCTACAGAACGGGCCGGGGCAAGGTAATTGTCCGGGCGGTGACCAATATAGAGACGCTGCCCAACGGAAAAAGCCAGATTATTGCCACAGAACTGCCATATATGGTAAATAAGGCAAACCTGATTATCAAGATAGCCGAATTGGTAAAGCTGAAGAAGATAGACGGTATTACGGACATCAGGGACGAGTCCAATAGGGAAGGCTTACGTGTAGTCATTGAGCTGAGAAAGGATGCCAATGCTAACGTAATCCTGAACCAGCTGTACAAGCACACTCAGCTGCAGGATACCTTCGGCGTGATTATGCTTGCCTTGGTGAGACAGCAGCCTAAAGTCATGAATCTTCTGGATATGATGAAATACTATATCCGCCATCAGGAGGATGTGGTTACCAGAAGGACGAAATATGATCTGAACAAGGCGGAGGAAAGGGACCATATCTTACAGGGACTGCTGAAGGCCCTGGACTTTATTGATGAAGTTATCTCCATAGTCCGCAGCAGCCGGAATACTCAGGTTGCAAAAGAACGGCTGATGGAGCGCTTCGAACTTTCGGAGGCGCAGGCGCAGGCAATTGTGGATATGCGTCTGCGTGCCCTCACCGGGCTGGAGCGGGAGAAGCTGGAAGACGAGCATGAGGAGCTGCAGAAAAAAATAGCGGAACTGAAAATGATACTGGGAGACGAGAACCTGCTGCTGGGCGTAATAAAGACGGAGATTATGGCCATTGCCGAAAAATACGGAGACGACAGGCGCAGCAAGATAGGATATGATGAATCCGACATTTCCCTGGAGGATATGATACCCAATGAGAACACTGTGATTGCACTTACCAACCTTGGCTATATCAAGCGTATGACAGTGGATAATTTTAAGTCTCAGAACCGGGGCGGCAAGGGCATCAAGGGAATGCAGACGATAGAGGATGATTTTATCGAAGACCTGCTGATGATGACAACACATCATTACCTGAATTTCTTCACCAGCCTTGGAAGGGTGTATCGACTGAAGGCATATGAGATTCCGGAGGCAGGAAGGACGGCCAGAGGAACGGCTATCGTGAATCTTCTGCAGCTTGCGCCGGAAGAGAAGATAACGGCAATGGTTCCCATCAAGGAATACGACGACGGGAAGAACCTGTTCATGGTGACAAAGAGGGGTATCGTAAAGAAAACTTCCATGATGGAATTCACCAATATCCGCAAGAAGGGGCTGACTGCCATCAATCTGAAGGACGATGATGAACTCATCGAGGTGAAGGTGACGGAAGAGGACAGCGAAATTTTCCTTGTGACAAGGCAGGGTATCTGTATCCGATTTAAGGAGACGGACGTACGGGCAACCGGGAGAAGTTCCATGGGCGTCATCGGAATGAACCTGGCTGACGGGGATGAGATAATCGGGATGCAGCTTCAGAGCCAGGGAGATTCCCTCTTGATTGTATCTGAGAACGGAATGGGCAAGCGGACTTATATGAACGAGTTCAATGTGCAGAATCGGGGCGGCAAGGGAATCAAATGCTATAAAATTACCGAGAAGACGGGATGCGTGGTAGGTGTAAAGGCCGTGGTGGATGAGAACGAAATCATGATGATCACCACAGAAGGCATTATCATACAGCTGCGGATGCAGGATATCTCCACTTTGGGCAGAATTACCTCCGGTGTGAAGATGATGGATCTGGAGGAGGGTGTGAAGATCGCGAGGATTGCCAAGGTAAGGGAAAAGATTTCCAACGGTGAGCAGGAATTCGATAATCTGGAGGACGCCATTGAGAGCGTGGAAGAGGAATCCCAGGGTGCAGTGATGCCGGATGAGGAAGAGCAGGAACCGGATATGGAATCGGATGAATAATATCAGTAATGGATTAAAAAAACTGCCAAAATAGGAAAATGTCATGTGCAAAATGGAACCGGGGAAGCAGTTTTGCAAAATGACTGTATAGATGAAAAATAGATTCAGCTGGCAGCAAGCTTATGATTTTATGGGGAAAGAAAAAGGCATATGCAAAAGAGCGCATGCCTTTTTCTTAAAATAAATGATTTAATTCAGTTTATTGTAATCTCCATATACTATTCTATTTTATAATCGTAAGAGTTGTAATAATCTGAGGTAATTAATTTTTCTAAATTAAAATCACAAAAATAATTTCAAATAAAAATCCCGGAAGCAACAATCGACAAAATAAAGAAAGGGGGAATTTTATGAAGGCAAACAAAAAGAGAGGAATGAAAAAAATTGATGTAAATAGCGGGAAGCCGCCGCCCTTGTTCCTGATAAGACCAAATTAAATTCTGGAATATAAAATTGGCTGATATGATAACTTTAATGAAAGCAAACGATGAAACAAATAAAGAGAGGAGTAAATATGAACCATTTCACAAATCATTTTAAAAATATTGTAAAAGGATTTGCTAAAAAAGCTGCTGCGGTTCTGTTGGTCGCCTCAATTGCGGCAATAGTGAGTGAACCCATTCAGACGAAGGCTGCTGCAGGAGTTCATGTGTATTATAAAACCCATGCAGAGCGTATTGGATGGACGTCGGAAGTATCAGACGGTGCATTGTCAGGTACTGTAGGTCAATCTTTGCGGCTTGAGTGCCTTACCGTAAGAATTACAGGTATGGGAGGAGGCGTTGAATACACAAGCCACGTTGAGAAACAGGGATGGCAGGAAGCCTGGCAGGGCTGGAGGAAAGACAATGAGCCTGTAGGAACAACCAACGCCGGTCTGCGTATGGAGGCTGTGCGAATTCGATTATATGGTGAAGTAGCCAATTATTACGATATTGAATATAGAGCTCATTGCCAGAATATAGGGTGGACTCCGTGGGTAAAAAACGGTGAGATCTGCGGCACTACGGGACAGAGTCTGCGTATGGAGGGAATTGAGATTAGGCTGGTTTCAAAAGATCCTTTTTTGGAGGCAAAGCGTCTGTATCCTGATGGTTCCTATTGGAATGGAAATTATAAGAATAAAGCATGGCAATGCCATGGCTGGGCCTGTACCGTGGCCGATATCGTGACTAAAACCGATCCATATACCTGGTCCAGAACCAGTAGTCTTGATGGGCTGAAAGCAGGAGATCTGGTGGTATTTAATCGTCCACATACCATTATCATACAGTCCGTCTCCGGTGATACCGTTACTTATGCGGATTGTAATTGGGTAGGAAAAAATCAAGTCAAATGGAATCAGACAATATCAAAAAGTCAATTAACTTCCAAATTTGGTTCTCTTAAAGCCGTGTGGATATGTCCGTTTAACATCCGGTAGCCGGGGTTATGGATGTTTTGGAGCGAATTGACAGTTACATTTATATCAGGAAAATGAATATTTGATGATGTAAACGATTTTCATCTTTGGAATGTCTTCTTATAGGGAGACATTCCAGGGATAATGATGGATAGATACATGTTTGATTCTCGGAATTGTATACTTATAGAAAATAAAAAGGTCAGCACACTTGTGTCCCGCAACAGGAAAGGAACTTACCAAAGGAAAAAAGTAATCAATAAAAATGTAGTTTAAGACATTGTAGAATATGACAAAAACTTTAGGAAAAATTTGTTAATTTCCTATTGCTTATTTTTATAAATATGATAAAATAGCGCGTAACGGCATAAAAAATAGAATAAGACAACCAGTAACGCAGAAAAGAAGAGAGTAAAAATTCAAAATGAATCCATAATAATGTATGGCCACGGAGGACGGCCGGAACAGGAGGAAAAATGAAGTTTTTAGACAAAAGGGTGCAGACAATCTGCAATGAGCTGAGAAGATTGCAGAGAAAACAGAAATTCCCTGTGACAGACTGGAAGTACAAGGAGGGTAATTACATACACCCTCAGGATGCGGAAGCAGACAGTGCGGAGTGGAAGGACTTCGACGGCAAAACCATGCATTGGTATGGGCCTGACCGCCATTATTGGTTTAAGACCGTATACAAGGTGCCTCAGGAGCTGGATGGGAAGAGAATGTGGATGAACGTCAGAACGAATATTAATGAGTGGGATGACGCTAAAAATCCGCAGTTCCTCTTATTTGTAAACGGAGTTGCCACCCAGGGAATCGATATGAACCACAGGGAAATTTTCCTTCGGGAGAGCGCTGTGGGCGGAGAAGAGCTTGTCCTGGAACTGCAGGCTTATACGGGAACCCTTCATGAGGAATTCCAGCTGTTTGTGGATATGTGCGAGATGGATGCACAGATTACAAAGCTGTATTACGACTTGCAGGTACCTCTTCAGGCATTTGGCCGTATGGATGAGGACGATAAGAACCGTAAGGATATTGAGACGATTCTGAATGAAACCGTTAATTTCCTGGATTTGCGTACTCCTTATTCGGACGCGTTCTATGCAACGCTGAAGGAGGCATCGGATTATATTGATAAGGCTCTGTATACGGATATGGCAGGCTATAAGGATGTGATTGCTACCTGTATCGGGCATACTCACATTGACGTGGCATGGTGGTGGACCGTGGAACAGACCAGGGAGAAGACAGCCAGAAGCTTTGCCACAGTGCTGAAGCTGATGGAAGAGTATCCGAATTACAGGTTTATGTCCAGCCAGCCCCAGCTCTATGTATTTTTGAAAGAGCGCTATCCGGAACTGTTTGAGAAAGTGAAGGAGAGAGTGCAGGAGAAGCGCTGGGAGCCTGAAGGCGGTATGTGGGTAGAGGCAGATACCAACCTGACCTCCGGAGAATCACTTGTGCGTCAGTTTATGCACGGAAAGAAGTTCTTTAAGGAAGAGTTCGGTGTGGATAACCGTATTCTGTGGCTTCCCGATGTATTCGGTTATACGGGAGCGCTTCCTCAGATTATGAAAAAGTGCGGTATTGACTACTTTATGACCACAAAGCTTGCATGGAACCAGTTCAATAAGGTGCCTTATGACACAATGAGATGGAGAGGAATCGACGGATCTGAGATTCTGACACATTTAATCACCACTTTGGATGTAGGACAGCCTGTTAAGAATTTCTTTACCACTTATAACGGGAAAATTCATCCGGATGCGATTATGGGCGGATGGGAGCGTTACCAGAATAAGGATATCAATAATGATATTTTGATCAGTTACGGCTACGGAGACGGCGGCGGAGGCCCTACCAGGTGGATGTTGGAGACTTCCATGCGTATGGAGAAGGGTGTGAAGGGAATTCCCACTGTACGCCAGGAGTTTGCCGGGGTATATTTTGACGAGTTGAATGAGAGGGTAAAGGATAACAGAAGGCTTCCTGTATGGGAAGGCGAGCTTTACTTTGAATATCACAGAGGTACCCTTACGTCCATGGGACGCAATAAGCGTTCCAATCGTAAGACGGAGCTGGGACTGATGGATCTGGAGCTGCTGTCCGTATTGGCGCAGAATATGCTGCCTTATCCTGAGGAAGAGCTGGATGCCATGTGGAAGAAGACATTGATTAACCAGTTCCATGATATCCTGCCCGGTTCTTCTATCCGTCAGGTATATGAGGTGACGAAGGAAGAATATGCGCAGCTGAAGGAACAGATTGACAGTCTCTCCGCGGATCGGCTTCATGCATTGTCCGGGGAAGGCAATGATGTCATGGTGTTCAATACCGCAGGTATGCTTAGGGATGATGTGGCTTATCTGGGAGACTGTGATGCGGACTATCTGTCTGACAGCGAGGGAAATCAGTATCCTGTTCAGAAGACAGAAGATGGTGCGGTTGCATTTGTAAAAGAGGTTCCTTCCAAGGGCTACCGCAGATTCCGCAAGGGTGTATACGGAGAAGGAAACAGGGAAGAAGGCAAGGCATTCAGGCTTGTGGATGATTATACCCTGGAGACTCCTTACTATAGTGTGCATTTGGATGAGAATTGTGAATTTGACAGGCTCTATGACAAGGAAAATGACAGGGAAATCGTACAGCCCGGCATGTCCCTGAATCATATGTGCATGTATGAGGATAAGCCCATTTATTATGATAACTGGGATATCGATATTTACTATACGGAAAAGAGTTGGCCTGTAAACAAAGTGGAAAGCATGAAGTGGACGGAAGTAGGCAATGTCCGTGCGGTTCTGGAGATTACCAGGAAAGAGAGCAATTCCACTATTAATCAGAAGATTATCTTCTATGCGGAGCAGAAGCGGATTGAATTTCAGACTCATGTGGACTGGAAGGAGCATCAGACCCTGTTGAAGGTGCATTTCCCTGTGGCAGTGCATACGGATGAAGCTACTTTCGACATTCAGTTCGGTAATCTGACCAGGAAGGTGCATACCAACACCAGCTGGGATATGGCGAGATTTGAGAGCTGCGGACAGAAGTGGATTGACCTTTCCGAGGGACATTACGGCATCAGCCTGCTGAATGACTGCAAGTATGGCCATTCCGTGAAAGACAGCAACATGGCGATTACCCTGATTAAATCCGGTATAGAACCTAATCCCACGACGGATCAGGAAGAGCATACCTTTACCTACGCGCTGTATCCTCATGCCGAAAACTGGAGAGCAGCCGGCACAGTGGCTGAGGCTTATAAGCTGAACCAGCCTTTGATGACAGTTGTTTACGCACAGGAATGCGGTAAGGATGCATGTCCGGAAAGCTTTTCCTTTGCTTCCGTAAATGCCGGAAACGTGATTCTGGAGACCGTAAAGAAAGCGGAAGACGGAAACGGCACAGTGCTTCGTATGTATGAATCCGAGAATTCCTACACCAGGGCAAAGGTGACCGTGGATGCGGAATTTACAAAGGCTTATGTATGTAATCTGCTGGAGGAGACAGAATCAGAGGCAGAAGTGAACGGAAAAGAAATCTCCGTGGTTCTGAAGCCTTATGAGGTCGTGACGCTGAAGCTTGTATAAGCACAGATAGCCGTAAGAAATGTAATGGGAACCGGTAAATCTGAATATCAGAGAAATATGTAATGAGATTTGTGCCGTTTATGACATAAGTGCATAGACGGCACAAACTGTATGGTGTATATTTGACAGGCAGAAAGGTAAATAATATGATAGTGCCAAAACATTTTGAAAACTTAAATGTATTACATGAAAATACAATGCCTGACAGGGCATATTATGTTCCTTCGGACAGAAGACAGGATGACCTGGTGGAACACAGGGAAGCGTCCGGCCGTTTTCAGTTGTTGAACGGAGAATGGGATTTCCGTTACTATGAAAGCATCTATGATTTAAAAGAAGAATTTTACAGGGAAGCGTTTGCCGCAGGGACTGGCTGGGCAAAGATTCCCGTCCCCTCCGTATGGCAGACGCAGGGATATGACAGCCATCAGTATACCAATGTGCGTTACCCTTTCCCGCTGAATCCTCCCTATGTGCCCCGTGAAAATCCCTGTGGTACATACAGGCATCTTTTTACTTGGAAGAAGGATGCTGCGGCACCGAAGGTTTTCTTAAACTTTGAAGGTGTGGATTCCTGTTTTTATGTGTGGCTGAACGGGCAGTATGTAGGATACAGCCAGGTATCCCATGCAACCAGCGAATTTGATGTAACCTCCCTGATCAGGGAAGGAGATAATATGCTGGCTGTATTGGTTTTAAAGTGGTGTGACGGCAGTTATCTGGAGGATCAGGACAAATTCCGAATGAGCGGTATTTTCAGAGATGTTTATCTGCTGAATCGCCCGGAAGATTGTATATATGATTATTTTATCAGAACACATTTGGACAGGAGTTATGAAAAGGCGGAAGTGGAAATCGATATTTCCTATATGGATAATGAGATTCCTGTTCATGTATACATAGAAGACAGGGAAGGAAATATTATGTCAGAAGCGGAGGGGAGCAATCATCTGACACTTCCACTGCATTCTGTCAAACTCTGGAGCGCGGAGACGCCTTATCTGTATACCGTTATATTGGAGACGGAAAATGAGGTGATTACGGAACAGCTTGGGTTGCGGGAAGTGTTTGTTCAGAATGGTGTTCTTTATTTCAATGGACAGAATATCAAGCTTCATGGTGTAAATCGTCATGACAGCGACCCTGTAACCGGGTTTACCATCAGCCTGGAGCAGATGCATCGTGACCTGACGCTTATGAAGGAACACAATGTAAACGGTATCCGTACCAGTCATTACCCCAATGCACCTCAGTTTTACCAGCTCTGCGACAGGTATGGTTTTTATGTAATGGATGAGACTGACAACGAGAGCCATGGTGCGGAAATGGCTTATAAGCAGGAATACGGCGACAGCAATGTATGGTTGGCGGATAATCCGGATTATATTCAGCCTACGGTTGACAGGGTGCAGAAATGTGTTATCAGAGATAAGAACAGGCCCTGTGTCTTTGCCTGGTCCATGGGAAATGAGTGTGCTTACGGATGTACTTTTGAAGAAGCGTTAAAGTGGACAAAATCCTATGACAATTCCCGTATTACACATTATGAGAATGCTTATCATGTGAAAAGCGGAAGGGCATATGATTATTCCAATCTGGATTTGTACAGCAGAATGTATTCCGATGTGAAGGATTATCCTGCTTATTTTTCACAGGAGGAAGTGAAAGACAGCGACCATCGTTATGATGTTGCTGCAGTGAGACCGTTTTTCCAGTGTGAGTACAGCCATGCCATGGGAAACGGGCCCGGAAATCTGGAAGATTATTTCCAGGTATTTCAGAAGTATGATGGTGCCTGCGGCGGTATGGTATGGGAATGGTGTGATCATGCCATTGATAAAGGTTACACAGTAGAGGGTAAAAAAATATATTACTATGGGGGAGACCATGGGGAATACCCTCACGATGAAAATTTCTGTATGGACGGGCTTGTTTATCCTGACAGAAGACCTCATACCGGACTGATGGAATTTGCCAATGTATATCGTCCGGCAAGGGTTGTTTCCTATGATGCGGCAAACGGAATTTTGAAGATACACAATTATATGGATTTCCTGAATCTGAAGGATTACTGCATTTTGAAATGGGAAGTGAGCCAGGACGGAGAAACGGCAGCGGAAGGGATTATAGATGCCTCTGTTCTTGATATTCCTCCTCATGAGGAGAGAGAAATTCCATTAAAGGTTTCGGTGCCGAATTGCGGAAAATGCTATTTGAAGGTAAACTGGGTACTGAAAGAAGACATGGGAATCTTACATGCAGGTAAAAGTCTTGGATTTGACGAGACGGAATTGGTTGCCGTAACTGCGGGATGTGGAGCTTCCGTACAGGGACAGTGTGTAATAGCCAATAAACTATTGAAAAAACCGTTGGAGAGTGAAAACAGCGAAATTTACGTAAAGGAAGATGACCGTTATCTGAAGCTGGAGACAGGTTGTTTCTGTTATACTTATGATAAGTTTACCGGATTATTTGCAAATATGGTGAACCACAACAGAGAGCTGCTGGAGCATCCCATGGAGTATAACATATGGCGTGCACCTACGGATAATGACAGAAATATCCGTTATGAATGGCAGAGTGTTAATTATGACAAACCTGTAGTAAGAACTTATGACACGGTATGCGTGAAAAAGGAAAAAGACGGGCGTCAGTATGTGGAGTTGTGTACTGATTTGTCCATGTCTGCAGTATACATGCAGCGGATACTGGATATTCACGCGGTTTGGTGTGTATGGTCGGACGGAAGTGTGGATGTGCATCTGGAAGGAAAGAAAAATCCGGTATTTCCAAGGTTACCAAGATTCGGTATCCGTATGATGCTGCCGAAGGAGATGAGTCAGATAACGTATTACGGCATGGGACCGGTGGAGAGCTATGCGGATAAACACAGGGCTTCCTGGCATGGAAGATTTGTGGAGACGGTGGATTCTCTGTTTGAAGATTATATTTTCCCTCAGGAAAACGGAAGTCACTGGGATGTGAGTTATGTGGAAGCGGCAGGAGAGGATACGGGACTGTGGGTAGTATCTGAAAAAACGTTTTCCTTCAATGCTTCCCGATATACGCAGGAAGAGCTTACAGAGAAGAAGCATAATTATGAACTGGTACCTTCCAATCATACGGTTCTGTGCATAGACTATAAGTTGGATGGGATTGGTTCAAACAGCTGTGGGCCAGGACCGGAAGAGCAGTATCAATTTTCGGAGAATGCGTTTGTGTTTGAATTCGGCTTGAGGATTGTTGGAAAGTAACGGACATATCAATTTTGATGTAGAGTTATTCTTTTTTAATAAAACTGTCGGGAAATAGATGCCAATTGCATATTTCCCGACAGTTTTTATGATAAATTATAAATTCTGTTTGTATAGGACATTATAGCGATCGTGCTTATTTGGGTAGTAAATGTTTCTCATAATTACCGAGTACAGATACATTGTCACCAAATATGGCAAAGGCATTTGGCTCTACCTGTTCCAGCTTCTTTTTCAGTAAATTTGCTTCGTATTTTGAGACAACCGTAAATACAATGGATACGTCTTTTTTTGTATATGCGCCTTTTCCCTCCCAGAGAGTGGCGGAGTGGCGCATTCCGTGGATAAAAGAGACCACTGCTTCTTCCTGGTGTGTAAATATCAATACCTGTGTATTGATATTCTGTGAGTGTAGTTTATCTGTGGCAATGGAGTAAATCACAGAGTAAATTAGTGAATAAATGACAATCGGTAAATCATATATAAGCGCACAACAGCCAAATACAAGTATATTAATCAGAATTCCCATTTTTCCAACACTGAAATCAGGTTTTATGCCGGTAAGATACATCCCCAAGATATCCTGTCCTCCGCCGGATCCTCCATTGATAAGGGTGAGGGCTGTTCCTGCTCCGCAGATCATACCGCCAATCAAGGCGGATGTCAGGGTGTCCGTTACAATAGGTTGTGTTGGGGACTGAATCAATGTCATAGATAACATCATGGAAGTAACACATATAATGCTGTTCCAGAAAAATGACTTGCCCAGTTTCTTATAAGCCAGTATGAAAAGCGGAATGTTTATAATGTAGTAGACAATACCGGCAATATCTACATTTCCGACATTCAGTTTCAGCAGGCTTACCAGAAATGTACGTATTAACTGTCCGACGCCGACGAAGCCTCCGCTGTACAGTCCGAGGGGAACTATGAATACATTCATACCGAAAGAAAAAATTACTGTACCTGCAATTGCGAGAATGAGCATTTTTTTTGATTTCATTTTCTGTGTACCTCATTGTATATTATGCTTTTTTGAATGTCTTTTTTCTGTGAAGCTTCCGGAAGAAAATTCTATCATCAAGTATTATAGGTTCAGTAATGAAATAAGTAAAATCATATTTTGTAATTGTTGTCATGCTTAAAAGTAATGACTGGATTTGTTATAAAGATTAAGAATATGTATAAGTGAACAGTCTGTAGATATCAGAAGTATAAATATAAGTGATTATGTAATTGCTTTTATTTGTTGAATATGCTATTATTTGGAAAAACAATGTGGATTATGCTTGTAATAGCAGAATGATTAGAATAAATGAATCTTTTATGCAGCAGATGGATTTTCTGAAATTAT
>CAJULV010000025.1 GCA_910587555.1 uncultured Acetatifactor sp.
GTGCTGGATCAGGTTTTCCCTGAATACCAGTCCATTTTTTCCGACATCTTTGGCAAGACCTCAAAAGAGATCCTTCTCCAGTTTTCTTCGCCCATTGATTTTGAGTCGGTTTCATCGCAGACCCTTGCCGAACTGCTGGCAAAACTCAGCCGTAAGCAGGTCGGCTCTGCAAAAGCAGCGCAGTTAAAGGCTGCCGCGTCCTGTTCCTTTGGCGTTACTTTCGCCAAAAGCAGCTTTACCTTTCAGCTCAAAGCGCTGATTGAACAGATAGCCTTTATTGAAAAACAGGTAAAAGAAACGGAAACCGAAATCGCTGGAATCATGGAAAAACTGGAATCCCCCATTACAACCATTACCGGGATCGGTAATGTCACGGGTGCTGCTATTATCAGTGAAATAGGTGACATCTCTAAATTTGACAGTCCCAGAAAACTGGTGGCCTTTGCCGGGCTTGATGCCACGGTCACGCAGTCCGGCGAATTTGAAGCAGCCCACAATGTAATGAGCAAACGCGGATCACCATACCTGCGGAAAGCCATTTTTCAAGCCGCCCTGGTCGCCGCCTTTAAAGACCCTGTATTAAGTGCCTATTACCAGAAAAAGAGGGCGGAAGGCAAGCATCATTTAACTTGCATCGGGGCTGTGGCAAGAAAAATGTGCAACATTATTTATGCTGTGGTGAAGAATAATCAGCCTTATGTTCCAAAGGCTTAAATCCTTTTCCCTTTCCAGCCTGCCTGACAGCAGGTCTTGTTGTTGTGCTCTTTTTTCCTATGATGATTTCTTTTGTTTTTTCAATTATCTACTTGACTTTTAATAGTTGGTCTTTCAGGAAACAGAGCCCCCTTCGATAATAGAATCCTTCTCTGCTTCCTAACAATATGGAATTGTCTTTAACAGGAAAAATATTGACACTAATATTTAGAAAAACAGATTGTATAGATTGTTACATGATACTGCAGACAAATCTGATACCCCATATGTTATTTTAGTGTCAAGTTACTGATTTTTCCCAAATCAGAATGAAAATGATGCCTTTTCCATTCTCTTTCACCGCTTTTGCGGCATTTAAAACTTTGGACGAAATCAGTGGAAACCCTTGATTTTACTGGTTTCTCACCAACTTGACACTATAATAACATAAGACCCCAAATGCTTCCTCTGGTATCCATAGCTTCTCCCCACCCCGAAATCATCATAATGGGTATAGTCAAACCCCCTGGCAAGGGGAAAATACCCCTTCAGCCCATATCGTTTCTCATATCTCCCGTTTCCCAACAGCAGTTCTTCGCTGTCAGGCACAGCCGCACCGCCTTCCGGCACGGTTTCCCCATTTTCGCCGGCAGGCCCCGCCTCCCAGTATTCCCCCACCAATCCTCCGATGGCGGCATCATAGGCTTCCTTATAATAAGGATAATATTTCAGTTCCTCTGCCAGCTCATCCATGGTACTCTCACCCTCTGAAAGCTTCTCAGCCGCCTTGTCCATAATCTTCAGCGCATCCTTTCCAAATTCTCCTCCCGTCTTTGCAGCAGTATAGGCCAGGAGTTCCACCCAGTCAATCTCGAAATGTGTGCCATGTGTCTCCACATCCCACTCATAGGCTTTACAGAGCGCCTCATAAGATACAGTGAAATCCACCCACTTTATGTAATCATTTTCTATGGAAAGAATATGGTTGCTGACTGTACTTTCCGCTGCCTCCTTCTCCTGTTTTCCCAGTGTTATTACAGACAATGTCAGAACCAGAACACATTCTGCCATGATTCCTCTTTTCAGCCATCCCGGCCTGTTTCCTTCCTGTTTTTCTCTCATTTTTACTCCGGTTGTTTCATTACTGAAATATATGTAAAAAGAGAAAAACAGATTCCTGTATATCTTGAAAAAGCCGAGCTTACAGCACCACGCTTCCGGAATAGCCCTGCATTCCCAAAAATATGGATCCAATCAGATGAAAAACGCGCAATCAGTTTCCACATCAAAAATACATAAAGACAGCCGGACCTCTCAGCTGTTTCCAACCTTGCAGCCCGGCTCGTGCCGTCATCATATTCTCAATTACAGTCATATAGCCTGCCGCAGGATCACGCGCCATTACCACGTTTCCCCCGCGATAAAATTGCCTTCTATACTTCCGGCTCAATCAGCCCGTAGGTGTCTCCCTTACGCTTATATACCACATTTACCTGCTCTGTCTCCGCATTGATAAAGACATAGAAATTATGGCCCAACAGTTCCATCTGAATACAGGCATCTTCCGCATACATGGGCTTGATATCAAACTTCTTGGTACGAACAATCTGAATCTCCTCATCGTCCATGTAATCATTCTCCACATACATCCTGCTGAAATCCCCTGCCGCCTGCTTCTTGTCCACAATCTTCGTCTTATATTTCTTCAGCTGGCGCTCGATGATCTCTTCCACCAGGTCAATGGAGACATACATATCATTGCTGACCTGCTCGGAACGGATGATATTCCCCTTCACCGGAATGGTCACCTCAATTTTCTGACGTTCCTTTTCAACGCTCAAGGTTACATGCACTTCCGTATCAGGATTAAAATATTTCTCCAGCTTGCCTATTTTATCCTCTACAGCCGATTTCAGTCCGGGCGTTACCTCTAAATTTCTGCCTACGATAATAAATTTCATACGATTCATCCCTTTCCGTCATTTATTCCCCTGGACACGCTTATTTCCTGAAAACATGCTTCAAAAAACGGGGCAGCTCTGCCTCAGGGGTGAAACACCTGCGCTTTGCTACAAGTATTTATTGTATAAACATTATAGCATGACAGGGTGGGGTTTTGCAACAACTTAACAGATTATTTCAATCTTTTTCTCTTTATGTTTGTCAACAATAAATTCATATTTTTACGGTTTTACTCCTGTTTTTATCTGTTTTTGCCAAAACAGACTTTCGACTTCTTTTTCTTTATTGGCGCGTGTAAAATGCCCTGAAAGCTGTGGATAATGTGTATAACTTCGTGTATAAAGGAATTTTACAGATTTCTGGCAATCTTTTCATGTGGATAACTCACATTTTTTTCCGTTTAATAATGGTTTTTATACCGTTCTTCCGAAAATTTCCAGTCACTTTGCACAAATCATTTTCTTCCGCCATACCTTATTCCCGCACCAGGCATTTCCCGCTTTGCTTCCAGGCCTGATACACCCGGCATATATGGCTAATGAGCGTGTTTGAAAATTCATTCCTGCCGTCTGACGAGGTAAACCGCCTTCTTACATCTCCGATTTAGCCCTCATTCCGTCAACGTAGCCCACTATACTCCCTCATTCGGCCTCTGCCATAAATCGTGACGCACATCTGCCAGAGAACAATTTTCAAACACATTTCAAACCTGGGGAAACGGGGAGCTGAATGTTTCGCCTTCAGATTAGGCATTCCCCCATCATACAGACAATTAAATAAGCCGTACCCCGCTTATAATGGGGTACGGCCGTCTTCCGATTCTTTTCCACTGCTATCCCGGCTTTAGAAGATTCTTCTGATTGCAAGGATATTTCTGTAATTTGCATTGGATACGATAATGCCGGTTCTCTCGTTGGAGGCATGCACAATCTGTCCGTTTCCGATATAGATTCCCACATGGCCTGAATAACATATGATGTCACCGGGCTGTGCGTTGTCAAGACCGTCCACTCCATATCCCTGTGAGCGGTCCGATGTGGAAGAGTGAGGCAGGCTCACACCAAAGTTCGCATATACGCTCATTACAAATCCGGAACAGTCAGCGCCGTTGGTCAGGCTGGTGCCGCCGTACACATAAGGATTACCCACAAACTGAAGTCCGTATTCCGCAACTGCCACGCCCATCTCACTGCCGCCGCTGACGCTGTAAGATCCTGCATTCTGAGCGGGTGCGCTGCTCTGACTCTGATTGTTCTGATTCTGTGCTGCTTTCTGAGCTGCTGCACGGGCTTTCTGGCGTTCCTCTTCCTCCTTCGCCAGACGTCTCTCTTCCTCTTCCTTCGATTCTGCCTGGACAAATTCGCTGTGAAGCGCTACATAATCCGTAGATACCCAACCCATACCTTCTTCCACGTCTACCTTTGCCCAACCTTCCGTCTCTTCCAGGACGATCAGGTCGTCTGCCTCCGGCACCATCCCCAGGATAGAACATTCCGTACTGGGTTCCGTACGCACAAACAATGTCTCCGTAGTCACCGTTGCAATACGCTTTCCAACCTTCTTTGCAAG
This sequence comes from uncultured Acetatifactor sp., assembly GCA_910587555.1. Taxonomy (GTDB): domain Bacteria; phylum Bacillota; class Clostridia; order Lachnospirales; family Lachnospiraceae; genus Acetatifactor. The sequence goes on from CAJULV010000025.1 coordinate 4,225, forward strand.
TTCTACGGCGTCCTCACCGGTAACGCAGAACTCCGCTTTCACATAACCGGTAACCGAACCTGAATTAATCTGATACCAGCCGTTCTCTTCAGAAATAAAAGTACCTACTGAATTATTGTAAAGCTTTCCTAATACCTCGCCTTCCTCACTGGGAATACTTCTCACATTTACGTAATTCGTCACCTGGGCAATTACCAGATTGCGGAACAAGTCTTCTTCCGTAGGCTCCGCCTCCATTGCCTCTTCCACCTGAAACCATTCTATAATGGATTCAATGGGCATCGTGGACACATCATTCGCCACCTCTTCCAGCTTATTTCCGTTAGAAAGTGCCAGACTGACACCGCCGCCAGGCAAAACCGAAGAACCAGAAGCCTCTGCACTCATTCCAAAAACAGAAAATACCACCGTTGCCGTCAGTGCATAAGCCGTTATTCTTATCGTGTTACGTATCATTTTTATCTCCTCTCCCGTGTGTGAAAGCTATGTATATCTGACTTGTTTTTATCAGAGAATATTACATTAACATTTGAACTTATTACGAAGTTATTACATCTGTTAATAAATATAGCACTAATTCTTAATTTTGTCAACCCATGTATGAAATTTGTTGAACCTCCTGAAAAACCCTTTTTTATGCGGTTTATCAGACATTTTGCAGTTCACGGGCACCGGGATAACTATTTTTTTCTTTCGAATTTCTTTTGTTTTCTTTCATAATTCTAAATAAAATACGGCTATCACATGAATGGTTCGAAAACCAACAACATGACAGCCGTTTTTTAGCGTTCCAGGGCCATTAAAAATACATTAACATTTAAGAAGAATACCAACAACATAGCAGACATCTTCCAAAGCGTTTTAAACTCATTGGCGAATGTATTAAGGAAAGCAGGCCACCCGGATATCACAGATAATTTTCGACAGAGGTTACCGCGTTGGCACCATCCGCTACTGCTGTGGCAATCTGGCGAAGCGGCTTTTTCCTCACATCCCCGGCTGCGAAAATACCGGGCACACTAGCAGCGCAGTCCTCGCCCGCCAGCACATATCCGCCTTCATCGCAGGCCACCAAATCCCGTACCAGCTCCGTCCCCGGCCGTATCCCTACCGCCACGAACACGCCGTCCACCGGCAGCATACGGCATTCCCCGCTCTTCAGGTTCCTGACACGAAGCTTGTTTACCGTATCCGCCCCCGTAATCTCCTCTACCACATGGCTGTACAGAAACTCCACATTGGTCATTGCCTTCAGCTCCTCCTGCAGGACATAAGCACCCCGCAGTTCATCACGTCTGTGAATCAAATACACCTTCTCACAGAGGCGTGAGAGGTAGATGGCATCTTCCAGGGCCACGTCGCCGCCGCCCACTACAGCCACCGTTTTTCCCCGGAAAAAAGCGCCGTCACAGGTAGCGCAGTAAGATACGCCTTTGCCGGAAAACTTCTCCTCCCCCTCCACCTCCAGAGAGGCATGGACGGCTCCGGTGGCAAGGATAACCGCCTTTGCCTCCAGTTCCCCTTCTGCGGTCATCACAACCTTGCTGTCGCCCCTGTCTTCAATGGACAATGCGGAAGTCTCCCTGAACGCAACTTCCATCTTGTCTGCATGCTCCCTGAATTTCATGCCCATGTCAAAGCCGTTAGTCCCCGGCATGCCCAGGTAATTGTCCACCTCGTAAGTATTTAACACCTGTCCGCCGCTCATGGGATTTTTTTCCAGTACCAGCAGGTCCAGACCTGCCCGCTTTCCGTATATGGCAGCAGAAAGCCCTGCCGGTCCGGAACCGATAATAATCAAATCATACATTTTTCGCATCTCCGTTTCCCATATTTTATATTTCCATACTTTTACTTCCGATATTCCCGTTTCAGGCATTTTATTTCCGGTATTTTGCATCCCTTTTGGTGGAAAATCGTGCAGTCATGTATATAATACTCCAATGCCCGGGACTTGATACTGGCCCGGGTCACGGCCTGGTCTGACCGTTTCCGTAAATAATATATTTGGTTGTGGTAAGCTCCTTCAATCCCATGGGTCCCCTGGCGTGAAGCTTCTGGGTGCTGATTCCGATTTCACTGCCGAACCCGAATTCACCGCCGTCCGTAAATCGGGTGGATGCATTGACATACACCGCTGCCGCGTCGATTTCATCCAGAAAGCGTTGTGCATTGGCATAATCCCTTGTGACGATGGCCTCGGAATGCCCGGTATTGTAGCGGTTGATATGCGCAATCGCCTCATCGATATTGCGAACTGTTTTTACCGATAAAATGTAATCCAGATATTCCCTTCCCCAGTCTTCTTCCGCTGCCGGCAGAATGGAAGCTTCCGCTCTCATGGCCTTTTCATCCCCGCGCATTTCCACTTTTCTTTCGGCCAGCCGGGCGGCAGCCATGGGCAGAAACGCATCCGCAGCAGCCTCATGAACCACCAGTGACTCGCAGGCATTACAGACGCCGATGCGCTGAGTCTTGGCATTGAAGAGAATCTCAACCGCCATGTCCAAGTCCGCGGAAGCGTCCACATAAATGTGGCAGTTTCCTGTGCCGGTCTCAATCACCGGAACGGTACTCTCCTGCACAACCCTGCGGATCAGCCCCGCACCGCCCCTGGGTATCAGCACGTCCACATGTTCATTCATTTTCATAAAGCGGGCCGTCACTTCCCTGTCCTGGCTGTCAATCAGCTGCACGGCTGTCTCCGGCAGTCCGCAGTGGGAAAGCGCCTTCTGCAGTACGGCCACTATGGCTTTATTAGAGTGAAGGGCATCGCTTCCACCTTTTAAAATCACCGCATTTCCAGACTTAAAGCACAGCCCGAAAGCATCTGCCGTCACATTTGGCCTTGCCTCATAGATGATGCCGATCACGCCCAACGGAACCCGCTTCTGTCCAATCATCAGCCCGTTGGGGCGCTTCTTCATATTTGATACTTCTCCCACCGGATCATCCGCTGCAGCCACCTGCCGAAGCCCCTCCGCCATGCCGCGGATCCTGTCCCCGTTCAGGGCCAGTCTGTCCAAAAGCCCCTGGGCCATCCCTTTTTCCCGGGCGGCAGCCATATCCGCCTCATTCGCCTCCAAAAGCACGGATTCCGCTTCCGTCAGATATTCTGCCGCTTTTTTCAGCGCCTTATTCTTGGCCTCGCTTCCCAAGGTGCGAAGTACAGCCTCCGCCGCTTTCGCCTGTATCCCTGTCTGCTCCAAATATTCCATATTGTCCTCCGTTCCCCGAAAAGGGACAAATTCACTTATTACGCCCCTCCAGAAACCTGTCCAATGCAAACTCCGGATCCGGATTCGCCTGAAAAAGCGTTCCCTTCGAAGCCCCTTCCAGCAGTTCATGAAGTACGCCCACATCCGCGCCGTTGGTGATAATCATATCCGCCCCCGAAGCTGTGGCAATCCGCGCGCTGACAAGCTTGGTGGCCATACCTCCTGTCCCCACGGTGCTGACGGCACCCTTGCCCAGCCGCATCATGTCTTCTGTAAGGGTTTCCACCGTGTCAATAAAACGCGCATTGGGGTTTTTATGCGGATCGTCCGTATACAGCCCGTCAATATCAGACAATAAGATCAGTAAATCCGCATGGATCATGGCTGCCACAATGGCGGACAGTGTATCATTGTCGCCGAATTGCTGCAGCTTCTCCAGTTCATAGGTGGATATGGTATCATTTTCGTTCACAATGGGAATCACACCCAGTTCCAACAACTTTTCGAATGTGTTTTCCGCATTTTTCCGGTTTATGGGATTCAGCACCGTATTCTTGGTCATCAGGATCTGGGATGCCACATGGTTGTACTCTGCAAAAAGCTTCTGATAGATCACCGTCAGCCTGGCCTGGCCCACTGAAGCGCAGGCCTGCTTCAGCGCAATATCCGCCGGACGTTCCTTCAATCCAAGGGTCCTGCTGCCCACGGCAATGGCACCTGAACTGACCAGGACCACCTCTATCCCCCTGTTTCGGTAATCACAGAGTTCCCTCACCAGTTTTTCCAGCTTTATCAGGTCCGCTTCCCCTGTCTTTGCATGGGTCAGGGAAGAACTGCCTATCTTTACCACAATTCGCTTCTTATTTTTCAATCTGTCCCGATTCATTCTCTCTTCTCCGTTGCAGGCTTTCCTCTGCTTTTCCGACTCCGGTATAGTTTCCGAAACGTCCTGTCCCTGCGCAGCCATCAGTTCCGGAACAAACACTCCATCACATCCTGGACGGTCCTCACGCCGATAATTTCGATTCTGCTGCCCTTGCGGCATTCCTCCGCACATACCCAGGGCAGGATGCAGGTCTCGAAGCCCAGCCGTTCCGCTTCCAGAACACGCTGCTTTGCCATGCTTACACCCCGGACCTCGCCGCTTAAGCCCACCTCGCCGAAAGCCGCCAAGCGGGTACTCAGGACGTGGTTCCGGAAGCTGGACAGCACCGCAATCACCATCCCCAGGTCGATTGCCGGCTCCAGTATCTTCATGCCTCCGGTAATATTCACGTAAGCGTCACAGGCAGAAAGCTGAATTCCCGAACGCTTCTCCAGCACTGCCATCAGAAGGTTCATCCGGTTGAAGTCCGTGCCCGTGGCCTGTCTCCGAGGAATGCCGAAATTGCTGTGACATACCAGCGCCTGTATCTCCACCAGCAGCGGCCTGGTTCCCTCCATGGTACATGCCACTACAGAACCGCTGGCATTCTCCGGCCTGCCGTTCAGCATATACTCCGAGGCATTCTCCACCTCCGCAAGCCCCTGTTCCCGCATCTCGAATACGCCTATCTCATTGGTAGACCCAAACCGGTTCTTCACCCCGCGCAGAATACGGTAAGAGGCATGCCTGTCCCCCTCGAAGTACAGCACCGCATCCACCATATGCTCCAGCACCCGGGGTCCCGCCACGGTTCCCTCCTTGGTCACATGGCCCACAATCAGAATGGACACGCCGAAGCCCTTTGCCAGCTGCAGCAGTCCGGCCGTGGATTCCCTCACCTGGGATACACTGCCCGGCGCGGCGGATACATTATCATTGTACATGGTCTGAATGGAATCGATAACCACCACCTCCGGCTTTCTGTTCCGGATAACATCCGATATCTCCCCCAGGTTGGTCTCGCAGAGCAAAAGCATCCTGGAGGAAAATTTCCCGATTCTGTCCGCCCGCATCTTAATCTGCGCCGGAGACTCCTCGCCGGATATGTACAGCACGCTGTGACCCTGCGCAGACAGATTCCGGCATACCTGCAGGAGCAGTGTTGACTTGCCGATGCCCGGGTCTCCGCCCACCAGCGTCAGGGAACCCTGTACGATTCCGCCGCCCAGAACCCTGTCCAGTTCTCCCATTCCCGTGGAAAAGCGGGCTTCTTCCCCCACAGTCACCTCGGACAGCACTGCCGGCGCCACCCTGTCCCTTCTGTCAGAAACTGCTGAGGCACGCCCTCCCGCAGATGCCTTGCTGACGCTTTCCTCCACAAACGTATTCCATTCCTTACAGCCAGGACACTGCCCCATCCATTTGGAGGACTCATATCCGCAGTTCTGGCAGAAGAAAACGGTAGTATTCTTGCCCTTCGCCATTTTTTCCCTTTCCATACAGAAAGCTCCGGAAGCAGCACTGTGAATCACAACAGCCAGTCCTCCGGAGCTTCAGCTCAAGAACTTAAATCTGCACTACTCTCACTGGAACCTCATCCGCTGCCCCGATTTCCACGCTTAAGGACAGTTTCCCGCCGAAGCCCGTCTTGATGGCGCCTATACTTGTGCCGTCCACAAACACCTCGTACGCCCTGTCGTCCGTCAGCCCAATGGTAATCTGTGCATCTTCGTCCCCTTCCACGATAAATTCCACGCCGTCTTCCTTCTCCCCAAAATGCAGAACACTTGTTCCCGGCACGGATTCGTAGAGAAACATCCCGTTCTTTTCCAGCTTGGTGATCTCCTTGCAGGTCTTCACTTTCAGCAAATCTCCGGCATGCTGATAATCCTCCACCTTAGCCTTCTTCTCCAGCTTATGGTTGCCAAAACTGATCGTACCGTCCGTCTCGCTCCGGAGCAACTCCTCCACCACTGCCATTTGTATACCCTCCTGTCATTCTTAAATGCTGTCGTACTTACAGTATAATATAAATCACTGCCGTTTTCTACAAATTTTTTAGTTTTTTTCCTTTACCGTAAAACATACCTTCCCGTTTTTATAACCCACAGATACGGAGTCGCCGGGCTGCACCTTCTTCAACAGGATTTCCTCCGCAAGGGCATCCTCCACTACGGACTGGATCGCCCGCTTCAGCGGCCTTGCCCCCATTCTTGCATCCGAGTATTTTTCCACCAGATGCTCTTTCATGGCTGCACTCATACTCAGCCTGATATCCATCTGCGCCTCGCACCGCTTATACAGATTGGAAGCCAGCAGGCTCACAATGGCCTTCATGTTCTCCTGGTTCAGCTGATGGAAGACAATTATGTCGTCAATACGATTGATAAATTCCGGTTTGAAGCTGCGCTTCACCTCTTCCATGACTCCTGTTTTCATCCGCTCATAATCCCGCTTTGCGTCACTCACCGCCGCAAAACCCAGGTTCTTCGGGTCTACAATTCTCTGCGCCCCCGCGTTGGAGGTCATAATCAGAACCGTATTCTTAAAGCTCACCTTCCTGCCTTTGGAATCCGTGATATGGCCGTCATCCAGGATCTGAAGCAGAATATTGAACACATCGGGATGTGCCTTCTCTATCTCATCAAACAGCACCACGGAATACGGATTGCGCCTTACCTTCTCACTGAGCTGTCCCCCGTCGTCAAATCCCACATAGCCGGGCGGCGAACCGATCATTTTGGACACGGAGTGCCCTTCCATATACTCAGACATATCGACGCGGATAATTGCATCCTCCGTGCCGAACATGGCTTCCGCCAGCGCCTTGGAAAGCTCCGTCTTGCCCACGCCGGTAGGGCCCAGGAACAGGAAGGAACCGATGGGGCGTTTGGGGTCCTTGAGTCCCACACGTCCTCTGCGCATGGCCTTTGCAACCGCTGTCACCGCTTCTTCCTGCCCGATAACCCTCTTGTGCAGGATGCTCTCCAGCTTCAGCAGCCGCTCGCTTTCTTTCTGGGCCAGCTTCGCCACCGGAATCTTGGTCCACATGGCAACCACTTCCGCAATCTCGTTTTCGCCAATGGTATAATTCCGCCCTGACTCCTGGCTCTCAGAGCGTTTCTTCACCCTCTGGTATTTTTTCACCAGCTCATCCTGACTGCGTTTGATTTCCACCGCCTGGGAGAATGCCTCCATACGGATGGACCGCTCAATCTGCTGGTCCATCTTCCGTATCTCTTCCAGTAAGCTTTTCTGCCTGTCCGGCATATCAATCGATCTCAGCCTGGCGCTTGCCGCCGCCTCATCTATCAGGTCAATGGCCTTATCCGGCAGGTTCCTGTCATTGATATAGCGGGCGGACAGCCTCACTGCAGCCTCCACCGCCTCCACCGCAATGGTTACTCTGTGATGCTCTTCATACTTTTCCTTGATGCCTTCCAGGATACGGATTGCCTCCTCCTGGGTAGGCTCCTCTACATTCACCGGCTGAAAACGCCGCTCCAGCGCAGCGTCCTTTTCGATATACTTGCGGTACTCCACTATCGTCGTCGCTCCGATGAGCTGAAGCTCCCCTCTCGCCAGGGAAGGCTTCAGTATATTGGATGCATCGATTGCACCCTCAGCCCCGCCTGCGCCAATCAGCGTATGCAGTTCATCCAGGAACAGGATGACATTCCCGTCATCAATCACTTCCCGTATCACTTTCTTAATCCGCTCTTCAAATTCACCGCGGTATTTGCTGCCTGCAACCATGCCGGACAGATCCAGGGTAAGAACCCGCTTTTCCTTGACGGTAAAAGGTACCTTGCCCTCCACTATGCGCTGCGCCAGGCCCTCCACCACCGCCGTCTTACCTACGCCCGGCTCTCCGATGAGGCAGGGATTGTTCTTGGTCCGGCGGCTCAGAATCTGAACCAGACGGGCAATTTCATCCTCCCGCCCGATAACGGGGTCCAGCCTGCCTTCCCTGGCCATGGCTGTCAGGTCTTTGCTGTACTGTGCCAGTGCGGAGCCTTTTCCCCTTCCCGGCATCCGCTTTCCCAGGTCCTCCTTGTACAGGCCGGCATCCTGGCCGATGGCCACCAGCGTATCGGCATACACCTTCTGCACATTGATCCCCATGGTATTCAGAAGGCGAAAGGCCACATTCTCGCCTTCCTTAATGATTGCCATCAGGAGATGCTCCGTCCCCGTCTCCTTCTGTCCGAACCTGGCTGCCTGCCTGTGAGCCTCCTCCAGAATCTTTTTCGCCCGGGGAGAATATCCCTCCCTCTCCTTCAGCCCCACGCCGCCTTCAAATGCAATCAGTTCCTGGATCATATCCAGAACCTGCTTCAGTCCCACACCGTTATCTTTCAGGACCCTGTGCGCCACGCCTTTCTCTTCCCTTAACAATCCCGCAAGAATATGTTCTGTTCCCACATAGCCCTGCTTCAGACGGCCCGCAAATTTGGACGCATGGTTCAGTGCCTCCCGGGCCCTGTCCGTAAACTCTGACTGCATATCTTTCCCTCTCATTCCGCCGCCTCTGCCCGGGAATTGACACTTCCCCGGAACGGCTCATCACTCTTATTCATAATCTTCGTAGATTTCCTCAATTAATTCATAAATTTCTTCTTTTGATATATTTTTGCAGCTGCCCTTTGCCAGAATGACCTGAAGCTCTCTTTTTAATTCGGCCAGTGTCCGCATCCTGTCCGCATCCACGGCGATGACAGCACCTCTTCTCCTGTCAACCTTGACATAGCCTTCCTGTTTTAAGACAGTGTATGCCTTGTTCACCGTATGCATATTAATGCCTATGGAATCCGCCAGCTGCCGTACGCTCGGAAGGGAATCACCCTCCTGAAACCGTGAGGCCGCAATCCCCATGATAATCTGGTTGCAAAGCTGCAGATACAGCGCCTCGTCACTGTTAAAATCAATCTCAATCATCATATGCTTCATTATCCCTGTTCAGCCGTATTCCGGTTCCGCATCTGCCCGGACGCACCCGGATGTAGGCAGCTCCTCCGGCCGCCCAATGATGCGTCCGTAAATCCGCCGGGGTACAGTTCAGGAAAATACCGTTTGATCGTCCCGCTTAAATCATAAATCAGCCGCGGAATACTGTCAACCGATGCGGAAAAAATTTAGAGCATTTTTAGAAATGGAAGGAAAACAGGGAGTACCCCTGCGGAATATTCCCTGTCTTACCTTACATCCTTATTCGTCGTAATTTAAGAATTCGTGTGCAAAATCATCGTCTTCGTCTTCAGCCATGAAATTCCTTGGCTGCGCTTTCTGGGAATTTGCCTGTGCAGACCTTGCGGGTCTGGGATTTTGTGCCGGGCCGCCCCGCTGTGCGGAATCCGCCGCCCTGCCCGTTCCCTGGACCGCTCCCGCAGGCCTTCTGGTTCCCTGCTGTGCGCCTGCCTGCCCCCGTGCGTTCCCCGCAGAACCCGGACCGACTCCCATGGTCCTCGGTCCCTCGGCTCCTGCCGGCCTGGGTTCCTGCATCGTCCTCACCGGACGCTGGCCCTGAGGCGCTCCTGTCAGCCTCGCACCCTGTGACGTACCTGCCGGACGCTGGCCCTGGGTCATTCCCGCCGGCCTTACACCCTGGCCGCTTCCCGCCGGACGCTGGCCCTGGGATGTTCCCGTCGGCCTGCTCCCCTGAGTCCCTGCCGGACGCTGGCCCTGATTTCCTGTGCGCTCACCCTGACCATATCCGGAAGAACGCTGGCCCTGGGATGCCCCTGCCGGGCGCTGGCCGTGTCCCGCCGGCCTGGCTCCCGCAGGTCTCTCCTGTCCGCCGGAACGGCCCGGTCTCTGTGTACTCGACGGCGTCTTTTTCTTCCTTATCGTCTCTTTCTCGACTTCGTTAAAGTACGCGGAGTCCATCATATCCCTGATCTTGAAGACCAGGAACGCAATCCCCGCCGCTGCCGCAACCAGCAAAAAGACCAGAATAATAATGATAACCTTCTGATTCTTTATTGTCTTTTCACTTTTTTCAACAAGCTCACCGTTATTCTTCACGCCCTCAAACAGCTTGTCTATGGCATATCCCTTCGGTTCCGCACCCGTATTGTCGACCAGCAGCCATGCACCGTCCTGCAGCATTGTCTCATACAGCTTGGGTTCGGGTTCCGGAACCGCGGTTGGCTCGGGTTCTTCCGGCACGGCCGGCTCTTCTGTGAGAGGAGTCAGTTCCTCCGCCAGCGTGACATAGTCATATCTGATAAATCCTTCTATCTGCGTCTCTCCTGACAGGCAGTTTACCTGATACCAAGTCCTCCCGTCGGCATCCGTGGCCTGCCCCGTGACGGTCAGCATGGTCTGCGCGGCAACTTCCGCAATAATCTGACCTTCCGAGGACGCACTGTCCCGAATCTTCCCCGACTCACCGGATACCGTGGCATTTACGGGATTCACAGCCGTAACGTCCGGAGGCGCGGCCGCGCCGCCCTCCTGGTTTCCGCCTTCTCCTCCCTCCGGCGGCGTACTTCCCTCCGAAATCTCCACAAGGTCGGAACGAATATATCCTGTAATATCACCGCTTTTCACCTGGTACCAGGTATTGCCGTCTCCTCCCTGCACCTGGCTGATAACCGTCAGCACCTTTCCGTTTTCGGCACCGCCTACCGCCGCACTGGAAGCGCTGGCCTCCTTCCTTATATTTGCACCCTTGGGAGCTGTTACCTTCGCCTGGGATTCCGCATGACTCACCATCTTCGACTGCGTAAATGCCCAACCGAAGATTCCCAATCCCAATACCAGCGCAATCGCTCCTGTCAGAAGCCTTTTTCTTACCCTGTATGCCTTTTTCATTCAGTCTCCTCTCATTGCTCTTAATTATCCCTTGTAAATCGTCTCTGCCCTTCTTCACCCTTCTGTTCCAGGCCAAATCCGCGTGCATTCTTATTCAGCAGTTCCCTCTGCTTTTCTTCCAGATTGCGATGCACCTTGATCTCACACTCCGGGCAATACTGTCCCGAACGAATCTGCTTGCCGCATAGTTCACACCGCATATACACCTTGGAGCCTTCCGCGATCTCCAGCTTGCCGTCCTTCAACAGGCGCCTGATCGTACGCTGCGGCACCCCCACGGCTTCCTCAATCTGCGCAGCCGTGGCGCCCTTATGATCCTCGATATAGCCTCTCACTTTCCCGTAATCATCAAAATCCACTGCGCCGCAGTCCTCACAGTGGTACTCTCCTACTCCCTTAAAAACCATGACACCGCCGCACTCTTTACATACACGGGGTATATTATACATATCCAATGACCCAAGCCCGTTCACAGGCAACACCTCCATTCTCCTTTATTGATTCCGATATCATGACTTCCACCGGACCGCTTCCGCGGCACAGTCAAAGCGCAATCCGTTTATGCCTCGTCAATCGCTTTCCCGATATCATGACGCATGTATCGATTGGAAAAAGTCACCCACTCCGCCGCCTGGTATGCCTTTGAACGGGCTTCCTTCAGAGTCGCTCCCTTAGCTGTCACCCCCAGGACACGTCCCCCGTTGGTCACGACGTTCCCCTTATCATCGAATTTGCTTCCCGCGTGGAAGCAATAATAATCCGCTTTCCCCTCAAAATGCTCCAAGCCGTTGATGGCAAAACCTTTTTTATAAGAAACCGGATATCCTTCCGACGCAAGCACCACGCACACAGCCGCATTATCTTCAAATTTCAGTTCAACATTCTCCAATGTACCGTCTATGCACGCATCCACCACATCCATCAGGTCATTCTGCATTCTGCAGAGTACTACCTGCGTCTCCGGATCGCCGAACCTAGCATTGTACTCCAGCACTTTCGGGCCTTCCGGCGTCAGCATCAGTCCAAAGAAAATGACACCCTTAAATTCCCTTCCTTCGGCAGCCATGGCATCCACCGTAGGCTGATAGATATGCTTCCGGCAGAACTCATCGATTTCCGCCGTATAGAAGGGACTGGGTGAAAAACAGCCCATGCCTCCCGTATTCGGGCCCTCGTCCCCGTCGTAGGCTCGCTTGTGGTCCTGCGCGGAGGTCATGGTCCTGACAGTCCTGCCGTCCACGAAAGCCAGCACGGACACCTCCCTGCCGGTAAGGAATTCTTCCACCACCAACACGTCTCCGGCACTGCCGAAATGCTTATCCTGCATGATTTCCCTGACGCCAGCCCGGGCCTCTTCCAGGGTATTGCAGATCAGGACGCCCTTGCCCAGCGCCAGCCCGTCCGCCTTCAGCACAACGGGCATTCGTGCATTTTCCAGATAGGCCATTGCCTTCTCCGGATCGTCAAAATTCTCATAGGCGGCCGTGGGAATTCCGTATTTTTTCATCAAATCCTTTGAAAAAGCCTTGCTCCCCTCCAGGATTGCGGCATTTTTCCTGGGTCCGAACACCCGCAGCCCCTCTGCCTCCAGTACATCCACCAATCCGGCCGCCAGTGGGTCGTCCGGCGCCACAAATACCAGGTCCACCTTCTTATCCTTCGCATATGCCGCGATTTTGTCAAATTCCATCACCCCGATGGAAGGCTCACACTCCGCAATCTGCGCAATCCCCGCATTGCCGGGAATACAGTAAAGCCTGTCAACCCGCCTGCTCTTCTTCATGCCCGCCGCGATCGCATGCTCCCGCCCGCCGCCGCCTATGATCAAAACCTTCATGCCGTCACCTCTTTATTGTTTTCTGTCTTTCTCTCCGCAATGGCCGGCTCCTGTCCGCCGTCCAGCCGGCGCTATGTATAAAAGCTGCTGTCACATCCTCCGAGGTCCTGCCGTCTTCCCGCGCCCTCAGCAGGAAACCGCCCTGCCGTCCCTCACGGCAATCCGCCCGTTGGCGATGTCGTCAATGGCTTTCGGAAGCAGGACCCACTCTGCCTGTTCCATTACCCGGCGCTGCAGTGTCTCCGGCGTATCGCCTTCCTCCACATACACTGCCTTCTGCGCTATAATGGGTCCTTCGTCCATACCCTCATTGACAAAATGCACCGTGGCGCCGGTGACCTTCACGCCCCTCTCCAAAACCTTCTCATGTACCTTCAAACCGTAGTATCCCACTCCGCAGAAGGACGGGATCAGGGAAGGGTGGATATTTACGATCCGATTGGAGAATTCCGCCACCATCTGCGGCGGAATGCGCACCAGAAATCCGGCCAGCACAATCAGATCCGGCGCCAGTTCACGCATCTTTTCGGTGAAGGCCGCGTTGAAAGCCTCCCTGTCAGGATAGCCTTTCGGGGACATGACAATCCCCGGTATATTGCGTGCCGCGGCCCGCTCCAGCGCTTTTGCCTTCGCATTGTTGCTGATGACGGCAATCATCTCCGTATTGGTAATCCTGCCTTGCCGCTCCGCGTCCATGATTGCCTGAAGGTTCGTGCCGCCGCCGGACACGCACACAACAATTCTCAACATATGTCAACTCCCTTTTCACCGGCCATGCAGATACCCACCCTGTACGGAACCTCCCCTGCCTTCCTGATCGCCTCCATCGTTATATCGGCATCTTCCGGCGAAACGGCCAGTACCATTCCCAGGCCCATGTTATACGTATTGTACATTACATGCTCTTCAATGTCCCCTTTTTTCTGCAGCAGCCTGAAAATCGGAGGCACCTCATAGCTCTCCTTCTTTATTTCCGCCCGGATTCCCTCCGGAAGCATGCGGGGAATATTCTCATAGAAGCCGCCGCCGGTAATATGGCTGGCGCCCTTGACCTTCACCCCCGCGTCCTTGACGGATTTCAGGGCCTTAACATATATCTTCGTAGGCGCCAGCAATGTGTCTCCCAGCGTCGCCCCCAGTTCCTCATAATAGGTATCCAGGCTTTCCCTGGTCATGTCGAACACCCTGCGCACCAAAGAAAAGCCGTTGGAATGTACACCGGAAGACGCCATACCGATAAGTATGTCACCCTCTTTGATATGTTCTCCCGTAATCAGATCCTTTTCGTCCGCAATGCCCACGGAAAATCCTGCCAGGTCATACTCTTCCTCCGGCATCAAGCCCGGATGCTCCGCCGTCTCGCCGCCTACCAGCGCCGCCCCGGCCTGCTTACAGCCTTCCGCAACCCCTTTTACGATCTCCGCAATTTTCTCCGGAACATTCCTGCCGCAGGCTATATAGTCCAGGAAAAACAGCGGCTCTCCGCCAGCGCATGCCACATCGTTCACACACATGGCTACACAGTCGATTCCCACCGTGTCATGCCTGTCCATCAGAAACGCCAGTTTCTGCTTGGTGCCCACGCCGTCGGTACCGGACAGCAGCACGGGCTTTTCCATCCCCTTCAGCGCTGCCGCGGAAAAAGCACCCGAAAATCCGCCGATGCCGCCCAGCACCTCGGGCCGTTCCGTCCCCTTCACATATTCCTTCATCAGTTCCACGGACTTATATCCCGCCTCGATATCCACACCCGCTTTTCTATAATCCATTTTTCATTCCTATCTGCACGTTGCATCGTGCAACCCGTTTAGGAGCCTCCCTGCAGTCCTTTCCACGGGAAAAACAGCTGAATATGCTTATTTTTCAGCTGTCCGTCTCATCATCCCTTCTTCCGGCCCTCCAGATATGCCTTATAGCCTTCCCTCTGCAGCCTGGCGTCCTTTTGCTCCACCTGCTCCTTTAATTCCGCGCTGTAATTTTTCAGTCTCCCCAGCAGTTCCGCGTCTGAGGTTGCCAGAATCTTCGCCGCCAGAAGCCCTGCATTGGCGCCGCCGTTTATGGCCACCGTGGCCACAGGAATGCCGGAGGGCATCTGTACAATGGAATACAGGGAATCCCTTCCCCCCAGGGAAGTCGTATGCATGGGAATCCCTATCACGGGCATGGGAAAAATTGCCGCGCACATGCCGGGCAGGTGTGCAGCCATGCCCGCTCCCGCTATAATGACCTTGAATCCCCTCTGTTCCGCACTTTTCGCGTATTCATAAAATACATCCGGCTCCCTGTGGGCGCTGATAATCGCCATCTCATAGGGAACTCCCAATTCCTCCAGGATATCCGCCGCCTTTGCCATCACCGGCATATCCGAGTCACTTCCCATCACAATGCCAACCTTTGGCGTTCCAATTTCCTTGCTCATAACCTTCTCCTGTTCCGGTTCCACATACGCGTGCTTTTTCTTTCAGTTTACAGGATTACACGCGTGTATGCAACAATTATTTTAAAAAACATGCCTCTTCAAGCGGTTTATTCAATTCCTCGCAGCCCGGAAGCACAAAACGTCCATCCCGAATAACGGTAATCCGGCTGCCGTCCCTGCGCACGGCGGTCAGTTCACCCAGCTCGTCGTAGGGAATAGTGATATCCGTATGGCAGTTGAAATAGGCCTCCAGCGGCCTTGTATCCCTCAGATCCGCCACCGCATTGGACTTCGCCACGATTTCCCTGCCGTCGGGATTGTATACCCTGACTTCCTCCGAATGGGAATAGCAGGTATCGCCCACCGCAAAGTGGGGTCCCATCTTCTCCGCAATCAGGACCGGCAGCTTTGCCTCCACCCCCAGCCTTCTGGCTGCCGCATAGGCTGTGGTATTGGTCCCTATGGCAAATTCCCCCAGCGGAAGCGTCTCATGACGGGCCATGATATTTTCGTAGATAAACCTGCGGTTCTCCTCCCCGGAAGGAAAATTATCGCAGTCATAATCCCGAACCATGCCGTTTTCAAAAGTAATCACCAGGTTCTTATATTCCAGGCCCGCCAGAAAGGCATGTGTCACATGCAGCACCCCGTTTGTCCCTTCCAGCACCGGGGACGTAAATACTTCACCCACCGGAATATTCACATCGGCCACACAGTTCTCGAAGATCGTCTCCTTCTCGGGATTGCCCAGCTTATACAGATTGACCTTCAGATTCGTCCGGTTCCCGCCTGTCCCTTTAATCTCGCAGTAATCCGCCGTATCCAGGACATCGATCAGGTTCTGCTGCACCCTGCGGTAAAGCATATAATCCAATGTATTGATGCGGATGGTCTCTTCAAACAACTCCTGGAATACAGGGCCTATCCCCGGTATGGGAAAAGCGATGCAGGTAAAACTCCGCTCCTCCTCCGGAATGTATTCCCGCTGCAGCTCCCCTGCCCTGGAACGGTACTCCACCCAGATACGGTTCTGTTCCTCCGTAAGCCGATACGCCGCTTTCTTTGCCGCCGGCCGGAAATCCGCCTCCCCGAAGGTCTCCAGCACGGCGGGGCCTGCGTACCCGGCTGCCTCCTTTTTATATTTCTCGTAAGCGGCCCTGTTTGCCTCAAGCTTCCGGTTCATATAGCTTCGATCCAGAAAGAGGGCCTGGTCGTCCTTATGATCATAATCATACTGGCGGTTGGGACTGCTGCCGTGAAAACCGGTCTTTCCCATTCCCCGGCCGTCCAGCACGCTGCAGGCGGAGCGGAAAGCAACCGCCTTCAAACCTAATTTCGATAAATTTTCAACGGCACGCCGAACCATACGTTCAAAGCCGATATGGTAATACAGCCCTGCGGACGTCTTTCGGGACAAATCCTTATTCGTCACCTCGAAGCCCATGCGATAACCTTCCGTGAACGTATCCGCCATAGCCGCAATCGTCTCCTTGGGAAGCCCTGCCAGAAACGCCGCCGTCTCCAGGTCGCTGTCTCCTACGTACTCTCCGTATGCGTAGAGATACCTCACATCCGACAGGTCACTGTCCATAAGTATCCTCACCGCAAAGCAGTCCTCGGGGCTGAACTGTTCCCGAATCCTGCGCAGCGCCGCGTCCTCCGCGTAGTCATTCACAAACCAGTACAGTATCTTCCTGATGTTCTCACCTGAAGGCAGCTGCCCTTCCTCCGCCCCATAGGCAAACGCCGTGCAAACCTCCACAAACAGTTCCATGCGGATCACCAGTTCCTCCAGCCTTCCCTCATAGGCGAAACCGATGAGGCTCCGCAGTTCTGTGTACAGAAAGCACAGCTCCCTGCCGTATTCCTCCCCCAGCCGCGCTGAAGCGTAGGACGGATTCGCATAACTCTCCCCGTAATGCGCCGGCAGAATATCGGCATACAATTGATGATTCCTGCGCTGGAGTTCTTCCAGCGCCGCATTCTGCAGCCCGCCCCGGGCCAGAAAAACGCGTTCATCCGCAATCGTCAGCAGGAAATCCGCACAGCGTGAAAAATAGTTATCCAGCGCCTCACTCCCGAAATGTTCTCCCCTGATTTCCCGAAGTCTGTCCGTCACCAGTTCATACCGCTCATTCAATATCTCCGTGCCGTTCACTGCAGATACCCTCCCATATATAAAATAAGTCCGATGCACGCCAGCGCCGCCCCGTTCAGTAATATTCCGGCCGCGGGGACAGGCTTATAATAATTCTTATTCAATATCGTCACAATTCCAAGCACCAGCCCTGTCAGGGAATATATCATCGCCAGAAGCGCGGTGAAGCCATAGCCTGTCTTTGCCTGCCCGCCGCTTCTGTAAGCGCCGAATATCACAATGCCCAGGGACACCAGGCTGATAATTCCCAAAATCACAGCCATCCAGGCGCGGTTGGAACCCTTCTTGTCCGTAAAAATATATCCTCTTCTTTTTCCCATATTTAATCTAAAAGGCACTCCCCTCAGGAAATGCCCGCCGCTTTCTCCTCATTAAAATAGAATCCTGGATTTGCCTGCAATCAGTTTCGCCCCGGCAACAATCAGCAGAATTCCCGTGGCAACTCCCACAACCAGCGTAATGACGCCCAGAACAATATTGGTTGTTCCCGCTCCCTTCATTACCTTGTAAACCTTCTCCTCCATAAGTCTGCTCCTTTCCTGGTTTTCTTTTCTGCCGCCCGCCGCAGGCCTGCCCCGAAATCCGGTTCCGCCTGCTTCCGAAGCCTGTAGGAACGCTCCCGGCCGGCTTTACGGCTGCGGTGAGCCGCCTGCCGGCTACCTGTCTATGCCCCGTATACCTTATAGTATTCGTCTATTGAAGCTTTCAATTCATCGTCGATGTAAATCTGTCCATTATAAGGCCTGTTATACAGATGTTCCACCACATCTTTCATGGTAATGATGGCATGTGCCTCAAATCCGTAATTTGCCCGAATCTCCTCCAGGGCGCTGACCGTTCCTCCCGGTCCCTTTTCCATACGGTTCAGGGACACCATCAGCCCTCTGATCTCCACCTTCGCCTGCGCCATAACCACAGGGAATGTCTCTTCGATTGACTTACCGGATGTAGTCACATCCTCGATAATGACCACTCTGTCCCCGTCCTTCAGTTTGCTCCCCAGCAGAATCCCCACATCCCCGTGGTCCTTGACCTCCTTGCGGTTGGAGCAGTAACGGATCTCTCTCCCGTACAGTTCGCTGTAGGCAATAGCGGCCGCAACGCTTAAAGGAATCCCCTTGTAAGCCGGTCCGAACAATACGTCAAAGTCGTCTCCGTAATTGTCATGGATGGCCCTTGCATAATATTCTCCCAGCTTCCTCAGCTGCCCCCCGGTCTCATACGCACCGGCATTCATAAAAAAAGGAGATTTCCTGCCGCTTTTCAGCGTAAACTCTCCGAATTTCAATGCCTTACTGTCCACCATGAATTCAATAAATTCCTGTTTATATTGTTCCATCTGCGCCGCATTCTCCTTCTGTATTTTCAGGCCGGAGCAGTCTGCCTGCCCTGCCATGACACGCCCCCTTTTTACAGGAGCAGCTGCTTTTTTATCTTACCATATTCCCGTCCCATATTCAACCATTTATGCGCAATCAACGCAAAAAGCCCCTGAACGCAATCCGTCTGCGTCCGGGAGCCCCGCCTTACCCTGCCTCCATTATCTCCAGAAGCTTTCCCGCCGCTGCGGATACGGGCATCTTGCGTCCCGTCACCACGCAAATTTGGCGCCTTGGTATCATTTTGTTAAAACGAAGTTCAAACAGGAGTCCCGACTCCAGAAATTCCGCGGCAAAATCCCTCACCACACAGCCGATTCCCAGATTCCGCAGCGCGAACTGTACAATCATATCGCTGGTGGAAAGCTCGAATTCCGGCTGGAGTTCCACCCCGTTTGCGGACAAATACGTATTCATGTAGCTTCTTGTGCTGGTATTGCCTTCGAGAAAAATCAGGGGAAGCCCCTCCAGTTCCTGAAGGTCCATCATCCTGTTCTTATAGGATATAAAACGCCTGCCCGCTACGAAGACGTCCTCTATCTCCCGCACCTGCTCCACCCGGAATTCCTCCTGCTGCCGAAAGGGAGCGCTGACCACACCGAAATCAATTTTCCCTGCCTGGAGGAGACGCAGTGTCTCCGGGGTAGGGGCATTGGCCACTATGGCCTTGATACCCGGATACTGTTCATGGAATCTTTCCAGGAACGGAAGCAGATAAAAGCGCAGCGTCATATCGCTGGCGCCGATATGCACCTTCCCAAGCTCCAGATTCAGCATCTGCCTGACCTTCTCCACGCCCTGCTCGATTTCCTCATATCCCTTCTCCACGTAGGAATAGAGAAGCTGTCCCTCCCGGGTAAGCCTGACGCCCCTGGACGCCCGCTGAAAGAGGGGCGCCCCCAGGCTCCGCTCCAGGGCCTTCAGTGACTGGCTTACCGCAGGCTGGGATATGGACAACTCATTTGCGGCGCCTGTTACGCTTCCCAGCCTGGCGGTATAGTAAAATACTTTAAAATATTCCAGATTTTCTACCATGCTTTACATTGAAACCTTCCGTCCCCCATGCCGCCCCGCCTTCGGAACACACCGGAACTCATGCCTTCAGAGCCGAATCCCTGTAGATGATGTCATCCCTGCCGGGTCCGTTGCTGACCATGGTAATGGGATAGCTAATCCGCTCCTCGATAAACGCAATGTAATGCCTGCAGTTTTCGGGCAGTTCCTCGTATTTGCGGATACCTTTGATATCGCATTTCCATCCGGGCAGCTTCTCCAGGACAGGCTTCGCCTTTTCCAGCTTGCTGGTTACGGGGAAATCGGTGGTAATCTGCCCGTCGATTTCATAGCCCACGCAGACCGGAATCTCATCCAGGTATCCCAGCACGTCAAGCACGGTAAACGCCACATCCGTAGTTCCCTGCAGGCGGCAGCCGTACCTGGACGCCACGCAGTCAAACCAGCCCACACGCCTGGGCCGCCCTGTCGTGGCTCCGTACTCACCGCCGTCTCCGCCCCGGCGGCGCAGTTCCTCTGCCTCCTCGCCGAAAAGTTCGCTTACAAAAGCCCCCGCTCCCACCGCCGAGGAGTAGGCTTTGCAGACTGTCACAATCTGCTTAATCTCATAAGGCGGCAGCCCTGCCCCTATGGCCCCGAATGCGGCCAGGGTTGAAGACGACGTAACCATGGGATAAATGCCATGATCCGGGTCCTTCAGCGTCCCCAGCTGGCCTTCCAGCAATACCGTCTTTCCCTCCTTCAGCGCCTTATCCAGGAAAGAAGACACGTCACATACATAAGGCGCCGCCATATCACGATACTGGTGCAGGGTAGCCAGCAGTTCTTTCGGGTCGATCAGCGGCTTATGATACAAATGCTCCAGAAGCACATTCTTCATCTCACTGATACGCTCTACCTTTTCCGCCAGCAGCTCCTCGTCGAAAAGCTCGCTTACCTGGAATCCGATCTTGGCGTACTTATCGGAATAAAAGGGGGCAATTCCGGACTTTGTGGATCCGAAGGATTTTCCGCCCAGCCTTTCCTCCTCATATTGGTCAAATAAAATATGATAGGGCATGACGATCTGCGCCCTTTCGGACACAAGCAGCTTAGGCGCCGGCACATTCCTGTCTATGATGGATTGTACCTCCTGAAACAACAGCGGTATATTTAACGCCACGCCATTCCCTATGATATTGGTGATATGGCTGCTGAACACACCGGATGGAAGCGCATGAAGCGCAAATTTCCCATACTCGTTCACAATTGTATGCCCTGCGTTTGCACCCCCCTGAAACCGCACGACAATATCCGCATCCTGCGCCATCATATCGGTGATCTTGCCTTTTCCTTCGTCACCCCAGTTGGCCCCTACGATTGCTTTTACCATGACTCCTCCATTCCCTGCCGTCCGTCAGCAGGCGTACTTTTTTCCTTTGCGGTTCTATTATACTATATCAAATCCCATAAGTAAAATCAATATATTTTATGTTTTATATAATTTATACTTATTTTTAGTCAACAACCCCGCTGCAAGCAACGGGGCATCAAGCTTGTAGCGCTGCAAGCAGCGGGGTATGTGACCCTCGCGGCATTCGCCAAATGGATGCTGACGCATCCGCTTGGCTCATTGCCCGCGGGAATCAAATAAGGCCTCCCGTACTTATTTACGGCTGCGTCGGCGGCTGTACACGACTTCCGTTTCCGTGCCTCCTATGATACGCCAAGAATACATACAATAAAAATACCCCTCATGTCCGCAGGCGGGTGAAGGGTATTTTCCATACATTTCGGTTTTCGCTTTTATTTCTCTTTAAACGTGGAGCAGACCGTCCCCTGACAGTCGCAGGCGCCGCAGCCCTTGATATCCACATGGTCGGCATGACATTTGTAATTGGAATTGTAGACGCATTTCACCGCTTCACAGTCAATGCTGATGGTCCTGCTGGGATGGGAAACGGCGCTTTTAAAGGAATCCATTCCCTCCCTCTGCTGCCGGAAACTCTCGCAGCAGGTGCCGTCACAGCTGCAGGCGTGGTGTCCGCCCACCATAATGTCTCCCTTACAGCACAGATGCTGATCATTGTAGGTACAGTTTTCTACCGCACATTTTAAATCCGCCATATTTGCCTCCTTCTGCGCCGCTTACCGGAACAGCCATGCCCGACATATCCCACCGACAGCATTCTGCCGGATAAAAGTGCCTGTAAACCCGGCCGACAGCTCCTGACCGGCATGACCCTCTGACAAATCTGCCCAAAACGGCGCTGAAAAGGCAGATTCGGACAGGTAAAATACATGCCTGTCCGAATTAGTATGCCTCATCCCGGAAATCCTATTCCGGAAATTTTTATTTTCTTTGTAACGTTTCGCTCCGTACAAGACAGCGGATACATAACGGCGATTTCTCTCTGGGCACGGGTATATCCGCTATTTGGCTTCCTCCTGTACTTCTTCCTTCCGGATGGCCTTCGTCCGGATTTCGTCACAGATCTGCCCGATAAATGCCGCCAGCGGCTTCTGGCCCTCATCCCCCGCAAAGCGGCTTCTCACGGACACCAGGCCCTGCTCTTCCTCCTGCTGTCCCACTACCAGCATATAGGGCACACGGGCAAGCCTGGCCTCACGGATTTTAAAACCGATTTTCTCGGAACGGTTATCCGCCTCAGCGTCGATATCCATGGCTCGCAGCTCCTTCAGCACTTTCGCCGCATAGGACTCATACTTCTCGGAGATGGGCAGAACCCTGACCTGCTCCGGGCAGAGCCAGGTGGGGAACTTACCGGCATATTTCTCAATCAGCCATGCCAGCGTCCTCTCATAGCAGCCCATGGAAGTCCTGTGAATAATATAGGGACGGATCTTATCACCGTTCTGGTCCACATAATACATGTCGAACTGCTCCGCCAGCAGGGCGTCCCACTGAATGGTGATCATGGTGTCTTCCTTACCGTATACATTCTTCGCGTTGATGTCCACCTTCGGGCCGTAAAATGCGGCCTCTCCCACATCCTCCACAAAGGGAATCTCCAGCTCCGTCAGAATATCCCGGATGTGCTGCTCCGTCTCATTCCAGACATCCGGATCACCGATATATTTTTCCCGGTTTTCCGGATCCCATTTGGAGAGATGGTAGGTTACATCCTCCTCCACGCCCAGCGTGGTCAGGCAGTACTTTGCCAGGGCGATACATCCCTTAAACTCCTCCACCATCTGATCCGGGCGAACCACCAGATGTCCTTCCGTGATGGTAAACTGGCGCACACGGGTCAGGCCGTGCATCTCGCCGGAATCCTCATTGCGGAACAGCGTGGAAGTCTCGCTCATCCTGTAGGGAAGGTCTCTATATGATTTCTGCGTATTTTTATATACGTAATACTGGAAAGGACAGGTCATGGGGCGAAGGGCGAACACCTCTTTGTCCGTTTCCTCATCCCCCAGTACAAACATGCCTTCCTTGTAATGGTCCCAATGGCCCGACATTTTGTACAGGTCGGATTTTGCCATCAGGGGCGTCCTGGTGCGGACATAGCCCCACTCCTTATCCTCCAGGTCCTCAATCCATCTCTGAAGCTTCATCAGCATCTTTGTTCCCTTGGGGGTAAACAGGGGCAGCCCCTGGCCGATGACGTCCACCGTGGTAAAAAGCTCCATCTCGCGTCCCAGACGGTTATGATCCCGGCGCTTCGCATCCTCCATGCGCTCCAGATGGGCCTGAAGATCCTCTTTTTTATTATAGGCAGTGCCGTAAATGCGCTGCAGCCTTGCTTTCTCGGAGTCCCCCCGCCAGTACGCCATGGAGGAGGAAGTCAGCTTGAAGGCCTTGACCCCCTTTGTACTCATCAGGTGAGGCCCGGCGCACAAATCCACGAATTCTCCCTGCCGGTAGAAAGATATCTCCGCATCCTCAGGCAGATCCCGGATCAGCTCCACCTTGTAAGGCTCCTGCCGCTCCTCCATAAAGGCCACGGCTTCCGCCCTGGGCAGGGTGAACTTCTCCAGCTTCGCGCCCTTCTTGACAATCTTCTTCATCTCCGCTTCCAGGGCGTCCAGATCATCCCTGGAGAACGCTTCATGGTCAAAATCATAGTAAAATCCCGTGTCGATACTTGGCCCGATAGCCAGCTTCGCATTGGGAAACAGATTCTTCACCGCTTCCGCAAGGACATGGGACGCGGTATGGCGGATGGCAGCCAGTCCCTCCTCGTCGTTTGCGGTACAGATGCTCAGTTCGCAGTCCCGATCCACCACGGTCCGCAGGTCTGCCGTCTTCCCGTCTATTTTGGCGCAGCACGCCGCCCGCGCCAGCCCCTCGCTGATATCCGCTGCGATATCGTATACACACAATGCATTTTCATACTCCCTTACGGAGCCGTCCTTTAACTTAATTTTCATTTCTCTGCTCTCCTGTTCCAATTTCCCGCCTGTACTCAGCGGTGTCTTCCCCTGCCGCAGCACCTGCCTTTTTTACGGCATTTACGGCCTTCCTCCGCATTCTTCCCGCCATTGCCGCAGTCCTGTGAATCACCTGCGCCGCCAGCACCCTTCCGGACCCCATGGCAGCCGAAATAACTCCCGTTATTACACGCAATCATTACCCCATGTGTCATGGGTGCTTTCTTCAGCCCGTATAAAGCCCCCGCCAGAAAGCAGGCCGTCAGCACCAGCCACAATTCCGTCTTCGGCACGGTCACTTCACCCTCGAAGCATTTGTCTCCCAGTTCCCTGAGTTTCCGTTTCCATTCTTCCATTCTATCTCCTTTCTCTGCGCCATGCATTTTTCGGTTTCCTCCTGCATGCCATATTCCCCCGCGAAACAGCAATCATAACCATTACCGCCGACAACAGAAAAAAGCCCCCTGCAATATTCCTATTGCAAGGGACGTCTCAACTCTTTGAACGCGGTTCCACCCTTGTTGCAGCTCCCTGAAATGAACGAAGCTGCCCCTTCATTGGCTGATAACGGATGCTTCCGGGCTGTATTAAAGCCACTCGGAGACGGTCTTCACAAGCTCCGCGCCAGACCGCTTCCACCACCGGATTTCCGGGCAGCCCTCTCTGCGGCGTTTTTAGCCTGCTACTCTTCTCTTCAACGTTTTCTTCATCATAATACTTTTCAAGTCAATTGTAAAGTACTTTTTATCGTTTTTTCTTACTCAACCGCCGTTAATGGCACCAACAATATGGTCTTCTACTTCCTTACGGCTGATATTCAGCGCCACGGCCAGTTCTCCGTAGAGGCTCTCCTCCGCCATATGAAAATACTTTGCATCCACCGCCGTCACCTTCCTGCCGTCCTTAAGCCGCTTTTGTTTCCTGGTATAAATTGTCTTCAGCAGCTTCACCAGCTCTTCGCAGTCATTCGTCCGGATACAGTCTTTATATGCCTGCTCCGACAGCCTGTCATTCGTAATCACCAACAGCGGAATCTCCGGAATCGCTTCAATCAGCCTTTCTGCTTCTTCCCGTCTGAGTGCCTTCCGCATGGACTCTTTCGGGGAATCCACCGGCACATAAACCGTACTTCCGGACATGTACAGGGGCTTCAGAATATAGTACTCCCTCTCCCTGTCCACCCCCGAAATATTCAGGGTGGTAATATTCTCCACCTCGCAGATACCCTTGTTGCCACAAATCACATAATCACCAATTCCAAACATTAGAACCTCACTTTCCGCATGCTTGCCGACTACAAAACACCTCCACTCTATGTTATAACCATATTTTAACAGATTTAATCCGAAATTGTCAGCAAAATATACGAGTTTGGATAAAGTTTGTGAAATATGCCTATAGCAAAGCCTCTGTACTTAAAGTAAAATTTCCCCGCTCCGAACGCCTCAAAGCCTCAGTCTACCACCTTAACGCTCTCGATCACAGGCTGGCTATCCTTCTCCACAGTCCCGTTGTTGTCCAGGAACGCATTCACGGTATCGCAGATGGCATCCACCACCTCTATCCCCTCTGTCACGTAGCCGAAACAAGCATACTGCCCGTCCAGAAAGGTGCTGTCCTCATGGACGATAAAAAACTGGGAACTGGCGCTGTCCATTTGTGAGGAGCGGGCCATGGAGATCGCCCCCCGGGTATGGGACAGGCTGTTCTCCACACCGTTTTCGGAAAATTCCCCTTTAATATTCTCATCGGAACCGCCTGTGCCGTCCCCTTTGGGGTCACCGCCCTGAATCATGAAACCAGAAATAATACGGTGGAAGGTCAGCCCGTCATAAAAGCCTTCTCCCGCCAGCTTCAGGAAATTCGCCACCGTAATGGGCGCCGCATCCCCGTCCAGTTCTACCGAAATCGTGCCGTAATCCTTTACCGTAATCTCCACATGGTGCTTACCGGAAACGTTTTCACCCGCTCCTGCATCTTCTGCCGACGGGGACTCTCCGCTGCCGGAAGCAGCTTCACCGTTCCCTGCGTCCTCTCCTGCCGCCACGGAATCTCCGGTGCCGGAATCCTTGCCCTCCTTACCGCAGGCAGCAAATGACAGCACCATTACCGCCGCCAGCATCAGGCCAATCAATCTCTTTTTCATAACATACTCTCCCTATACATATTTTTCGCACGGAATCGCCCTTCGAATACCGCTGTGACGAAGAATGTTCCTATGCAAAAGATGTAACGATTATAGCACACCCCAGGGCGTCTGTCCAGCGAAATAAAACAGCCCGGAGCGGTAAAAATACCTGCTCCGGACTGTTTTTTCAATCGCTCTTGCCGAATGCTTTTACAGAATTCGGCCTTTATTCCGCCTGCTGCGTTAACAGCTATTCTGTTTCGTCAGGCGTCTCTTCCACCGGTGGTTCTGTCGGAAGTGCTTCCGCCGGCTCCTCCGTAGGTTCTGCCTCATCGGGTGCTTCCGTGGGCTTCACTTCCCCGGGCGTCTCCGTGGGCTTCACCTCGTCAGGTGCTTCCGTGGGCTTCACTTCCCCGGGCGTCTCCGTGGGCTTCACCTCGTCAGGTGCTTCCGTGGGCTTCACTTCCCCGGGTTCCTCCGTGGGTTCCGCCTCATCAGGCGCTTCTGTAGGCTTCACTTCCCCGGGTGTCTCCGTGGGCTTCACTTCCCCGGGTGTCTCCGTGGGCTTCACTCCGTCAGGCGTTTCCGTGGGTACCGCTCCATCGGGCGTCTCCGTAGGTTTCACTCCGTCAGGCGTTTCCGTGGGTTTCACTTCCCCGGGTGTCTCCGTGGGTTTCACTCCGTCAGGCGTTTCCGTGGGTACCGCTTCCGCCGTTACCGCAGGCGTGGAACCTTCAATCAGAATCAGGTCCACCATCGTAGCCGCATAAGCGGCATCCGCGTATTTGTACACTTTTCCTGTAGCCGGGTTAATCACATACAGCGCCATTATCCCGTCTCCAAGCGTGTTATCCGCCGTGGCAATAAATATCATGTTCAGTTCCGCACTGTAAGCCATTGCGTTACTGTTGCCGCTGGCAAACACACCCTGTGTCCATGCCACCTGGCTCAGCGAACCATCCTCTAAGGACATCCTGAAAATATTATCCTTGAGAGCATCGTAAATAAAAATCTCATTCTCCCCGGCGAATACAAACTCGTCAGGCCTGCCGATCTCCATCGGAACCTCAGCTGCCATAGCAGATACACCGGTTTGGAGATCTATCTGGTAGATATAAAAATGCATCGCCTCGCCAAAATCTTTGTCTTTTTCTACGCCCTGTGCCAGGACATAAACCTTGTCGTTAAACGAATTGCCCGCAATGTCAATAACCTTCGGCGCGGAATATTCATTCTCAACTCCCAGGAAGTCATTGTAATTACTCAGCTGCCTTACTACCGTATCCGCACCTATCTTCTGGACGGTCTTCAAATCCTCCGTATATTTCCAAAGGTATCCGTCGGTGCCTACCGCATAGAAATACCCGTCGCCGCTGCAGTAGGTTGCGGTCACTATGGTAAATCCAGCGTTCTCCGGCAGTTCAACCGCTTCGGAAATCTTATCCGGATACAGCAGCGGTGAAACTTCCCATCCGTTGGTATTTACCGCATAAACCACCTTATCTTCGCCTACTACCCGTATGTTGCAGCTTGCCGAAACATCCCCGGCAGAAACTGTAATAACCGCGGTACCCGCAGACACGGCAGTCACAAGCCCGTCTTCATTTACTTTTGCTACATCCGTATCCGATGACTGATAGGTAAACCGTACTGCCGTAGGATTCACACTTAACGGATATGCAATGGCAGAAAGCTGTACCTCATCTCCCGCCTTCAGCATCTCCGATTCGCTGCCCATTAAAATCTTCGTAATTTCCGGTGTCCCTAACTGGATTTCCTCCTC
This sequence comes from uncultured Acetatifactor sp., assembly GCA_910587555.1. Lineage (GTDB taxonomy): Bacteria > Bacillota > Clostridia > Lachnospirales > Lachnospiraceae > Acetatifactor. The sequence goes on from CAJULV010000025.1 coordinate 32,219, forward strand.
CGGGATGGTATACAGTGAAGTAATCTGTGAGCCAACCACCCCGACCATGCCCAGGTTCAGCACGGAAGCATCCGTGGTGTCAACCAGGAGCAGGTTTCCGGTAGTCTGCATCATCGCATCACGATTTGCCTGTGCCCAGTAGAGATTTCCCGTATTGTAGTCATATGCCATGGACTGGTACAGGCTTGCACCGTAGCCGGTTTCACCGATCCGGTGCAGTTCGCCGGTTTCCTTATCAATCCGGTACAGCACGCCGTCCTTATCCACGCCGTAGAGTTCACCCTCCGCGGTACATGCCAGTGTCATTATCCGTGCTGCCATACCGGCAACCTGATACGCCTCCCCGGTGCGGATATCTACCGTATAAAGTGTGGTATTGCTCTCTACATTCCTTACTCCTCCCACAGCATACATTGAACCCTGGGTGTAATCCATAGCCATATCCTGCATATCCGGGAAGGTTCCCTCAATAGCTTCATCAAGCGTAAAGCTGCTGCCGTCAATTACCATATACTGGTAAGCATACGTACCGGGGTTAACGCCGTAACCATATATCTTGCCGTCATACCAGGTACCTGCATTGAGAATATAGCCTGCAGCGTCCGCAAGTCCCTCGCCCTCTGCCAGATTATTATCAAGGAAGCTTCCCCAGAACTGTCCGCCGCCGGTTGAAAAATCGGAAGCGATATACCCGTACAATTTCCCTGCTGATTCCAGTACTTCCAGGGTAAACGTAACTGTTTGGACGTTCCCCTTGATTTCCTTCGTTCCCGTTATCACAGTGCTTCCGGCCTTCTTCGCCGTTATCATACCGCCTTCAACGGAGGCAACCTCACTGTCCGCTACCGTCCACGCTACCGTACGATCCGTTGCATTGTAAGGAAGCACACGAACCGGCGCAACCTGCCTGCTGCCTGCCAGCATCCGCAGCCTATCCCCTGCAATCGTCAGCTCCATGCTATCCACCGGTACATCCGGCCTCGCCGGTATTGTCTCCGGCACGACATACATGGAAGTAACTTGGGCGCCGCCGTCGAATGTGCCGAGGTTGATCGCGGCTCCGGTCCTGGTATCCACATACATAATACCCGCCTCGCCGGTTCCGGAAAGCATCGCCCAGTAAAGCTCGTCGGTATTGTGGTCATACGCCATACACTGTGTATATTGAGAACCTGAGTTGCCGGTGTAACCTATCTTCTCAAGCTTGCACGTTTCCGAATCAACGGTATAAAGGATGCCAGTGTAGGTAATGACGTAAATCGTACCCTCTGTAGAAACCGCAAGCGCACATGCGCCAGCGTCGTATTCGTCCGCAATGGTCCCTATGGTCCGGGTTTCACCTGTCATCGTATCAATGATAACGAGGCTGGTTTCCCCGAGCATCATATCCTGGGCAATTCCATACATAAAGCCGCTGGAATAATCATAGGCCATATCCTGCATGATAAAGCTGCTGTTGCCGTCGGAAATCTTCTCGGCAGTCAGCTTCTCCGCATCAATCCTGTAAAGTTCCGTAGCAGAAGAGTATGCATAGATATACCCGTCCAGATATTCTCCGGCAAAAAAGTCTCTGAAATCGGCTTCTGTCAACACTTTTGCCTTCCTGACATCATCTGCCGTAAAGCTTACCCACTGATTCTGAAGCGACTGTCCTGCCAGTGCAAAACCCTTCAGCGCAGACCGGGGGCTAATAACGGACACATCACAGGAAGCCTGTAAAGAGCCATCCTCATTGCGCACCGTAATCACTGCCTGACCGGCACCGATTCCCGTTACCTCGCCGCTCTGCGACACCTCTGCAACCTTCGGATCGCTGCTGCTCCAGGAGAGTTCCTGCTGCTTCCCGTACCACGGTGTCAGAATCAGGTTCAGCTGCTTCCTGTTTCCTTCCAGCATGCTTATGCTCTGCTGTTCCAGGCCGATCGCGGTAAGCTCTGCCTCCGGAAGCTGATAGCCTCTGTCATCCAGCTTTAACAGGCCCACAACCTCTGCATCCCCCGCGATGGTGCCGATTTCCGTGAACGTTTTGTCATCTATGGAATAGCGGTAAAGCATTCCAACGTTTCCGGCCCAGCCATAATCAAATGCCGCCCAGTAAATCGCGTTTTCACCGGAATCATATGTCATGGACTGTGCATAGTACGGCATAAATTCTGTCTCTTTGAAGGTGTTATAGACTTCATCCCCCCAGGTGCCGTTCTCCTTATCCAGAATACGCAGGCTTCCCATGTCGTCAATTCCGTAAAGGACGCCGTCATCGTCACAGGCCATTCCTATCACTGTCGATAAATAGGTACCGATATTTGATACCGCGCCGGAGGCGATGTCAATTGTACACAGGCAGCCATCCGTACTGTTATACGCGTACAGCTTCTTTCCTGCAGGGTCAAATGCCATCTCCCTGATTTTTACACCCAGCTTTGCAATCTGGGTTCTCTCGTCCCAATAACCGGGCTTAATGAAGACCAGGGTATTATCCGCATCCACCGCAACAATATATCCGCCGATATATTCAGCCGCCGTCAGCGCATAATCAACAAAGTACTCGCTGTCATATACAGTTGTTTCCGCGCCTTCCTTATCGATGCCGATCCATCCGTACACCCTGTCGTCCGTATATTCACTGTCGGCAACACGGTAGCCGTACAGCAGGTTCTTATCCAGAATCGGATCGTTGTCTTCCGTGCGGATTACATAGGTCCTTTCATTAAACGCATAATCGCCCACAACCAGATTGAACTGGTTTCCAAACCCGGTGATATCAAAACGCATCGTACAGCTTTCCCCCGCTGCCGTATGCTCCACCGGATACTGTTTCAAGATTATGGTATTGCTCTTATTCAGGAAATTCATTGCCGCTACCGCAACATTGTCCCGGAAGTTCAGCTCCAGGTAGCGCTTTCCGTCCGTCTCATCCACATAAATGTTCTGTGCTTCTACGACGGGCGCCTCTGTGTCAACGATAACCGGCAGCTCCCACACGGCCAAATCATTGGCCTGCTCGTGTACGTCATAATCCAATTCCCCGCGAATTGTGAAATTCAGCTTCGTATTATTGGCAAGGACATTGCCCTCTGCATCCGTGAAGTCATATGTAGCCATATAATTGGAGTAGACGAACGGGATAATCTGCTCGTAACCATCATTATAGCATGATTTGGGCACACGATTAAGCATGTCGTCAAAATATACCGCCCCGGTTCCCGTATCTGCATAGGTAAACTGCAGTACGCTTGCGTTACGCAGCAGGGACAGGTAGATCTCCTCAAAATAATCCCCATAGCCGTCTCCGTTGGGGGATACAGAAATGTGGTTCACATCAAACGGCTCGTCCACGTATGGGTTTACGCCCGGATACCAGTACTTGTCCGGCCCGTAATTTGTAAAAATCACGTTCACATACTGGCTCGCCTGCATTTCCTCATCGCTCTCCCAGTAGAAGCCTGAGTCGATAAGGGGAGCCTCGGTCCAGTCCCCATAAAATCCCATGTAGGGAATCGACAAATCCACGCCGCCTGCATTTTTTGCCTCCAGCATGGTAAAGCCTTCCACATAGATACCGTTCTCGAAATTGGAATCCATGTAGCTCTTGCCTGCATCCGTCACCTGGATGTCCACCGACACAGACGCCTCTTCTCCTTTTGCCACTTTGAGGACCTGCTCCTGCAAATCCACATCGGATTTCCCTACGAGGGCATCCAGATACGTCTGCACGTCCTGTATGCCGGCATCCTCGCTGCCGTCCAGGTCATAGCGGAAACTGTCGTTTGCATCGGCCGCCTCGTTCCGTATAACCTTTAAGTAAAGGCTGCGTGCATCGGAACTGTTGGTTTTTCCGTTTTCGTTATAATCATAGATATAGACAAGATTGTCGGACGTCTCCTTCGTGCCGGCGTCCAGTGCAACGGGCGTCATATCCATGAATTTCATCCCGGTCTCTTCAGATTCATACACATTCTCTGTCTGGACATTGGTACTTAGCTTATAATAAGCATCCGCATCTCCGAAGTTATGTACGCGGAAATTGAATGTGTATGCACCTGTTTTCCCAGGGTCATCCATCAATTCCGCCTTGGGCACTTCCATGCCGTCCACGGTAAGATACGCCTTCGTCGTAACTGCCTTAAACGCATTGGTAAGCCCTGCCCCCTGGCTTCTGGGAGAAAACATGGTGGCCTCGTCGTAAGACAGGGGTTCCGCCGTACTCACCAGGAGCGCGTTCACAAACGCATGCAGCTCTGACGCGGACATTTCCGGATACTTATCCTTCGCATACTGCATGATAAGCGCCGAAATACCCGCCACATTCGGCGTAGCCATGGAAGTACCGCTCATCAGCCCATACTTTCCGCCGTCCAGGGTAGAATAAATATTGCCCCCCGGCGCCGTGACATCCGGCTCCAGCAGCAGATCCGGAGAAATACCCCAGGATGAGAAGGAACTCATACGGTATGCCGTTTCGTTCGGTACAAACCCTTCCTCTCTGGAAAATGCCATTTTATATTCCGGATTCTCCTCATATGCCGCCGCAAAAAGCGCCCCTGTCTGCATGGTAACGGAAGCACAGGGAATCGTTGACTCGCCGCCTGACATATCCATGCCGAAGCTGCCGTCCTCATTGTTATAAATCAGGCAGGCAACCGCACCGGCATTTTCCGCAAACTGTACCTTTTCGCTGAAGGCCGTGATGCCTCTGGACACAACCGCCACCTTTCCGGCCACATCTGCTCCCGTAAAGTCGGATTGTTCCTGCCCGCAGTTGGGAACCATGGCAAATCCGTATTCGTTTCCGCCCAGTGTCCCGACTATAGGAGCGTTTGTACCGTTGGAACCTTCAAGATACCCCACTTTGGATCCGTTCACCTCAATGTACTGGCTTTTGAGCTTCGCATTGTCAACGCTGGCTACGGAAGTCGCGTTTACATAGGTTGCCGGTGAACCGATGATACTGTTATCCGGGTTGGAAGCAAGGTTCGTGTTGGTTCCCCACATATTTCCTTTTCCGGAACTGGTCGAATTTCCCGCCGCAACCGCCAGAATTGTATTCGTATCCGATACTCTTCCGTAAATCTCGTCCAGCATCTCACCGTCTGAGGTAAAACCCGCCGGGGAACCCAGGCTCATATTTACCACATCGGCACCCAGTATCAGGGAATCCTCCAGCGCCGCCAGAATGTCATCCGTATAGGCTCCGCCCTTTGCGCCGAACACCTTCATCACATAGAGCTGCGCTTCCGGGGCAACCCCCACCGCCTCGTTGTTCTGCAGTTCGTTCGCCGCCGCAATTCCTGCCACATGGGTACCGTGGTCTCCCTGGTTGTCTCCCCCATGGTTAATCTGCAGATTTTCATCTACATAGTTAAATCCATAGGCAATCTTGGTACTGCGGTACACGTCGTCCGCTGTAATATCGGGGCGAAGCGCTTTCGCGTTCAGGGTATCCAGTACGTTGGAAACGGTTTCCCGTGTCGCCGAATCCCCGGTCAGCTGGGACTCAGAAAGCGCCGCGAAATTCTGGTGATCATCGTCGATACCGGTATCGATCACGGAGATCACAATCCCCTTTCCGGTATAGCCGCCCTTCCATGTATCATCCCTGCCGATCATCTCTCCGTCAGACATGGTATATGGCGTCACCGAATTTTCCGCAACATTGTACACCGGCTGCAGAATTACTTCCTTTACGCCGTCAATCTGCCTGATTTCGTCAATGATACCGTAGGGCACTTCCGTCGCCACACCGTTTAACAGCCATGTATACTGGTAACGGACGTTCAGTGCATCCCCTTCCAGGATGTTGTCTTCGATTTCAGCTATGACAGAGTCCTGTTTTCTCTCCAGCCTCCGGCTCCGCGACCTTGTCAGGGCGTTTATATCCGCCTGGCTGTTGTTCTCGATTACGGAGTCTTCCTCCAGTATAATGATAACGCGGACCGGATCCTGTTCACCCACGGTCTCCTCGTTCAGAAGCTCTTTAACGGAGTCCTGTTTTGCCCCCCCGTTCCGGATCAGATCCGAGGCAGCCTCATTGCCTTCCGTCTCCTCCATGATAACCTTGCCGGATTTCTCTTCCTCTTCCTTCGGCTCCGATGTTTCCGCCCTGTTCTCCCGCTGCAGCATCTCATCGCTGATCTTAACGCCGGATGCCTGCTCTGTCGGTTTCTCCGAGGGTTTCCACACTTTCTCCTCTTTCATCTCTTCCGCCGGATTTTTGCTGAATTCCACGGTACCGCTCCAGGCTTCTTCGGATGCTTCGCCTTCCGACTCTGCCGCGCCGCTGTCCTGCGCCGCCGCTTCCTCCGCATGTACCAGGCCTGCATTTGAGAAAGGAGCAGATACGATAAGAGCTGCCGACATGATAAGTGCTAATACTCTTTTTAATTTCATATGCTCTTCTCCTCCTTATTGTCCTGACTTTTTATTGGCATCAGCCTTTGCCCGCCTGACGGCAAATACCGTTAAAAGTCCTCCTGCTGCCAGGGCAAGCACCAGATATGTAAAAATCTTCGCGTCATCGCCGGTCCTGGCCGATGTTGCGGAAGAGCCGCTGCCTCCGGCATCCTCTCCTGACCCCGTGTTGTCCTGGTCTCCGTCTCCCGTGCCGTTATGACCCGGATCCGGCGTCTCCGTTGCCGCGGGTTCATCCGTCCCTGCGGGTTCATCCGTCCCTGCCGGCTCATCCGTTCCTGCGGGTTCATCCGTTCCTGCCGGCTCGTCCGTCCCCGCCGGCGGCACATCCTCAGACGTCTTTACAAGAACCGACTCCCCGTTTTCGTTAAAAGCTTCTCCCGTAAAACGGATGGCTGCTTCCAGCGTATCCTTATCCGCATTCTCGTCCACTACTTCAAAAGTAATCTCCGCAAGCGTGCCTGCCTTCGGTGCTTTCTCCGCAAGAAAACTGATTCTCACACTTCCGTCAACCACATTCACAGAATACATGTCCACAGAATCGGCCATTTGGATATCCTCTTCCGTGCATGTTACCACGGCGGCGTCGTAGCTTAGGGCAATTACGCCGTCCGTCGCCTTACCGTTTGTCTCAATGCTTACTGCCAGGTCATTCTCTGTCCCCACGGCTGTTTCGCACCATACATCGGAATCTGCTTCCGCATATACAGGTATCGACACAGACATGCCCAGTAAAAGCACTGTAAACAACATTGCAATTTTCTTCATCTGCTTTCTCCTTCTTGTTATTTTCACACCGGACGGTTTCTGCCCGCGCCGGTGAGGCTACCGGCATGACTTCCAAATCCGTCCCATGCATTGCATGACAGAAAAATAGTAACATCTATACTTATTAAAGTCAACATTTTCCATGGAATGCACTGATTTTTATCCAATCTAAATAGACCGAAACGGCAGCGTGAACGCCTCCGGAGCATATCGGGCATGGGTGATTTTATCCCTGCGCGGCCCGTGCGCCGCTTCAGCGGCAAGCTTCCAGGTGCAAGGAGTCGCACCTTGTACACGGGCCTGCGCATAAAGCAAAAAAACTGCCACCACGCCGATGACAGCTTTTTATGCCTTGCTATTTCCTTATGCGTCCTATACCGTAAAATTAAACTTCTGTCCCGGGGAATCGTACCGTTCCTCTTTGACCTTGCTCCAGTCCACCTGTGCAATCTTCTCTGCCAGTTCTTCCACCGTAGGCGCAAATACCGTGGTTCGCTTCTCAGCAGGTTTTCCCAGCGCGCGGTACCGGGCAGCCTCCGCACTTCCGGTCTCTTTCGCCCCGTCCCGCTTCTCTTCGCGCTGCTTCTCAATGCGTTCCCGCTGCTTCTCGCTGTTCTTCTCCAGTTCCGCAAAGAAGGAAACCTCCCCGTCTGAACCGATGGTGATCCCGATACGGGTTACATCGTCAGCCTTGTCTCCAAGCTGCTCCTTCACTTCGTCCAGCCTGGACACCGCATTGTCCAGAATCTTCAGGTTCTTCTCCTTAACGCTGTCGTCGGCCGCCATCTTCTCCAGCTCATCCGCGGAAATCAGGGCGCTGTACTCTCCTGTTCCCCTTGACAGCAGGGATGCCGCTTCCTCCTCTGTCTCATAGTCCGCCACGATGAAATCCATATTTTTATAACTCTTCTGCAGTTCCTTCAACAGCTTCTGAGCGGCTTTGCTCAACGCGGGAGAATTCTTCTCCTCCTTTGCCGCATTTGTGCCTTTCGCCCTGTTCGTTTTCACCTGCTCCGCTTCCCTTGCGGCCTGTGCCGTCCTCTCGTAGACGCCGCTCTGATAATAGCTTCCTATTTTCTCCATCTCTGTGCCCTCCATAGCTTTCCCGGCATTCCTTCGTCCGGGCAGCATACTGCCCGGATGCCGTCAAATCCGTTTTTCCGCGGCTGCTTCTGCCCGCCGCTGGGAAATTGCCGCGGACCCTTCCCGATATCTTTTATTTCGGCGAAATCATTGGAAAACTTTACCGAAAAGGTCCCGAAGCGCTGCTTCTTTTCGTATTTGCTCCGAATGTCCGGAATATTCCTGATTTCCGAAAGTTTCAATTGCTTTTTGAACATGTATCCCTTATACTGTTGTCATATTGTCACCTTTTATCCGACACCCTATTTTGCTTTCGTTCTTTATTATACAGGGTCCGCTTACGCGCCCTCAGAAAAGGAGTCAGAATTTGAAACATTTTACACATAACTATGTCCCTGAACCTCATATGTCCCTTACGCCTGTGGCAGAAATCGAAGGCTTTCCCGTCCGTCCCGGACTCTTTGACGTACACGGGGCCACGATGCTTCCCCTGGGTGTGAACTTTACCGTCCACACCCATTACGGCACTTCCTGCACGCTCCTTCTCTTCCACAGGAACGCAACTGCTCCCTACGCCCGTCTTCCTTTTCCCAAGTCGTACAAAATAGGGGATGTGTATTCCATGATTGTCTTCGGGCTGGACATCGAAGAGTTCGAATACGCATACCAGATTGACGGACCCTACGAGCCGGAAAACGGACTGGTCTTCGACCCAAATGCCGTGCTGCTGGACCCCTATGCGCGCTCCGTGGCAGGTCAGCGCCTGTGGGGCGTGAAAAAGTCAGGATGCTATCACGCCCGGGTGATCAGGGATGTCTTCGATTGGGGTGCCATGCCCCAGTCCAGCCGCACCATGAGCGACCTGGTCATCTATGAACTCCATGTCAGGGGCTTCACCTATCATCCCTCGTCAGGGGTAACACACCGGGGGACCTTCGCCGGCCTGATGGAAAAGATCCCCTATCTGAAAGAGCTTGGGATCAATGCCGTGGAACTGATGCCCATCTTCGAGTTTGACGAAACCATGAATGCCCGGAGCGTGGACGGCCAGAGCCTTCTGGACTACTGGGGTTATAATACGGTAGGCTTCTTTGCCCCGAATACCAGTTATATCGCCAATGACGAATACAACCAGGAGGGGACGGAACTCAAGGTACTGATTAAGGCCCTGCATGACAACGGCATCGAAGTGATCCTGGACGTGGTCTTCAACCATACCGCGGAAGGCAATGAAAAGGGTTCCACCTTCTGTTTCAAGGGATTTGACAATAAGGTCTATTACATGCTGACGCCCAACGGGAATTACTATAATTTCAGCGGCTGCGGCAATACCCTGAACTGCAACAATCCCATCGTGCGCCAGCTGATCCTGGAATGTCTGCGGTACTGGGCCGTAAACTACCGCATCGACGGGTTCCGCTTCGACCTTGCAAGCATTTTAGGGCGGCATGAGGACGGCTCTCCCCTGAACAACCCGCCCCTCCTGGAACTGCTGGCCACAGACCCCATACTGCGTAATGTAAAGCTGATTGCCGAGGCATGGGATGCGGGCGGCCTGTATCAGGTGGGAAAATTCCCTGCCAGCAAGCGCTGGGCGGAATGGAACGGGCGCTACCGGGATTCCCTCCGTTCTTACCTAAAGGGAGACTTCTGGCATGCCTGGGACGCTGCCTGGAGCATTTCCGGCTCCGGCGACCTGTACGGCGGTTTTTATTCCGATAACAACAATAATTACGCCGGGTATAATTCCTGTGTGAATTTCCTTACCTGCCATGACGGCTTTACACTGTACGATCTCTATTCCTACAACCAGAAACACAACGAAAAAAACGGCTGGAACAATACGGACGGCGCCGACGACAACAGGAGCTGGAACTGCGGCGCCGAAGGCGATACCGACGACCCCGAAATTCTCAGCCTCCGTTTCCGGATGATCCGCAATGCCTGTGCCGTGCTGATGTGCAGCCGCGGAACGCCCATGTTCCTGGCGGGGGATGAATTCGGCAATTCCCAGTACGGCAACAACAACCCTTATTGCCAGGACAACGAAACCTCCTGGCTGGACTGGCGTCTCCTTGATAAAAACCGGGAACTGTTTGAATTTTTCAAATTTATGATTCGGTACCGGCATATGCATCCGGTCATACGCAAGCTGCTGCCGGACGCCGTCTGCGGCATGGAACCCCTCCACACCCACGGCGTCAACGCAGATGAGACGTATATTCCCGAAGACGCCAAAACCCTGGCCATCAGCTTCGCAGGGTACAACCCCCATACCAAGTCGGACGATCTGGTATATGTGGCGGTCAATTCCCACTGGGAGGATGTGAGAATCACGGTTCCCCAGCTGGACTGCCATCTGGCCTGGTTCCTGAGCGTCAACACCTGGGGTGACGGAAACGGGCGCTACTGCTATCCGGAGGGCGAAGAAGTACGCATCGACTCCGAGTTTATCATGCATCCCCGCAGCGTTGCCGTCTTTACCGGCAGGGAACTTTAAGCTGCCCGTGCAGGCTTGGCTCACACTTTCCAACTATAAAAATTCCCTAAATTTGTATAGATTTTTCCGTTTCTGTGCTATACTGTATAAGTGATCTGCAGGAGCCGCCCTGCAGATCCTGTCGTCAAATCAGTAATTTATTATCAATACATAGGCAGCCCGAGCGCTGCCGGGGAGGACGCTTATGCTGGAACTACAGAATCTCTGTTTCCAGGTATCGGATGATGCCGACAAACACAAAGAGATTATCAGAGATGTAAACCTGACCTTTGAAGACCATTCCTTTATCGCCATCACCGGTCCCAACGGCGGCGGCAAATCCACGCTGGCGAAGCTGATCATGGGAATCGAGACTCCAACCTCGGGCAAGATACTTTACAACGGCACGGACATCACCCACATGCGTATTACGGAACGCGCAAATCTGGGGATCAGCTTTGCCTTCCAGGCCCCGGTCCGTTTCAAGGGGGTAAAAGTAAGGGATTTGATCCAGCTGGCTGCCGGGAAGACGCCGGAAGGCCGTTCAGCGATCAAATTTCCGGTTATCTGCGACTACCTGTCCCGGGTGGGATTATGCGCCAGGGATTATGTGAACCGCGACGTGGATTCCAGTCTTTCCGGCGGAGAGCTGAAACGGATTGAAATCGCCACCATCATCGCCCGCAACACGCCCCTCTCCGTCTTTGACGAGCCGGAAGCCGGCATTGACCTGTGGAGCTTTAACAACCTGATTCAGGTATTTGAGGAAATGCACCGTGACAGTGACAATTCCCTGATCATTATCTCCCACCAGGAGCGCATCCTGAATATTGCGGACGAGATCATTGTGCTTGCGGAAGGTACGGTGGCCGCCAGGGGGCAGCGGGGAGACATTCTTCCCGAATTGCTGAAAGGAACGGAGAGCTGTAAATTTTACAAATAGGTTGATACGGAACCGGAATACGGCTTCTGCTCCGCGCAGTACACGGCCTGATCGGCACTGCGGCGGGCGGATGCGGAACTGAAATAGGAGGCTGACAAATGGACGAAATACAGAAAAACCTGCTGGAACAGGTGGCCGGGCTGCACGAGATGCCCGCCGGCGCCTACAACATCCGCGCCAATGGCCAAAGCGTAGGACGCTCCGGCACCGCCCATATTGACATCGTGACCAAAAACGACAGACAGGGCATTGATATCATCATCAAGCCCGGAACGAAAAACGAAAGCGTTCATATCCCCGTGGTCTTAAGCCAGAGCGGATTGACCGAAATGGTCTATAACGATTTCCATGTGGGCGATGACTGTGACGTGACCATCGTAGCCGGCTGCGGTATCCATAACAGCGGCGACAGCGACAGCCGGCATGACGGCATACACGCCTTTTACATAGGGAAAAATTCCCATGTAAAGTACGTGGAAAAGCATTACGGCAGCGGCGACGGCAGGGGCGGGCGCATTATGAACCCGGAGACGAGGGTGGAAGTGGGCGAAAACAGCTTCATGGAGATGGAGACCGTCCAGATCAAGGGCGTAGATTCCACCAGACGCCTCACCAGCGCCAGGCTGGCAGACGGCGCCAGGATCATTGTCACCGAGAAGCTCATGACCCACGGGAACCAGGTCGCCGAAACTTCCTTCCGGGTGGAACTGGACGGCGCCGGTTCCAGCGCAAACATCATCTCCCGCTCCGTGGCCAGAGACGATTCCCGCCAGGTTTTCTACTCCAAAATCAACGGCAACAACCGCTGCAAGGGCCATTCCGAATGTGACGGCATCATCATGGACCGCGCCAGGATAAGCGCCGTCCCGGAAATCACGGCTGCCGATCTGGACGCGGAACTGATTCACGAGGCCGCCATCGGAAAAATTGCCGGCGACCAGATTACCAAGCTGATGACCCTGGGCCTGTCGGAAGAGGAGGCCGAGGCCCACATTGTAAACGGGTTTTTAAAATAAGCCGCCGCACAGGCCGGCAAGACAAACTGCAGGCATAAAACAATCCCCTCCGGGAAAAGATAATGGAGATACTGCTGTAAATCCATTCCCGGAGGTTATTTTTATGCTGAAAAACACCGATGTACTGATACGTGATACCCAAACCATGGACGGCTGCCAGGCAGCAGCCCATGTGGCTTATGCCTACAGTGAAGCCGCCGCCGTTTTCCCTATCACCCCCTCCTCCCCCATGGCGGAACTATGCGATGAATGGGCCGGCAGCGGCCGGAAAAATATATACGACAATACTGTAGTCATTTCTCAGATGCAGTCGGAAGCCGGAGCAGCGGCAGCCGTACACGGGGCGCTGCTGTCCGGGGCGCTTGCCACCACTTTCACCGCATCCCAGGGGCTGCTTCTCATGCTGCCCAATCTCTATCGCATGGCCGGCGAGCTGCTTCCCGGTGTAATCCATGTGGCAGCCCGCTCCATCGCTACCCATGCCCTGTCCATTTTCGGCGACCATTCCGACGTTTACGCCTGCCGCCAGGCGGGTACAGCCATTTTCTCGGAAAGCAGCGTGCAGGAGGTCATGGACCTGTCTCCGGTGGCCCACCTGGCAGCCGTTGAAGGGCGGATTCCCTTTCTCAATTTCTTCGATGGTTTCCGGACATCCCATGAGCTGCATAAGATCAAATTCTGGGATTACAAAGACCTGGCATCCATGGTGAATCACAATGCCGTTGCGGATTTCCGGCAGCGGTGCCTCCACCCGTCTCACGGAAAAGTGTATGGTTCCGCGCAGAATCCCGATATTTTCTTCCAGGCAAGGGAAGCCTCCAATCCGTATTACCAGGCGCTGCCGGAGATTGTAGCGCATACGCTGGAAAAAATCAACCGGCTCCTGGGAACCTCCTACGGGCTGTTTGATTATTACGGCGCTCCAGATGCGGAGCATGTCATCATTGCCATGGGAAGTATCTGCGAGACCGTAAAGGAATACATTGACAGCGTCCCCGGACAGAAGTACGGCCTGATCATTGTACATCTGTACCGCCCCTTCAGCGCCGCTCATCTGGCGGAAAAACTTCCGGAAAGCGTCCGGCAGATTACGGTTCTGGATCGCACCAAAGAACCCGGGGCACCGGGAGAACCGCTGTATCTGGATGTCATTGCCGCCCTCGTACAATGCGGTTTTCCCGTTTCCGGACAGGAATGCGGCGGCTCACAGGGATGTTGCCGGCATTCACGGCACCAGGGAGCGTCCCCTGACAGCGCCATACGCATTTTTTCCGGACGCTACGGATTAAGTTCCAAGGACACCACCCCGGGGCAGATTGCCGCGATCTACAATAACCGCACCAAATCCCCTTTTACAGTGGGTATTACGGACGATGTGACACATATGTCACTTCCGGTCCCGCCCCTCCCTGAAACTGCCAGGTCCCACACTGTTTCCTGTAAATTCTGGGGACTGGGCGGGGACGGCACGGTGAGCGCCACCAAGAATGCCATCAAAATCATCGGCAACCACACGGATATGGATGCCCAGGGATACTTTGAGTATGATTCCAAAAAATCCAGAGGGCTGACCATCTCCCACCTGCGGTTCGGAAAAGCGCCCATCCGCAGCGCCTACCTCATACACCGGGCTGATTTTGCAGCCTGCCATAACCCGGTCTACCTGCACAAATACGACATGGTACAGGAGATAAAAGACGGCGGGACTTTCCTGCTGAATTTCCATCCGGATACGTCCCCCCGGCAGTCCGCAGGTTTCGGGGAACGGGCAGCCTCCGTTACGGGACAGCTGGATTCCTACCTTCCGGAAGCCGTGAAGGCCTACATTGCCGGGCACGGCCTGCGCTTCTTCATTATAGACGCCATCGGAATCGGCAAGGAAATCGGCCTGAACAATAAAATCAGCACCATCCTGCAGGCAGCCTTCTTTGCCGTATCTGGCCTGCTGGAACCGGAGGACGCCAGACGGTGGATGAAGGAGGCTGCGGAAAAAAGCTATGGGAAAAACGGCGGAAAGATTCTGGAAATGAACAGGACCGCCATCGACAGAGGATTTTCCGAGGTTCTGGAAATCAAAATCCCGGAAGAATGGGCCTGCCATGCCTCCAAATCGAAGCCCTGCCCGGAAAAACAGCCGGATACGCCCTCGGCAAAGCCCGGCTGCACTGCCGCGGATTCCTGCCCCGGCAGCGCTTCCTCCGCAGCCTGTGACCAGGCCTCACTGGACAACACACCCCTTCCCGACCGCCGGGAAATGACGGATTTCGTCAGAAAGATCCAGCAGCCTGTCACCGACCAGCGGGGCAATGAGCTGCCTGTATCCGCCTTCCTGCCCTATGCCGACGGTTATACGCCTCCCGGAAGTACTGCCCACGAAAGGCGCGGCGTCGCCACGGAGATTCCCGTCTGGAAACCCGAAAACTGCATCCAGTGTACCCGCTGCGCCTTTGTCTGCCCCCATGCAGTCATCCGTCCGGCAGTATTGGAAGAGCCCCTTCCGGCGGACGCCCCCCATGGGCTACAATGCATTCCCATGATGGGTATGGATAACCGCGGCTTCGCCATCACCATCTCGTCCACGGACTGTACAGGCTGCGGCACATGTGCCGCCGTCTGCCCCGGAAAACAGAAACCGGGAGAAGAAAAGCCGTCAAAGGCACTGGAAATGGTTCCTGTGAACAGACTGCTTGCAGACGGAACCTTTGCGGAAAGCCAGGATGTTTTCGATTATTGTAAGCCGCTGCTGCCGTGCCGGGAAGCCGTCGAAAAATTCCGTCCGGATACCCTCAAGGGCAGCCAGTTCCTGCGCCCGTTCATGGAGTTCTCCGGCGCATGCGCAGGCTGCGGAGAGACGCCCTATGTGAAGCTTCTTACACAGCTTTTCGGCACTCGGATGTATATCGCAAACGCCACCGGCTGCAGCTCCATCTGGGCAAACTCCTCCCCTTCCTGCGCCTACTCGCTGGATGCCAACGGATACGGACCCGCCTGGTCCAATTCCCTGTTTGAAGACGCGGCGGAATTCGGCTACGGTATGTTGATGGCCCGGGAAGCGGCTGCAAAGCGAGACGCGGTTTCTTCCCGGACGCCCTGTACAAGCGACAGCGGGGACCTTCACGGCTGCGGGACGGCTTCCCAAGCCCTGTCCCCAAATAAGACGGGCATTGCGGCCCTTCCCACCGTCCAATGGGTCATCGGCGGAGACGGCTGGGCCTACGACATCGGCTTCGGCGGCCTGGACCACGTGCTGGCCAGCGGTAAGAACATCAATATCCTCGTACTGAACACGGAAGTCTACTCCAACACCGGCGGCCAGGCTTCCAAGGCAACCCCGCTGGGTTCCTCCGCCAAATTTACCTCCGGCGGAAAACGGACACCCAAAAAGGATCTTGCCGCCATGGCCATGACCTACGGCACCGTATATGTAGCCCAGATTGCCATGGGCGCCGATTTTAACCAAACCGTCCGGGCAATCACAGAAGCTGCCGCCTACCCGGGTCCCTCTCTGATTATCGCCTACGCCACCTGCATCGCCCACGGCATCCGGGCAGGCCTGGGAAGCACGCCCCATGAGGCAAAAAAGGCTGTAGAGTCCGGTTACTACCACCTCTTCCGCTTCAACCCGTCCCTGAAGGAACAGGGCAAAAACCCCTTCCTGCTGGACAGCGGAGCGCCGAAGCTGGATTATGAGACATTTTTAGACGGTGAAATACGCTATGATTCGC
Organism: uncultured Acetatifactor sp.; assembly: GCA_910587555.1. Classification (GTDB taxonomy): domain Bacteria; phylum Bacillota; class Clostridia; order Lachnospirales; family Lachnospiraceae; genus Acetatifactor. The sequence continues at coordinate 48,641 of CAJULV010000025.1, forward strand.
TGAAACGATATTGCCCTGAGGAAGCTGCCGAATTGTTCCGGGAAGCCGCGGCACAGGCAGAAGAACGGTATCAATACCTGAAGAAGCTGGAAGCCTTCCATGCGCCGGATGAGACAAAACAATAGTCAACAACCCCGCTGCAAGCAACGGGGCATCAAGCTTGTAGCGCTGCAAGCAGCGGGGTATGCGACCCTCGCGGCATTCGCCAAATGGATGCTGACGCATCCGCTTGGCTCATTGCTCACGGGAATCATTGCCCGCAAGCCGCATCCTTTGTACAAAAATGAAACCGGGGCTGCGGAAAAAGATTACGTCCACGAGTAATCTTTGCCGACAGCCCCGGTACGATGCCATATTAAAAACAACTGCCGCATATCCCCTTTTGCCGGGCGCAAAAGGGACTCGGCCTATTTCCCGGAAACCGCCTCGTCCGGCAATACCCCGTCCTTCTTATACTGATTCCACAGTTTATGGAATTTAAAGGTGTAGGAAATTGCCCACACGCCGGCCAAAGGAATCCACCACCCCTGAATCCTGCCCGTCTGCACCGCTACGATTGCCGTACCTGCAATTCCGTACAGAAATGTGATAATGGCACAGATACGGCTCTTTCCGAACTGCAGCCACAGCCCCAATGCCAGAATCAATATGCCGTCTATCAGGGACGCCGCTATCACTTCCCGAAGCAGTACTGATGCCAGTATCGTAACGCCCGCGGAAATGTACAGCAGAATCGCACTGCTCCTGATATTCGTGCGGCAGGCCTTCATGCCGGGCAGCGCATAAAATTCCTTCTTCGTCAGCTGTCCCACTGCCGCCTTCTGCCTGGCCGCATCTGCCTCCTCCACTACTCTCCCGCAGTTCGAACACAGCAGTGCCCCTGCCTCCAATTCCGTTCCGCATGCTACACATTTCATTTTCCCTGTTCCTCCCTGTATTTTTTTATACTGCTTTCCAGGCGTTCCAGCCCTTCCAGCAACCTCTCTCTGGGGCACGCCGCATTCAGGCGGATAAACCGCCTGCCGCAGGCCCCGTACTCTTCTCCCTCCGTGAGATACAGCCCGCTGTCCCTGCGGATAAATTCCGCCAGCTCCCCCGCATCCGCCGTAACGCCGCTGCAATCCAGCCACAGAAGATACGTGGCATGAGAGGGAACCACCTTGACGCCCGGCAGTTTTTCGGCTATAAAACGCCTCACACACTGTTTATTTTCATAGAGATATACCCGCAGCTCCTCCAGCCATGCCTCCCCCTCCCGGAAAGCAGCCACCGCCGCGCTTACGGCGAAGGCATTTGGCTCCGCCACCTCGTCCGTATTCAGCCCCCTGTCCACTTTATGGCGGATCACCGGATTCGGCACCATCACCGCCGCCGTCTGGAGGCCTGCGATGTTAAAGGTCTTCGTAGGTGCAAAACAGGTGACGCTGTTGTCTCTGCAGACTTCCGAAACAGATGCAAAAGGAATATAGTCATGACCGGGGTCTGTCAGGTCGCAGTGAATCTCGTCGGAAAGCACCAGGACATGATGCCTTGCGCAGAACTCTCCGATCCGCGCAAGCGTTTCCCTGTCCCATATCTTCCCCACCGGATTATGGGGATTGCACAATAGCATCAGCGTCGTCTGGGGATCGGAAAGCTTCTCCTCCAAATCCGCAAAATCAACGGTATAGTTCTCACCGTCATACACCAGGGGGCTTTCCAAAATATGACGCCCGTTATTGCGTATAGAATTGAAGAAAATATTGTATACCGGCGTCTGAACCAGCACATTTTCCCCCACCGTGGTCAGCTTTCTCACGATGCTGGATATGGCGGGCACCACCCCCGGGCAGAAGATCAACCATTCACGCGCCATCTCCAGGCGATGGCGGCGGCTCCACCAGCTCCCATATGCCTCATACCAGTCCGGCGTCACCACGGAATAACCAAAGATACCATGCCCCACCCGTTTTTTCAGGACTTCGATAATCTCCGGCGCCGTCTCGAAATCCATGTCCGCCACCCACATGGGCAATTCCCGGTCCGGCACATCCCATTTCAGAGAACCCGTCCCCTTTCTGTCCGTCAGCCTGTCAAAATCATATTTCATAACCTGTTCCCTCTATTTTCCCGTCTGCGCCCTATCCTCCGGCGCTTCCGTTTACACCTCCCAGGACGCCCTGTCGGATGTCTTCAGGATTTCTCCTGCCTCAATCCTGGTCTGGTCGATTTTCACCTTTCTGCCGTCCATAATCAGTTCCCCGATTCTGTCTGCCCGGATAATGCCTCCCCTGGGATTAAACACACTGTCCACTACGCCCACCACTTCCACATCTGCCTGCGAATATTCAAATGCAAGGTTCGTATTCAGCAGGCGGCAGTTCCTCATTACCAGATTATCGATATAGCACATGCCCTGCAGGCTCTCAATGGTACAGTTCACAAGGGTAATATTTTTGGAATTCCAGCCGAGATACTCTCCCGAAATAAAGGAGTCATACACGGTTATATTCTCCGCATTCCAGAAGGCGTCCTTCGACAGCAGCCTGGAATGATGCATCTCGATATCGGACCCGCCGTCAAAGCTGTAATTTCCCACCAACTCGAAATTCCGAATCACCATATTCCTGCTGTTCATGGCAAAATAATCTCCCCTGGCCGTCACCCTGTCCATCTCAATGTCCCGGCAGTTCCACAGCGTTTCGCCCGCGTTTGGCATGTCCACATTATACAGCCTGATCCCCCTGGTACGGCGAAAGGCCTTGGGCGCTTCGATGATGGTGTCGGAAACGGAGATGTTATCGGTATACCAGATACCAGCGCGCGCCATATCGAACATCGTGCAATCCTTCATCACCACATTTTTGCTGTACCACAGCGGATACTTCCACTTGAATAAAGTGTTGTCTATCTCCAGATTGCTGCTTTCCTTCAGGGGCGATTCGCCGTCCGCAAAGGTACAATAGCTGATATGACAGTCACTGGCCTGAAACAAAGCCCTTTCACCCGTTAAAAACTGCTGCTCCACTTCTTTCATAATATAATCCTCGCTTTCTGAAAATCCGCCGGCAAAAAACAATTCAGTTGTTACCGGCTGAGAAAAATGCCACACCGATAGCTCCCGGCCCTATATGGGTGCCTATTGTCCCGCCCACACTGGAAGTCTCCAGGGAATCCACCGCCGGCTTCCACAGGGCTTCATGGTCCGAAATATACTTCTGAAGCATGGCGTCCCCCAGCCCCGTATACCCCAGGACAAAAGGCTTCCCAAAGTCAATTCCTCCCGTCTGGCGGATCTGCTCCGTCAGCAGGTTATTCCCCTGCCTGGATCCCCGGGCCTTGCCCAATATGGCGACCTCCCCCTGCTGAATGGCAATCACCGGCTTAATGGACAAAAGGCTTCCTGCCATGGCTGCCGCTTTGGATATCCTTCCGCCCTTCTTCAGGTATTCCAGCGTATCCAGAAGGGCAATGAGCCTGATGCGGGACTTGTCCTCCTCCAGCCGTTCCACAATTTCCTCAAATGCCAGCCCGCTGTCTATCAGCCTGAGCGCATATTCCACCAGTGCATGCTGCCCCAGGCTGGCATTCTCGCTGTCCACAACCCGCACGGTATCACCATAACCCTCCGCCGCAATACAGGCGCTCTGCCAGGTTCCCGACAATTTGGAGGACAATGTAATGACAATGGCCTGTGCCCCCTGCTCCTTCACCTCCTGATAAGCCCCCTCAAAAGCAAAGGGCGTCACCTGGCTCGTTACCGGGAGCGCATCGCTTTCGATCAACTTCTCGTAAAACAGTTGATGTGTCAGGTTGACCCCGTCCTGAAACTGCTCCTCTCCGAAGGAGATGGTAACCGGCAGGATAACCAGTTCCTCACGCTCGTTATCCACGATATCCGACGCGGAATCCGTAATCACCTTAATCATTAAATGCCTCCTTAGAAATCGCCGCCATGGAACCGATACTGCCCGTTCAGGGAACGGCCCGTTTCCTCATTCATTGAAACTACAACAAAAAAAGTGTAAAGCTTCCATTTTGCAACGAACTTTACACCTCCATGAGGCCTGCATACTCTTTTCCTTACATACCGCATAAAGAAAACGACCCAGATCGGACTCGAACCGACGACCTCCGCCGTGACAGGGCGGCGCTCTAACCAACTGAGCCACTGGGCCGTATCTATACTATCATTTATGCGGCAGGATTGCTCCCAAGTGGACCTTCGGGGACTCGAACCCAGGACCGACCGGTTATGAGCCGGTTGCTCTAA
>CAJULV010000026.1 GCA_910587555.1 uncultured Acetatifactor sp.
TATACTGAAAAGTCAGTAAAATCAATGGTTTATAGACTTAAAAAGCAGACACTATATAGATTTCCTTATCGTTATGAAGATAATACAATGGGGCATGAAGGTTCTTTTGCCAGTGTTGGCGCTGTTGCTTTTCAGGATATCAATGATGACGGGAAAAGCGACATAATTGTCATAGTATATTATTATTCTGGAGCAGGACCGACAGGTATGGTTCCACGTCCGGATATCAGAATATTTATAGCTGAGGAAAATGAATTTTATCTTGCAGAAGATATGGCAGCAGATATTGAACAGCATATATTGGCAAAAGACATGACTATTGAAACTATATGTAATTATCTAAAAGACAATAACTGAATTATGGGCGAAATAATGCCCCTTTTTAAGTAACTGCATTTTACATGGGTTGCTTAAAAGGGGCACTATTTTATTCAATGAGATTTCGCAAATCAGATTTTACTCTTTCCATATACCCATATGGGACAGGATGGAGAGAGAGATTTCAGATGCTTTACCGCCTGTGGCATTTTCTGCGGCTTGGATGTTGGTGGCAAAAAAGTATGTGTTGCCAGTGGTTTCAAGTAAGCCCACAAACCAGCCATTTACATCTTGACCGTCTACACGTCCGGTTCCGGTTTTTCCGTAAAAGTTTTTGTCTTCCGATGAAAAAAGGCAGATAGAATTTTTTACGGCATTTATATTTTCCGGGGCAAAATCAAATTGATTGTTGTGCAGGGCAGTTAAAAGTTCCACCTGTTCTACCGGAGAGATTTTTAGCGTCCCTTGCATCCAGTAGGAGGAAAGATTTGCATTTACAATCTCATTCCCATATCCGATTTTTCGGATATAATCTTGAATGGCAGCACCACCGATCTGTTTATCTATTTCCTCGAAATACCAGTTGACGGAGGATTGCATGGCAGAAAGTAAATCCTGATTTCCGTTCCATGCTTCAAAGGGATGATTTGTTCCGTCCCATGCCATGAAAGAATCATCTGGCGCAATCACACCTTCTTCCAGTCCAAACAGCGCATCATAAATTTTGTAAGTAGAATTTGGGGCTGTCCTTAAAGTGGCTTGCTCCATGTCATAGACATTCCATGTATCGCCGTTTAGATCATAGAGTACAAAGCTGCCCTCATATCCACTGAACCAGGCAGACAGGTCAATCGTGGAAACTTTGTCGGAGGGAATATTCCACTGATACCGGCTCTGTTCTGCGGCATAGGTAGAGAGCATTGGGGCTAACCCGAAAAGAATAACGCCAATCGTGACAAAAGCAGTAAATCCCTTTAACTTTCTGAAAACAGAAGGCTTTTTATAAGAGGAGATATTAGCAATTCTTTGCTGCATCTGCTTCATGTTTCCGCTGATCCCGACAGCATTGCTTTCAGAAACAAAAGCAAGGGGGAAAGGCGTAAGGGAAACTTTCTCCGCAAAATTGATAAGGGTATTCCCGTAATCTTCATAATCGCTTTCATCGAGCAGATCCAGGACGGATGTGTCACAGGCAACCTCCCGGTCATTGCGCATTTCTTTCAGCGCATACCAGACACATGGGTTACACCAGTAGAGAACGCCGAAAAGATTCATAAAGAAACCAGCCAGTGCGTCTTTGTGCCTGTAATGCTGTAATTCGTGCAACAGCATATACCGCATATCCGCAGCATTCAAACACTGTTTGGATTTCCCTGTATGTCCTTCGGCATGAATCTGGAAATCCGATATGAGGTGGATGGGAAGATAAATGCGGGGGTTAAATAATCCTACAATAACGGGGGATTTCAGGAAGGCGGTGCTGTAAATGGGAATTTTTCTTTTTATTTTCAGTTCCCTTAAACAGTTATGATATAAAATACGGACGGTCCTGTTCTGCAGGGGAAGCGCAGACTTTTTCATGGCGTTTAACAGGGATACTGATTTTATCACGAATAAAATCATAGCCAGAACGCCAACGAGCCAAATACCACATAAAATCAATCCAATAATGGAAGGTGTTTCCCTGCTGACGGAAATTGCAAAATCATTCATCTGATTTACAGCGCCGGACGTATTTAGATTCAGGACACCTTCCGTAATCGTCTCCTTGTTTGATGATACCGCATTTTTCCATGCGCCATATAATGCGAGAACCTGAGTAAAAGAAGCCGGACGAAAGGGGACAAACGGGACGGCAAGAATCCCAAGCAGCAGAAACCATAAATGGAACTGCATCCGGCTGGTTAAATTATTTTTAAAAATCCGTTTTACAATAATAAGAAAACCTATGATGGCACAAATAAAAATATTACATAGGAAAAAGCGTATTCCAAAATCTGCCATAGTAATCCTTGCCTTTCTATAACCTGCAAATTTGTTCTTGCGCTACAAATTTGCCCATTGAAAAATCGGAGATTATTCAATTTTTCCCCCGGTTGTTTGAACCCTTTGCGAGAAGGGAACGGAGCGTGTCAATTTCTGATTCGGAGAGTTTATCATCTTCGATATAGGCAGACAGCAGTGCTGTAATATGTCCGTCATAATATCGTTTAAGAAAAGAGTGGCTTTCCTGACCGATATATTCTTTTTCTTCTATCAAAGGCGTGTAAACGAAAACCCTGCTCTGCTTTTCATAGGAAAGCGCCCCTTTGGTTACAAGCCGCTTTATCAAGGTCTGGATTGTCTTAGGACTCCATTTTGTAGTCTGTGTTAATTTTTCGGTGATTTCATTGGTACTGATCGGCGCGTGTTTCCATATAACTTTCATCACTTCAAATTCAGCTTCTGAAATTTGCGGCAATGTTTTCATTTGCAATCCCTCCCTAAAATCTTACGAATGTAATATATATTATAATGTGAAAATGAGGAAATGTCAATTTTTCCATAAAATTTCCTGACTTTAAATCTCACGAGTGTCATGATTAAATATTACAAAAGTAAGATTTTGGAGGAAATAGGTTGCAGTGAAATGTGAGGATATAGCATGGGTAAAATAATGCTATTGGCTTTGTCGGAGGATGAGGAAGATGTCTGCCAGAGAAAGCCGCATTTGCCTATACCGAAAACAGGCAAATGCGGCTTTCTGTCTTATACATGAACGTTACTTACAAGGGGCTGTCGCATTCAGAAATTTTTGCTCAACTGCGCTGTTTTTTTACAAGATTTTTCTGCGCCGTGGTCAGCATCAGTTTGATTCTGTTAAGCTGGTTTACCTCACTGGCTCCCGGGTCATAGTCGATGGCCACGATGTTAGATTCCGGATAGGCTTTTCTCAGCGCTTTGATGACACCTTTTCCCACCACATGGTTGGGCAGGCATCCGAAGGGCTGGGTACATACAATGTTCGGTACCCCTTCCTGAATCAGTTCTACCATTTCCCCGGTGAGGAACCATCCTTCCCCTGTCTGGTTGCCGATGGATACGATTGGTTCCGCATAGGAAGCGATTTCCCGTATGGGGGTAGGCGGTGTAAAGTGTCTGGAATTCTTGAATTCTTTTGCCATGGTACCCCGCAGAATGTGTTCAATAGCCCATATTCCAAGGGCGGAAATGCGGGCGGCTTTTTTGCTCGTTCCCAGGTGTTCCGCCTTGTAAATCTGGTTGTAGAAGCAATACAGCATAAAGTCCATAAGGTCAGGCACCACAGCCTCCGCGCCTTCCGCTTCCAGCAGTTCCACCAGGTGGTTGTTGCCGGCAGGTGAGAATTTAACGAGGATTTCGCCTACGATGCCTACCCTGGGTTTGCGTATTTTCCGAAGGGGGATCCGGTCGAAATCCCGGATGATTTCCCGGCAAAGTTTGCGGAATCCGGACAGGCGGATGTGCTTTCCTGCCACAAATGCCTGGACTTTTGCAAGCCATTTTTGATGCATGGCATTTACGCTGCCCGGCGTTGCCTCGTAGGGACGCATCCGGTAAACGCAGCGCATGAAAATATCACCGAATTCTGCGGCCATTGCCACGCGGATAAACAAATCGGCGTTGATATGGAAGCCGGGATTGCTCTCGATGCCCGCCAGGTTCAGGGAAATGACGGGAATCTGTTCCATATTGGCTTTTTTCAGGGCACGGCGGATGAAGCCTACGTAATTGGTGGCACGGCAGCCGCCTCCTGTCTGGGACATGACGATGGCGGTTCTGTCCAGATCGTATTTTCCCGACTGCAGGGCCTCCATAATCTGACCGACGACCAGGAGGGAAGGGTAGCAGGCATCATTGTTGACATACTTTAACCCGACATCTACGGAATGCCGGTTATCATTGTCTAATACTACGAAGTTATATCCGCAGGCATGAAATGCGGGCTGCATAATTTCGAAGTGGATGGGCGACATCTGAGGGCAGATGATGGTGTAGTTTTTGCGCATCTCTTCGGTAAAGGGTACCTTTTCAATGGCAGTGGAGTGGGGAACAGGGTGTTTCCCGGTTTTCTCACGCACCCGTATTGCGGACAGCAGGGAGCGTATCCGAATTCTGGCTGCCCCCAGATTATTGACCTCGTCTATTTTTAGGCAGGTATAAATTTTGCCGGCTCCGGACAAAATATCATTGACCTGGTCTGTTGTGACTGCGTCCAGTCCGCAGCCGAAGGAATTCAGCTGGATGAGATCAAGATTCTCCTGCTGCCGCACATAGCTTGCGGCGGCATACAGGCGGGAATGGTACATCCACTGGTCGGACACGATAAGCGGCCTTTCCGGGCAGCCCAGGTGGGAGATGGCGTCTTCCGTGAGTACCGCCATGTCATAGGAAGTGATCAGCTCCGGGATGCCGTGGTTGATTTCCGGGTCAATGTGATAGGGGCGCCCTGCCAGTACGATGCCCCGTTTACCGGTGTCCTTTAAGTATTTCAGGACTTCTTCGCCTTTTTTACGCACATCCGCCCTGGCGTTGTCCAATTCTGCCCAGCCTGCTGCTGCTGCGGCCCGAACTTCTCCCGGGGGTAACTCCCGGAACTCTCTCAGCAGGGCTTCCGTCACGGTATTCAGATCCCGGAAGGACATAAAGGGATTGCGGAGCTTCGCCTGACCGCTGCTGATTTCCTCTACGTTGTTCTTGATATTTTCGGAGTAGGATGTGACAATGGGGCAGTTGTAGTGGTTATTTGCCCCTTCTACCTCGTCCCTCTCATAGAACAGTGCGGGATAGAATACAAAATCTACATTCTTCCGAATCAGCCATACCACATGCCCATGTGCCAGCTTGGCGGGATAGCACTCGGACTCGCTGGGAATGGACTCAATGCCCAGCTCATAAATCTTGCGGCTGGAGCTGGGAGAGAGCAGGACGCGATAGCCCAGCCTGGTGAAAAAAGTATGCCAGAAGGGGTAATTCTCGTACATATTCAGTACCCTGGGAATTCCAACTACACCTCTGGGGGCATTGTCCGCTTCCAGGGAGGCGTAGGAGAACAGGCGCTTCTGCTTATACTCGAAAAGGTTGGGTACATTATGGGCGTTTTTCTGGCCGCCGATGCCCCGTTCGCAGCGGTTGCCGGAAACAAACTGACGGCCGCCGGAGAATCTGTTGATGGTAAGCCGGCAGTTGTTGGTGCAGCCGGGGCATTTGGCCATGCTGGTCTCGTATTTCAGGGCTGAGATTTTTTCATAAGTAAGCATGGAGGTCTCATATCCGTCCTCGTAGCGTTCCCTCGCAATCAGGGCGGCTCCAAAGGCGCCCATGATACCGGCGATGTCCGGGCGGATTGCTTCGCAGCCGGCGATTTTCTCAAAGCTCCGGAGTACCGCGTCATTGTAGAAGGTGCCTCCCTGTACTACAATCTGTCTTCCGAGTTCGGAGGCATCGGATACCTTGATAACCTTGAAAAGGGCGTTTTTAATGACAGAGTAGGCCAGCCCTGCGGAAATGTCGGCAACGCTTGCCCCTTCCTTCTGGGCCTGTTTTACCCGGGAATTCATGAATACGGTACAGCGGGTGCCCAAATCAATGGGATGCTCGGCGAAGATGGCGGCGTCCGCAAAATCTTCCACACTGTAATTCAGGGATTTCGCAAAGGTTTCAATGAAGGAGCCGCACCCTGAGGAACATGCCTCGTTCAGCAGTACGCTGTCTACGGTCTGGTCCTTGATTTTGATACATTTCATATCCTGGCCGCCGATGTCCAGAATGCAGTCCACCTGGGGATTGAAAAAAGCAGCGGCATAGTAGTGGGCGACCGTCTCCACTTCCCCGTCATCCAACAGGAAAGCGGCCTTCATCAGTGCCTCGCCGTAGCCGGTGGAGCAGGAGCGGACGATGTGTACGCCTTCGGGCAGCCGGCCGTAGATTTCCGTCAGGGAGCGGATGGCGGTTTTCATGGGGCTGCCGTCATTATTAGAATAGAAGGAATAGAGCAGGGAACCGTCTTCTCCCACCAAAGCGATCTTGGTGGTGGTGGAGCCGGCGTCGATGCCCAGGAATACATTGCCCTTATAAGAATCCAGTTCGGCTGTCTTCACATGGTTGCGGCTGTGGCGTGCCTTAAAGGCATCATAGGCAGCCTGGGAGTCAAAGAGCGGTTCCATACGCTCCACTTCGAATTCCATCCGGATCTCCGAGGAGAGCCTGCGAAGCATCTCTTCCATAGTGCAGCACACGTTCTCCTTCGCGTTCAGTGCGGAGCCTATGGCAGCAAAGAGGTGGGAATTGTCCGTATCGATGACATGCTCCCGGTCCAGCTTTAATGTTCTGATAAAGGCGGCTTTCAGCTCTGACAGAAAATGCAGAGGGCCTCCCAGAAATGCCACATGTCCGCGGATGGGCTTCCCGCAGGCGAGGCCGGAAATCGTCTGGTTCACCACGGCCTGGAAAATAGAGGCTGCCAGGTCTTCCTTGGTGGCGCCCTCGTTAATCAGGGGCTGGATATCCGTCTTTGCAAAGACGCCGCATCTGGCAGCAATTGCATATAGAGAGTTATAATTTTTTGCATATTCGTTTAAGCCGGAGGCATCCGTCTGGATCAATGCTGCCATCTGGTCGATAAAGGAACCGGTCCCCCCGGCACAGATGCCGTTCATGCGCTGTTCCACATTGCCGCCTTCAAAATAGATGATTTTGGCGTCCTCGCCGCCCAGTTCGATAGCCACGTCGGTTTTGGGCGCCAGCGCCTTCAGCGCGGAAGCTACGGAGATGACTTCCTGGATAAAGGGTACCTCCAGGCAGCCTGCAAGGGTCAGCCCGCCGGAACCGGTTATCATGGGGTGAAGTTTTAAATTGCCCAGCCTGCTGTGTGCCTTTTCCAAAAGGCCGGACAGCGTTTCCCGGATATTGGCATAGTGGCGCTCATAATCGGAAAACAGAATATGATGATCCTTATCCAAGATTGCAATCTTGACGGTGGTGGAGCCTATATCAATGCCCAGGAGAACATTGGAATCGTCAGGCAATACATTGGCATCAGCTACAGTTTTGTTAGTACATTCCATGCAAATCATCCTTCCTAAATTGTGAAATTCAAATGGCCGGATGGCCGCCTTTGTCATTGCGTTCCGGAAGACGGGCAGGTTCGTCCCCGAGGCCTGTGCCGGTACAGCCGGAATCATTTGTATGTCAGTAATTCATGACATTCTAAGACATTATATTACAAGACAGGTTAAATTGCAAATACCAAAAGCTGTGAAAAAATTATTAAAATTAAGATATTTATATTAAAAAAGGAAAAGTCCGGTTTACTTATGGGATGGAGAATGATAGAATAATAAGACAAACAAGAAGGAGTGGGCGCGATGAGTAAGTTTGAAAAAAGGTTTGGAAAGTATGCCATCAGCAATCTTTCATTAATTCTGATTTTGTGTTATGTGGTGGGTTATGTCATAGAGCTGGTCAATGCGGATTTCCTGCTGTATCTGACGCTGAACCCGTATGCGGTTCTGCGCGGGCAGATATGGAGGATATTTACCTGGATTATTATACCGCCGTCTTCACTTGACCCGTTTACGATTATCATGCTGCTGTTTTATTATAACATAGGCACCAGCCTGGAGCGTACATGGGGAACATACAGATATAATGTGTATTTGCTGTCAGGTATGTTTTTTACCGTGATAGGAAGCTTCGGATGGCTGGCGATTACGTATTTTACGGGCGGTCCGGCCATGAACCTGGGTTATATTTCCACGGTTGCTTCCCTTTACTTCAGCACCTATTATATAAACATGTCCATTTTTCTGGCATTTGCGGCCACGTTTCCGGAGGTTCAGGTACTGCTGATGTTCATTGTCCCGGTGAAGGTAAAATGGCTGGGTATCCTGTACGGGCTGGTGCTGGTATATGATTTCCTGTTTGCGGGAAGCCTTGCGACCAGGATTGCCATTGCATCCTCTTTACTGAGTTTTGTGATTTTTTTCATTACATCCAGGAGCCATCTCCATATGTCGCCGAAGCAGATGAAGCGGAGAGCGGAGTTTCGGCAGGATATCAGGCGCAATTCCCGGGTGACGAAGCATAAGTGCGCCATATGCGGGCAGACGGAGGATGACGATCCCAACCTGGAATTTCGTTTCTGCTCCAAGTGCAACGGGAACTATGAGTACTGCCAGCAGCATTTGTTTACCCATACACATGTGCAGTAAAGCAGCGGAAGGAGGACATCGTCGAAATGATATCCAGAGAAGCGGCGTTTGCGGAGGGCCTGCAGCGCATACGGCGTATTGCCAGGGAACAGGGAAACTGTATCAGCGAGGAGCAGGTGAAGGAGGAGTTCGCCGACCTGGAATTTAATGACACCCAGCTTCAGATGGTGTATGACTATCTGGAAAAGCATAAGATCGGCATGGGGGAGCCTGCGGATCCGGACGCCGGACTGACGGAGGAGGAGCGGGACTACCTTGAGGATTATCTGGATGGGCTGGAAGCGCTTCCCGTGTTGGGCGACGGGGAAAAAAGGGCATATACGATTTCGGCCATGGCAGGAGACAGGCCGGCAGCGCAGCGCCTGACGGAGAGCTATCTGAAGGATGTAGTGGGGATTGCGAAGCTTTATGCAGGACAGGGAATCCTTCTGGAGGACCTGATTGGGGAAGGCAATATGGCGCTGGCAACGGGCGTGGAAAGGCTTGCGGCAGGATGCGGTGTATCGTCAGGGGAGAGGGATGGCGCTGAAGGGAAAGCAGGCACGGGGAGACCGGCAGACACAGGAGTACCCGATCAGGTGGAGGGAATGCTGGTGAGGTGCATTATGGACGCCATGGAGTCCCTGATAGAGGAGAATGCCGTTCAGGAGAAAGAGGACAGGAAGGTAGCCGCAAAAGTAAACAAGGTGGCGGACAGGGCACGGGAGCTTGCAGAGGAGCTGCACCGGAAGGTGACGCCGGAGGAACTTGTACAGGAGACGGGGATGTCTCTGAAATCCATTCAGGATGCCATGCGGATGAGCGGTTTCCGAATAGAGGATATAGAATATGCAGAAGACGGTATATGAAGATTATAAATACAGTGTGCAGGACACTGCCCGAATCTATGTAGGCTGCAAATATACTTTCGGGGAGTTTCTGGAGGAAGAAGAAATTCAATTTAAGTTCCGGCTGGTGATGCAGAAGTATATTCTTCCGGAAGCGGATCCGGAGGATACCCTGGAGAGCCATCTTTACTATCTGGCCCCTGACAGTTTCCTGGTCAAGATTTACAGGCAGATGAAGGCCAGGGTCAGGGTACTTGTACTCGAGGAACGTAAGCCTTTTCCGGGGATTGGGTCCGCTTCCGGAAGAAAGGGAGGAAAAAAGCGCTATGTGACCAGGCAGCTTACCGTCGAGGAACTGGCAAATATCGCGCCGCAGGAGAAGGAAAGGCAGGGGTATGTGATACAGGAGCTGTCGGTGAGCAAGCTGGCGCTGACTGCACTGTAGGAGCCGGCTGTGAGGCTGTGGAGTTTCAGGCAATCGGGGGAAAGCGCGGCATTTGGCGCCGATACAGCTGCCGGCCATAAGGGATTGGAAGGGGCATTTGCAATAAAAACGGCAGCAAATATACAATTAAGTATAAAAGCGGAAAGTATGAGAGGAGAATCATCAGAATGAGAGTAGAAGAACTGACAAGCTATGAGGTTATTGAGAAACGGGAGATCGCTGATATCAACAGCGTGACCTACCTGTGCCGTCATAAGAAGACCGGCGCCAGGGTGGCCCTGGTTTCCAATGACGACGACAACAAGGTATTTTACATCGGTTTCCGTACGACACCGAAGGATTCCACAGGAGTGGCGCATATCCTGGAGCATTCCGTACTCTGCGGGTCGAAGGAATTCCCCATCAAGGATCCTTTTATTGAGCTGGCAAAGGGATCCCTGAATACCTTCCTGAATGCCATAACCTATCCGGACCACACGGTGTATCCGGTGGCAAGCTGCAATGACAAGGATTTCCAGAATCTGATGCATGTGTACCTGGACGCGGTATTCTATCCGAATATTTATAAAAATGAAGCTATTTTCCGTCAGGAAGGGTGGCATTATGAACTGGATGAAAACGGGGAATTGTCCTACAATGGCGTAGTATATAACGAGATGAAAGGAGCGTTTTCCTCACCGGACGCAGTATTGTTCAGGGAGATTACCACAGCGCTCTATCCGCATACTACTTACAGTTGTGAATCCGGAGGGGATCCGAAGGTGATTCCGGAACTGACTTATGAGCAGTTCAAGGATTTCCACAGGACCTATTATCATCCCTCCAACAGCTATATCTATCTCTATGGCAATATGGATATGGCGGAGAAGCTGACATTTATCGACGAGCATTATCTCTCGGCATACGACGCGCTGGAAGTGGATTCTGAGGTGGCGTCGGAAGCACCCTTTGACGCACCGGTGCGCAGAGTCAGGGAGTTTCCCATCAGCGAGGGGGAGAACGCAGACGAGAATACCTACCTTGCCTGGACGCTGTCCGTGGGCGACACCCTGGACAGGGAACTTTATGTGGCGTTCCAGATTCTGGACTATGCGCTGTGTACGGTTCCGGGGGCGCCGCTGAAGAAGGCGCTGATTGACAGGGGAATCGGTAAGGATGTATACAGCATGTATGTCAATGACCTGAAGCAGCCCTGCTTCAGTGTGGTGGCAAAGGGAACTTCCGTGGAAAGGGAAGCGGAATTTAAAGAGACCATCAGGGCGTCTCTGGAGAAAATAGCCAGGGACGGATTTGACAGAAAGGCCCTCCTGGCAGCCATCAACCACTATGAATTCAGATACAGGGAGGCGGATTTCGGCAGCTTCCCCAAGGGGCTGATGTATGGACTCAACGTTCTGGGCAGCTGGATGTATGATGACAGTAAGCCTTTCATCCATATAGAGGCAAATGAGACCTATGCAAAACTGCGCGGGAAAGTGGAAGAAGGGTATTTTGAGGATTTGGTAAAGAAGTACTTGCTGGATAACACCCATGCGGCCATGGTCATCCTGCAGCCCAGGGAAGGGCTGGCGAAGGCCGAAGAGGATGCGCTTAAGGACGTACTCGCTGAAAAAAAGGCACGGCTGACGGAAACGGAACTGACAGGGATACGCGATATGATGGAAGCGCTGGATGCCTTCAGGGAGAATGCTGATACAGAGGAGGACCTGGCCAGTATTCCGCTTCTTACCAGAGGGGATATGAAGAGAGAGGCTCATCCGCTTTACAATGAAGAGCGGACCCTGGCGGGAATTCCTGCGCTGTATCACAATGTGTTTACCAATGGAATCGGATACCTGGGGCTGATTTTCAGGATAAAGGATGTGCCCGCGGAATACTTCCCCTATATCGGAATCCTTCAGAATGTACTCTGCCATGTGGATACGGCGAAGTATTCTTATGCGGAGCTGAGCAATGAAATCAACCTGGCGACAGGGGAGATTGCGGTTGCATGCAATAATTACGTCAATGTGCAGAATCCGGAGCGGGATTTTCCGGCGCTGGAGATCGGCACAAAGGCGCTTTACGCGAATCTGGACAGGGCGATGGAGTTGATAGAGGAACTGATTCTCACCAGTAATGTAGGTGATACGAAGCGGCTTAAAGAGATTCTGGCAGAGAATAATTCCAGAGTGCAGGAATATATGCTGGGAGCAGGACATAGCGTGGCCACCGCCAGAGCGCTTTCTTATGGAGACGTAAGGCATGCCATCAATGAGGAATTATCCGGAATGTCCCTGTATCGCCTGACATCGGCTCTGGAGAAGGAGTTTGACGACAAAAAAGAACTCTTGGCAGAGCGGCTTGAGACGCTGTGCAAAATGATTTTCCGTCCGGAAAACCTTCTGGTGGACTTTACCGGTGACGAAAAGGTCTTTGAAAGCCTGGAAGCTTCAGTGGCAAAGCTGAAGGAAAAACTTCATACCTGTGAGGTGAAGAGGGAGAAATATATACCTGAGGTATCTAAAAAGAACGAGGGCTTTATGACTCCGGGGCAGGTACAGTATGTGTGCCGTGCAGGGAACTTCCTGAAGAAAGGGCTTCCCTACAGGGGGGCGTTGAAGGTCCTGAAAGTGATGATGGGCTACGAGTATCTGTGGACCAATATCCGTGTAAAGGGCGGGGCTTATGGCTGCATGTGCAATTTTAACAGGACTGGTGACTGCTATTTCGTATCCTACCGGGATCCGAATCTGGGGCAGACTATCAATGTGTACGAAAATGCGGCTGATTTTGTGGAAAATTATGATGCCAGTGAGAGGACGATGACTCAGTATATCATCGGAACCTTCAGCCAGCTTGATATACCTCTGACGGCAGCAGGCAAGGGGCGCCTTTCCAGAGATGCATATCTCAGAGGCGTTACCATGGACATGTTCCAGAAAGAGAGAGATGAGATTATCAATGCCGCGCCTGAAGACATCCGCAGCCTGGGCGCATATATCAGGGCATTTATGGAAGATGACTGTCTCTGCGTGGTGGGCAGTGAGCAGAAAATCAGGGCGGAAGCTGATAAATTTATGAAAATTGAGAACCTTTTTTAGCATTTTTCGTATATATGGATAACGGTTCCTGTGTGGGACGATGAACCGGAAGACCGTATCCAGAGCAGCTTCTTACGTTTACCGGATGCGTATATGACGGAATGAGTTGACATTACGGTTCAGCAATAGGGTATTGCCGGACCGTAATGTTTTTTACGTTAAAAAGCGTAGAATTTGGCTCGGCAGAAACGTATAGGGACTGCATCGTGCCTGCATTGCTTTTGAGGAAATTAAACAACAGGAGTAAACAACAGGCCGTTTGGAAAGAGATGCCGTGTCGTTAGTTGGGGCAGGGCGGATAAGCAAAAGGAAGCAATGTCAGGAAGGGAGGCAACAGAATGAGAAAAAACGAAAGGGATATGTCACGTGGAACGGAGAGACGGTTCTATGGGAGCCGGGTACTTTTGCCTGCACTTTTGATTTTCTTGTGTACGGGCTGCGGCGCTGCATCGGATAGGGCAGAGGGATTACAGACAGCAGATGTATACCAGAACGGCGGTTCCTACAATATGGGAGGCAGTGCCTATGAGGAGGCGGGAAATGAGAAAACGTCCTACGATTCCGCAGGCGATGCCGCCAGTGGGGATAACACAGCCATATCGGAAGGGCGAAAGCTTATCAGGACCGTGGATCTGGAGGTGGAAACCAGGGAATTCGAGCAGACGATGTCAGTTCTGGAGACACAGATACAGGAGCTGGGCGGTTATGTGGAGCGTATGAACACCTATAACGGCAGCAGCTATTCCGGATACGGCAGCAGCCGGAGCGCCGATCTGAAAGTGCGGATTCCGGAAGAAAAGCTGGGCGGCTTTTTGGATACGGTGGCAGATATCGGAAATATTGTCCGCCGCCAGGATAATGTGGAGGATGTGACCCTGTCCTATGTGGATATGGAAAGCCGTCGGAATACCCTCCGCACGGAACAGTCAAGGCTGCTGGAATTTCTGGACAGGGCAGAAAATATAGAAGAGATTATCACCATAGAGCAGCGGATGTCGGAAGTACGCTATCAGCTGGAAAGCATGGAATCACAGCTGCGTACCCTGGACAATCTGGTTGATTACAGTACTGTGGAGATCAGCATTTCCGAGGTGAAGGAACTGACGCAGGCAAAGGAACCTACGGTATGGGAGAGGATATCGGAGGGCTTTGGAGAGAGCCTGCTGAACATCGGCCATGGGGCACTGGAATTTGGCATCTGGTTCCTGGTACATATTCCCTATCTGCTGATCTGGGGCGCGGTTATTGCGGCGGCAGTACTGAGCATCCGGAGGCACCGCAGAAAGAAGCGCAGGAGGCTTGAGGAACAGCTGCAGATGAAGGCGCCTGTGGAACAGTTTACGAAAGGGGCAGGAGAATGAAGCGTGGACGGGATTGTAATTTATTCCGGAACGTGGTATTATGTGAAAGCAGTAAATACCAAAAGGCAGGAAAGTTATGGATAATAAGGAATATAAAGCAGGCTTTGTCACCTTGATTGGCAGGCCGAATGTGGGGAAATCCACGCTGATGAATCATCTCATCGGCCAGAAGATAGCGATTACTTCCGCCAAGCCCCAGACCACCCGCAACCGGATCAGGACAGTACTGACGACGGATAAAGGACAGATTGTATTTCTGGATACGCCCGGAATTCATCGTGCGAAGAACAGGCTGGGCGACTATATGGTGAACGCGGCAGAACATACGCTGGAGGAGGCGGACGTCATCCTGTGGCTGGTGGAACCCACGAATTATATCGGGGCGGGAGAGCGCCATATTATTGAGGAACTGAAGAAGGTAAAGACGCCGATCATCCTTGTAATCAACAAGACGGATACCGTGAAGAAGGATGCCATTCTGTCCTTTATTGACACATACCGCAGAGAACTGGATTTTGCGGAGATTGTGCCGGTGTCGGCGCTGAAGGGGGATAACACGGAGGAGCTGGTGGATTGTATTTTTCAGTATCTGCCGGAGGGACATGCTTTTTTTGACGAGGATACCGTCACGGATCAGCCCATGCGCCAGATTGTGGCGGAGCTGATACGGGAAAAGGCGCTGAGGCTGCTGGAGGAGGAGGTTCCCCACGGAGTGGCAGTCAGTATTGAGAGCATGAAGGAAAGCGGGAGGAGTGCATCCAAGGGGAGGGGTACATCCCATGGTAGAGATTCATCCCATGGTAGAAATACATCCCATGGCAGAATCTGCCATATCGAGGCCGCCATTGTCTGTGAGAGAGATTCCCATAAAGGAATCATCATTGGCAAGGGAGGGCAGATGCTGAAAAAAATCGGTACGGAAGCCCGGAAGGAAATCGAGGAGATGCTGGAAATGCAGGTTAATCTGCAGCTTTTTGTGAAAGTGAAAAAAGACTGGCGGGACAGCGACTACCTTTTGAAAAATTTCGGCTATAATCCGAAAGATATTTCCAGTACCTGATACCGCGTATAGAAAAGGGGAAAATGCAGACTCTAAGTACAGATTTTTAGTATACGGAGGATGCGGAAATGGAAGAAAAATACTGGAAGCAATTTGAAAACAGCGGCAGGATTGAAGATTATCTGACGTTTGTGTCCGGCACAGGACGGGAAACGGGCGATGCGCATATGGAATGCGGGCAGATGAAAGAAGGCAGCCATGCAGGAATATATAACGATGACAGGAATCGTACTGAAGCAAACCCCGGTGGGGGAATATGACAGGCATATCAGCCTTTTAACCAGAGAGAGGGGGAAGGTGTCCGCTTTTGCCAGGGGATCCAGGAGACCTGGAAGCCGTCTGGCAGCGGGAACCAACCCCTTTGCCTTCGGTATTTTCCGGCTCTATGAGGGCAGGAATTCCTATACGCTGACAGAAGCGGAGATTCAGAATTATTTTGGGGAGCTTCGGACGGATTATATCGGCGCCTGTTACGGCATGTATTTTGCCGAAGTGGCAGACTATTATACCCGGGAGAACAACGACGAACGGGAAATGATGAAGCTGTTTTATCAGTCCCTTCGCGCGCTGTGTGCCCCGTCCCTGCCCAACACACTGGTGCGTTGTGTCTTTGAATGCAGGGCAATGGCGGTGAACGGAGAGTTTCCGATGACATTTTCCAGGGAGGCACCCCTGCTGCCAGGGGACGAGGGCCTGGAGGATTCCACAGTTTATACATTGCAATACATAGCAGCCAGCCCGGTGGAGAAGCTCTATACGTTTACTGTGACAGAGACGGTTTTGGAGCAGCTCCAGGATGTGGCAGCCCGGTATATGAAGCATTTTATCGGCAGGGATTTTAAAAGTCTGGAAGTTCTGCAAACTCTTTGTTGAAAAATAGGATTCTTTTTGATACAATAGCAAAGAAATGTGAAAAGAAACGAAAACGGAGTCCGGGGGGTGAGAAAGGATGAAAAGATTAGGAAAAATGGCGTTGGCAGTCTGTCTCTGCATACTGTTTCTGGCGGGATGCGGCGAGGCCAGGGTGCCGGATGTAGTGGAGGCTCCCACGGTTGCCGTGAGCAGGGAAGGTGAGATAAGGGTCTGGCAGGTGGGGGATTTTGACAAATCCTACTATAACGTGGCGGAACTTAACAATATGGCTTCTGAGGAGGCAAAGGATTACAACGCTACCCTGGGCAGGGAAGCGGTGGCAGTGGAGAAGACGGAAGCCCTGGAGGGCAGCGGCAAGGTGGTGGTATCCTATCGGTTTGACGGATGGGAGAGCTGCGGGGCGTTCTGTGAGAGCAGTATTTTCTACGGGACGATGAAGGAAGCGGTTCAAAACGGATTTTATTCCAATGATGCCGTAAAGGAACTGGTGATGAAAAACGTAAAGGACGGCACCGCGTATGACGGAGAGATATCACAGGAAACAGATAGCTGCCTGATTGTAACGGATATGAAGGCAAATATTTACTGTCCCGGGAAAGTGACATATATCAGCGAGGGGGCAGTGGTGAACGCTGACGGAAGCGTCAGTTCCTTTGAGGCGGAGGGCCCGGTCTATATTTTGCTGAAATGAGTGTGCGGGCTTGTCGCAGGGAGCGCCGGTGCGGGCTGCACCAGGAACGCTGCGGGAATATGGGCAGAACAGATGAGCCTGGCCAGCAGCTTATTGAAAGGCGGCATAGGATATGGTACGGCGGATGCTGTTGCAGCGGGTAATTAGATGATAAAGAAGGGATGGTTTCAAAATGGAAAAGACGATGGAAAAAATAGTGGCTCTGGCGAAGGCAAGGGGTTTTATCTATGCGGGGTCCGAGATTTACGGCGGCCTTGCCAACACCTGGGATTACGGTAATCTGGGTGTGGAACTGAAAAACAATGTAAAGCGGGCATGGTGGCAGAAGTTTGTACAGGAGAATCCCTACAATGTGGGTGTGGACTGCGCTATCCTGATGAATCCGCAGACCTGGGTGGCCAGCGGGCATCTGGGCGGGTTTTCCGATCCGCTGATGGACTGCCGGGAATGTCACGAGCGTTTCCGCGCGGATCAGCTGATTGAGAGTTACTGCGGGGAAAACGGCATTGAACTGAAGGAGAGCGTGGATTCCTGGAGTCAGGAACAGATGAAGGCATTTGTGGAAGAGCATAAGATTCCCTGCCCCAGCTGCGGAAAGCATAATTTTACGGATATCCGCCAGTTTAATCTGATGTTCAAGACCTTCCAGGGGGTGACGGAGGATGCCAAGAGCGTGGTGTACCTTCGTCCGGAAACCGCCCAGGGTATCTTTGTAAACTTTAAAAATGTGCAGAGGACTTCCAGGAAGAAGATTCCTTTCGGCATCGGGCAGATCGGCAAGGCTTTCCGCAATGAGATTACCCCCGGGAACTTTACCTTCCGTACCCGGGAATTTGAGCAGATGGAACTGGAGTTCTTCTGCGCGCCCGGCACGGATCTGGAATGGTTCCAGTATTGGAGGGGATTCTGCCGCGACTGGCTGATTTCCCTGGGGATTAAGGAAAACGAGATGCGTCTGCGCGACCACAGCCCCGAGGAACTCTGCTTCTACAGCAAGGGTACCACGGATATCGAATTTCTGTTCCCCTTCGGCTGGGGTGAACTGTGGGGTATCGCTGACAGGACCGATTATGACCTGACACAGCATGCCAATACCTCTGGAGAGGATATGGCTTATTTCGACGACGAGAAGAAGGAGAAGTACATACCTTATGTGGTTGAGCCTTCGCTGGGCGCAGACAGGGTGGTTCTGGCTTTCCTGTGTGCCGCTTATGACGAGGAGGAGCTGGAAGGCGGTGATATGCGTACCGTACTTCGCTTCCATCCTGCGCTGGCTCCGGTAAAGATCGGTGTGCTGCCTCTTTCCAAGAAGCTGGGCGAGGGTGCGGAAAAGGTGTATGCGGACCTGTCCAAAAAGTATAACTGTGAATATGACGACAGGGGGAATATCGGTAAGAGATACCGCCGCCAGGATGAAATCGGTACGCCTTTCTGTGTTACTTATGATTTTGATTCCGAGACGGACGGCTGCGTGACGGTTCGTTTCCGGGATTCCATGGAGCAGGAAAGGGTGGAAATCGCGAAGCTGGACGCTTACTTTGCGGATAAATTTACATTTTAAATAATCAGTTTTTGGGGGCTGCGTCATGAAATGGCGGCGGTGGTGTATATTGCCTGTAAGGTACATCATGGCACGCTTGAATGCGCAGCCTTTTTGTAATGCCGGAGGGCGGTATTGCGGGCGGTATCTGGCAGTCCGGTTTTATCCGATGCCGCCAGCCGACAGGAGGGACTGTAAAATACTGTGCGGCAGCCCGGAAAAAGTGCGGAAAAACAGCCCGGGCAGTCGGAAGAAGTGCAGGATAACAGCCCGGGCAGTCTGGACAAAGTGCGGAATAACAGGACGGGGCAGTCGGAAAAGTGCAGGGTGTCAGACGGAGCAGGGAAAACAGGGGGATGTATGAAACATACGGAAAGCTTTATCATATTGGGAATTGAGATCACAAAGGATGAGCGGGCAATTAAGAATGCTTACAGACAAAAGCTGGCGGTAACCAATCCGGAGGACAATCCGGAGGGGTTTAAGCGGCTGCGCAGCGCTTATGAGGCAGCCTGTAAATATGCGAAAGAACCGGAGGAAGAGGAACAGGAAGAAAAGCCGCGGGACATGACCCCATCCGGGCTGTGGCTGGAGAAGGTCGTGGAAATTTATGGGAATATCAGGAGCAGACAGGATTTGGCGTGCTGGAAGGCGCTTTTCGAGGAAGATGTCTTTTTCTCCATAGAGGAAGAAGAGAACTGCCGTCTGAAGCTGTTGGGATTCCTGACGGAGCATTTTAAACTGCCCACGGCTGTCTGGAAACTGCTGAATCAGAAGCTTGCCATTGTCAGCGATGCCAAAGCTTTGCGGGAAAAATTCCCTCTTAATTTCGTCCATTATATAGTCGGCAGATGTGAGCGGGGTGAAGACCTGGAATTCAGCCAGTTTGAGGGACCGGTGGAGGCGGATTACGACCTTTTTCTGGAGTATTATGACCGGTGCTGGCAGGCGCTGCAGGAGAAGAATCTGGAGGAGGCGGAGAACTGTATCAGGAGTGCGGACGCCCTGGGAATCCGGCATCCTGTGATGGAAATCAGCCGAGCCAATGTTCTGCTGAGGCGGGGGCTGGAGGAAAGCCGGAGAGCAATGGAGGGCCAGCCTGCAGGGGAAGCCCGGTCAGCGGAGAAAGCTTCGTCCACGGTGGGAACCCAGTCAGCGGAGAAAGCTTCGTCCACGGTGGGAACCCAGTCAGAGGAGAAAGCTTCCTCTGCAGAGGAAGCCCAGTCAGCGGACAAGGGACAGCAGCCTTCGGCAGGCAGGCGCTTTATAGAAGAGTCCATCGGAGTTTTGGAGGCAGAGTGGGAGAAGTATCCAAAGGATGCGATGCTCTGCTATAACTTTGCCGAATTGCTCTGGACGGCAGGCGGGGCAGAACAGGAGGACAACGGTTGCAGGAAACGGGCGGCCGGCCTTTATGAGGAGCTGAAGGAAGGCAATGACACGCATTATATGGCGAATATGCGGTTGACCGAGTGGTATTATACGCAAAAACAGTATCGCAAGGCGAAGAAATGTGCGGAAAAGGTGCTGGCCTCCGGCAGCGATGATGCGTTCCTGGAGCTGCTGACAAGGATAAATGAGGAGATTGAAAAGGAATTGGAGGCGGACTGCCGGGTGAACCAAAGCTGGGAGCCAAGGCTGGAACTGTGCTGGTGCTATCTGCAGGACGGCAAGGTTGCCCGGGGAATTCAACTGGCGGGAATGCTGGAAAAGCGCCTGCCGCCGGAAAAGGAGGCGGAACACAGGGGACTGCTCTCAAAGCTCTATGTAGAGCAGGGGGAATATGAGGAAGCCATTGCCATGACGCGTCAGTGGGAGGTTTCCCTGGAGAAAAAAATGAAGAACCGTCATGAAAATGACGAAAAAGAAGAGGAAAGAGACCGGGACAGGCTGCGGCAGGCACGTTTGATCCGGATGCAGTGTTACCATAACCTGGGTTTTCGGGAGAAGGATAATTTCACACTGGCTGTCAAAGAAGGAGAAGGCATCCTGGCAGGGAATGTAAAGGACGTGGGGATTCTGCTGGAGATGGCGCAGATCTATCTGGAGATGGAGGAATATGAACTGTGCCAGGAGACTGCCCAGAGGCTGATCGATGAATACCAGATTTTTGCGGCATATGCGTCTTCCATGGAGGCGTACAGGCGCCAGCTGAATGCCGGGGGCGTGGTGCGGACGGCGGGTATCTGCCTGCGGTATTTCCCCAATTTTGTCAAGGCATATGAATACCTTGCCAAGGTGTATCTGGATCTGGAACGGAGGGAAGACCTGGAGAAGGTACTGGCGGATGCGGAAAAAAACGGGGTAAAAAGCCCGATTCTGGAAGCGTATGCTTTTCAGAAGGATAATAAGGCCATGGATATCAGCACACTGAATGTAAGGCTGAAAAATTTCCGTGACGTTTTTTTCAAACAGGTGGAGCGGGGGGATAAAACATTCTATGAAAAGGGCCTGCCTGTCCTGACGGAATATCTCTATCATTACCCGGATGATTTCATGTTGGTGGAAAGAGCCATTTTTCATAGGGCAGCCCATCATCTGGCGGAGGCGGAGGCGGATTTTGAGAAGGCGCTTTATCTGAATCCCGTCAATCCCTATGCGCTGAACGGATTGAGTTTTGTGTATAAATATCAGGGGGATTACGAGAAGGCTTTATTTTTCATCAAGAAAGCCATCCTGTACATGGATGAGGAGATGTCCCCGGTGATCTATGCGGATATGGGCAATCTCTATGCGCTGCTGGGAATCTGTGATGAGGCGGTGGAGGCCTACAGAAAGTATGAGGAGCTGGCCAGAGAGAGTAAGAGCAGCTGGTTTGGGGACAATCTGGCGGAATTTTATCTGCGCATGGGACGGGTGGAGGAAGCGGAAGCCATTTACGGGAAATATTATAAGAAGAACCATTGGGGGCGGTACGAGAAACTGTCGGAGCTGTACAATGCCGCAGGGGACAGGGACAGGGCGCGCCGGACAATCAGGCAGTGGGGCCGGGAGCTGCATACCGGCGCCGTAAAGCGCGTGCTGAAGGGGATTCTGGCGCCCACGCTGCAGCGTAAGCCGGAGGTGGTATCCTATCCGGATTATTATTGCAGCAAGGCATGGACGGAGCTGCTGTTTGGAAGGAAGGTCGCCGCGCTGGCAGCCTTTGACGGGATGTTCCGCAACGGGCTGGTGGAAAGCTCTATGGAGGGAAAAATCTGTGATGCCGTGTTTGCCTGTATTCTCTGCGGTGACGAGAGGCGCGGAAAGAAATATGCGCAGCGGCTGCAGGAGTGGCTGAAGGCGGAGCAGGCTTCCGGCAAGCCCAAGTATTACAACCGGGAAAAGGCACATCTGCAGATGGAATTCCTGGCGGCTTATTACACGGAGACGGAGGAGAAGCTGCAGGAGATTCTGGACAGGGAGGACAGGTGTGAGATATGCCATTTCTGCAGCAGCCCCAGGTGCAGGGAGATGGAAGGCGTCAGGATCCTGTTCCTGCTGCGGACGGGAAAGCGGGAAGAGGCCTGGGAGCGGCTGTGCCGGAATCTGGAGGTACAGCCCTGGGATGTGTATATGCTGGCGATAAGGCATGTGGCTTTTCGGGGCGGCCGCTAATAATTTTTACCAATCCAAAATTTTTCGTGAATATATGGCGCAATTGTGTTATACTGATAGACAGTGGGTAAGGGAGAATGATTCCTAAAACGATAAGAGAAACGGAATGGTTGACATGATAGTAGGAATTGACTTGGGTACGACAAACAGCCTGATTGCATATTTCACGGAAGAGGGAGCAAAAATCATCCCCAACAGGCTTGGGAAGATGCTGACGCCTTCTGTGGTCAGCGTGGACGGGGAGGGGAATGTATATGTAGGCGAGACGGCCAGGGAGCGCATGAGCCTGTATCCGGATACCGTGGCACAGACGTTCAAGCGGAGCATGGGGACGGAACGGCAATATGTCTTGAGCGGGAAGCATTTTAAACCGGAGGAACTCTCCAGCCTGGTACTCCGCGCCCTGAAGGAGGATGCGGAAAGCTACCTGGGAGAGGAAGTAACAGAGGCGGTTATCAGTGTACCTGCATATTTTGACGATAAGAGAAGAAAAGCCACCAGGCGCGCCGGGGAGCTGGCAGGCCTGAAGGTGGAACGCATGATTTCCGAGCCGACGGCTGCCGCAGTGGCTTACGGGCTGTACGATAAGGAGCAGGACACCCGCTTCCTGGTGTTTGATCTGGGAGGCGGTACTTTTGACGTGTCCATTCTGGAATTATACCATAATATCCTGGAAGTCCGTGCCGTGGCGGGGGACAACTATCTGGGGGGCGAGGATTTTACGGAGGTGATGGCGAAGCTGTTTCTTCAAAAGGCCAAGTTGCAGCTTCAGAACCTGTCCGAGAAGGAGCAGGCCAGGCTCTTCCGGGAAGCGGAAAAGGCGAAATGTGCCATTAACGATACGGACAAGGTGACGATCCGGTTCTTATATAAGGAAGAAATCCTGGAGCAGATGATTACATATAAGGAATACGAGGAAAACTGCGAAGAACTTCTGATGAAAATCAGAGAACCGGTGAAGAGGAGCCTGGCGGATGCGGGACTGAAGCTTTCGGACATTGACGAGGTGCTGCTGATCGGCGGCGCTACCAGGCTGTCCATTGTGCGCGATTTCCTCATCCGGCTGTTTCGGAAGTTTCCGGATACCAGGATGAATCCCGACGAAGCCGTGGCGCTGGGCGCGGCAATACAGGCTGCCATGAAGGAACGCCGGGAGGAAGTGAAGGAGGTCATTCTGACGGATGTCTGCTCTTTTACGCTGGGCACCGAAGTGGTGGTGGAGTATGAGGAGGGCAGGTACGAGGAGGGAAGATTCTGTCCCATTATCGAGCGCAACACCGTGATACCTGCCAGCCACACGGAGCGGCTCTATACGGCAAGGGATAATCAGGCCAGGGTACGTGTCAGGGTGCTGCAGGGGGAAAGCCGTTTTGCCAGGAACAATTTGTTTCTGGGCGAACTGGAGATAGAGATTCCCAAGGGTCCCAGGGGGCAGGAGTCGGTGGATGTGACATATACTTATGATATCAACTCGCTTCTTGAGGTGGAGGTTACAGTGGTGTCCACGGGAGAGAGCCGGAAGATGGTAATCAAAGGACAGGATAACCAGATGACGGACGAGGAAATCGGAAAGCGTATGGAGGAGCTTGCCTATCTGAAGATACAGCCCAGGGATTATGAGGAAAACCGCCTGGTGCTGACCAGGGCAGAACGTATGTACGAAGAGTCGCTGGGGGAACGCAGGAAGAGGCTGGACCGTTATATCACGGCCTTTGAGGCGGCGCTGAAAAAGGGAGAACACGACGAAATTCGGGACACCAGGGAAGCCCTGAGCGAGGTTCTGGAGGATGAGGAGGAGATATAAGCGTTTTCCTGCACTCTTGCATTTTGCAGACGGGCATGTTATACTTTTAACGATGGAAAATACTTCCAGGGTATAGGGAAGTATATAAAAAATACAGGTTAGAAAACCAACGTCCCGAGGAAGGACAGAAAGGAAGTTATTACAAAAATGAAACAGGGTTTTGATGACATTATGTCAAGAGTAAAGCAGTGCGGGAAGAAGACGGTGGCCGTATCCGTGGCTCAGGATTCCGCAGTGCTGGAGGCTGTGAAGGAAGCCAGGGAAAGGGGCATTGCGGATGCGATACTGGTAGGAGACGAGGCGAAGATCCGGGAAGTGGCGGCTTCTATCAGTATGGACCTGGAGGGGTATGAGATTATCGATGAGCCGGATATGATTGCGGCATCCCTGAAGGCTGTAAAGCTGGCTCATGACGGTAAAGCGGATATGTACATGAAGGGGCTGATTGACACCAAGGACTTCCTGAAGAGCGTGTTGGATAAGGAAGTGGGCCTCCGTACCGGAAGCCCGCTTTCCCATGTGGGTGTATTTGAGGTAGAAGGTATTGACAGGCTTTTGTTCCTTACGGATGTAGCGTTTATGACCTATCCGACCCTGGAGGACAAGGCGCATATTATCCAGAATACGGTTCCCGTATGCAAGGCCTGCGGCGTGGACATGCCCAAGATTGCGCCTCTGGCAGCAGTGGAAGTGGTCAATCCCAAGATGCCTGTCACTGTGGAAGCTGCCGAACTGACGAAGATGTGTGAGGACGGCAGGATTACAGGCTGTGTGATTGACGGCCCGCTTTCCCTTGACCTTGCGATAGACCCTGAGGCTGCAAAGCACAAGGGTGCTACCGGCAGGAAGATCTGCGGGGACGCGGATGTGCTGCTTTTCCCTGATATCCATGCGGGAAACCTGGTTTACAAGGCGATCGTACATATGGTTAAAATGCGTAACGGGGGGATCCTGACGGGAACCAAGGTGCCGGTAATCCTCACCAGCCGTTCCGACAGTTTCGAGACCAAGGTGAACTCCATTGCGCTGGCGGCAGTGGTATCCGAGGAACTGAAGAAAAACGCGTAAAATCTGTGAAATTGAAATCAAAAACAGCAGATACCCGGAAAGTGCCGTGCAAGGCCCGGTATCGAGCGGGTATCTGAACCGGAACAGGAGAATAGTATGTCTATTAAAAGCTTAATAATCAATCCGGGTTCTACCTCTACCAAAATCGGCGTATTCGAGGATGAGAACCTGTTATTTGAAGAGACCTTAAGACATTCCACAGAGGAAATCAGCCGTTATGCAAATATTGTGGAGCAGAAGGACTTCCGTAAGAAAATCATCACAGACCTTCTGGCCGCCAAAGACTTTGACATTAAGAGCCTGAATGTAGTCGTAGGGCGGGGCGGCATGCTGAAACCCATTCCCGGCGGGACCTATGCCGTGACGGAAAGCCTTCTGGAGGACTTGAAGAAGGGCGTCCAGGGACAGCATGCGTCTAATCTGGGCGGCATCCTGGCAAAGGAAATCGGTGATTCCATCGGGGTACCTTCCTATATCGTGGACCCTGTAGTCGTGGATGAGCTGATGCCCATCGCCAGATACTCAGGCGTACCTGAGCTTCCCAGAGTGAGTATTTTCCATGCGCTGAACCAGAAAGCCGTGGCGAAGCGGTATGCGAAAGAGACGGGAAAGCCTTATGAGTCCCTGAGGCTGATCGTGGTACATATGGGAGGCGGTGTGTCCGTAGGCGCACATGAGAACGGAAGGGTGGTTGATGTCTTCAACGCGCTGGACGGTGACGGTGCGTTTTCTCCCGAACGTGCAGGCGGTGTGCCCAATGGCGCGTTGATTAAGATGTGCTTCTCCGGCAAGTATACGGAAAAGGAAGTATACGGAAAGCTGGTTGGCAAGGGCGGTTTTAACGCTTACCTTGGCACCAATGATATGCGCGAAGTGACGAAAATGGCCGACGGGGGAGACGAGAAGGCGGCGGAAGCCAAGCAGGCGTTCCTTCTTCAGGTGGCGAAGGATATCGGCTCCATGGCCTGTGTCCTGAACGGCAGGGTTGACCGGATTATCGTCACCGGCGGTATTGCCTACGGTGCGGATGTGGTGGCAGCGCTGAAGGAGCGTGCGGAATGGATTGCACCCTTTACCGTATATCCCGGCGAGGACGAGCTGCTGGCACTGGCCCAGGGAGCGCTGCGTGTGCTGAACGGTGAGGAAGAAGCAAAGACATATTAAGATCGGAATGAATTTTGAGACCGAAATATGATAAACCCCGAAACTGTAGACGGCCATGGGGCTGTACTGCAGTTTCGGGGTTTTCTGCGGTTATAAAAAGCTATGCCGGGCGTTACATATCAAACTTAAAATAGCGCTTTGCATTGTAATAGGAAATGTCCCTGACAATCTCGGAAAGCGTATCCATATCTGCCGGGAATCCGCCGCCTTCTACCCAGGTACCGATCAGGTTGCACAGAATTCTGCGGAAATATTCATGCCTGGTGTAGGACAGAAAACTTCTGGAGTCGGTGAGCATCCCCACGAAGCCGGACAGGTTGCCCAGGTTTGCCAGGGAGATCAGCTGTTCTGTCATGCCGATTTTGTGGTCATTGAACCACCATGCGCTGCCCTGCTGGATTTTCGCCACAGCGGAGGAATCCTGGAAACAGCCCAGAATGGTGCCGATGGACTGATTGTCATTGGGATTCAGGCTGTAAAGGATGGTTCTGGGCAGTTCGTCGGTCTTGCACAGGGCGTTCAGGAAATCCGCCATCTGGGCGGAGGGAGCGTCATTGTTGATGCAGTCGTAGCCGGTATCGGGACCAAGCTTCTCGTACATCTGAGAGTTGTTGTCACGCTTACAGCCGAAGTGAAGCTGCATGGCCCAATCCAGCCTGTGATATTCCCTGCCCACGAAAAGCATGAAAGCGGTCTTGAATTTCAGCTGCTCTTCCCTGGTGGGGATCATCCGGTTCAGCCTCTTCAAGAAGATTGCCTCAATTTCGTCGTCGCTGGCGGGATAGTACATCACGTATTCCAGTCCGTGGTCGGAGACGCAGCAGCCCATGGAAGCGAAGTATTCCATACGTTGTTTCAAAACCTTCTTCAGAGCGGCGAAGCTGTTGATTTCACGGATGCCTGCAGCTTCGCAGAGCTGGTCCAGATAGTTCAGGTAATCGGGCTTCTCGATATTCATGGCCTTGTCAGGTCTCCAGGCAGGCAGAACCTTGACGTCAAAGCTTTCATCCTCTGCGATTTTCTTATGCCATTCAAGGGAATCTACCGGGTCATCCGTGGTACAGATCAGAGTCACATTGCTCTGCTTAATCAGGCTGCGGACACTCATGGAAGGCTGGGCCAGCTTCTCATTGCAGAGTTTCCAGACCTCGTCAGCGGTTTTCCTGTTCAGTACGCCGTGATAGCCAAAGTATCTCTGCAGCTCCAGATGGCTCCAGTGGAAGAGGGGATTGCCGATGGCTTTGCCCAGGCACTCTGCCCACTTACAGAATTTCTCATAGTCCGAAGCATCGCCGGTGATGTAATTCTCGTCCACACCGAAGGAGCGCATCAGACGCCATTTGTAATGGTCACCGCCCAGCCATACCTGGGTGATATTGTCAAAATGACGGTCTTCGGCGATTTCCCTGGGATTGATATGACAGTGATAATCCAGAATCGGGGTGCTTTCCGCATAATCATGGAACAGCTTCCGGGCTGTCTCGGATTCCAGCAGGAAATCCTTATCCATAAATTCTTTCATGTTCTTTTTCCTCCATTTTAAAATGATTTATTGAAACAGGTTAATTGTTGTCCCGCGTAGTTCCCCGGCGGACGAGTTCTCCGGAAAAAATGGTTTTTTTTGGCATTTCCCGTTCCTCCAGAACGCCCAGCAGGGTGGAGATAAGGTGTTGGCAGAGGGTTTCCGGTTTGTTGTCGATACTGGTCAGCTCCGGCTCGCAGCAGACAGCCAGCATGGAATTGTTGTATCCGACCACGGAAAAATCCTCCGGAATCCGATAGCCCGTTTCCCTTGCGTATTTTACGGCCGCCAGCGCCAGGGTATCGTCTGCCGCGATGACGCCGTGAAAGGAAAGCCCGCTGTCACGCAGTTTTTTCAGATGTGCAGTCATGGCATGGATATCTTCATGAGGACCGCGGTAGAACTGTGTTACGGCGGCAGGATCTGCGGTGCCGCTTTCTTCCACGGCGGCCAGGAAGCCGGCCAGTTTGCGTTTGCCGCTGTAGGAACCGGAATTGTAATAGTACAGAATATCGCGTATGCCGCTTTGCAGCATCTGTCGGGTGGCTTCATACATGGAAGTGAAGTCATCGGACAGCACGCTGTAGACGTTGGGGACGTCCATGTCCGCGTTCAGCAGCATTATGGGAATCTGTGCGGCAGCGTCGGCGATATACTGATTTTCGCTCTCTTTCTCATGGACAAAGTTGGAACCCACCAGGATGATGCCGTCCACTTTCTTGGTGATAAGCAGATTCATGGAGGCGGCTTTGGCTTCCGGGGCATAGCCCGTACAGCACAGGAGGCTGTCGTAGCCGTTGAGCCGCAGCTTCTGTTCGATATAGTAGACAGCCTTGGCCAGATAAGGGTCGGAACTGTCGGCGCACATAATGCCGATGGTGCGCATGGTATTCAGGCCAAGCCCTCTGGCGAAGGCATTTGGGGTATATCCATAGCGTTCCATGATGTCCAGGACTTTTTCCCTGGTTTTGTCGCTGACATTCGGGCTGCCGTTCAGTACACGGGAGACCGTGGCAATGGAAACGCCTGCTTTCTCTGAGATATCGTAAATTGTCATTGGCTTTCCTCATTTACTGGCAGATAGATTTACACCGGCTGCGGAATGTTTTTCG
Organism: uncultured Acetatifactor sp.; assembly: GCA_910587555.1. GTDB lineage: Bacteria > Bacillota > Clostridia > Lachnospirales > Lachnospiraceae > Acetatifactor. The sequence goes on from CAJULV010000026.1 coordinate 28,697, forward strand.
TTTGGTCAAAACAGCACTGCATCATATAGACGGTAGCCTGCTGTTCTTCCCTGTATCCCGGGCAGTACAATGTAAGTGGTTTCAAAAAAGCCTTATCTGCATTATAGCAAATGCACATTTTTTTGCAAGATATATTTTTAACAAATATTGTATTTCTTATTGACGAAAAAATCATTTGGCGGTAAAATAGGTGATGTAAGCGCTTACATAAAATGCGCGCGGACGAGAGGGGAGCATTGCTGTTCCCGATAGGGTGTGAGTCCGTCTGCGGAGAGCCTGAGATAACATGTACTGCCATGTGATGCGGATAAGGGGCAGACAGGCACGGCAATGGAGTTCAGGTTTTGAAGCGCGGAGGAAGAGAACAGGACAGCCGGCAGGCTATGTCCACAGAGGGTGGACGGAAGGGAGAAGCATGGACAGTTTAAACAGGGCAATGACCGATAAAAAGACGAGGCCCGTTAAAGTAGTGCAGTTTGGCGAGGGTAATTTTCTTCGCGCGTTTGTGGATTATATGATTGATATTGCCAATGAGCAGGGCAGGTTTGACGGGGATATTGTGCTGATCAAGCCCATCAGCTTCGGGAGTCTGGACAATTTTCATAAGCAGGACTGCCAGTATACCGTATCCCTGCGCGGTATTGTGGATGGCGAGGCGAAGGTTTTAAACCGTCAGATCACCAGTGTGGCAGATGCGGTGGACGCTTACGGCGAGTATGATAAATACATGGAGCTTGCTGAGATTGACACCCTGCGTTTCGTGGTTTCCAATACCACCGAGGCAGGCATTGTGTTTGATGCCGAAGACAGGTTTGAACAAAAGCCGCCCAAAACCTTTCCCGGCAAGCTGACGAAGTTTTTATACCACAGGTTTGAGACTTTTCAGGGGGATCCGGAGAAGGGGCTTGTGATGCTCCCGGTAGAGCTGATTGACGATAACGGCATCATGCTGAAAAAATGCGTCATGCAGTTTATTGAATGCTGGAACCTGGGCGATGCCTTCAGGGCATGGGTGGAGGACAGCTGCATATTTACATCTACGCTGGTGGACCGCATTGTCACCGGATATCCCCGTGATACGGAAGCGGAGGAGTGGAAGGCGCTGGGGTATGAAGACAGAATTATGGTCACAGGTGAACCCTTCGCGCTGTGGGTGATTGAGAGTCCCCGGGACATCAGTTCCGAACTGCCGCTGCACGAGGCGGGGCTTCCCGTTATCTTTACCGACAACCAGAAGCCCTATAAGCAGAGAAAGGTCCGCATTCTGAACGGTGCCCATACATCCTTTGTACTGGCCTCTTTTCTGTGCGGCAATGACATTGTGAAGCAGTCCATGGAGGATGAGGACATCCGCGGCTTTATGGAGAAGACGATTTTTGACGAGGTTATTCCGACGCTGACCCTTCCGGAGGCGGAGCTTAAGGGATTTGCGGAGGCGGTGATAACCCGTTTCAACAATCCCTATGTAAAACACGCTTTGCTTTCCATTTCACTGAATTCAGTCTCCAAGTGGAGGGCGAGGTGCATGCCCAGCCTTCTGGGCTATGCGGACAAATTCGGAAAGCTGCCGGCCCGTCTGACATTTTCGCTGGCGGCGCTGATGGCATTCTACGACGGCACGGAGATCCGGGATAAGGCATTGATTGGCCGCAGGGGAAATGAGGAATACCATGTCATGGATGATATGGAGGTACTGGAATTTTTCCGGGATAACTGCCGGAAGGACTGTGGGACGTTCGTCAGAGCATTTCTCGGAAATGAGGATTTCTTCGGGCAGGATTTGAATCAGGTGGCAGGACTGGCCGACAGAGTGGCGGAATACCTGGAGGATATCAGGACGAACGGTATGAGGGCGGCATTATGCAGGATTTCATAAAGATTAATGACAATGACAATGTGGTTGTGGCGCTGAGGACGATACAGGCGGGAGACCAGGTACAGGTTTCCGCCGGGGAAAAGGTGGCTGCCCTGGAAGAAATCCCCCAGGGGCACAAGATGGCAATACGTGATATCCCTGCGGGCGGGGAGGTTATCAAGTACGGGTATCGTATCGGCAATGTGAAGGAAGACGTAAGGGCAGGTGCCTGGATCCATACACATAATCTGAAGACGGCGCTGGGAGACCTGCTGGAATACGTTTACGAACCGGTGTTTCCGCTGCGTGAAGGAGGGGCTGGCATTTCGGGGGAGTGCGCACCGGCGGCGGGAAATACCCCAGGCAGAGAGTACGGGGCGGCAACTTTCATGGGATTTCCCCGTCCCGACGGGCAGGTGGGTGTCCGCAATGAGATTTGGATTATCCCTACCGTAGGATGTGTGAACAATGTGGCTGCCGCGATTGCAAAGCAGGCCAACGACAAGCTTGCGTCACAGGCAGATACCGCTGATAGGGGAAGCGTTGGGGAAGTTATCGCGTTTCCCCATCCCTACGGCTGTTCCCAGATGGGAGAGGACCAGGAGCATACCAGGCAGATCCTGGCCGACCTGGTAAAGCATCCCAATGCCGGGGGTGTCCTGGTGCTGGGGCTGGGATGCGAGAACAGCAACATTGAAGTGCTGAAGCCGTATATCGGCCGGTATGATGAGAAAAGGGTAAAGTTTCTGGTGTCCCAGGAATGCCAGGATGAGGTGGCGGAAGCCATGGGGCTTATCGATGAACTCGTCGAATATACGTCCTCCTTCCGGCGGGAACCCGTCAGCGCGGACAGGCTGGTAATCGGCATGAAATGCGGGGGCAGCGACGGGCTTTCCGGTATCACGGCCAACCCGCTGGTAGGGCGGTTCTCAGACAGGCTGATTGCGGAAGGCGGCACTACCGTCCTGACGGAGGTTCCGGAGATGTTCGGTGCCGAGACGATTCTCATGAACCGCTGTGCAAATGAGGAACTGTTTCACCAGACAGTGGCGCTCATCAACGATTTCAAACAGTATTTCAAGAGCCACAACCAGACAATCTATGAAAATCCTTCGCCCGGCAATAAAAAGGGCGGGATTTCCACGCTGGAAGACAAATCTCTGGGTTGTACACAGAAGTCGGGTTCGGCGCCGGTGAAGGGCGTAATACAGTACGGGGAGCGGGTGCGGAACAGCGGGCTAAACCTGCTCAGTGCCCCGGGGAATGATCTGGTGGCGGCCACGGCTCTGGCGGCGGCAGGGGCGCACATCGTGCTTTTTACCACAGGCCGCGGAACGCCATTTGCATCTCCGGTGCCTACGGTAAAGATTTCTACCAATTCTGCGCTGGCAGGAAAGAAGTCCAACTGGATCGATTACAATGCCGGCGTGCTGGTCGAGGACAAAGAGATGGAAGAAGAGGCAGGGAAGCTGTTTGACTACGTGCTTGAAGTCGCATCGGGAAGGAAGGTCCGCAGCGAAGAGGCGGGGTATCATGATATGGCGATTTTTAAGCAGGGTGTGACATTGTAGGGACATGTGATTGTGTTTTCCCGGGGCACATCCGCAGAGCCTGTGGGCAATCGGGGACAGCACGGAAGGGAAGTTCCGTTCCGCACCGGATAAAAGACACAGCATACAGGGAGACAAAGATGAGCATCAGGAGAAACATAATTGACTATTCCAGAGGTGACAACCTGAATTGCTTTTGGAAGCTGTACCGCCTGCAGAAAAAGGCGAAAAACGGTTTTTTCAGGGATATTCTGACGTTCCTGATGAGTCGGAGCGCCCACAAACACGGAGGGTATGTGGGTCCGGATACCGTGTTTCAGGGGATTCCGACCCTTCCCCACGGACTGCACGGGATTTTCATATCCCGATATGCCGTCATCGGGGAGGGGTGCCGGATCTACCAGAATGTAACCGTGGGTGAAGTCGACCGAAAAGCGCCGGTGATCGGGGAGGGCTGCCTCATAGGGGCAGGTGCCGTGATACTGGGCGATATCAAAATCGGAAATCATGTAAAAATAGGCGCGGGTGCCGTGGTAAATACGGATGTTCCGGACAACAGCACGGTGGTTTCGCAGCCGGTGCGTATCATAAAGAAAACGTAGCGGAGGAAGGGAAGATGGAAGTAGTGATGATAGAGGCAGGGTGGCTGTCCGTCCTGCCGCCGCTGATTGCAATTACCCTGGCACTGATCAGCAAGGAGGTATATTCTTCCCTGTTTCTGGGGATTTTTTCGGGTATGTGCGTATACTGTTTTTTTACGGGAGGGAATGTACTGCAGGCGGTTACCTATCTGTTTGACATGATTGCGGTTAAAATCGGACAAAACGGCTATATGATTATTTTCCTGGTCCTCCTGGGTTCCCTGGTGGTGACGGTGTCGCGGTCCGGCGGTTCCGATGCCTACGGGCAATGGGCGGGAAAACGGATTCATACGCCTGTCAGCGCCAAACTGGCAACTGCGCTGCTGGGTCTCCTGATATTTGTAGACGACGGATTTAACTGCCTCACTGTGGGGACCGTCATGCGCCCCATAGCCGACAAATGTAAGGTTTCAAGGGAAAAGCTGGCCTATCTTCTGGACGCTACGGCAGCGCCCATCTGCATCATTGCGCCGATTTCCAGCTGGGCGGTAGCAGTGGCGTCAGAGGTGGAGGAAGCGGGCGGCCTGAATGCGTTTCTCCGGACGATTCCCTACAACCTGTACGCAATTCTTACCATCGTCATGGTATTTTTCATAAGCGCCACAGGATTTGACTTCGGTCCCATGAAGAAAGCGGAGGAAAAACGGCGGGAGGAAGGCCTGGCGGGAGGGCAGGAGGAAGCGTCTGCGGCCGGGAGAGGCACCGTGCCTGACCTGGCGGTGCCCATATTGACGCTGATTGTCTGTTCCATTCTGGGGATGGCCTATGTGGGCGGCGGCTTTGAGGGGAGGTCTTTTGCGGAAGCCATCGGGGAGAATCCCACGGCCGGGCTTACCCTGGGCACATTTGCGGCGCTGCTGGTGGCAATGGCCATGTATATTCCCCGGAAGCTGATGAGCCTGCAGGAATTCATGACAGGAATCATTGACGGGATTAAAACGATGATTCCGGCACTCACCATACTGATACTGGCCTGGGCGCTGGGCGGCGTATGCAGGGAAATGATTGGGACGGGGCTGTTTGTCAGCAATTTTGTGTCTGCTGCCAGGCTGCCCATGAGCTTCCTGCCGGCCATCGTGTTTGCCGTGGCGGCTTTTCTGTCCTTCTCCATGGGGACGGCCTGGGGAACGTTCGGAATCCTGCTTCCCATTGTCTCTATGCTCTGTGCGGGAGGAGAGGGCGCTGCCGTACTGATTCCCGCATTGGGCGCTACCCTGGCGGGTTCGGTGTACGGAGACCACTGTTCGCCCATTTCCGATACTACGATTCTGGCTTCAACTGGTGCGCAGTGCGGACATCTGCGGCATGTGGAAACGCAGCTGCCCTATGCCGCGCTGGTGGCCGCGGTGTGCTTTGCCGGTTATCTGGTGGCCGGTTTTACCCGGAATCCCTGGATTACCCTCACGGCATCCGTTCTGATGCTTCTGCTGACGCTTTTGGGAATCCGGTATTATGGCATCAGTTCCGGCAGACGGGGAAGATACAGGGTATAAATACGGGATGCAGTGGGGGCTGCGACGCCCCGGGAAAAGCCGGAAAAAGCCGGAAATATAGCAAAAAACTGTAATAAAAGTGTTGACATTTCCCAAATTCTGTCCTATACTAAAGTCAGTTTGATGATGATGAAAGGATGAGAGTGGCTTTCGGGCCACTCTTAATTGTTTGTTGGCAGGTAACAGCTCAGTAGGCCTGAGAATTTCATGGAGGGTTGGAATGTCCCGGAGAGAAGAGTATGAAATGAAAACGGAACGGCTTGTACAGCCCATTGCAGAGGCAAACGGCGTGAGTATCTATGATGTCGAATATGTGAAGGAAGGCAGCGACTATTATCTCAGGGTGTACATTGACAGGCCGGAGGGCGTGAATATCCGGGACTGCGAGAATGTCAGCCGCAGCCTGTCCGACGAGCTGGACAGGGAGGAGTTTATTCCGGATGCGTATATTCTGGAGGTCAGCAGCCCCGGGCTGGGCCGTACATTGAAGAAGGATAAGCATCTGCAGGCGTCCATTGGGCAGGACGTGGAGATTAAGCTTTTCAAACCCATCGATAAGTGCAGGGAATTTTCCGGGGTGCTGGATGGCTTTGACGCCGAACAGGTTACCGTCAGGAATGGAGATACGGTCATGACATTGAAGCGTGCGGATATAGCAGTGATTCGACTGGCCATTGATTTTTAGATACTTTGTCCGCTTTGGCGGGCATCAATTCAGGGGTTGGAAGTGTTTTCCGATTACTGATTCCGGAGACGGAAAGATTTGGCGAAGAGCCGGAATGGAGGAAATGATGAACAAGGAGTTAATGGAAGCGCTTGATATTTTGGAAAGGGAAAAGGAAATCAGCAAGGAAACTTTGTTTGAGGCGATTGAGAACTCATTGCTGACTGCCTGCAAGAATCATTTTGGCAAGGCGGACAATGTGCATGTCGAGATTGACAGGGAGACCTGTGATTTTCTGGTGTATGCGGAGAAGGAGGTCATGTCTTCGGAAGAGGAAGTGGAAGACCCCTGCCTGCAGATTTCCCTGGACGATGCAAGAGAGCTTTCCGCCAGGGCAAAGGTTGGCGACATGCTCCATGTGGAAATCAAGTCCAGGGAATTCGGGCGGATTGCCACCCAGAATGCAAAGAACGTAATTCTTCAGAAGATTAGGGAAGAAGAGAGAAGCGTAATCTATAACCAGTACTATGAAAAGGAACGGGATGTGGTGACGGGCGTGGTCCAGCGCTACCTGGGCAAGAATGTCAGCATTAACCTGGGCAAGGCGGATGCCATGCTGAATGAAGGGGAACAGGTGAAAGGAGAGACTTTCCGCCCTACGGAGCGTATCAAGGTATATGTTTTGGAAGTGAAAAATACGCCAAAGGGTCCCCGAATCAATGTGAGCCGCACCCATCCGGAACTGGTAAAGAGATTGTTTGAATCCGAAGTCACGGAGATCCGGGACGGCACCGTGGAGATTAAGAGCATCGCACGGGAAGCGGGAAGCCGTACCAAGATCGCCGTGTGGAGCAATAATCCCAATGTAGACGCGGTGGGTGCCTGTGTCGGTATGAACGGCGCCAGGGTCAACGCCATTGTGGATGAACTTCGCGGGGAGAAGATAGATATCGTAAACTGGGATGAAAATCCCGGCAATCTGATACAGAATGCCCTGTCTCCGGCAAAGATCGTAGCCGTGTTTGCGGACCCGGACGAGAAGACGGCGAAGGTGGTGGTTCCCGATTACCAGCTGTCCCTGGCAATCGGCAAGGAAGGGCAGAACGCCAGGCTGGCGGCCAGGCTGACAGGTTACAAGATTGATATAAAATCAGAGACACAGGCAAAGGATGCTCCCGGCTTCCGCTATGAGGACTACATAGAGGAAGACTATGGAGAGTACGACGAGTATGATGAATACGATAATGACGGCTACGACGAGTATGAGAAAGAGGACGGGCAGGAAGAAGCGTTGACAGAGTACGCGGAAGAGGAAGTCCCAGATACGTATGAGGAGTACGCGGAAGAGGAAGCCCCGGATACGTATGAGGAGTACGCGGAGGAGGAAGCCGCGGATACGTATGAGGAGTACGCGGAGGAGGAAGCTGCGGATACGTATGAGGAGTACGCGGAGGAGGAAGCCACGGATACGTATGAGGAGTACGCGGAGGAGGAAGCCACGGATACGTATGAGGAGTACGCGGAAGAGGGAAGCCCGTATACGTACGAGGAAGAGGCCCAGGATAGCGAGACTCTCTGAACCGGAAACATGGCATCTGAGCGTATGAAGAAGATGACGGATATACGGAGCAGGGACGAACGGAAATGAAGGAAATGGGGAAACGTGAAGGGACACGGGTTCCTGACAGGGAGTAAACGATTATATGGCAAAAAAGGTTCCTTTAAGGCAGTGTGTGGGCTGCGGTGAAATGAAGGGAAAACGGGACATGATGAGAGTCCTGAAAACAGCCGAAGATGAGATCTGTCTGGATGTAACAGGCAAGAAGAACGGAAGAGGCGCATATGTTTGTAAGAGCAGGGAATGCCTGCGGAAGGCAAGGAAAAACAAGGGCCTGGAGCGTTCGTTCAAAATGAGTATTCCCGGTGAGGTGTACGATACTTTGGAGGAGGAATTTAATAAGCTTGAGGCAGAATAAGGTTTTATCGCTTCTGGGAATGGCCATGAGAGGACGCAATCTGGTCAGCGGTGAATTTCAGACCCTGGAAGCAATCAGGAAAGGCTCCGCCATGCTGGTAATCATAGCGGAGGATGCGTCGGATAATACCAGAAAGTTGTTTGCCGATAAATGTACCTGGTACCAGGTGCCGATGGTGTATTATGGGACGAAGGAGACATTGGGAAAGGCAATCGGAAAAGACTTTCGGTCATCATTGGGCGTATGTGAAGCGGGATTAGCGGATGCGATTATGAAACAACTGAAAGAGGAACAAAGCGCCGTTTAAGGCAGAAATGGAGGAAAGCATGGCGAAAGTAAAGGTACATGAACTCGCTAAGGAACTAGAGGTGCAAAGCAAAGATATTCTGAGCTTTTTGCAGGGAAAGGGAATCGAAGCAAAGGCTGCACAGAGCTCTATAGATGAAGATGCCTCACAACTGGTGCGGAAGGCTTTCGGCAAGGGTGCGAAGAGTGTCCCCGAGAGGGCGGAAGTACCCCGGAAGAAGGAAAGTATAAAGGAAGGAGCACCGAAAGCTGCCGTGAAAGAAGCCACCAAAGCCGCAAAGCCGGCGGAAACGCCGTCAGGTGATGCGCCGAAAAAGAAGAAGACGATAATATTTGTGAGTAACCCGCAGAATTCGAAAATGCAGGGACAGCGCCCGGCTCAGGGAGGGAATAACGGCGGTAAACGCCAGGGGCAGAATGCAGGCCAGAACCAGGGCGGACAGAACAGGTCTCAGAGCGGACGGGGAGACAGGAATGAACGCCGCGACAGGAACGAGCGCAAGACGCAGGTACAGCCTACCGTGCGTATCAAACCGCTGACACCGCCGTCACCTACCCCCTCCGTTCAGATGGTGCCTCCGAAGCCCCAGCAGCCCAAGGCACGTACCGAACAGGCGGAAGTACGCAGGCAGCAGGCAGCTGTGGAAGAACAGCGGATACAGGAACAGAAGCTTCAAAACGAGAAACTTCAGGTCGAGAAACCACAGGCCGAGAAACTTCAGGTCGAGAAACCACAGGCCGAAAAACTTCCGAGCGAGAAAGTACAGAGCGAAAAGCCTCAGACCGAGAGAACCCAGGTTCAGAGTATGTCGGATGAGAAGCCGAGGAATGACAGAACTTCGGGCGAGCGCAGCCAGGGCGGGCGGCCCAGGGGCGACAGGGTGCAGAATGAGCGTCCCCAGGGAGACAGAAACCAGGGCGACAGGTCCAGGAGAGACAGAAACCAGGGCGACCGTTTCAGAGGGGAGCGTTCCCAGGGGGACCGCTATCAGGGCGGAAGGCCTCAGGGGGACGGCAGCGGCCAGGACAGACAGGCCAGAACCGGGCGTTATCAGGGTGAGCGCGGGCAGGGAGGATATTCCCAGGGTTCTGCGGATAACCGGGACGGCCGCGGCCGGGACAACCGCGGTTACGGCAGCACTTACGGCGGCCAGGGTGCGGGCCAGGGCAACAGGCAGGAGAGAGGACAGTTCCAGTCAAGAGGAGGCAGCGGACAGAATGGCAGACCTCAGGGAGACAGGCAGAACGGATTTCAGAGAGGCGGCAGGCCGGGCGCTCCGGGTGCTGCAGGCGATCGCCGCGGTCCGGGCGCAGGCCCGGGTGCTGGGCGCAGTTTTAACGGCAGCCCGCGCGACGGCAGAGGCACTGGAGGGCAGGGAACTGGATTCCGGGATAATAAACCGTCTAAGAGCTTTGCAGGAGAGGCTCCGGGCAAGGATATGGAGAAGAAGCGCGAGGAAGAAAAGAGACGCGCAAACAGCCAGGAAAAAGGCAAGCGCTCCAAGAAAGACCATATTTACGAGGAGGACGATGTAGCCAGGAAGAAACCCGGCAGGTTCATCAAGCCCGAGAAGAAAAAAGAGGAAGTGGCAGAGGAAGTCATCAAGGTAGTTACGCTGCCTGACAGAATCACGCTAAAGGACTTTGCCGATAAAATAAAGATACAGCCTTCCATCATTGTGAAGAAGCTGTTCCTGGAAGGAAAGATCGTGACCGTAAACCAGGAAATCTCCTATGAAGAGGCGGAGAATATCGCCATGGAGTACGAGATTCTCTGTGAGAGGGAGATCAAGGTTGACGTGATCGAGGAGCTGCTGAAGGAGGGCGACGAGGACGAAGGCACCCTGGAGGAGAGACCGCCTGTTATCTGCGTCATGGGGCATGTTGACCACGGTAAGACTTCCCTGCTGGATACCATACGGAAGACCCATGTCACCGACAGGGAAGCCGGCGGTATCACACAGCATATCGGTGCTTATACCGTGACCATCAACGACAGGAAGATTACCTTCCTGGATACGCCGGGCCATGAGGCATTTACAGCCATGCGTATGCGCGGAGCCAATTCCACGGATATCGCGATTCTGGTTGTGGCGGCAGACGACGGCGTCATGCCCCAGACCGTGGAGGCCATCAGCCATGCCAAGGCAGCGGGTATCGAGATTGTGGTGGCTGTGAATAAGGTTGATAAGCCTTCGGCCAATATTGAACGTGTCAAACAGGAACTGACGGAATACGAGCTGGTTGCCACCGACTGGGGCGGCAATACGGAATTTGTACCCGTGTCGGCGAAGACAGGGCAGGGAATTGATGATTTGCTGGAGACGATCCTGCTGACTGCCGATATCATGGAGCTGAAAGCGAATCCCAACAGACGCGCCAGAGGCCTTGTTATCGAGGCAGAGCTTGACAAGGGCCGCGGGCCTGTGGCCACGGTCCTGGTACAGAAGGGTACGCTCCATGTGGGAGACTTCGTTTCCGCGGGCGCCTGCAGCGGTAAGGTCAGGGCCATGATAGACGATAAGGGCAGAAGGGTGAAGGAAGCCACACCCTCCACGCCGGTTGAAATCCTGGGATTGTCAGATGTTCCCAGTGCAGGAGAAGTGTTCCTGGCGCATGAAAGCGACAAAACGGCGAAATCCTATGCAGAGACCTACCTTGCGCAGAACAAGGAGAAGATGCTGGAGGAGACCAGGAGCAGGATGTCTCTGGACGATTTGTTCTCGCAGATTAAGGAAGGCAACCTGAAGGAGCTGAATCTGATTGTAAAGGCGGATGTACAGGGAAGCGTGGAAGCGGTGAAGCAGTCCCTGCTGAAGCTTTCCAACGAGGAGGTTGTGGTCAAGTGTATCCATGGCGGCGTGGGCGCCATCAACGAGTCCGACGTGACGCTGGCAAGTGCTTCCAATGCCATCATTATCGGATTCAATGTAAGGCCGGATTCCACTGCGAAGGCCACGGCTGAACGTGAAGGTGTAGACGTAAGGCTGTACAGAGTCATTTATCAGGCCATCGAGGATGTGGAAGCTGCCATGAAGGGCATGCTGGATCCCGTATTTGAGGAGAAGGTCATCGGCCATGCGGAGATCAGGCAGATATTTAAGGCTTCCCAGATCGGAAATATCGCAGGTTCCTATGTGACGGACGGTATTTTCCAGAGAGGCTGCAAGGTCCGCATTACCCGCGGAGACGAGCAGATATACGAAGGCAGCCTGGCTTCCCTGAAGCGGTTTAAGGATGATGTGAAGGAAGTAAAGGAAGGCTTCGAGTGCGGGCTTGTGTTTGAAGGCTTTGACAAGATTCAGGAATTTGACGTGGTTGAGTCCTATATTATGGTGGAAGTGCCGCGCTGAGGAGTACCGGGGAAGTACCGTATGTTCGGGACGGACAGGAATCGGAGCAGTATGGCGGAGGCTTTGCGCTTATGGGATTTATAGGAGATATATGAGAAAAAACAGTGTGAAAAATACCCGTATCAACGGGGAAGTACAGCGTGTTCTGGCGGAAGTTATCAGGGGGGAAATCAAGGATCCCCGGATAAGCCCCTGGACCAGCGTGGTGTCCGTGGAGGTGGCGCCGGACCTGAAGAGCTGTAAGGCCTGGATCAGCGTGCTTGGAAATGAAGAAGTCAGAAAGGCCACGCTGGAAGGCCTGAAGAGCGCGGAAGGCTTTGTCAGGAACAGGCTGGCTAAGGTGGTGAACCTGCGCAATACGCCGGAGATTACCTTTGTGATGGACCAGTCCATTGAATACGGGGTCAATATGTCGAAGAAGATTGACGAAGTAATAGCACAGGATGACGAAGCGTCCAGGAACCGGGAGGATGACGGGGAACCGGCGGAAGGCTGTGATGACTGATATATCAGTGCATCGGGTAATGGCATTTTTGTGTAAAAGCAGCCATTCTGTGTTATAGTGACGGAAAACTGCCGAAGAGGTTTGCCGCGGCAGTTTGGGAGGAAACGGGCAAAAGATGTCCGGAATGAAAAGTTTGGGAAGGGAAGTGAAGGAATGAATTTGAATATATTAGCGGAATGCAGCGGGGCAGGGCGGATCGGTATCAGCGGGCATGTCAGGCCGGACGGCGACTGTGTGGGCGCCTGCCTGGGGCTGTGGCAATACCTCTCGAAATGCCTGCCCCAGGCGGAAGTGAAAGTTTTTCTGGAGCAGCCGGCGGAAATTTTCAGGGAAATCAGGGGTTTTGAGGAGATTCACTCCGATTTCCCCGAGGAGGCGCCTTTCGACGTGTTTTTCGTGATGGACTGCGCTGCGGACAGGCTGGGAGAGGCCGGGAAATATGCCGGGGCAGCGGCAAAGACGATTAACATTGACCATCATATCAGCAACCAGGGAAGCTGCCGGCTCAATGTTATCAGGCCGGATGTGGGATCCTGCTGTGAAGTGCTGTACGATCTGATGGATCCGGAACAGCTTGACAGGGAGATGGCCATGGCCATTTATGTGGGGATGATACATGATACGGGTGTATTCCAGTATTCCAATACCACCCCGGCAACCCTGGAAAAGGCGGCCAGGCTGATCGGCTATGGCTTTGATTTTCCCAGGCTGATACAGGAGACTTTTTACCGGAAAACCTATGTGCAGGCGCAGATCATGGGAAGGACGCTTATGGAGAGCATCCGTTTCCTGGGAGGAAGATGCATCGTCAGCGCCATTGACAGGAAGTCTATGGAGTTTTACCATGCGGAACCCAAGGATTTGGACGGCATTGTGAATCAGCTGCGCAATATTGAGGGCATTGACTGTGCGATTTTTATGTACCAGACAGGCGTGCTGGAGTACAAGGTGAGTATGCGTTCCGGTGAAAAGGTGAATGTGGCGGAGGTGGCTGCCTATTTCGGCGGCGGCGGGCACGCGCGCGCGGCGGGGTGTACCCTGTCAGGGACATTCCATGACTGTGTGAATAACCTTTCCTTACATATTGAAAAGCAGTTGAAGAAATGGGAAACAGAGCATGATAAACGGGATAACGGTGATATATAAGGAAGCAGGCTTTACTTCCCATGATGTGGTGGCGAAAATGCGGGGAATCTGCGGGCAGAAGAAAATCGGTCACACGGGGACCCTTGACCCCATGGCTACGGGCGTACTGCCTGTATGTCTGGGAAATGCGACCAGGCTGTGCGATATGCTTGCAGACAGGGATAAAGAGTATGCGGCGGAGCTGCTCCTGGGCGTGGAGACCGATACCCAGGATACCACGGGACGGATTCTGGCGGAGCATCCCGTGGAAGCTACGGAGGCGCAGGTCAGGGAAGCAGCGCTTTCTTTTATGGGAGATTATAATCAGGTTCCGCCCATGTATTCCGCCCTGAAGGTGAACGGAAAGAAGCTCTATGAGCTGGCGAGGGCAGGGAAGGAAGTGGAGCGGAAGGCGCGCCCTGTGGTGATCAGGGAACTGGAGATACTGGAGTGTGCCCTTCCGCTTGTCCGTTTCCGGGTTGTCTGCTCCAAGGGCACCTACATCAGGACGCTCTGTGCGGATATCGGCGGGAAATTGGGATGCGGCGGCGCAATGGGCAGGCTGGAGCGGAGCCGGGTGGGCGACTTCTGCCTGGAGAATGCGTATACTTTGGGACAGATGCAGCAGCTGAAGGACGAAAACAGGCTTCAGGAAGCTGTGCTGCCCGTGGACAGTGTATTTACGCGGTGTCCGCTACTCCATATGCAGGAGGAGTACCGCAGCCTGGCGGACAACGGCAATGCGTTCCGTGCAGAGCAGACCCGGGAGAAGGAAATCCATGCTCCGGGGAGATGGGTCCGCGTGTATATGCCGGATGAAAGCTTTGCAGGCATCTATGCCTGGGAGCCTGAGCGGGAGCGTTATAAGCCTGTGAAAATGTTTTTGGAGAAAGCATGAATTCTGCCCTATGGCAAATGTTTTGGAGCGTGAGTATATATTGGAAATCATAGCAAATACAACGGATATTTGTTTGCGAATAGAGACGGCAGCCGCCATCGGAAAATTTGATGGGATACACATCGGCCACAGAAGGCTTCTGGAGGAGATATTGTCCCGCAAAAAAGATGGACTGGCTGCCTGTGTTTTTACCTTTGACCCGCCTCCGTCGCGCTTTTTCGGCAGCCCGGACGGCAGGGAACTGACCACGCGGGAGGAAAAGAGGCTTCTCTTTGAGAGGATGGGCGTGGATATCCTGATTGAATTCCCGCTGGACCGGGTAACTGCAGCCACGCCGCCCGTGAGCTTTGCCAGGGACATCCTGGCGGGGCAGATGAATGCGCGCTTTGTGGCCGCGGGGGCGGATCTGTCCTTCGGCGCCGAAGGGGCGGGAAATGCCGAACTGCTGCGGGAAATGAGTACACAGCTGGGTTTTGCATTCAAGACCATAGACAAGGTTTGCCTGGACGGGGAGGAAGTCAGTTCCACGTTGGTGCGGGCGAAGGTGGAGCAGGGGGAGATGGGGGCGGTTTGCAAGCTGCTTGGGATGCCCTATCTGGTTGCCGGGAATGTGGTTTGGGGGAACCAAATCGGCAGAAAGCTCGGCTTTCCGACAATTAATATACTTCCTGACAAAAACAAACTGCTTCCGCCGAACGGTGTCTATTTTTCCGGTGTATACGTCGGCGGGAAAAGCTACCGCGCTATTACAAACGTGGGATATAAACCTACAGTGGCGGATGGTAAGGTCATGGGAGTGGAGTCCTATCTCTATGATTTTGACCAGGATATCTACGGGCAGCCCGTGGAGGTGTCTCTGTATTCCTTCCACAGGCCGGAGCGGAAGTTTGAGAGCGTGGAGGCTCTGCGCAGGCAGCTGGAGGCTGATATTGCGGCGGGAGCATCCCGTTTCGGCAGTCCGTGAAAAACATCTGAACGTAACAGTTCAGACAGGGCGCTGAACTGTTACGAGAATGCACACAAAACGCGAAAAGAATTCGTTTTGGCGCCCGCAACTCTCGCAAAATTGCACAGAGCGCAATTTTGACTTCGCGAGAGTGGCTGTCTGAACTGTTACCTCTGAACAGCCAGTCTCAAAAATATTATTTCGAAAACTATTGTAAAATTTTGTCTTTTCCCGTAAAATGAAATGGCATGCGCTGAGTGGCCGTGCGTGAAGCAACTGCCAGACGCAATTCCCGGAAAAGCCCTGCGGCAAATTCCGGAACTGTCAGACGGCAAATTCCGGAACTGTCAGACGCAATACCGGAAAATCACACAAGTTGGGAATCGTGCAGAATCAGCCGTTCCTGACGGAAAACATTCGGGAGAAAAACAAATGAGTGCAAGTATTATACTTTCAATGGCAGGTGGGCTGGGCCTGTTTCTTTTCGGCATGCGGGTCATGAGCGATTCCATAGAGAAGGTCGCCGGCGCAAAGCTGAGGCGGATTCTTGAAATTTTTACGACAAACCGTTTTTCAGGCATGATAGTAGGTATCATATTTACCGGTATCATCCAGTCTTCTTCGGCCTGTACCGCCATGGTGGTCAGCTTTGTCAATGCAGGGCTGATGAATCTGTACCAGGCGGCGGGCGTTATTTTCGGTGCCAATATCGGTACAACGGTCACCTCACAGTTAGTTTCATTTAACCTCTCCGCATATGCCCCCATAATCTTATTGGTGGGTGTGCTGGTGGCGATGTTCTGCAAGATAGATAAGATAAAGAAGTTTGCGGATATCATTATCGGTTTCGGTGTCCTTTTTCTGGGATTAAGCACCATGTCCAGTTCCATGGCGGGCATGAGGGAGATGCCCGAGGTGGTGAATATGATGGGTTCCCTGAAGAGTCCTTTTGTGGCGACGCTGGTGGGCCTGCTTCTGACGACCATCATTCAGAGTTCTTCGGTTACTGTCAGCATTGTGCTGCTGCTGGCCAATCAGGATCTGCTGTCCCTGCACATTTCCCTCTATATTATATTGGGCTGCAATATCGGCGCCTGTACCACGGCCCTGCTGGCATCCATGGCAGGTAAGAAGGATGCAAAAAGGGCGGCGCTGATTCATTTCTGGTTTAACGTGATCGGTACGGCGCTTATCTATCTCATTCTCTTTGTGCTGGAGGAGCCGGTGATGAAGCTGATATGGGCCGTTTCCTCAGACAAGGGCCGCTTTGTGGCAAATGCCCATACTATCATCAAGATATTCCAGGTACTTGTCCTGTTCCCCTTCTCGGACAGCATTGTCCGCCTTTCCAGCTTCTGCGTACCGGGGGAGGATAAGAAGGTGAATTACCGGGAAAGTTATCAGCTGAAATATATTGGCGATAAAGTTGTCTTCAATCCGGCTACGGCGGTAGTGGAGGTTATCAAGGAGCTGGACCGCATGGCATCTCTTGCCAGTGAGAATCTGACCCGGGCCATGAATGCCCTGGTCACGTTGGACGAGGAAGATATTGCAGAGGTCTACGAGGTGGAGAAAAACATCAATTTCCTGAACCATGCCATCACGGACTATCTGGTGAAGATTAATCAGACAACTCTGCCGATAGAAGACTTAAAGAGCATCGGTGCCCTGTTCCATGTGGTGAACGATATCGAACGGATCGGTGACCACGCGGAGAATGTGGCAGACGCGGCCAGACAGCGCAGAGAGAGCGGTGTCACCATGAGCAGGGAGGCGCAGCGGGAGCTGGGTGAACTGCTGGAGATGGTTACAAGACTGATACGTTATTCCATAGATATGTTTGCCAGAAGCGACGAGAGCCATATGAAGGATGTCATTGCCCTGGAGGACCAGGTGGATGCCAGGGAGAAGGAGATGCAGCGGAATCATGTGCAGCGCCTGACCAGGGGAGAGTGTTCGCCTGAGGCAGGGATGATTTTTTCGGATATTGCCTCCGGTCTTGAGCGTGTGGCGGACCACGCCACGAACATAGCCTTTGCCGTCATTACGGCAGAGGACGAGTGAGTCCATAGCCTTGCCGTGCGGTGTAAACTGATTTGGGGAAGAAGCCGGCTTTGTCAGGAAGCGGCTTTTGCCCGAGAAGGGAAGCGGGGCAGGCACGGCGGTCAAATTCGGTGCAGGATATCCGTACATAGGGAGTATTCCGCGGTTTGGGTGAGCTTACAGGGATTGCGTTTTCGCACGGATGCCGGAAAATATGACGCCGGCTTTGGGGGACGGATGCGGGAATGGAAAACAATGGAGTAAAAAATATGTAAAAAAATATGGCAAAGCGGTTGACAGAACCCCGGGGGGCATGTATAATCTTTTTTAACAACTTAACAAATTTGTAATAAATTTGTTAAAATTACATTTGTGAGTACAGCCTGCAAATGGTTTTGTTTTTGAGTATAAAACACAGGAGAGATTACATGAAAAATCGGGGAAAGAAAAAAATTGCAGCCGCATCTGCGGGCCTTATTCTCTGCATGGCAATGGCGCCTTTGTCGGTGTATGCCAGTGAGGCGGATAACATATTGCAGGGGGCGGGCGTAACATCCATGCTGGAGGCGAAGTTATCCACGGAGGAATATATAGAACTTGCCGAACAGGCGCAGGGAGCCGCCTGGGGCTATACCCACATTGGTATTGCAAATGTGGAGAGCGGGAATCTGAATGTGCGTGAGATACCTTCCACCGACGGCAAGATGGTGGGGAAAATGCCGAAGGACTCCGCCTGTGAGGTGCTGGAGGTTGCGGATGGCTGGGCACGTATCCAGTCCGGCGAAGTGGAAGGGTATGTGAAGACGGATTATCTGCTGACAGGGCCTGACGCTATGGTGAAGGCCAATGAAATCGTCCGTACCGTGGTGGTAGTGAAGGGGGACGGTCTGAATGTGCGGGAGGCACCAGACACGGAGAGCGCCGTTTTGACCCAGGTGGCATCGGGGGAAGAGATGGATTACCTGGAGACCCTGGACGGCTGGATTAAGGTGGCCGTGGATGCGGATGAGGCGTATGTCTCGGCCGAGTTTGTGACGGTGGAGGAGAAGCTGGACACGGCGATTACCATGACGGAGCTTCTGTACGGCCAGGGTGTGTCCGATGTCCGTGTGGATTTGGTGGAATATGCCAAGCAGTTCGTGGGCAACCGTTACGTATGGGGCGGTACCAGCCTGACCAAGGGTGCGGACTGTTCCGGTTTCGTTTTGAGCGTATTTAAAAAATACGGAATCTCGCTGCCGCATCATGCTGCTTCCCAGGCAGGCTACGGAACCAAGATATCTGCCGGAGACCTGCAGCCGGGAGACCTTATTTTCTACGGCAACAGCAGGGGCCGCATCAACCATGTGGCCATCTATATCGGCGGAGGCCAGGTGGTGCATGCCAGCAATGAGCGGACGGGAATCAAAATCAGCAATTATAAATACCGCACGCCGGTGAAATATGTGAGGCTTCTGCAGGACTGACGGATATTGGGCAGCCTGCAGCATTGAAAATGTCAGTAAATACGAAGAGGTGTTTACTGGCGTTTGATATTTTGTAACTGTTCAGACAGGGTACTGAACTGTTACGATATTTTGTTACTGTTCACTCCGTTCACAGTAACTGATGCACACAAACAATAGAATTCAAAAGCAGAATTCTATTGTCATGAAATGAGCAAAGTACGCTCATGTTGGCGCCTGCTGTCTTGTGATTTTCGTTCAAAATACGTACGAAAACACTTCGCGGAGGCACCTGTGAACAGTAACGATATTTTACGAAATTTTGGCAAAATTTCAGGTTTACAATTGACCGTGGGTATGGTATGATAACATGGTGTGACAGACGGACAGAAGTTCCGTCTCAGCCGACACTCGGGGACGGGATACTCCGCCCCGCTCTTAGTGCCAGGTGGTAAAAGTTGAAGGAGGAAGAGAAATGATTTCAAAGGAAAAGAAGACGGCGATTATGAATGAGTATGCCAGGACGCCTGGCGACACCGGTTCACCTGAGGTACAGGTGGCTGTGCTGACAGCAAGGATTCAGGAGCTTACAGAGCATCTTAAGGTGAATCCCAAGGATCATCATTCCCGCCGCGGTATGCTGAAGATGGTAGGTCAGAGACGCGGATTTCTTGAGTATCTGAAGAAGAAGGATATCGAGAGATATCGTAGTCTGATTGAGAGACTCGGCCTGAGAAAATAAGTTGGATTGCAGATAAAGCAGGCGTGAGATGCGGCAGCATTTCAGGTCTGCTTATTCATAGCAATAAAAGCTGCCGGGGGCAGAAGCTTGTCCCGAGACCGCTGAAAAGGGTATGGAAGCCGCGCTCATGGCTTTTTCAGTAGTTTCGGTACCTTCTGTTCCAGGGCTTTCATGTATGGAACAAGCCGCTGATAATGACGGTGGAATGGAGGAAAAATTTATGTATCAGACTTTCGAGATGGAACTGGCGGGGCGCACGCTGAAGGTTGACATAGGGCGTGTGGGCAAGCAGGCCAACGGATGCGCATTTATGCATTACGGAGATACGGTGGTGCTTTCCACCGCAACCGCATCCGAGAAGCCCAGGGATGGAATTGATTTCTTTCCCCTGAGTGTGGAATACGAGGAGAAGATGTATGCAGTGGGGAAGATTCCCGGCGGATTCAATAAGAGAGAGGGCAAGGCCAGCGAGAATGCCATCCTGACAAGCCGCGTTATCGACAGGCCCATGCGTCCGCTGTTTCCCAAAGACTACCGCAATGACGTGACCCTGAACAACATGGTCATGAGCGTGGACCCTGCGTGCCGTCCGGAACTGGTGGCAATGCTGGGCGCCGCAATCGCAACCTGCATTTCGGACATCCCTTTTGACGGACCCTGTGCCATGACCCAGATGGGACTGGTAAACGGCATGTTTGTCGTCAATCCCTCCCAGGAAGAGTGGAAGAACGGCGACCTGAATCTGACCGTAGCGTCCACCAGGGAGAAGGTTATTATGATTGAGGCGGGAGCTAACGAGGTTCCCGAGGCGAAGATGCTCGAAGCCATCTACAAGGCCCATGAGATCAACCAGACAATTATCGCGTTTATCGATAAAATCGTTGCAGAAACAGGTAAACCGAAGCATACCTATACAAGCTGTGCCATTCCGGAGGAGATGTTTGAGGAGATCAGGCGTCTGGTTCCGCCCGAGGAGATGGAGGTGGCCGTATTTACGGATGACAAGCAGATCAGGGAAGAAAACATCCGGAATATTACCGCTAAGCTGGAAGAGGCGTTTGCCGAAAAAGAGGACTGGCTGGCAATTCTGGGCGAGGCTGTCTACCAGTATGAGAAGAAGACGGTGCGCAAGATGATCCTGAAGGATCACAAACGCCCTGACGGACGCGCGATTACGCAGATTCGTCCGCTGGCAGCAGAGGTTGACATTATCCCCAGGGTACATGGTTCCGCCATGTTTACCCGCGGACAGACTCAGATATGCAATGTATGTACACTGGCACCTCTGTCCGAGCAGCAGAAGATTGACGGGTTGGATGAGAACGAGGTGAGCAAGCGCTATATGCATCATTATAACTTCCCTTCCTATTCTGTGGGAGAGACAAAGCCTTCCCGCGGGCCCGGAAGGCGTGAGATTGGCCACGGCGCACTGGCGGAGCGGGCATTGATCCCCGTACTTCCCAGCGAGGAGGATTTCCCATATGCAATCCGCACCGTGTCCGAGACCTTTGAGTCCAACGGCTCCACTTCCATGGCGTCCACCTGTGCTTCCTGCATGTCTCTGATGGCGGCAGGCGTACCCATCAGGAAAATGGTGGCAGGCATCTCCTGCGGACTGGTGACGGGGGACAGTGACGACGACTATGTACTGCTCACCGATATCCAGGGGCTGGAAGATTTCTTCGGGGATATGGATTTCAAGGTGACCGGTACCACGGAAGG
>CAJULV010000027.1 GCA_910587555.1 uncultured Acetatifactor sp.
TTGTTACTCCTTGATACGAAATATCTGCCTTTAAATATTTCGTAAAAATGAGATCGGTTGCCGTCCTATAAATGATACAATGTAACTTTTATAAATCTGTACTATGGTAACGATAAACACGCACCGGGTGCATTTGCACCCGGATTAACAATTGGCAAGTGACTCATGCATAATTTTTATTTTTGCATATGTTTCCCTAATACTGCACAACATTCAGCAAAAGCAAGTTGTTGATATTGAATATCTATTTCCTCCGCACTTTTAAGAAACTCATCTAACTTCCTTGCACAATCAGTCACTTTCCACATTTGCTGATTATGATACTGCTGTTGCCTTTGCTGCAATTGTGCCTGTATCTGTTGTTGATTAAAAATATTGTATATTTGATTTTGGTTGAACATTCCAACACCCCCGTAAATAATGATAAATTTCTATCTCTTTAACATTCCCTTATATCTAATCATCATTCCTCTATAGATTCGAGCGATTTTAAGGTTTGCCCATTTGTGTTTTTCCAGCTAGTCAAACCATTTGCACTCTTCCCAATAACAAACATTGCTGCGTAAGAGGGACTGGTAAATAACATATCTTCCTGCAATATGCCTTGCTCATCAATTAAAGCTTTCTTTCTCCGTTCTTTAATAACAGAAGGTATTGTATCGTCATCCACAAGAGAAATATGACTACCCTGAAGAACTACAAATCCTTCCGTTGTTTGTGTGCCGCTTGCCTCAACCCTTCCCACATTCTTTATTGTACGTTCTAGATGGAGTCTGACTGTATCCTCCGATATGGTAAAGCCATCTTGTTTTTTTACGGTTGGCTTGCTTATCGGCTCAAACAGCTTATGTCCGAGAGTCCCCATAATTACTTCAGCATAGTCAATAAATTCCTCCATCTCACTTTCCTTCTCCTCTGTAATATTACCAGAAGTAGGATCATTCCCATTTTTGACTTCATAACGATTTGCTTCTATAGCAAGATTACAAAAACGATTCTCAAGATAACTTATTTCCGTAGGCCCGAAAGAATTATTCGATGTGGTGAACACGATTGCTTCCGTCCAATAATCCTTTTCAGGACTTCGCTTGTGTTCCTGCAAACGATTCAGGATGCCCTCGCCATTTTTTCTCGCCCCAGCCTGCCCGATATAAACAACACCCTTTCCTGTTTCATCAGAAATACCAAACAAAAAATAAACCCCACTTTGTTTTAAATCATCACGCTCTTTACATTTATCCAATGCTGTTCTCGGAATCTTATAGGCAACACCTGTCCAGTTCGCAAGGGTACATTTTATCCTTCCCCCAGCGTCCCCATCCATCAAAAACAAATTTATACTCTTTCCACGTACTGCCATAACAATACCTCCCGGTTATCTCATTACTCTGTCAGCCTTAACGATTCTTTGACCTTTTCATTTTTTATTGGAACATATACGCCGTTAGTAATCATAGTGTCACCCATCAGCACAGCTATTCGTTGCATATCCGTTTCATTCATTGATAATACATTTCCCTCTAAAATCCGATTAATACTATCCGTAACCGTTTGAGTAGTCAATTTTTCCATTGCAAACTTCCACTCAAGAAGACGTTCCTCACCTATCACTTCGTTATTAACAACAACATTCGAAATTTTTCTAATCTCACTCACCATATACATGGCACAACTCATAATGTTTAAAAGATGAACCTGTGCTTCTTTACTGCTCATATTTTTCTGATACTCATCTAACACCACATCTACGTTATCGGCAAAGTCTTGAGCAGAGACTACATCCATTGATACAGAAACTGTTTCATCAGTAACCATCGATATAGCAGTATCCTTGTTACGAATTTTGTACCAAAACTTTTTCATCCCAGGAACAGCCGTATTACCAACCCATTCCTTAACATGCGGATATGCCTTTGTTGCGGCAACACCTATTCCAATACCAATAGCAATTAACCCTGTTATTGCTGCTACATCTCCATCCATTTCATTCCTAACGGAATCATTATCGTAGTCTTCACATTTATCGTCTTCAATTTTAATAAATTCTCCTGCTCCAGATGGTTTATTGGTATCATCATCAAGATACACTCCTCGGTAGGCTCCTTTTGTATCACGAGACTCAGCAAGATGCTTGCCCTCCTCTGGGATAAGTCTATACAAATCACCGCTCATGCTTTATTCCTCCTTGCGCTTTACATATGTTAATTCGATATCGTAACCCAATGACTCCAGCATTTGAAAAGAAGTTTTATTTACAATCTTCTCATTTTTCTTTATCAGACGATTCACATAAGACAGAGTGGTACCCACATCCTTGGCAAGCCTTGCCTATATGGTCTCTGCTTCTATATACTTTACTTTTACATCGACCTCAATATTGTTCTTCAGCATTGATTCCACCTCAATCATTATAAGCTAAAATAAATTGCCATTTTTGTACAAGTCTTTCATCAAATTCACATAAACGGAATGGCAGCTCTTTCAAGATGATGTGCAGGGAATCCGTATACTGTTGAGAAAATCTTTACCTAAGCTGCCAGTCAACAATGCCGGCAAACCAAGGGATTTTTCCAATCTCTTGGTCTGCTGGCATTAATCATTTTAAATTGGTTGTGAACCGTATTAAAATGTCCCTTAACAAACCGTTTCCGGAGCCGATAGCTTAAGAACCGCAATAATTTCTTCGCCATCCATATCCCCGGTTTCCACAAAGCCAAAAGAATGATAAAGTTTCTTCGCAATTTCGTTATCCGGTTCATAAGACAGCCAGCAGTACTCCGCATCTCCGCAGGGCTTTGTCCGGATGAAATCCAATGCAAGCTTTACCGCCTCTCTCCCATACCCATGATGCTGACAGCGTTTATCAATCATCAGACGCCAAAGATTATAATTCCTGTAGGCAATCTCCGGCGCATCCTCCCAATAGTCATCCACATCATAGCCTATCATGCAAAAGCCTACCGGCACGCTGCCATCGTAAATTCCGAACGGAAAAGCCCGGCCGCCTCCCGTGATGGTGGTGTATGCTTCAATTATGCTGACTTTATTCTCCGCCACAAAATGCCTCTGCTCCTCTTTGACACTTAATCCTACAATATCCCATACATTTTTTCCATTGATTTTTTCAAATCTTAACATTTTGTTCCCTGCCCTCCCCCTGAAGATCTATATTCTTCCGCACCATTTTTAAGACATCCCGTCTTCAGTTCACATCCAACATTTTCCTTACCTCTTCCAGGTAATCCTCATAGAACGCAAATTCATTATCCAGAATTCCATCTCCCACCACGTCTGCCGCCTTCTCATTGATCCCCTCCGCAAGAACCTCTAGCATAATCCCCTGTTGGTGGGCAAACTCCTTTAGATTCGCTTTTTCGTATAAAATAATATCCAGAGCCTGTCGTTCCGTATCCGTCAGACGCTCCCGCAAAACGTCCCATTCTCCCCCGCTTTCCGGTAATGTTCCGTTCCCCTCATTGCCCTCCATGTTTGCAGTTCTGAATTGTTCTGTGATTTCTGGCAACGCCATAGACTGAAATGCCCTGTCATTCCGGGCATCCTGCAAATTCTGGTTTGTATCCGGTTCTTTTTCCCGGCTGTCCTGCTTCCGGCTACCATCCACGCTCTGATTATACGCCAAACCCTGAACGCTTTCCTGGTTCTTTTCGGCTTCCCGGATTCTCTCCTGCCCCTCCGCCGGATTTGTCTTATCAGCAGTCCCATCCCCTGCGGATATTCCCTCATGTGCGGCATGAACGGCCTCTGTCCCTGTCCTCATCTGCCCCGGAACCATACCCCCGTCCTCCGGTACCGTGAGTTTTTCCTGAATCACATACGCTTCCTTCCGGATCTTTTCCAGTGCCCCTCTATTTACCTGGACCACCGTTTTGGTTTCTTCTCTGTAAAATGCCGTCACCGCCTCCGCAATTACGGTTTCCAGGCAGATCCCCGCCTGCTTCAGCTCTTCCGCCGTCACAGAGCTGATCATATCCGGATTTGCGGTAAGTTTATGCTTGTACTTCGTCAATTTCCGCAGCAGGGACTCCATCTGCTTCAAACAGTAGCCCATCAGCCGCTTTCCGCTGTCCGTGGTCACCACCGCGCTGAAGGTCCACTGGTTCCTGCTGCACACATAGATTTCCTTCCGGGAAAGCATCACCTGCCTGTCCGCCTGTTTTCCTGCCGGACAGAACAGCGCCCCCAGGAAGGGAACCCATGGAGCCATCTTTCTGGTGGGCTGAAACAGGAACCGGTCCAGTTCAAATCCGGCTGCCGCCAATGCCTCCCGCAGCCGCTCAAGGGTAAATAGAAAGCATCTCCTGACCTGTTCCTCCCTCCCTGCATAAAAGGCGGATTTTCGGATGTCATATTTGGACCGGGCACAGAACAGCTCAAAGGCATTTTCCTCCTCCGAAAGCTCCGGATAGTAACCGCCCAGGCTATTTTCCTCCACAAAATCCCGGAAACTTCCGGGCAGTCCGTAATAAATGTAGTAATCCTTCAGCCATCTCACAACATATTTGTCCACAGACCTGTCATATACCCGGAAAGCATCCCAGAAAAACAGCAGTCTTTCCAGGCCTTCCCCCGGGTTCTCCACGCCGATATTGTTCAGCAGTTCATAAATATACAAAAAAGCGTACGACAGGGATACATGCTCCACCCTTCCCTCCCGCACCTGTGTCCGCCAGGTAAAAAAAGTCCGCAGCTGCTCATATCCCATCATCTGGTAACTGGGATAATAGGAAGCATAGGGAACCGTCACTGCATACGCATCCCGGAAATCCTTCATCAACATGCCCTGGCGGTAAAATAATTTTGCGTTTTCCTGCTGCATCTTCTGATTGTAAAAATGGGAACTGCGGAAATTCAGGTACCTGTCCTCCCTGGCAATATCCCGCATTCGATTGAACTGCTCCCGCACCGGGTCCTCTTCCCGAATCCCGATTTTTTCCGGGCCTGCCTGCTGCCAGCCTGACGGCCTCCGGGTCTGTGTCACCGCTGTCTGATACTGTTCTCTTGCTGCCTCCCCCTGATTCCAGGCTTCTGCTTCTGCCTCCTCCGACTCCCTTTTGCCCCAGGCTCCTGCTTCTGCCTCCTCCTGCTCCCGGGCTTCTGCCTCCTTCTGCTCCCAGTTTCCCGCTACTGCCCAATTCTGTACCGCCGCTTTTGTCTGGTTCCAGGCTTCTGCTTCTGCCCTCTTCCCATCCTTCACCCCGGTCCGTCTCTCCTCCGCTCCTGCCCGGTCACCGGACAGGGAAAACGCTTCCGGAGCTGATGCCGTCACGCCATCCAGTACCGGCTCTGCATCATACGCAATCTCATAGTAGGGAGCTTCTTCAAAAGAAAGAGGCAATGGCCGCGGAACAGACTCTTCCCGACTCTTCTCATTCTGTATCTGCTCAAAAATCTCGAATGCCTCATACTCTTTGTCGTATTTCCCCATAGCGCCCCATAATCTCCCACTGCCCGCCTGCTTTTTTAGGCCGAAACACCCTTTTTGCCCCGGCTCCATCTACAAACATTTGTTCTATTATATCAAATATCCGTGAAGCACACAACACCCAAAAGTATTAATTCGAAATTTTTCCACCAATGCGACTGTAATTCAACGGTTTGCCTGTATGCAATTTCATGTAATCAGACCGTTAAATAGGATACTTTCAGCCCGGAAACCGTTTGACTACCAAGCCTCTCCGCATTGTAAGTTACACGTAAGCCTCCCTGCTAACGGCGCCCCCCATTACCACCCCTGAATCTCATAGGCTGTATACGCATGTGAAAAATGGTATCCCAGCTTTTCGGCCAGTGCCGCCGACCACAGATTCTGCGCATCCCAGCTGGGGTACCAGCCTTTTTTGACACATTCCAGAATCAATTTTGCCCCGCAGATGGCAGCAAGCCCTTTTCTCCGATAATCCTCTCTAGTATCGATTTCAACCTCGATGCCCCCGGAATATCCGCAATAAGAAGACGCCCCTGAAACCGGCTCCCCATCCTTCAAAATAACTACACCAAGCCCCAGTCGGCGGTACATGTCAAAATCGTCGTACTGTGACACCCAGTCCCTGCACCAGGAAATCCCCCTACAATACCGGAACAGGGCTTCATCCATCATTTTCAGCGTATATCCTTTCTCCAGGTGCTCTGTTATCGTCTGCAGGCGTTGCAAAACCGCGCCCCCGCTGAAAACCTCCGGTTCCTTCTTTATGGCATATCGCCACACTTTTTTCGCCCTTTCCTGATAGCATTCTTCCACCAGTGTTCCCCATGCCTCATTCTGTGGAACCATAATGACAAAGTCCTGTATACACTCACCGGGCTTATACATTACAAGTTCTTTGTCAGGCTTTCCCGCCAGAAAGCAGAAATCCCCCAACACTGCCATTGTTGATACAGGTGCCTCATCAGAATCCCCGTAAATATGTCCCATCACCCCCTGCAAGCACGACCGGATCAGCGTTTCCTCCCAGCCCGCAAACAGAAAACCCGCTTTTTCGCACTGCGTTATTTTATAAATCATCTGTTATCTCCGCCTCCGATACCTCCACTGCCGGAAAATTTCAGAGTATTCTGAACCGCTGTTACTGCCGCCACCAAAATGGCTAGGGCCGCTGCCGCTGTCACAAATTTGGGATTCAGCTGCGGGGGCAATACGACCCCCGATCCTGCTTTCCTCCTGCTCTTCCAATGCCTTATCCGCATCGGCTGGAAGCACACCCCGGAAGATGTGCGGTTTAAAATCCCGCCATCATCATGCTGATCAGCTGGTCACGCTGTACGGCATCTTGTTTCCCTTTTACGCTTGATGCCATTCCGTCCAGCTCCATCTTGGTGGCCTCGGCCTGCAGCAGCTTCTCCTGAAATTCCCGTTTTTCCTGTTCCGCCCTCGCTGCACGCCTCTCCGCCCTGGCACGGTTCTGCAGCTTCATGCTCCGCTCCATAGAATGAAGCAGCTGTGTCATATCATTCATCCGCAATTTCCTCCTGTTTATAATCGCTAAAGCCTCTTCGGTACCCGCCCTTACCATATTTATCGGCTGCTTTCCCAAATTTCAGCAGGGTCAGTTCCTCTCCCGAGGCATACAGTACAATGCTGCATCTCTTCTCCAGGCGTTTTATAAAGCGCTTTATCTGTTGTCCACCAAAAAATCTCCTGACGTTTTCATCAGGAGATTAGCAGAAAACAGAAGAAAAAGATGATAAAGTTTGATAAGCTGTTTAAAATTTTTGAAGAACGAAGAATAACTCAATATCACCTCTACACATATAAAGGAATCAGCCGCTCTCAACTACAGAGACTTAAAACAGGAAATGTCAATGTAAATACTCTTAACAACATTCTCAATATTTTAGAGGACTGCACTTTAGATGATATATGTGAGTTTATTCCCGATCCGCCAAAAGACAAAAAGAAAGAGGAAGAATAAGACAGATTAAAAACTGATATTCTTCCTCTTTTTATGATACAAAATTAAATCCTTTAATAGAAAAACACTAGATATAGGGGTTTTATTTCCTATATCTAGTGCTGTTTATTGTGCATGTTTACACTTATTTATAGTTTACAATCTTCCCGAAATCAGGCTTCAGGGAAGCACCGCCCACCAGGCCGCCGTCAATATCAGCCTGGGCAAAGAGTTCAGCCGCGTTGGAAGCGGATACGGAGCCGCCGTACTGGATGCGCACCGCAGCTGCGGTATCCTCATCGTACATCTCGGCGATGCAGTCGCGAATGCCCTTGCAGACTTCCTGGGCCTGCTGCGTGGTCGCGGTCTTGCCTGTGCCGATGGCCCATATAGGCTCATAGGCGATAACCATCTCCTTCACCTGGTCCGCGGTTACATCCACCAGATCGGACTTAATCTGAAGGCGAATCCAGTCCATGGTTACTCCCATTTCTCTCTGCTCCAAAGACTCGCCGCAGCAGAGAATCGGGGTCAGCCCTGCCTCGATAGCCTTTTTCACTTTCTTGTTCAGCAGCACGTCATCCTCTTTGAAATAATCCCTTCTCTCGGAGTGTCCGATGATGACATACTTCACGCCTGCGTCTTTCAGCATGGCCGCGGAAATCTCCCCTGTGTAAGCGCCCTTTTCCTCAAAGTACATATTCTCGGCACCAACCGCTACGTTAGTCCCTTTCACGGCCTCCACAACGGGCACGATATCAATCGCCGGAACGCAGTATACTACGTCCACACTGTCACTCTTTACCAGATCCTTTAATTCGCCGCACAGCTTTACAGCCTCACTGGGAGTCATGTTCATCTTCCAGTTGCCGGCAATGATTTTCTTTCTTGCCATAATATAAATCCTCTATTCTCTGTATTATTTTCGTTTTGCCTTTTAGGGCATACCGCGGCAGGCGCTTTGTTGCTATATAGCCTGGCCTCTCATCATAATATGATGCACCCGGGCAGGCCTTCCTGCCGCCGAAAAACCTGTGTCTTACCGCCAGCGGGTCAAATTTCTGTCAAATTTCCGGGTATAAGCCTCTTTGAGTTCCCCAGGAGTTATTCCATAACACAACAGGACATCATTGTAATACATGAGAACATCCGCCATTTCCTCCACAAGGTCCCTTCGGAGTCCTGCATCCTCAATGGCCCGATGGCCTCCCTTTTTCTTTACAATGTCAATTACCTCGCCCACTTCTCCGATCATCCAGAGAAGCTTGTTCTTACCTGTATCCACATTGATTGGCTCCCATTTATCTTTATAGTTCTCCTGGAGCCTTCTCTGCATTTCAAGCATCTCCCCTATGGAAAAATCCTCCATGTTATTTATCCTCTCGCCGTTTCCCTTATTTATCGTCCGCTGCCGCCACGCACGGCGTCGCGAGACTGTTCCTCGGCTTCTCGCCGTTTCCCTTATTTATCGTCCGCTGCCGCCACGCACGGCGTCGCGAGACTGTTCCTCGGCTTCTCGCCGTTTCCCTTATTTATCGTCCGCTGCCGCCACGCACGGCGTCGCGAGACTGTTCCTCGGCTTCTCGCCGTTTCCCTTATTTATCGTCCGCTGCCGCCACGCACGGCGTCGCGAGACTGTTCCTCGGCTTCTCGCCGTTTCCCTTATTTATCGTCCGCTGCTGCGACGCCGGGGAGAACCTTGCCTTCCAGGAATTCCAGGGATGCGCCGCCGCCGGTGGAGATATGGCTCATCTTGTCGCCGAATCCCAGCTGGTTAACGGCTGCCGCGGAATCACCGCCGCCGATGATGGTGGTAGCGTCTGTTTCAGCCAATGCCTTAGCCACTGCGATGGTGCCTGCCGCCAAAGTAGGATTCTCGAATACGCCCATAGGCCCGTTCCACACAACGGTCTTGGCGCTCTTTACGGCTTCCGCATACATCTCGGCAGTCTTGGGTCCGATATCGCAGCCTTCTCTGTCCGCAGGCATATTCTCCACGCCGCATACTTCCACTTCAATGGGGGCGTCAATGGGATTGGGGAATGCGGCTACCGTCACGGAGTCAACGGGAAGCAGCAGCTTCTTGCCCAGCTTCTCAGCCTTCTCAATCATTTCCTTGCAGTAGTCCAGTTTCTCATTGTCCACCAGGGAACGTCCGATTTCATACCCCTGGGCCTTCAGGAAGGTGTACGCCATGCCGCCGCCGATGATCAGGGTATCGCACTTCTCCAGCAGGTTGGAGATAACATTCAGCTTGTCCGCAACCTTTGCGCCGCCCAGAATGGCCACGAAAGGACGAACCGGATTCTCCACCGCGTTGCCCAGGAAATTGATTTCCTTCTGCATCAGGTAGCCAACTGCATTCTCGCCGCCCTTCGCGGTAATGCACTTGGTAACGCCTTCCACGGAAGCATGGGCCCTGTGGGAGGAGCCGAATGCGTCGCATACATACAGGTCAGCCAGCTCAGCTAGCTCTTTGCTGAACTCCTCGCCGTTCTTTGTCTCTTCCTTGCCGCGGAAACGGGTATTCTGAAGCAGGACCACATCCCCTTCCTTCATGGCCTCCACAGCCTTGGTTGCAGCTTCCCCGGTCACATTGTAATCGGCGACAAACACAACCTCCTTGCCCAGTTTCTCGGACAGTCTCTTTGCAACGGGAGCCAGGGACTCGCCTTCGTTGGGGCCGTTCTTCACCTTGCCCAGGTGGGAACACAGAATCACCTTGCCGCCGTCGTTAATCAGCTTCTGAATCGTAGGCATTGCCGCCACAATACGTGTCTCGTCGGTAATCTCACCGTTCTTCAGGGGAACGTTAAAATCACATCTTACCAGAACTCTCTTTCCCTTTGCGTTGATGTCATCAACGGATTTCTTATTCAAGCCCATTTCTTAGAACCTCCCTATATGATCTTTGATTAAAGTACTGCTTCCAAACGGAATCTTCATAAACAGAGAAGGCAATATACCCTTCTCCACTGCATGCCTCCAGCCCCCGCCGCCAAACCGGCGACGCGCATCCTCCGCATGCGCCCGGTATACGGAAAAAAGGAGTCCGGCCCATAAGACCGGACCCCCACAAGGTCGTCACTTGTGGAAGAACGCCGTCCAAAGAGGATACCTTTGCCTGCCTTCTTCCGTGTGAGATTCACCTATTTCCGGACATTAACATAATGCCTCGGAACTTCCTCTCACTTATGCCAGCTCGCTGAAATACTTGATGGTACGAACCATCTGGGAAGTATAGCTGTTCTCATTGTCATACCAGGAAACAACCTGTACCAGGGAGTTGCCGTCTTCCATCTTGGAAACCATGGTCTGGGTTGCATCGAAGATGGAGCCGTAGGTGCTTCCTACAACGTCGGAAGATACGATCTCGTCCTCATTATAAGCGAAGGACTCGGTAGCAGCTGCCTTCATTGCTGCATTGATGCCTTCCTTGGTAACCTCGCCCTTTACAACTGCTACCAGGATTGTGGTAGAGCCTGTAGGGGTGGGAACACGCTGTGCGGAGCCGATGAGCTTGCCGTTCAGTTCCGGAATAACAAGGCCGATAGCCTTTGCAGCGCCGGTGGAGTTGGGAACGATGTTGCAGGCGCCTGCACGGCTTCTTCTCAGGTCACCCTTTCTCTGAGGACCGTCAAGGATCATCTGGTCGCCTGTGTAAGCGTGAACGGTGGTCATGATACCGCTCTGGATAGCAGCGAAATCATTCAGCGCCTTCGCCATGGGAGCAAGGCAGTTGGTGGTGCAGGAAGCTGCGGAGATAACGGTATCCTCAGCCTTCAGTGTATCATGGTTTACATTGTAAACGATGGTTGGAAGATCGTTTCCTGCAGGTGCAGAGATAACAACCTTACGTGCACCGGCAGTGATATGTGCGCTTGCCTTATCTTTGGAGGTATAGAAGCCTGTACACTCCAGAACCACGTCTACCTTCAGCTCGCCCCAGGGAAGGTTCTTGGCGTCTGCTTCCTTGTAGATGGTGATGGTCTTGCCGTTAACGGTGATGTTGTCCTCGCCTGCCACTACAGAATCAGCATATTTGTACTTGCCCTGTGAAGAGTCATACTTCAGCAGATGAGCCAGCATCTTGGGGCTGGTCAAATCGTTGATTGCTACTACCTCATACCCTTCAGCATCAAACATCTGTCTGAATGCCAGACGGCCAATACGGCCAAAACCATTGATTGCTACTCTTACAGCCATTTTTAGATTCCTCCTGAAATTTTTCTATTTTTCGGCAATCCCTGTCCATTTTCAGGACATGCCAGATTGTCAAACATTTATCAACAAGGATATTTTACCCAATTTCTTAAGATAATTCAAGATGTAAATGAAAAATATTTGCCAACTTTTCGGAAATTTTACAGTTTATTTAGAATTTACTCCTGATCGTTTAATGTATCATTCCCATAAACCATTTGAAAAAGCCCGGAAGTCTGCTATAATGGGAACATAAGGATTCTTTCTGACTATTGCGAAAAAATCCGGAGATAAAGGAGCGTATATGAAACCGGAAAAAACCATCCCGCCGATTACGGCAGACTTTCACCTCCACTCCTCCTTCTCGGGGGATTCCCGTACTTCCATGGAAGATATGGTCCTGGGCGGCATCGCCCGGGGCCTTAAAACCATGTGTTTCACGGAACACAATGATTTTGAATACCCAGAATATCCTGACCTGCCGAAGGATACTTTTCTGCTGGATACGGATTCGTACCTGTATACCCTGGCCGTTTTAAAGGAAAAATATGCGTACAGGATAAAGCTGCTGTTCGGCGTGGAACTGGGGCTGCAGCCCGTGGCCCTGGGCAGGAATGCAACTTACGCAGAATCATATGCGTTCGACTTCATCATCGGCTCCTCCCACATCTGTCACGGGAAGGACCCTTATTATCCCGGTTTTTTTGACGGTGATACCACGGCGGACGCCCTGCGCGGATACTTCGAATCCGTTCTGGAAAATATACAGGAATTTTCGAGTTTCGATGTGTATGGGCACCTGGACTATCCGGTGCGGTACGCGCCGGACAGGGATGCGGGATATTCTTATGAACGATACAGGGATATTCTGGATGAAATCCTGAAACTGCTGCTCCGGAAAGAAAAGGGGATCGAGCTGAACACAGGCGGCATCAAAAGCGGCATGCATGACTTTCATCCCTGTATGGGCATATTGAAGCGTTACCGGGAACTGGGGGGAGAGATTATCACCGTCGGTTCCGATGCCCACGAAGCCTCATATATCGCGGCGCATTTCCAACGGGCTGCAGAAGTCCTGCGGGAATGCGGCTTTCGTTATTACTGCGTCTATGAGAAGCGGACGCCGATATTCCTTAAGCTCTAAAAAAGGCAACTTCTGCCGGTTCCCGCCATACCGGCAAAAAGTATCAAAACAACAGTTCACAGAGGTATTTCCATGATTACATTACTTGCAAAAATATTTGTTCCTGATAACAACGACACGAAAAACCCTTCCGTCAGACAGGCCTACGGAATCCTGTGCGGGGCAGTTGGCATATTTCTGAACCTTTGCCTTTTTGCCGGTAAGTTCATCGCCGGCTCCGTCAGCAATTCCATTGCCATTACCGCGGATGCCTTCAATAACCTGTCAGATGCCGGCTCCTCCATCATCACACTGATTGGTTTTAAGATGGCCGGGCAGAAGCCTGACCCCCATCATCCTTTCGGCCACGGCCGCATAGAATATATATCCGGCCTGTTGGTTTCCGTCATCATCCTTCTGATGGGCGCAGAGCTTCTCAAAAGCTCCTTTTCCAAAATCCTCCATCCCGAGATGCCTGATTTCTCTCCCATGGCGGTTGCCGTATTGCTGGCCTCCATCCTGGTAAAATGCTATATGTTCCTGTACAACAGGCAGCTGGGCCGAAAGCTGGACTCGGCAGCCATGGCCGCCACTGCAGCAGATTCCCTAAGCGACACCATAGCCACCTCCGCCGTACTGGCAGCCACACTGATTGGCCATTTCACAAATCTTGCCGTTGACGGCTGGTGCGGTATGCTGGTGGGCCTGTTTATCTGCTATACGGGCTACAGCGCCGCCAAAGATACTGTCAGCCCTCTGCTGGGCCAAGCGCCGGACCCGGAATTTGTCAGGCAAATCAACGACATTGTCACCGCACATGAAGAGATACTGGGAATCCACGATTTAATTGTGCATAATTACGGACCCGGCAGGATTCTGATCTCTCTCCATGCGGAAGTACCTGCCGAAGGCAATTTCCTTGCCCTGCATGACAAAATAGATACCATCGAGCATGAGCTGCGAAGCAGGCTGAACTGCCATGCCGTGATTCATATGGACCCTGTCTGTGTGGAAGATGAAGAAACCAACCGTTTGAAAGCCCTCGTAAAGGGCTACATAGAGGAAATCAGCGGGGCGCTTACCATGCATGATTTCAGGATTGTCACAGGCCCTACCCACACCAACCTGATTTTCGATGTGGTGACGCCTTATAATTTCCCCCTGTCAGACGGAGAACTGGCTGAGCGGATTCAGGAGCGCATCCGGACAGACAATCCCAATTATTTTGCAGTGATTGAAGTGGATAAGCAAATGGTCTGACGCCGCAAACCATCAGATAATATCGAAAAGAGGCCCTCCATGAAACCGGAAAAATCCCGCGCCATGACAGATGCCGAAATCAGACGTCTGGAAACCCTGGAAAAAAGATACCGCAATGCCGCCCGGCAGCAGTTCGAAAGCCGTGTGGCATATTTTCACCGTATAACGGGAGGCAATTACACATCCGTCACCGTACGCGACCAGAAGACGCGCTGGGGAAGCTGTTCCTCCCGGGGAACGCTGTCCTTTAATTACCGTTTGATTTTCGCGCCTCCTGCAGTCCTTGATTATGTGGTCGTACATGAACTCTGCCATTTAAGCCACATGGATCATTCCAAAAATTTCTGGAATATGGTTGCCTCCGTCATGCCCGAATACGGAGAATACAGAAAATGGCTCCGCGAGCATGGACAGGAACTCACCCTGGAGAACCATATGCGTAAGCTTGGAATTCCTGTGACCCTGTCCTGAATCCCGTATCTGTTGAAGGGGCCGCCGAGCTGTTTTCTTCCATAAAAATTTATTTCCCGCATCAAAAATCGAAAAAGCTGCATCCTCCCTTCGGCAGCGGATGTGAAAGCAATCCTCCTGGAATGCTCTCCGTCCGCTGCTGCCTGGTAAATGCAGCATTTTCAATCTCATTTCGAAGAGAATCCTGTAATCATATCAGTACACTAACGCTTCTCGTCCACATATATCTGCGCCCTGCTCTGAATAACTTTCGCAACCTCCTGAGCGCTCTTCTGTCCGGAGAAGTAAGAAGCGATCTCCTCTTCGATGATGTTGCTTATATCGGTGTTGCCATAATAGCACTTATTAATGCTGTAAATGTATTCCACAGCGCTGTCCACCTGCTCCTGTGTCAGGGGCGGCAATATGATTTCCTCACCGTTCATATAGTAAGTTTCATCGTATTCTACCTTCTGGCCGTTTTCATCCATGTAATAAGGCTTCTCTGTCGCCTTCTGGGCAGCCTCCAGGAAGTACTTTTTCTGGATGGGCATCATCCACTCCATCTCGGACTGGTATTCATCCGTCAGGTAATACCGCAAGAACTCCCAGGCCCCTTCGGCATTGGCTGAACGGGAAGAGATTGCATAGGAATCTCCCGACTGTACATAGGCCCCCATCCCGCTCTCTGTAGGGAAGCCGATATATGAAATCTCCTCCCCGAAACGCCCGTTCATGTTATAGTTGAGATTACTTAGGCTGTTAAGGTACAAATTGCTTAAAATAGTCCTGTCTTCCCGATACTGTGATTCATAATTGCGCCAGTAGTCTTCCCCGAAAGTCTCTTCACTCAACTCCTCCGGAAGGGTATTGGCATATTCCATCATATCGATAAAATTTTGAGAATCAAAGTTACACTTTCCGCTGGACACGTCAACGAAATCGGCGCCGCAGTAATCCATCATTGTATGCATAAAGCTTTCCCGGGTCATCTCGCCGAACATAGTGGTTCCCTCGGGCAGAGTCTCCATCAACTCCTTCATATCTGCCATGGTCCAGGAGTTGCGGTCTCCCACAATAGATTTCTTTCCGATAACGGTACTCACCCGGAAAGACGGAATCACGTAATAAAGTTTCCCATCCATGGAATATGCGTCCAGTACATTCTGTACAAATTCCACATTGGACAGCTCCTCATCCTCTTCAATCAGCTTCCCGATATCCGCAAGCAGTCCCTTTGCCACATAATTTTCCGTGGGAAGCCCGTTGGTAATCAGGATATCCGGCATATTCCCGGTGGTGATATCATTATTCAGCTGCTTAAAGCCTGCCTCATAATCATCATAATTATTGTAGGAATCATACTCCTTCACGGTAATACGGTACTGCTCGCTGCTGCGGTTGAATTCCACCACCCGCTGCTTCATTTCGCCGCCCACATAATTGCCTGCAAGCACCAGCACAGCTTTATCCGGGATATCTTTCGGGTCCACATAGGTAAATATGCCCGCCTTTGTATCCTCCCCGTAATTTTCATAGAAGATGCCGACAAAAGTCGTATCGTCCAGTTCAATCAGGGAATTGAAGCCGTTGATATTCACATCGGAGTTGATGAAATTCATCTTCTCCACGCTGTTCTCGTCTCCTGCCGTATAGGTATATATACCCCTGCTATTGCTGAAGATCAGATCCGATACCTTTCCTGCCGCCATAGTATTATAGCCGTCCCAGGACATGGATGACGGCAGCAGGCTGGGCTGGCCCAGCTGGTCCGTAACAGGATCATATGTGACAAGGTACTGCTCCTCCCACTTGTTTTCGTTACTGTATATGATCAGGAAAGTGCCGTCCTCTTTAGTCATCATATTATTAAAATTGCTGAATACCTTGTTCGCATCCTCGGGCAGGGGCATTTTCCCGGAGGTATTTCCCTGGGCATCCACCACCACCTTATACCCCTTGTCCCCGGACAGCATCAGATACAGTGTGCCGTCCCCGGATACGGACATACCGCTCACATAGCTATATTCCTCTTCCGAGGTAAGGTTCTCCAGTTCCTTCTCCCAGGCAAAGCTCCCGTCCACGTTCCAACAGCTGATATAACTTTTCTGGATGGATGTATACTCCTCGGTGGAGTAGTCTTCAAAATAATAGCTTCTTATGGCATAAATAAAGCCATTGGGCGCGAATCTAAACTCCCCGTAGTAGGAATTTTCGTAAACATCACCGCCGCCTTCCACCGGCATGTCTATTTCGGCCCTGTCTTCTGCCACGGCATCCTCTTCCCCGGAATCTTCTTCGGATTCCGTTTCCTCAGATTCCGCCCCGCCTTCAGGCTCCGCTCCCTCCTCAGGCTCTCCTTCGGATTCCGCTCCCTCTTCCGGCTCTCCATCGGGTTCCGGTTCCTCCGTCTCGGTCCGGGGCTGTGGCGTCACGGCTCCCGTTCCGCCGTTCCCGGTCTGCGTCCTCCAGTCCGGTATCTCCAAATCCACCAGCTTCACATCGGAACCGTCATCATTCATGCTCAGCATTTTAATATCCAGTTCGTCACTGACTTCCGACCAATGATACACTTGTGCCATCACATAAATCTTGCCGTCCATGTGAATGGAACCCCGGATACTGTAGTCATCTCCCCCCAGATCCGGCATCTCAAATTCCTGGAACTTGTAGACA
Source organism: uncultured Acetatifactor sp. (assembly GCA_910587555.1). GTDB lineage: Bacteria > Bacillota > Clostridia > Lachnospirales > Lachnospiraceae > Acetatifactor. The sequence continues at coordinate 17,122 of CAJULV010000027.1, forward strand.
TGCTCCTTAGCCAGCGCGGCATTCTCCATCTTGTCGCCGCCTTTGCCGCAGCCTGCCAGGCCCAGAACCATTGCGGCTGTCAAACCTGCTGTCACTGCCTTTTTCCACCAGTTTTTTTTCACAATTCTCCTCCCGTCTTATCTTTCTTCTCTCTGCGCTGCGCCTTCGCCAGCTTCTTCTCCTGCTTTTTCCGAAGTCTCTCTTCCCGCCTCGCACTGCGCTTTTCATCTGCAGGCTTCCTGTCTTTTTCTTCTGGTGCTTTCCTTTTTCCCTTCAGCCTGCCCTTCGGCTCCGGCTCCTCCCAAAAAGTACTGTCCTCGTACACAACATCGTCATATTCACTGTCCTCAGACGCACCCTCTTTCTCCGAAATTCCTTTATGCCGTTTCCTGCGGTCCTCACGCCTCTTCTCCACTGCGCGCTCAGCCTTATCCATCAGCTTCAGCCGCACATCCCGCATGGTCCAGCCCCTGTGTCTCCACCAGATGCAGAAGAACACCAGCGCCAGTCCCGTGGGATAAGCCAAAAACAGAATTCCGAACAGGGTCAGAAGCGTCAGAATATCCTCGTAGCCCCGGGCGATATTCTCCCAGTAAGGATAAATAATTGCCTTGCCGTTCATGGAACGCAGCCCGAACTGTGTCAGAAGCTTCAGCCTGGAAAGAAGGGAATAACGGGTGGTATTCTCCACAATCTCCGTCTCCTTCTCCTCCGTCCCCAGCTTTTCCCTGATATAGTTCACCGCAAATCCGGTAACAGGGTTCGGCATTACAATCTCATAATGATTGATACCATGGCTCGTACCCAGTTGCTCCAGCGTCTGATAGGACACATACACCAAAGTAGAATCCAATCCGGCAGCCTCCGCCAGATGCCCCTTGGGTCTCTCCACCACGCCGGTCACAATATGGGGGACGCCCCCGATGTAAACCATCATTCCTGCCACATCATTGGATCCGAACAGCTGCCAAGCCGCGTCCTCGTCTATGACGCAGTAATCCTGCATTAAATCATTGCCCGAAAAATAGGCGCCGTTTAACAGCTTCAGCGGATGGAACAGGAAAAAGTCTCCGCCGATTCCGATGGCATCTGCCGTAATACTCGCCTTATCCGAAGAAATGCTCACGGTGCCGTCAGCGCTGTACGTATCCGCCCACAGCCTGGCGCCGGGATTCTCGGATTCCTGGACTACGGACGCATCCGTCAGCGCACTGTCCACAGTATGCTCAAAATCGATGATGGCATCCTCGGTAATACCTGATCCCACCGAGAAAAAGCAGCTGACCTGGGAAGCATTCTTTTTACTGCTCCATCTTTCGGCCACCGTCTGCGAAAGCTGGCTGTGGCCCAGAGCATTCGTAGTGAAAAGCAGAATCAGGAAAATCAGGAAGGAAATCCCTCCGCTTATACCCAATACTATTTTCTTCATCACTTACCTCATTTCCATCGGTCCTATCCATTATTTTCACTCAGCCTGACCTGCTTGCCCGCTTCCACGGGTTTTGTTGACGTAGTGATTACAAATTCATAACCGTAAAGTGCCGCGCTGACGGCAGACTGGGTGTCATCGCTTGCAAGCACCTCCACGTCCACACGGCTCGCAATATAACGGGTACTCAGCGGTCCCGGCTTGGACTCCACAATCAGGATAAACTTGCCGTTATTGTCCTCGCGGATAGCGCTGTTGGGTACAATATAATCGTAATTGGAACTCTTCTGCCCCACGGAGATATTCAATGACTGCCCCGCCGTCACATTTCCGGAAACGTCGAACGTTAAAAGCTTCTTCTGCCCGGGTTCCTTGGGATCCGGCTTTATATTTGCCAGTGTCACCGTCACGTCGTCATATCTCCACGCATTTGCCAAATCCGCCACATCGCCCACCGACAATCTCTTGGCCTGTTCGTTGCTCACGGAAAAGCTCATGTTATAGCCCTTCCCTTCAGGCTGCAGCACAGCCACGGGCGTGCTGGCATCCGTATTCTTGCCGGCCGTTACATTCAGTGCCGTTACCGTACCTGCAATGGGAGACTTGATTGTAGCATTGACGGATTTTTCCGTCAATTCATCCACCTTTTCCTGTGCCCTGTCGATTGCCTCCTGGGCAGTCTCCAGGCCTGACACCTTGCCGATTCTGCTCGCCAGCTCCGTAAGGTCCTTCTGCCGGTCCGCAAGCGTGGTCTCCCGATTTGTCAGTTCGGCCTGCTTCCGGGCCAGTTCATTCCTTGCCTCTGCCAGGGAAACATTCAGAGCGTTCTGCTGGTTCTTCAGGTTGTTGATAATCCCTTCCGTGTTTCCGGTATTCTTTTTGTCCGTAAGCGCCTGCTCCGCCCTGTTATAGATCTCTTCCAGCCTGGTGGCTTCCAGGCTTGCATCATTATATGCTTTCTGAGCGTTGATCTCCGCTCCCTTGGCTTCCGTGAGCTGTGCGTTCAGAATATCCAGCTGTGCCTGAAGCCCGGCAATATCCACGTTCTCGCCCACTTCATTCAGCCCGCTTTTCCCTTCCGCATCTGACCGGGCCTCCGGCTGACCTGCCTCTGAGGCATCCGGCTCTGCGGAATTGTCTTCTCCGGCAGGTTCGGAAGAAGATGTCTGAGCAGCATCAGACCCGGGATCCGGCGTCCGGGCGTCATCCCCGGGAGAGACAGTATCATCGCCATTATCCTCTCCTGAGGTGGACGTATCACCCTCTTCGGAGCTTCCGGGATCTTCCGGCTTTTCCGGCTCCTGTGTAGGCTCCGGCGCAGGCATCTGATCCTGCACATATTGAATCCTCGCCTCCAGATCCGCCACCACATTCTGCGCCGCCGTCAGTTCGTTCTTTCTGTCCGCCTCAACACGCTTTGCCGCATCCCATGCAGCTTTTGCCTCGTTCCGGGCCTTCGTCTCCGCACTCACATCCGCGTTGTTTTCCGGTGTCAAAGAAATCTGATTTCCCACGGCTTCATACTGATTCTGAATCTCGTCTACCTTTTTCTGTGCCTCAGTCACTTCGTTCTTCGCCGCCGTCACCGCATTCTCCGCCCCTGTCACCGCATTCTGTGCCGCTGTGATCTGATTGCGGTAAGCGTCCGTGGACATCCCTGTGTTGGCCGCCTGAATATCCGACGGTGTAATCTCCACGGAAAGCAGCGCATTCCGATAATCAGCCTGCGCCTTCTCCAGCTCTTCTCTGGCGGCTTTCAGTTCGTCACTCTCCTCGTCTTCCAGATAAATGAGTACCGCGTCCTTCTCCACGGTATCCCCCACCTTCACGGCCACACTGGCCACCTTACGGGATTCCTTCACCTCCACATTGTAAGGATCTCCGCTTTCCACCACGCCTGAACCTCTGATCTTGGCCGTAATGGTGCCGGACTGTACATATTGTGTGGCCACCTCCGGCAGCGAATAGTTCATAATGGTGTTGGAGAAAAAGGTAAGTACCAGCATCACTGACAGAAATATAATCGCTGCCGTCTTCACCCATTCCCTTTTCTTCTTTCCGTTCTCGTTCATCGCCATACCTCTCCTCTATCTATTAAAATACAATCTGCCGGATATCCTGTGCAGGTTTTCCTGATGCAGCAGTCCCGACAATCCGTGAAGAAACGCTGTCCTTGATTCAAATCCTTCTGTCATCCGAAAAGCGCCCCCCCAAGATGCTCAGCCCTTGATACCGCCCTGATAGGTAATTCCGTCCACCAGATATTCTTCCCCGTACAGGAAAATCAGCAGGCTGGGTACCATATAAATCGTCGCCACCGCAAACGCCAGCCCGATTTCCCCGGCGTTAATCTTGCTCAAGAATACCGACAGGGGATGGGTCTCCGCATCGGTAAGCAAAATCAGCGGCTGTTCTACCATGTTCCAGTAGTCAATAAATACCAGGATCGCAGCCGAACATATGGCGCCTCTGCACAGCGGCAGGCATATCCTGCGGTATATCTGCCATTCTCCCGCGCCGTCTATCTGCGCCGCCTCCATCACCGACTCCGGTATCCTGCGCATAAACTTCGTTAGCAGAAACACGGCAAAGGGTGACACGATACCCGGCAGCCAGATAGCCCAGTTGGTATCCAGAAGGTTCAGCCAGTCACTGATCAGGTAATTGGGCACCAGTGTCACCTGATAAGGCATCAGCATCAGGATAATGTACATGAAAAAAATAATTTCCCTTATCCTTCCCCGATATCTGGCAAAGCCGTAGGATGCCAGTGAGGCGACAATCAGCTGGAATATCACAATCGGAGCCACCAGTATCACGGAATTCCAGAACTTCAGCAGATATTCCGGACTCTTGAACAGCACCGTATTATACTGGCTGAAAGAAACCATATCGGGAATAAATTTCAGGTTCACCTTTTCTGCTATGTAGACCTTGCCGCCGTTGGAATTGGTGGCAAATACGGAGCCATAGTTCGCCGATATCTCGGATGCAGCCATAAAGGAATTGGTAATCGTCAGTACGATGGGCATCAGGAAAAGGATGGCAAAGGCTGCCGCCACCATGGTGGCCAGTGTGATTTTTACCGTCTGCAGCCGTTTCCTTCGCTTTGCTGTCAGATGGTCCAGGGCAGCCAGGTCTTCCCATTTCCCCGCTGCCTCCGCATTCTTAAAATTGGATTTTCTCCAATTTTTCATCCCTCCACATCCTTTCCGAAATAATTCTCCGCTATAAACAGAATTCCTATAATCACGATCATCACCAGCGACATCAGGATAGCCGCCGCGGACAATGTCTGGTAATCCAGGGATCTGAACTTATTGTTCATAAAATGCTGAAGCGTATAAATAGAGTCATACGGATAATCGCCCGTCAGCAGATAAACCTCCCTGAAGATCTTAAAGGAATTAATCAGGGACATAATCGTCACAAACAGCAGAGAAGAGGACAGATACCGCACCTTAATATGGAAAAAAGTCTGCAGCGGCGTCGCACTCTCCAGCCTGGCAACCTCCAGGATATCCTTTGGAATACTCGCCAAGGCTGCCATAAACAGAATCATATTATACCCCAGGTTCTTCCACAGAAACAGGATAACGACGACTATGAGTCCGTAATCCGACTTCATCCAGTCAATCCGGCTTCCCCCCAGCTTGAGCAGCACCTCGTTTACAGCGCCGTTATAGTGGAACAGAACCTGCCAGATTAATACAATGGAAGCTACCGGCACCATCATGGGACTCAGGAAAAAGGTCCTGAACTGACTTCTGAACGGCAGCTTTGCCTCCAGCACAATGGCTAACAGCAGAGAAAGCACCACTGCCAGCGGCACCGCCACGGCCGCAAAGGTAAATGTGTTGCGCACTGCCGTCTTAAACGACGTATTGCCCAGAATGCTTTTAAAATTGTCCAGAAAAACAAAATTCGCACTGATAGGATTGTCTACCAGCGAATAAAAAATCACCACCAGAAAGGGCAGTATGAAAAATGTCATCACTCCCAGAAAGCTGGGAGCGATGAACGCTCCCGAACTCATCTTCAGCCTGCGGGTTCTCCGGGTTGTCTTGATATAATTTTCCGACACCGATGCCTTCCGGCGCCTTTCTTTCCGTTTTTTACCCATCTTCATCTCCATTTCAGATGTGCCGTTTACCTGTTCTCTCCCACATAGTTATGAATACGGTTCTGGATGATGCCCGCTACCTCATCCACTGATTTCTGGCCCTTAAAGAAAGCGTCAGCCTCCTCATTGATAATCTTCGAAATTTCATCGTTGCCGTTGTAGGACACAGGCTTCGCTATATTCATCAACTCCATCACCCTGTCTACCTCCTCCTGGGTGGTTTGATGATAAGTATAACTCCATCCGTCCTCGTATCCTATAGAGGAAGTTCCGCTGCTGGCAATGGGTTCTCCGTTATCGTCCAATACGATTTCTCCGTTTTCATCTGTGATATAGTCCGGGGTAACCGCCTTCTCCGCCATTTCCTGCAGCTTTGCTTTTCTGGTGGGGAACCCGCTCCTCCAGCGGTCCTCCTCCTCCGAAGCCAGTATACTCTCCAAAAACGCCCATGCGCCGTCCTTCTTCTCCGACTTCGCGGTTATGGCATATGCTTCTGCGGCTGTAAGGGCATGACCGCCGGTACCGTCGACAGTGGGGAAACCGACACAGTTATAGTCTCCCTGGAAAATCTCGCTGTACATCTGAATCTGATCAAAATCGTAAATATAGGCATTGGACAGCAGAACCTCTCCGTTCTGGATTCTGGTATACTCCGAATCCATTCCTTCTTCCCACTTTACCTCATCAGGGAAACGGTTTACGAATTCAAGTATGTTCTTAAATCCGTCCGTGTCAAAGCTGCACTCTCCCGTCTCCCAGTTAATAAATGCGTCCTCGTTGAACATCATGGCCGCCTGGAGAATCGCCTCCTTGGATGCATTGTCGAAAAGTTCCGCATCCGGATACTCGTTCGCCAGATTAATCAGCTCCTCCAGCGTCCAGCCTTCTTCGCTGCCTACCATGGAAGGACTGCCAACCACGGTCTGCATACTGAAATAGTTGGGAATGCTCACAAGCTTTCCTTCATAAGTGTATGCATCCAATATGTTCTCCACAAAATCTTCACGATTCAGCTTACTGCTCCGTTCCAGATAAGGACCCAGGTCTTCCAGAACTCCCTTCGCCGCCATCTGGGAGATATTCACGCTGGACAGGTCAATCATGTCCGGACAGTTGTTGGAAGTAATGTCGTTATTCAGGTTTGCCAATGCGTCAGACCATGTATTCTCGGTAAAGTTGTCATAATTCACATATTCCTTGATGGAAATATGGTAGGTATCGCTGGCTTTATTAAATTTCACCGCCTTGGACTGCAGGTTGTAGGATCCGCCCATAGTGGCAATGAGAATTGTCTCCTTCTGGGGCACCTCCTCTGCCTTCTTCTTCGTCAGCAGTGCAATTCCTCTGTCCTCGCTTTCCCAGTCTTCAATGACGGCTACAATCCTCCCGTCCTCCATCTGGCCGAATTTCCGCACACTGCTGCCGTTGATATCGCTGTCCAGCCAGTCGAACAGATATTTTCTTTCCTTATCTCCCAGATTATAGCCATACAGAGCAGTGCTGTCATTCATCAGGAAATCATATTCCGTCCCCGCCACAAATCCGCTGCTCCTGGAAACCCCTTCACAGGGTTCTCCCAGCTTCCTGCCGTCAAAGTCCACTTCACACAGAACATATGTACTATTGTTTCCGTCATAGCTGTTGTAACCTACGTACATGCTGCCGTCCCTGCCGCAGGCCATGGTATCAATCCAGGTGCTTCCGCCGCCTTCCATGGAAACGGTTCCCTGGCTGTTGCCTTCCCCGTCGAACAGCCAGATCACACTGTCGCCGGTAATATAAATACGTCCCTCTCCGTCCACTGCCAGCGTGTCTACGTAAGAATCCTCACCCACCAGTTCCGTCATGTCACTGGAAAAGACCTGTTTGCCCTCAGCGTCAAACTTTGCCAGGAACTGACGGGATTCACTGTAATCATCATTATAGGCATACATAATTGCGTACATCGTGCCGTCTTCCGCAAACTTGCCTCTGCTGATACTTTTGTTGCCGCCCTCTTCAGACCAGGTGATGGGCGTAGACACCAGGTTCTGGTCCGCCAGGGAATATTTGCAGATGTTCTGGCTGCTTTCACCGGTCTCCTCATCCCAATCATTGGAAAGATAATAGATATTTTCCCCCAGCAGCTGCATATCGTAATAATCTACATTCTCATCGTCTATGGTAATAAACTCCGGCACATAGGCCCATTCCTTCGCCGGGGCGGACTCACCGCCGTCCGCGTTCCCGCACGCCGCCAGAGATAATGCAGTCACGGCGGCAAGCGTCATCGCAGCCGAACGCCGCAATACAGTAACCGCTGAATGATTTTTGCATCCATTTTCCATTTTATGTCACAATCCTTTCTTCTTCTAAAATAATACGCACGCCCGAAAACCCGAGTGCGTGCTTCCGCAATGCGGAATGAAAACCGACAGCCGAATGCGCACACGAGTATAAAACAAAATACCCAATATGCAGCCTTCGGAATGCCACATATTGAGTATATCACACTATTTCAAAAATGCACCTTAAGATTTTATGAATTACAGCGAAATAACGGCTAAAATTGCAATAATTTTGTAACATCCCCTGGTTTTCAGTTCTCTGGCACCCGATTATCGTTTTTTCATTCCCCCAATCGTATTCACCGGCAGTCACTTGATCCGGATGTAATACTTGCGCAGTTCCTGAATCCGCTTCCGGTGGCGCACCATGCTGCCCAGATGGTTATAAAACCAGAAGCCGTCCACCAGCAGGTTGTTGGCCCTTCCGATCTTCTGCTTCGTTGTCTTACCGTAATATTCCCCGCCGCATACGCAGGCTTCCCGCCCCTTCTCCTTCACCAGCCGGATTAAATCCGATTCACAGGTAATTTTACCGCGAAATTCCGTATATCCGAGGCCGGCACAGTCCGCCTTATGGGCATCACTTCCGCCGAAAACAGGCTTTCCGTGCATCTGTGCAATCTCCAGCGCCCCTGCATTGCTCTCGGGAGACTCGCATGCGTTAAAGCCCTCCACAAAATCAAATTCATCCATCACGGCCAGCTGGTTGCGGCGCGCAAGCGTACTCACAATGCTCAGGTATTTCTCCCCGCAGGGATGGGCCGGTCCCAGGATGCCGCCGTTTTTATGGACGATATCAATCAGGAACTGAACGGGAAGCCCCCTTAATTCCAGGATTTTCAGCTTCACGCCCTCCGGCATGATCACCAGGATATGCCCCGCGTCTATGGTATCATATTCCACGCCCTTCAGCACCAGGAATCCGCCGTCCCGGCCCTCTTCCCTCACCTTTTTCCATACGCGGTAGCCCTTGTAAGAATCATGGTCGGTGACAAGCATCCCGCTAAATCCCCTGCTTTTTAGTATGGCGGCAAATTCCTCAATGGGCACCTTGCCGTCCAGCGAACCTTCTTTCGTATGGCAATGCATATCAAATTTCATTTTACATGTTATCCTTTCCCTCATCTGCCGCATCACTTTCCCCGGCATGCCGGCCTGTTTCCTTTCAGCCAGACGACGCAGAATGTATTTTCCTTCACCCCGGTCCTTCGCGGCGGCTGCCTGGACCGGTTTCAATCTATGCTCTTCAGTGATTCCGTCATGCTGATGCCCTCCAGCCTGCCTCCCATCGCCAGATTCACGCCCCACGCAAACACCATCGTCAGCAGTCCGCTGTACAGATAGCTGACGGGCTTCACGTATATGTGGAATGACATCAGATCCACCCTAATCTCATTCATGACAAAAGCGTGCAGCAGACGTCCCAAGCCCAGGCCCAGAAGCATCCCGAGTCCTGTCAGCATGATATTTTCCCGGAAAACATAAGCCGCCGTCTCTCTCTTATAGAATCCCAGAACCTTGATGGTGGCAATCTCCCGTACCCGTTCCGTGATGTTGATATTGGTCAGATTATAGAGAACCACAAACGCCAGTCCCGCCGCACAGAGAATAACCACCACCACAATGATATCCAGGCTGGCCATCATATTGCTAATCCTCTCCATGAAATCCCGGTTCACCGTTACATTTGCCACCTGCTCCAGCTTCATCAGTTCCGCGGAAACCTCATGGGCCGAGACTCCCTGAATGGGAGAATCCTCAGATGCCTCCCCTGCCAGGTTCAGATATACCGTCTTCCGCTCCGGTTCTTCCCCCGTCAGTTCCCTCCAGGTATCTTCTGATATATGAACATAATTATAAATATAATTTTCATATATTCCGGACACTTCCACCGTCATGTCACGCAGATTCTCGTCTCTCAGCGTTATCATATCACCGATTCGCACATTATAGTCTTCCGAAAGGCGATTGGAAATAACTGCCTTCCCCAGGCCCGGATAGTCAATTGCCGCTCCCCCGGTTGTATGCAGGTTCAGAAAAGGTTCCATGTCCTCCCTGCTCCCTGCCACCAGATAGACGGACTTTGTTCCGCCCTCCGCCACCAAATCCACATTTTTCTCCATGACAAAGGTGTACGCTTCCACCCCGGAAGCCTTCATCTTGCCCAGCGCTTCCTCCAGTTCTTCGCCTGCCGCTTCTTTCAGGGAAATTCCGATATCATAAGTCTGTATCTCCTGAAACTGCTTCACCGCCACATCGGCAATGGAATCCTTGATGCCGAAACCCGTCACCAGCAGCGCCGTACATCCGCTGATGCCCACCATCATCATAAACAGGCGCTTCTTATACCGGAAAATATTCCGTATGGACACCTTGTGCAGGAAGCTGAGCCGCCTCCATACAAAAGGAATGTACTCCAGCAAAACCCGCTTTCCCGCCTTGGGTGCCTTAGGGCGCATCAATGCAGCCGCCACCTGCTTCAACTCCACCCGGCAGGACAGCCATGTGGTGCCGATGGAGCAGAGCAGGGATACGGTAAAGGAAATTGCCGCCAGCTTCCAGTTGAATACATAGAAGACGGGGTCCGCCCTGTACATCATACCGTAGCAGAACCAGATAAGCTCCGGGAACCCCCATGTCCCGGCAATGAAGCCGAAAACACATCCTCCCACTGCTGCCAGACCCGAGTAAATCATAAATTTTGACATAATAATGCCTTCCCCATAGCCCAGCGCCTTCAGCACGCCGATCTGGGTGCGCTGCTCCTCCACCATACGGTTCATGGTCGTGATACACACAAGTGCCGCCACCAGGAAAAAGAACACAGGAAAAATGTTGGCAATTCCTTCTATTATATTGGAATCACTCTCAAAGCATACATAGCCGATATTGGCATCCCTGCCAAGCACATAAGTATCCGGCTCCTTCTGTTCAGCCAGTTCACGCTCCGCGTCCGCAATCTCCCTTTCCGCATCCGCCACCTGGGTGTCAAATTCTTTCCGGGCATCCTCGTATTCCTTCAGGCCCTCCTCATATTCCTTTTTCCCGTTCTCGAATTCCGTTTCCTTTTCCGCCAGGGCAGCCCGGCCCTCTTCCAGTTCCTTCCAGCCGTCGGCGATGGCCTGCTCCCCCTGGTCCAGCTCATCCTTTGCCTCCGATACAGCCTTACGCCCGTCCGCAATCTCCCATTTCGCCTCTGCCAGCTGTGCCTGTCCCTCCGCAAGCTGCTGCTTTGCCTCCGCCATGGCCAGCCACCCGCTGTTGAGCTGCTGCTCGGATTCCGCGATCTGCTGCTTCGCCTCCGCAAGCTGCTGCTCCGCTTCCGCAAGCTGTGCCTCACGTTCTGCCAACTGTGCCTGGTACTCCGCCAGCGTCTGTTCTCCTCTCTCTATCAGGGATGCCGCCACATCATAGGCTTCCCCTGAAATCTCCCCGCTCTCCACCTTCGCCTGAAGCTCCGCTTTCTGCTGCGCCAGGTTCCGCGACTGCACGTCAATCTGGTTTTTCCCCTCGGAAATCAGCATCTTCATGGTATCCACGGAACTGCTCTTGCTCCGCAGCTCCGCCTTCCCGTCGGCAAGCTGCCTCTCGGCGCTCCGCAAGTTCACCTCATTGCTGTCAACCAGGCGTTTCGCCTCCGCAAGCTCCGCCTCTTTACCGGCAATGACAGCTTCCCCCTGGTCCATCTCCGCTTCCTTTTCGGCGATGGTAACCCTGGCCCTGGCGATTTCCGCTTCCTTCTCCCACAGCACTGCCTCGCCCTCTTCCAGTTCCCTCTTGGCACTTTCCAGCTGCTGCGTACCCTCTTCCATCTGCGCAGCCGCCTCCTCCAGCGTTTCCAGGGCGTCTGCCAGTTCCCTTTCCCCCTCCGCCTTTTTTTCTTCCAGTTCGGCCTTGCCCGCCGCAATCTGCTCCTGTGCCTCCTCCAGAATACGCCGGTATCTGTCGAGGGCTTCCTTCTCCGCAGCACTCTCCCAGGAAACCTCCTTCTCCTGGACAAAGGTATCGTACTCTTCGCTGTATAGCTGGTAATCCCGGTCAAATTTCACATAGATATCCGTAAAATAATCCGTGTCAAATCCCTCCGGCGGCAGGCAGATAAAACCGGCCAGCCGCCCTGTGCCAATGGAAGTATTTCCCCTCTCATACTGCAGATATAGAGGCGACTGAACCAGGCCCACTATCGTATATTCCCTGCAGGCAAAATGCTCCAGCTCCTCCTGTGCATTGTCCTCCGACAGGTAAATGGTGCTGCCGATATCCGACTGTTCGAACATGCCGCTGTCCGCCACACATTCACCGGCTTCCTGGGGCATCCTGCCGGAAACCAGCTTCAGCGTATTCAGCTCCTCCGTAATGCTGTAAGTCTTCACCGCCCCCTGGCTTCCGTCTTCCAGGCGATAAAGGATATCAAAGGACACGGAACCCTCCGCCGCTGCCACATCCTTCATGCCGGAAAAGGCCTCTACATTCTCCTGGTCAAAGCCCAGGGTAGATACGATACGAAAATCATAAAAGCCGTATCTGTTTAAGTACTTCCTGACAGTGGCAAGCATGGCATCCTTTGTCACCTTCAGTCCCGCAAAAAAGCCCACCCCCAAAGCAATGATGGCAAAAATCGCCATAAAACGGCCAAGGCTGGATCTGATTTCCCTGAATGTAGTTTTTCCCATTTCCCGCATGCCCTTATTTCCCATACAGCTTTCCCGAGCCTCTCTCCTGCCTGTCATTCATGTCCTGCCGCTTTTGCCGCTTATCTTTTTCCGCATCAACCATGCGAAACCATCGGTCCACCTGATCCTTCTGCATCGGATACCGCAGATGCGCGAAATCACCATTCAATATCCGCCACATCCACAATCTCCCGGTTCAACACCATGTCCGCAACAGTACCGCTCTTCACGGTAATGATACGGTCCGCCATGGCTGTCAGCGCCTGGTTGTGGGTAATGACAATAACGGTTCTGCCCATTTCCCGGCAGGTACTCTGCAGCAATTTCAGTACCGCCTTGCCCGTATTGTAATCCAGGGCGCCCGTAGGCTCGTCACAGAGCAGCAGCTTCGGATTCTTTGCCAGCGCCCTGGCAATCGCCACCCTCTGCTGCTCACCCCCGGAAAGCTGAGACGGGAAATTGTTCATCCGCGCCTTCAGCCCCACCTGCTCCAGCACCGTGGCGGCATCCATGGGATTCCTGCAGATCTGTGCCGCCAGCTCTACGTTCTCCAATGCCGTCAGGTTCTGAACCAGGTTGTAAAACTGGAATACGAATCCCACATCGTACCGCCTGTAGGCAGTGAGCTGCTTTTTCTGAAAGGAAGACACCTCTTCCCCGTCCAGAAATACCTTCCCGCCGCTCAGAGTATCCATACCGCCCAGAATATTCAGTATTGTAGTCTTTCCGGCGCCGGAAGCCCCCACTATGACACAAAACTCTCCTTTTTCGATTTCGAAATTCACATCGTGAAGCGCATGAATTTCCACTTCGCCTGTCTTATAGATTTTATTTACGTCCTGAAAACTTACGAAAGCCCCCATATTTTACCATCCTGACTTAAGATTGCATTGCAGATGCGGCTGCGTACTGCCCTGAGAAAGAATGTGTCCCCGAGGAAACACATCCGGCATGGGTGTGAAAAACAGCGATTGGGCAGTCACATTTTATTATTATAGCACAAAACCTTTTCATCTTCCAAGCTTTTTGATATAATATGATTGTGAAATTACCGTAATAGCAGTAATCCGGATATTAACAAAGTCAACAACCCCGCTGCAAGCAACGGAGCATCAAGCTTGTAGCACTGCAAGCAGCGGAGTATGTGACCCTCGCGGCATTCGCCAAATGGATGCTGACGCATCCACTTGTCTCATTGCCCGCGGGAATCAACAAAAACTGTAAAAGGGAGACCGCATATGCTTTTTATTCATCTTTTTGCGATTGTCGGCGTTTTATTATTTGTAATCGGCTACCTGGGTATCATTCTGAACAGAAAGCTGCCCAAATACGGCATTTTTCTTCTCGTCCTGGCAGCTTTTTCCCTGCGGCTGCTGGCTGCTGCCTTATCCGGCGGCTTCGGTTCCGACACGGCATGCTTTGCGGCATGGGCAGACAGAATCTATCAGGTAGGTCCGGGAGCTTTCTATTCCCCGGAAGTCTTTACGGACTATCCTCCCGGATATATGTATATATTGTGGCTGTTCGGCTGGCTGCGGGATCTGCTCCACGTAGAATATTATTCCCCGGTCCACCTGATTTTATTAAGGTTACCGGCCATTTTATGCGATATAGCCTGCGGAATACTGGTATACCGCGCGGCTGCCGGCAGGCTTTCGGAAAGCAGGGCCTTTTTTCTGTGCCTGTCCTACCTGTTAAATCCGGCTGTCATCCTGAATTCGTCGGTGTGGGGTCAGGTCGATTCCATCCTCGCCCTGTTCATGGCGCTCATGTGCCTGTATCTGGTTCAGGGCAGGATGTACGGCGCTTACATCGTCTTCGGTATCGGTATCCTGGTGAAGCCACATGCCCTATTGTTCGCACCTGTGATTTTCGCGGGTTTTCTGGACCATGTGCTGCTGAAGGATCCCTCTGCACCGTCCTCCGGAAGCACAGCCGCCGGCCTTCGCGTCCGCAGGCTCGCACACAATTGTCTACAAATATTGACCGTCGTCACCGGCATGGTCATCCTGTGCCTTCCCTTCGGCCTGGAAAATGTGTGGGATCAGTACTTCACCACAGTGTCCTCCTATCCCTACGCAGCCGTCAATGCCTGTAATTTATGGGGACTTCTGGGCTTAAACTGGATCAGCCAGGACAATACCTTCCTGGGGGTCCCTTACTGGCTCCTTGGCTGGGCCGCCATCCTGATATCCGTGACGGCCGTGCTGCTGTTAAGCCTGCGCAGCCGCAGGCGGCAGGGAAAATATCCTTTTCTGGGCGCCCTGATAATATTTTCCGTTTATCTGTTTTCCGTGAGGATGCATGAGCGCTACCTGTTTCCCGGACTCCTGCTCCTGGTGCTCGCCTATGTGTTCAGGCCTTCCGGCCTGCTCTACCTGTGCTATGCCGGATTTTCCGTCATGCACTTTTACAATACGGCAGATGTCCTGTTCTTTTATGATCCTTCCAATTATGACAGGAATTCGCCGTCCATCCTTTTGGTGTCGGCAGGGATGCTTGTCTGCGGAGGCTTTTTGTTCTATGCCGCCCGCCGGCTGTACGGAAAGCATGCCCTGGATCCGGCCGCGGATGCGGCTTCCGATGCCGCCCTTCTTTCTCTTCTGCGTTCCGGAACGGGAAAAAAGGCACATGCGCCGCAGCCGTCACAAAAAAACGTTCCGCTCAAGAAGGCCGACATCATCTGCATGGCTGCCGTCACCCTGGCGTATGCCTGCTTCGCATTGTATGATCTTGGAGATAACCAGGCGCCTTCCACTTCCTATGACATGGTTCAGGGACAGTCTCTGGAATTGGATTTCGGCACGGAGACGCCTGCCTCCCTGTCTTACTACATCGCGCCCTGGCATGGAAGAAACTTCACACTGGAAGGAAACATGAACGCTTCCGACGCGTGGATACCCTTTGGGGAGATCACTCTAAAAAATGTCTTTACATGGCAGAATGTGGACGTGAAAACCGGTATGACACGTCTGAAGCTGACATTGGAAGACACACAGGCGTCCCTCCTGGAACTTGTTTTCCTGGACGAAGAGGGACAACCCCTGACGCCGGTTTTTTCATCCGCATATGAGAACCTGTTTGACGAGGCTGACCTTTATCCGGAGAACAGCACATTCCGGAACAGTATGTACTTTGACGAAATTTATCACGGGCGAACCGCCTATGAATTTCTTCACGGGCTTACTTCCTATGAAAATACCCATCCGCCCATGGGTAAGATCTTCATCGCCCTGGGTGTTGCGGTATTCGGCATGAATCCCTTCGGCTGGCGCATTATGGGTACTCTCTTCGGAATTGCCATGGTGCCCCCGGTATATCTGTTCGCCAGGAAGCTGTCTAAGAACACGCTGACGGCTGCTTTTGCCTGTGTACTGTTTGCCTTCGACTTTATGCACTTTACCCAGACCAGAATTGCCACCATTGACGTATACATAACATTTTTTGTGATTTTGATGTACTATTTTATGTATCAGTACAGTACCTTAAGCTTCTATGACACAAGCCTGAAGCGGACACTGCTGCCCCTGGGCGCCTGCGGCTTCTGCATGGGCATGGGTATCGCCTGCAAATGGACCGGCGTATATGCCGGCTGCGGCCTGGCGGTAATTTTCTTCTCTGTATTGTATAAAAGATATCGGGAATACGTTTATGCCGGCACAGACCCTGCCGGCAGTACGAACGGTATCTCCCACAGATATATCCGGACGCATTTTATCCCTTATGCACGGCGTACCGTCCTGTTCTGCCTTGTGTTCTTCGTGGCAGTACCCGCGGTGATTTACCTGCTCTCCTACATTCCCTTTCGGGATTATTCCGACAGGGAGCTGTTCGGCAGGCTGCTTTACAACCAGGAAACCATGTTCGGCTATCACAGCAGCCTGAACTCCACCCATGATTTCGCCTCCGCCTGGTACGAGTGGCCCCTGTTGAAGAGGCCCATCTGGTACTACTCCCGTGTCATCACCCGGACGGCAGACGGCGGGCTGCGGGAAGGAATCAGTGCTTTCGGCAATCCGGCAGTGTGGTGGGCCGGCATCCCCGCCTCCTTCTACATGGTTTATCTGGGGCTGAAAAAAAAGGACAAAACCGCTGCCTTCCTGTTAACAGGATATATGGCGCAGTATCTGCCCTGGTTTTTCGTGACACGTATTACTTTTATCTACCACTACTTCCCCAGCGTGGTGTTTGTGGTATTAATGATTATGTACAGCTTCTGCCAGTGGAAAAAAAGCCTTGCCCGCACTGCAGCCATAGTGCTGTACGCTGCGGTGGTCCTGGAATTGTTCCTGTTGTTTTATCCCGTGCTGGCAGGCGCACCGGTGGAAGCGGCTTTTGTGGAAAAATATCTCAGATGGTTTCCCGGCTGGGTACTGACGGCAAAATAAAAGCGCCTTCCAGCGCCAGCAGTTTTGCCTTCCTGTCCAGGCCCCCGGCATATCCGGTGAGTTTACCGCCGGTACCCACCACACGGTGGCAGGGAATGATGACGGAAATGGGATTGTGCCCCACTGCGCCGCCCACAGCCTGGGCAGACATGCTTTTCAGGCCCCGGGCGGCGGCAATTTTGCCTGCAATTTCCCCGTAAGTAACCACTTTTCCGTAAGGAATCTCACATAGAAGCTTCCACACTGCCCTGCGGAATTCACTGCCTTCCGGCGCAATCTTCAGCTCGCTGACAGAAGGTTTTCTTCCGCGGAAATACCGTTCCAGCCATTCGGCGGCACACTGTAAGGCTTCCCCCTTCGGATTGACGGCCGCTTCTTCCTTCCAGGCATTGGGAAAGTATTTCTGCCCTTCTATCCACAATCCCATAAGCGCTCCGGCCCGCTCCGCCAGCAGAAGCCTCCCTATGGGAGAGTCATAATTCATCAAATATATCATACTTTTCTCCGCGGCGTTCCCTGCAGGCATCCGAATCCTAACGACCCCTATGCCCTGTAATCGGAATCCACCACCTCTCTGATAATGTCCCTGGCCCGCTCCGCATCCTCCACAGATGTCCCGATTACAAGCCTGTCTTCGCATTTGATATACCGCTGCATGACGATATCGATATCCTGTATGGCAAGGCTGGAAATCAGCATGCCTATCCTGCGGGATGTTATCTGCCCGTTCTCCAGATACAGCAGTACAATCTTTCCGTTAATGCAGATTTCGGTATTGCTCAGTTCCCTGCCCAGCTGTTCCACAAAGCGGTTCACTTTCCCCAGCTCCGTTTCCCTCATAACGATTGCCAGCCAGTCAATGTTAATGGCCATGCACTCGCAGGGAATCCCGCAGTCTTCCAGCACTTCAAAAATCTTCTGAACACTCTTTTTATCCCGGGCCAGTTTCCTTCGTTCAATTGTAATACGAAATGCGTCTATCTTCTGAATCCTGTTTTTCATTCACTACCCCAGCATTTCCAGCACTTTTTATAAAAACCGGTGCAAGTATACCATATACGCCGTAAAAAATCAATAAAACATCGCCGGTTTCCAGGATAAATTTCACGCGCCGCCTTATCCTTTCCCGCTCTTCCTGTAGTGCCGCGGCGTGCATCCGTAGGCAGCCCTGAACTGCCTGTCAAACAGGGAAACCTCCCTGAAGCCGCAGGACAGTGCAATCTCCGTGACGGGAAGCCCGGTCTCCTTCAGCATCCCCGCCGCCATGCGCAGCCGGAAGCCCGTCAGATACTCCTTGGGAGATTGCCCTGCCAGCCGCCGGAATATGCGGTACAGATAAGTGCGGTCAATCCCCACGGCACGGGCGATTTCCGCCACTCCAATCTCATAGCCGAAATTATTGTGGATGAAATCCGTCGCCCGGTTCACATACTCCTGGGCAATTGATTCCCCGGAGGGCTGCTTCTGCACCATGTGGGACAGGCTTAAATACAGTCGCCCCAGCAGCATATAATTGTTTACCCCTGCATGTTCAAAAGAATACACCAGCTGCATCAGCTCACGTCTCAGCAGTCCGCCGCTTTTATCCGCATAAATCAGGTTATCTTCTCCCAATCCGCACTCCCTCAGAATCCCTGCTGCCTCAGACCCGCCAAAACAGATCCAGCAATACTCCCAGGGTTCTGTTCGGTCTGCGCTGTAGCATGTAGATTCCCCCGGAAGAATCAGAAACCCCTGCCCTGCCCGAACCTCATACCGGCAGCCTCCCCTCTCGTAAATCCCCCTGCCTGAAAGCACCAGATGAAACAGATAATGCGGCCTGACCGCCGGCCCGAAAGAATGCCCGGGTTCACATTTCTGCCAGCCGCAGAAATAAAAGGCCAGCGCCTCCCCTGATTTTGACTCCTGATGATACTCTCTCGCCGCTGCCATACAAGCCTCCTCATATATTCCCGTAACGCTCGGCCCGGCCACAGCGCCCCCTTGCCCTGTAACCGTAACCGGAAGCACTGCCCTTTCCTTTCGCCTGTATTCAAGTATAACCTCCCTGCCCCTTCCTTTCAATCCTTTTTCCATCCCAATACAACATTTATACAATTTTTCGAAACATAATCCCTATTCTTTTCCGGGCAGAAATAATATGATGTTGATATGATTATAAAAAACAGGCTGCCGCAGCAGCAAAAGGAGCGAAAAAATGCCGAAAATTACTTTTATGGGAGCCGGAAGCACCGTATTTGCCAGAAATGTACTGGGGGATTGTATGTGTACGCCCTCCCTGCGCGACAGCGAAATCGCGCTTTATGACATCGACCCCAAACGCCTGGATGAGTCGGAAATCATCCTCAGCGCAATCAACAAAAATACCAACGAGAACCGCGCCGTAATCAGGACATACCTGGGCGCAGAAAACCGCAGGGACGCCCTCCGCAGCGCAGACTTTGTAGTCAATGCCATCCAGGTAGGCCTGTATGAACCCTGCACCATTACCGATTTCGAAATTCCCAAAAAATACGGCCTGCGCCAGACCATCGGCGACACCCTTGGAATCGGCGGAATCATGCGGGCGCTGCGCACCATTCCCGTCCTCCGCGACTTTGCGGAGGACATGGAGGCCGTGTGTCCCAACGCCCTGTTCCTGAACTACACCAATCCCATGTCCATGCTCTCCGGTTACATGCAGCGCTACACCAATGTAAAAACCGTAGGACTCTGCCACAGCGTCCAGGTCTGCTCCGAGTACCTGCTGAAAAGCCTTGGCATGGAGTATGCCCTGGACGGCCGCAAAGAGCTTATTGCCGGTATCAACCATATGGCATGGCTGCTGGAAATCTATGATAAGGACGGCAACGATCTCTATCCCGAAATCAGGAAGCGTGCCGCGGAGAAAAACCGCACGGAAAAGCATTCCGACATGGTCCGTTTTGAGTACATTCGCCGTCTCGGATATTACTGTACGGAATCCAGTGAACACAACGCCGAGTATAATCCCTGGTTTATCAAGAGCCGCAGCCCTGAACTGATAGACAGATACAATATTCCGCTGGACGAATATCCCCGCCGCTGTGTGAGCCAGATAGAAGGCTGGGAAAAGGAAAAGAACGATATTCTGAATAACGGGCTGGTTACACATGTACGCAGCCATGAATATGCTTCCTACATAATGGAAGCCGTGGTCACAGGGGTTCCCTATAAGATTGGCGGAAACGTGCTGAATGACGGGCTGATCTCCAACCTGCCTGCGGATGCCTGTGTGGAGGTGCCCTGCCTCATCGATAACATGGGCGTACATCCCTGCAGGGCAGGCCGTCTGCCGGTACAGCTGGCCGCCTTGAATATGACCAATATCAATACCCAGCTGATGACCATCGAGGCTGCCGTTACCCGAAAAAAGGAAAACATCTATCAGGCTGCCATGCTGGACCCCCACACCGCGGCAGAGCTTTCCCTGGACGAAATCGTTGCCCTGTGCGACGACCTGATCGAGGCCCACGGCGATTATATGAAGGATTATCGTTAAAATGCCCGGCTGCCTATTGACTTTTGGGCACAAATATTGTATACCTTAATCATATCAAAAAGCACACATATTCTCAGGCGGGAATCTGTGTGCTTTATTTTGAAATGGAGATTTCGATATGACATTACAGGATTTTTTTACACTGCACCCCAAGTCTGCAGTTGCTTTTTCGGGCGGCGTTGATTCTGCCTACCTTCTGTATGCCGCCAGGTCCTGGGGTGCCGACGTGCGGGCTTACTATGTAAAATCCGAATTTCAGCCCGAATTCGAATACCTGGATGCCCTGCGGCTGGCTGCGGAGCTGGATGTGGACTTAAAAGTCCTTCCGTTGAATATCCTCCGCGTCCCCTATGTCGCAGAAAACCCTTCCGACCGCTGCTACCACTGTAAAAAAGCCATATTCAGCGCCATCCTGAAAGCTGCCGAAGAGGACGGCTATACAATCCTGCTGGACGGAACCAATTCCTCAGATGATGTGAACGACCGTCCCGGAATGCGTGCGCTGAAGGAATTGTCCGTACTCTCCCCGCTGCGGGAATGCGGCCTGACTAAGGAGCATATCCGGCAGCTTTCCAGAGAAAAAGGTTTATTTACCTGGAACAAGCCCGCATATGCCTGTCTGGCCACAAGAATTCCCACCGGAGAAAAGATTACGGAAGACAAGCTGTCCGCAACGGAAAACGCAGAGAAATATCTGTTTTCCCTTGGCTTCCGTGACTTTCGGGTGCGCTCCACGGACGGACATGCCAGGCTGCAGATTCCCGAGGCGCAGTTAGGGCTTTTGCTGGAAAAGCGGCCGCTTATCCTTGCAGAGCTGAAGGCGCATTATGAAACCGTATCCCTGGATTTGGAGGTGAGAGAATGAATACAGATATCAGAAAACTGCTGGAAGGCGTCAGCAACGGCACGCTCTCCATTGAGGATGCTCTCTTGAAGCTGAAGGCAAAGCCCTTTGAGGATATCGGTTATGCCAAGGTTGACATGCACCGGAAATTGCGCCAGGGTGCTGCAGAGGTCATTTACGGCGCCGGGAAAACGCCGGAACAGATCATCGGTATCGCAGAAACCATGCTGAAAAACGGCCAGGGTACCATTCTCATTACCCGCCTTTCCGGGGAAGCTGCCGCGGCCGTCGGAAAAGTTCATCCGCTGGATTATGACAAAACCGCGCGCTGCGGCGTCATCGGACCCATACCCGCACCTGACGGAATCGGCAGCGTGGTGGTGGCAACCGGCGGAACCAGTGATATCCCGGTAGCGGAGGAAGCTGCCTTGACGGCGTCCGTCCTGGGCAACAGAGTCGTGCGCCTGTATGACGTGGGCGTTGCGGGACTTCACCGGACGCTTGCGCATATGGATGAAATCATGAGTGCCAGCGTTATCATCGCCATCGCGGGAATGGAAGGCGCACTGGCCAGCGTTATCGGCGGGCTGGCCGACTGCCCGGTTATCGCGGTGCCCACCAGCGTGGGATACGGTGCGTCCTTCGGCGGCCTCTCCGCCCTGCTCTCCATGCTGAATTCCTGCGCAAGCGGCGTGTCGGTGGTCAATATCGACAATGGCTTCGGTGCGGGATATCTGGCTGACAGAATTAACCATATGAACGTAAAAAAGGAGACATAATATGCGTACATTATATTTTGACTGCTCCATGGGCGCAGCCGGCGACATGCTGACGGCCGCGCTGCTGGAACTGTTCCCGGAACCCGAAAAAACAGTGGATGAACTTAACGCCCTGGGCATCCCCGGCGTCAGGATAACCCTGGAAACCTCCGTCAAATGCGGTATTACAGGAACCCACATTTCCGTGACGGTAAACGGGAGGGAAGAAGAAAGCCATGACCACCACGAGACAGGAAATCATGGACACGAACACTTTCATTGCCATGAATCGGGAATCCATACCCATGAACACACCCATGACGCGGAACATCCCGGGCATGCACATTCCTGTCACGCGGAACACAGCGGCCATGAACACCTGCACACAGAACACGGCCATGAACACCTGCACGCGGAACACAGCGACCATGAACACCTGCACACGGAACACCTGCACACGGAACACGGCCATGAACACCTGCACACGGAACACAGCCATGAACACCTGCACACGGAACACGGCCATGAACACCTGCACACGGAACACAGCCATGAACACCTGCACACGGAACACAGCCATGAACACCTGCACACAGAACATAACGGCCATAGCCATCATCACAGCAGCCTGCAGGATATTGAACATATCGTACGCGGACATCTCTCTCTTTCACGGAAAGCCGCAGATGATGTAATGGCAGTGTACGGGCTGATTGCCGAAGCGGAAAGCCGCGCCCACGGCATTCCTGTTACGGATATCCATTTTCACGAAGTGGGCACTATGGACGCAATTGCGGATATTGCCGCCGTCTGCCTGCTGATGGAGCGCCTGTCCCCTGACGAAGTCGTAGTCTCTCCCATCCATGTGGGCAGCGGCCAGGTTCACTGTGCTCATGGTATCCTTCCTGTTCCGGCTCCTGCCACAGCCTATATCCTCAGGGATACCCCCATCTACGGCGGAAGCATACAGGGTGAGCTGTGTACCCCAACCGGTGCCGCCCTGCTGAAGCATTTTGCCACCCGTTTCGGCAGCATGCCGCTGATGAAAACCCAGGCAATCGGCTATGGAATGGGCAGGAAAGATTTTGCGGCTGCCAACTGTGTACGGGTAATGCTGGGCACGACAGATGATTCGGAAGACAGTATCTGCGAGCTGAGCTGTAATGTGGATGACATGACCGGGGAGTCTGTAGGCTTTGCCATGGAACGCCTTCTGGATGCCGGCGCACTTGATGTATATACTGTGCCCATCGGCATGAAAAAGTCCCGGCCCGGCACACTGATCCATGTCATGTGCCGTGAATCAGACAAAAACACAATGGTGCAGACAATTTTTAAACACACCACCACCATCGGTATCCGTGAGAACAAACTCCGGCGTTATGTGCTGGACCGACACATAGAAACACTTGACACACCCTATGGCGCCGTACGCTGTAAAGTTTCGTCCGGTTACAGCGTAGAACGCAGAAAATATGAGTATGACGACCTTGCAGATATCGCAAGAAAAAAGGGGATCAGCATAGGCGAAGCCGCCCTCCTCATGGACAGGCAGTAGCATACTTCCGGCAGCCCTTCTGACAGGCGGCATATTCAGGAGCATCGCTGATACGCAGCCTTTGACCAGGTTTTTCAGTGGTGTAACGCGCAGCCTTGTCAATGAGTTTTGACGAGGAAAGACCGCTATGTTATAATGCTCCTTGTATAAAAAGGAGAAGATATCTATGTACCAGGTTGCCATCTGCGAAGACGAACCCCATGCGGCAGAGCGGAATGAAATCTTACTCTGCCAGATTCTGGATGCCAGAAACTTTAGAAGGGATATTGATTATTCCGTCCACTGTTTTGCCTCCCCTGCGCCGCTGCTTGCGCAGCTGGAAAGGCATCCGGCCGCTTTTCACCTCCTCCTGCTGGACATTGAGCTGGAGAATGAAAACGGCATCTCCCTCGCCGCGCAGGTTCGGACTGCTCCATTGTCTTTATAACCGCTTATCGGGACTATGTTTTCGACTGCTTTGACACCAGGCCGCTTCACTACCTGCTCAAACCGGTTGACCGGGAAAAGCTGGCAGGTGTAATCCACCGGGTTCTGCGGGATAATTATCATCCGGAACAGATCAAGCTCCTGACAGACGGCTGCTGGCGGACTGTGGATGCCCGGAACATCCTCTACGCAGAAGCCACCAACCATAAATCTGCCGTCCACCTGCAGGGGGGGGAGAAGTATTGTATATCAACCAGAGTTTTTCCGGCCTGCTTCCCCGTCTGAACGGAAGACGGTTCTGCCGAAGCCATTTCAGCATCCTTGTGAACCTGGAGCATGTGTACCGCCTGAATAAGCCCTCCGGAGCCAGGGCGTTGGCATCCAGGGCATTTTGCAGAAGATTCATCAAGCGCCGCCGCGGTAACATAAAATTTTCCCCTATTCGGGAACCAATCATGGAAAAAGCAGGATCGCTTTCTGGGGCTATCCCAGATTGCCCTCACCGGCTATTCGGGAGTGCCTCGGGATAAAATTCTCAGCTATACAGCGGAAAACACAGCACCACCTTAAACAAATCCCCGTCAATCACAATCTCCATCCGGCCGTTTTGCAGTTCCACCAGGCTCTTGGTGATGGACAGCCCCAGACCATTCCCTTCCATATGCCGTGACCTGTCCCCTCTCACAAATCGCTCCTCCAGCTCCTCCGCCGAAATATCCAGCGGATACATGGACATGTTCCGGAAAATAATCTGCACCTCTTTTTCTTTCACTTCCACATTCAGGTATACCCTTGAATTTTCCTGGGCATATTTGCAGATATTATTCAGCAGGTTCTCGAACACCCGCCAAAGCCGCCTGCCGTCTGCCAGAATCATCACCGCCTCCTCTGGCTGGCGTGTAATCAGTTCAAGCTGTTTTTCCCCCATGCGCTGTTGGTATTCGCCTGCCGCCTGAGACAGCAGCACGCCTGCCTCACAGGGTTCCAGATTCACCTCCAGGTTACCTGTCGTTGCCTTGGAAGCCTCCACCAAGTCTTCCAGCAATTTTTTCAATCGTCCGGACTGTCGCAAAAGCACTTCCGCATACTCTTTTATCTTCTCATTATCTGTGGGTTCTTCCCAAATGAGGTCCGCATAATTAATAATCGAAGTCAATGGTGTCTTCAGGTCATGGGACACGTTTGAAATCAATTCTGTCTTCATGCGTTCGCTTTTTGTACGCGCTTCCACCGCTTTCGCGATCCCCATGCCGAGGCTGTTAAGCTTTTCCCCATGCTCCCGGAAAGCGCCAAACATCCTGGATGTATCCACTCGGTA
The DNA here is from genome assembly GCA_910587555.1 of uncultured Acetatifactor sp. GTDB lineage: Bacteria > Bacillota > Clostridia > Lachnospirales > Lachnospiraceae > Acetatifactor. The sequence goes on from CAJULV010000027.1 coordinate 42,486, forward strand.
ATTATCTTCTCCGTCAGCCAGCTTACAGCTTGCTCTCAAAAGTTCTCTGCAGACCAGGGCAATGTAGATAACCGCAAACAGTAAAACCGTCTTCTCCACAATCCAGAGAACCATTCCCACATCCTCCGCCCTGCCCACAAAAAAGAGTACCTCAACAAACTCCAGAATGCATATCCCAAAAAATACGATGACTGTGGTCATCACCAACGGGATCCCTCCCAGAAGCTTCGCCAGTTCCCTGCACAGAAAATACAGGCCTCTGCCAAACCACCTGAGTGTGATATACACAAGGCTGTACCTCCAGCACTTCCCCCGTTTCACCCTCAAGGCAAAGTCCATAAAGTAAAAAGTCATCCAGACTGCCAGTGCCGCGCCTCCCAACGCCAGCATAATCATCTGGGCAATATCCTGCACATGGGATACCACGGATATCAGGAAAAATGTAAATGCCAGGGCCACACCTCCGAAGATAACAGTTAAAACATCCATATGTATCGATGTCAGCGCCCCCGGCACAATCCCTTCCCTGCCATTGCGGTGCCCTGCACTGCACATCAGAAACAGGAAACAATTCAGGCACAGGAAAATACCTGCAGCCGCCAGGGCAATCAGAAGATACCGGATACCATACAAATAGGATGCCAGCCTGGCAATCCTGCCGAACTCATTTTCCTGCGGAAAATCCGGATCCATATAAATACGAAGCAGATACCATTCCCCGTCTTCCAGCGTATACCCATTGAGCCGCGCGGAAAGCGGTGTCTCTTTTTCGTAAACAATAATAAAATCTACAAAAAGATTTGTCTCCTCCCCGTTTCCGGAATCCCATAACACCTTTTCCCTGCTTGCATCATTCACATAAATCAGCTGCATGTCAACGCCGGACTCTCCGCACAGTTCCGCAACAGCCTTCATGTTCCCCTGCCCTATATAGCACTCGGCGGTGTACGCCATATCCTGGCATTGCGGCGTCACAACACCCAGCAATACGGAATCCAGTTCCTCCGTATACAATCCCCATTTCTCCATATACAGGCACAGCAGCCCGATCCCAAGCCCTGCAAAGCACGTTGCGGCCAGCAGAAAAAATGCGATTATCTTTGCCGTCATGGAACCCGTCAGCCGAAATTCACGCCTCCTGTGCGTCTTCCTGACTGCAATCTCCTCCGCATCCACATCCTCCCGTTTCACCGTATCCTGGTATTCTGCCGCCTGCTTTTCACGTTTCCCTTCTGCCCCGTTTCGGCTTCTCTTCCTCATCTTCCGCCCATCCTTTCCGTCCTCAGAAAATCAATCAGGAAACCTCCATATCTTTTTCAGACACCCTGCTTTGGCACCTCAGAAATTCTTCTCACACTTGTAGCCCTGCCCCCACACCACCTTAAGATATCTCGGCTCCGCCGGATTAATCTCCAGCTTCTCCCGAATATGCCGTATATGTACCGCCACCGTATTCTCGCTGCCATAAGGCACGTCATTCCAGATTTTCCGGTATATTTCCCTGGGTGAAAATACCTGTCCCGGGTGCTGCATCAAAAGCTTCAGAATCTCATATTCCGTAGGCGTCAGGGACACCTCTTCCCCGTCCAGCATCACTTTTTTCTGAACGTCATCCAATTCTATCCCGCCGCAGCGAAGCAGTTCCTGCCTGACATTTCCCGCCCCCAGCTGCATATATCTGCGCAGCTGGGATTTCACTCTGGCAGATACTTCCGCGGCATTGAACGGTTTGGTAATATAATCGTCCGCCCCCACTGTCAGCCCCAGAATCTTATCCGAATCCTCGGACTTCGCCGTCAGCAGGATAACCGGTACATTGCTCTTATCCCGGATTTTCACCATGGCCTCTATCCCGTCCATCTCCGGCATCATAATGTCCATCAGCACCAGGTGTATGTCTTGCTCTTCCACAATCTTCAGAGCTTCCTTACCGTTGAAAGCCTCATGCAGTATATAACTGGTATCGTGCAGATAGATTTTCAACGCATTCACGATATCCCGTTCATCGTCACAGATTAAAATATGGTACATTTCCTTTGCCCTTCCTCATAAAAACTCACAGAAAACCGCGCTTGCTTCCTAATAATGCGGCCTGCATATTACTTGATATGCCTATTTTACCAAAACAGTAATTAATAAAAAACAGGGGAATTCTTTAAGATATCATTAAGATTACTACATTTTTTTCAGATTTGCAACTTTGCACTTTCCGGAAATATTGAGTGTTTATGCGGCTTTCCATGTTTCAGGCAATCCCCGGGAATCCCGGTGAAATCTCTATTAGTGACACTTTTCATCGTTATGCCCCGGTATCATAATTGCCCCTCCTGCGACGTCCACCATTTTGGACGTTGAAATCCCCTATCAATTCAGGATATTTCCGTTCAATCTCAAACAATAATTTGTCATGTCTCAGCTTACACCGTAGGCATTTGCAAAAGCCGCTACGCTTATTTCCTTGCGTGCCAGTTCAATGTTGATTTTCTCTCTGCTAATTTACATATGGCTTACCTCCTTAATTACTTTTATAATATTACACTTGCAACGTAATATTACAATACATTATCTCATTTGTCAATTACATTTTCAATTTTTATCGGCATCAAATTACAAATGTGATATCTTGTAATTGTTTACATCAAATATAACTTTTGGTATCATAGTCATGGAGGTATTGGAATATGACCATAGGTAAAAAAATATTAGATGCAAGAAACCAAAAAGGGTTCACCCAAAAACAACTTGCTGACATGTGCGGTTTTTCTCAATCCGCACTGAATCTTTGGGAAAACAATAAAAGAAAACCTAAGATAGAATCAGTGCACAAAATAGCAGACGTGTTGAATATCTCAATATCTGATTTAGTTGATGATAACTATGATAATATATTAAGAGAATCTATGTCCCAGCCTGATATGAAAGACGAGGTTGAATTGTTTGATTACATACAGAAAATTTGGTGTGAATGTGGATTCAGTAGTTTAAATCCACCAAAAACAGAAAAAGACAGAAAAAAAATTTCAGAAGCAGAAGCAAAATATAAATTGTTAGAACGTTTTGAAATGTTAAACATAAAAGGGAAACAGGAAGCCGCTTCACAATTAGAGCTATTAACCAAAATACCTGAATATAGAGTTAGGAAAAGCAAAAAATCCCCACCCCAGACCTAGCCCCGACCTTTGCCACAAGTGACAAAACTGCAGAGCATTTAACGGGAAAATGGCTTTCGCCTCCCAGGAGCCGGGCGCAAGATTGCGCTAGGTGCGTCTAACCAACGGCAGGGGTGCGGCATTAACCACGGACAAATGGTTGTGGTTGGCAGAACAGACAACGCTTTTCGTTGGCAGTTTTCAGAATCCATGTGGTATACCGAAATTCATCGGACACCACCAAAAGAGTGCTTCCAATCAGCAGCACGGGTACGGGAATTTTCCCGCTCTTCCTGGATGATGAATGGAAGAACCATTCACCATTTGGAGTGAGCGCCCCATTCCTTATACAGAAAGAGCATCGACACAAGTGTCGAACTATCCCCACAAGTAGGGGAAAACATACTATGCTTACCCGGGAAGCCGATAGGGTGTAAATACCTCCGTTTCCGAGCCTTGAACGGAAGGAGGCTTTTTCTATGAGTACATACGAAGAATTTATGGTGCTGCTTACTTTTGCAATTCTTATTGTCGCCATTTTGGAAT
>CAJULV010000028.1:0-21382 GCA_910587555.1 uncultured Acetatifactor sp.
CATAATAACAATTTTTGTCCTATACCTTGTCCTTGAAACGATTTCTCAACTATTAAATCATCTAACTCATTTCCATAGCAAGATATTGCACCTATTATTTCTCCATTTTGCAAATAAAGGAAAATATCATTTATTTTATCTATGACTTGAGAATAATCATAATAAAAATTTATTGGCTCAACTTCTAACGCTTTTCTCATTTTGTAAAAACATTCATTATATATTTTCATATATTCATTCCAATATTCTTTTTGAAAAGAAACACATATTATGTCATTGTGATACTTCAATCCTTTATTATAAATCATTTCATAAGCCATTATTTCTTTCATCTATGTTTCTCCCAAAAATTAATCACTCATCATCAATGAAACTTGACAGAGCCAACGGCCAAATACGGTTGCAGTTTTATTTCCCGGAAAGTCTTTTTGCAAGATGTATCTCGCCGTCCTCGCGGTAACCGAAGGTTGTGTAAGCGGTCCGGGCCGCCGTGTTCTCCGCTCCGGTAAGCAGCTCAAATTTATGGAGCAGATAATGCTTTTGGCAGTATTGTTCTGCATAAGCGATCATTGCCCCTGCAATTCCAGACCGCCTGTGCTGCGGTTTTACATACACCTCGGTGATCTCCGGCATGTAGTCGTCATAACAGAAAGACTTTTTCAGCTGAACGCACACAAAACCGGTGAGTTCCCCCTGATCCTCATCGACAATGACCACCTCCTGCCTGTTGGCAGTGAGGGAGGCCCTTATGTTTTCCAGTGTGGTTTCGCCCTCACCGTTAAACTCGTTATTCAACATCTGTAATTGCGCTGCATCCTGTTCTGTGGCAATGCGTACCATTCAGTCTACCTCCATCTCATATAATGCCATAGAGCGGCCGTTGGGATAATCAAGAATATCCACAATTTTATAACCGGCCTTCAGATAAATCTTTCTGACCGCCTTTTCATCCAACCCGGTGTCCAATCGGATGTACCGGATGCCGCGCCTGCGGCACTCTGACCGGATTGCCTCCGTAACCAGTTTTGTCATGCCCCTCCCTGCAAATCTGCGCAGAACACAGAATTTATGCAGGTAGGCGGCTTCCTGTTCGAGGGCATTGGGCCAGTAAACTGCATCCGTCCACTGCAGAATGAAGCCGCAGGCAATTTCCCCGTCAATTGTACCAATGCAGAAATTCTCCGGTTGGGCATCGGGAGTAAGCAGTTCTTCCGCCGTCAGCCATTCATCAGGCCAGACACGGTATCCCTGTTTCCGTCCCCAGGCCGCAACCTCACGCATAACGGAAATGGCGTTTTCCACTTCCCCAAAATGAATCTCTATTTTTTCCATGATCCCTGTCCTTCACAATTTCTGTCCTTCACAAATCCTGCCCTTCACAATTTCTGTCCTTCACAATTTCTGTCCTTCACAATTTCTGTCCTTCACAATTCCTGATCTTCACAATTTCTGCCCTTCATGATCCCTGTCCTGATAGCTGCATTCCGCAACTAATAACTGCGTTTTCCAATTCCAATGCCAAATTACCCCATCTCCCCGCCCTAAAAAGTCCTTGCCCAGAGCGTAAAACATGATTCGTGTTTATGTCATTTAATATAAATCCAAATGCCAACATCCCTCATCACAGAATCGGGAACGCTCTTATAGAAGCGCTGCGCCTCCTCATTGGCGGCAGTCAAGGCAATCAGCGTGTCGATTTGCCTTTCCTTTAAGATTTGCCGCAAAGATTCCAACAATCTCTGCGCCACTCCCTGATGCCTGCTGCTTTTTATGACGCAGATCCAGTCAAGATATGCCTTTTTTAACCCATCAAAGCGGCTTGCAATGAGGGAAGCGTCAATCCTTCCAACCACATTTCCGTCGTCATATGCCAGAAGAGAAATGGCATTGTCGAAACTCCTGTCATCAAAGCTCTTTTCCACAGCGCTGACATAAGCCTGATTGATCTCCCACCCCCAGAAGTCTTCCTCCCTGCGCAGTCTCCTTTCAAAATCCAAAACATCTGGTATTCTGTCTTTCGTATAGGTTTGTATCTTCAATTCCATATCCCACCCTCCAAAGTAAATTGAAAGTAAATTTAGCGTTCCGCAGCATTTGACAGCAGCGGATAAATATGTTACAATAACAGAACAAAAGGGAATACTGCCGATAGACGGTCAGCCCAAAATAAGATATCACAAAGAAGTGACTTTTCCTTTGGCTGGGGCGGTCACTTTTTTGTGTTATCTATGTATGCTATCAAGATTGGCACAATGAGGATCAGTCCCCTCTGCATCTGCATCGAAGGACTGACCGCCTACCCGTTATGGCAGTACCCCATGCGCGTATTTTATCAGAAAAAGTCGGATGCTGCAAGGGCCATTTCTGCTATTTTCTATGAAACCTTTTCTATGAAATGAAATAGGAAAAGAAACACTATTTTTATAAAATACGGATTTCCCCCGGAAATAATCTGTAGTATAATGGAGTCAGGAATCACGCTCACGCAAATTTCCCGCACATTCAGGAGGATGCTGTTATTCCAAACAAAACAAAACGGAAAACAGTTTAAATTGAAAAGCAGAAAGGATTTATCATTTATGGGCATTCTTGCAGGCTTTATGCTCCCCCACCCGCCCCTGATCATACCGGAAATCGGCAGAGGGGAAGAACAGAAAATTCACAGTACCACCCTCTCCTGCCGACAGGCGGGCCGGGAGATCGCCGCCCTCCGGCCGGACACCATCGTACTGCTGTCCCCCCACCAGACCATGTATGCGGACTACTTTCACATTTCTCCCGGCAGAAGCGCCAGGGGCGATTTCGGGCAGTTCGGCGCAAAGCAGGTATGCCTGGAAGTTTCCTATGATACGGAATTCGTCACATACCTGGGCGGTGTGGCCGGGTCACACAACCTCCATGCCGGTACACTGGGGGAACGGGAGAAAAAACTGGACCACGGCACCATGGTTCCTCTTTATTTTGTCAACCAACACTATACGGAATATCGGTTGGTTCGTGTCGGTCTGTCCGGCTTTCCCCTTACCGCTCATTACCGTCTGGGCCAGTGCATCCGTGAGGTCTCGGAAATCCTTGGCAGAGAAACCGTCATTATCGCCAGCGGGGATCTGTCCCATCGGCTTAAGGAGGACGGGCCTTACGGCTACCGGAAGGAAGGCCCGGAATACGATGCCAGAATCATGGACGTCATGGGACGGGGGGCTTTCGGGGAACTTCTGGAATTTCCGGAAAGCTTCTGCGAAACCGCCGCGGAATGCGGACACCGCTCTTTCACCGTCCTGGCGGGAGCCTTTGACGGAACCAGGCCGGAGGTGCAGCGGCTCTCCTATGAAGGGCCTTTCGGCGTGGGATACGGCGTCTGCACCTATCATGCCCGGAAAACGGAAGAATCGCCTTCCAGGGAGGAAAACCGCAATTTCCTGGAGCAGTTTGAGGCCCGGGAGAAAGAACGGCTCCGCGCACGGCAGGAAAAGGAAGACCCTTATGTAAAGCTTGCCCGGCACACCATCGAGACCTATCTGCGCACCGGAAAGCGGCCTTCCGTGCCGGAGGGACTGCCGGAAGAACTGTACAGCCGCAGGGCAGGCGCCTTTGTGTCCCTGAAGGAGGACGGAAAGCTCCGGGGCTGCGTCGGCACCATCCAGGCAGTGCAGAATTCTCTTGCGGAAGAAATCATCCGCAATGCAGTCAGCGCCTGCTCCGAAGACCCCAGATTCCCTCCTGTGGAACAATGGGAAGCAGAGCGGCTCACCATCAGCGTGGACGTTCTGGGAGATACGGAGCGGATATCCTCCCCCGGGGAACTGGACGTGGAACGATACGGCGTCATTGTGACAAAGGGGAGCCGCCGGGGACTGCTGCTGCCCAACCTGGAAGGCGTGGACACCGTGGAGCAGCAGATTGCCATCGCCAAACAGAAAGCAGGCATCCAGGAACAGGAAACCGTGGAATTGGAGCGGTTTGAGGTAGTGCGGCATTATTAGAAAACCGGGAAACCACAAAAAAGAACAGGGCTGCAGAGGGGCTGTCTGAACTGTTACAAAATCACAATTGCAAAAGAAAAGGCAGCAAGGCAGAAAATGCCCCCTGAAACGGAAGGAAAGGGAGGAAATTTATGAAAACCACTTGTCAGATATGTATGCACCGCTGTACGCTGTCCCCCGGGCAGACCGGACTCTGCGGCGCCAGAAAAAATGAAAACGGTAAGATTGTATGCGCCAATTACGGCCGGATTACCTCCCTTGCTTTAGACCCCATTGAGAAAAAGCCCCTGAAGCACTTCCGCCCGGGAAGCCTGATTCTGTCCGTGGGAAGCTACGGCTGCAACCTGCGCTGCCCTTTCTGCCAGAACCACGAGATTTCCATGGCCGGGGAAGGGGACGTCCACAGCCCCTATGTGCCGCCCCAACGCCTGGCGGATTTGGCTCTGGAATGGAAGGAACGCGCCGGAAACATCGGCATCGCCTACACCTACAATGAGCCTCTTGTTGGCTGGGAATATGTCCGCGATACGGCCCGGCTTGTGAAGGAAAACGGTATGGCCAATGTCCTGGTGACCAACGGCACTGCCGCTCCGGAAATACTGGAGGAGCTGCTGCCCCTGATTGATGCCATGAACATTGACTTAAAGGGCTTTCGGGCGGAGTATTACCGAAAGCTTGGGGGCGATTTGGACACGGTGAAAACCTTCATCGCAAGGGCGGTGACAGCCTGCCATGTGGAACTCACCACCCTGATTGTGCCCGGAGAAAACGACAGCCTGGAAGAAATGGAGGCACAAGCCCGGTGGATTGCGGATCTCAATCCGGAAATCCCCCTTCACATTACACGGTTTTTCCCCCAGTATCATATGCTTGACCGTAAACCCACGGAGATTCAAAGCCTGCGCCAACTGGCGGAGACTGCGGGACGGTATCTGACAAATGTTTCTCTGGGAAATGTGTGATACATGTACAGCCCCTTTACCGGCACAGCCAAAACAGCCCCTCCATGGCTTTCAGCCTTTGCAGTTTCCATGTACCCAGAATTCCTCCATAGCCGCGTTAAATTCATCCGGTGTGTCCATATTCACGCAATGCCCTGCTCCCTCAAAAACTACCACACTGCATTCCGGCTCGTTTTTCTTCCACATTTCCACGGCCCACAGTTCCATGGGGATATCATGCCTTCCGCAGCCAATCAGCAGAGGATAGTTCCTCGGCCCGGTCTGCCGGGTATTGACCATGCTGTTGAGAGAGGCAAGATACCGAAAGGACTTTTTCGGAAACTGTAGGTTCATCTGGTAAAATGCCTCCTGGGCCTGCAGCGTATATGCTGAAATTTTTTTGTTTGACCTGGCAAACCATTTGACGGAAAAGAGCGCCTTAAGCATCATAAGCATCTGGGACGCGCCGTTTTCCCTCTGCATTTTGACGTCAAAATTGTTGATATCATAACCGCCGAAACAGGCAAGTGACTGTACGGCTTCCGGATACCGGTTTGCAAAATCCTGCGCCAATACAGCCCCCAGGGAAATCCCCACAATATGTATCTTTTGAATTTTTTCCGTATTCAGGATTTCCCTAATCCACCCGGACATTTTCCGGATACTGTCACCTTTCCGCGCCCTGGTTGATTTGCCGTGGCCGAGGATATCCACCATAAGAAGATTGTATTTGTCCTGAAAACAGGCAATCTGCGGCTGAAACATATTGTGATCGACAAAAGCAGCATGTATAAAAAGGACCCACTCCGCGTTTTCCTTTCTACTGGTATAATACACAACCGGCGATTCCTCTAAACGATATTCCTGCATAGTTCCCTGTCCTCATCTTTCTGAACAGACTTCCCGTCCGTTCCCTATTCCAGGATGTCCGATTCTGGGGTCTGCTCTGTGCTGTGTGCCCCCCCAATCTCAAGACATCTTAAACACGCTCATTTTTCTACGAAAAACAGTCCGGCAAATTCCTGCAGCACCCTTACCGGGATAAGCACAAATTTACCATGTAAAGGTCTGCGCCTTGCCCTGATCAGCACCTTTGGGCTATTTTATAAGTATAGAAAACATCAACCGCCAAAAGAACCGCAATCACCGCCGCTGCTGCCAGAAAACAGTACATTCCCCGGACAAAGAAGCAGATCACCACGATAACGGCGCCTCCGATGATATAGGAGATTCCGCCAAAACGCTGGCTTTTTTTCCAAGTTGTTTCATTCTTCATGCTCCACCGGGTTTTCAGCCCCGTCACCGCGTTCATCCGCAGCTTGGGCATGATATTTCCCAGGATGATCATCCCAATACCCAGAAGTCCAAACAGGATTTGATTCATATCCCATGGATGGAAGGACAGGTTTTCCACCTTATGAAAACCGGCATACAGAATATACCCTGTCATGGCATTAAAAATAAGCAGGGTTACAATGCCCGCAGCAATACAGACTTTTTCATTGTTGTTTCCATGCTCTTCCTGCCTTGCAGCAACCTTTGCCATTCCCAGAAAAAAGAGTCCCAAAACGACTGTGACAATGGGAACAATCAGAACCTCGTATTTACTGCCCCAACGTGTCACCCGATTGTCCGAACCATAATGCCCGGGGATTTGCTCCGGCAAAAACCACAAAGCAGCCAAAGCACCCATCAGCGGCAGAAACATAAGCCCGTAAAACACGATTTTTTTCCCTTTCATACTTGACCTCCCCGCAAACTTTCGATCCACATGACTGCTTCGTCCAGGATCGATAAGTTCAGCTCATAATAGATAAAATTCTTGTATTTTGTCTCATAAATCAGATCTGCCTTTTTCAGTTTTGACAAATGATAGGACAATGCCTGGGGCGTCATGTTAAGCGCATTTGCCAAATCTCCGGAGTTGATTCTGCCCTCCTTTAACTTCAGCAAAATCTGTCTGCGGGTTTCATCCGCCAGGGCCACTAATACTTCGCTTACCGCCAACCATTCTCTCCTCCTGTTTCAAATTTTCTTTAAATAGAATTATAGTCACATTCGCTTCAACTGTCAATAACTATTTCAAATTATTTTTAAATATCATCATTTATTATGATTTACATTTCCTGCACCCATGCTGTATAATACAGGCCGGCAGCCATGGAGCCGCTGCTTCCATGCCCGGCCGAATGATATCCTTACCCCATAAGGCCGGACACCGGAATTCCTCACGAAAAGGAGCTGAAGAAAATGAAGTGCCATCCTAAGTGCCATCCTATCAGCAGCAAAGCCAGTAAATCCGGAAGCAAAACCGGACACCCTACAAAAAGCATTATAATAAACACTGCGGGAAACAATACAGAAAACATTACAGAGCGCAATCGAAAAAACAGTACCGAAAACAGGCCGCCCTGGGCAGTCACCCGATTCCCAATCTGGCTGACTTCTCTTTTCATGATGCTTTTGCTGACAGCCTGCGGCAGCGGGACTGCTGACAGCGGCAGACAGGTCTGGATTCCGGAATTCCGGACCATTGAAATGGCGGAGAATTCCTACAACAACATGGCGATTCTGGGAGACACCTTCTACTACATCTCCTATGAACAGCAGGGAGAAGGCTTCCGCTATCGTTTAAGCGGCTATTCCCTGACGGATGGCCCTCTGCCCCCTGTTCCCCTGAACTGGCCGGACCAAAGGGACAGATTCCTCACCAGTTTATTTGCCATGGACCAGGAGGGCGGCGTCTATGTCATCACCTTTGTCACAGCGGAAGGCGGCTCCGAAACCCATCTGTGCAAGTTTGACACAAAGGGAACCCTCCTCTATGACACGGACATCTCCGGGGAAACCGGCGACATCAATCTGCTGGCAGCGGACAGCCTGGGACGCATCTATATCTCCGGCAGTGCATCCGGCGCTTCCTGTATCTGGCTGTATACGGCGGAGGGAACCTGCCTGGGAACCTTCACCCCTGATCTGCCCACGGGAAGAATCACCGCCCTGGGTCCCGGCAGGGATGGCGCCATGTACGCCTGCTGCCAGAGCAACAACGGAGGCGGAACCGATTCTTTCCTTATGGAAATCGATTTCGACAAAGCAAAGGCCGGGGCTTTACTTGCCGATTTCCCCCGGGGAGACAATTCCCTCCTGATTCCCGGGCCGGAAAATACGCTGCTTTCCTTTGACAGAACCACCCTTTATTCTTATGATTTGACAACCCAAAAAAGCGAAATCCTCTTTGACTGGCTGGACTACGGGATCAACGGTTCCCATGTGACGGCTGTTCACATGCAGGACAACGGCCAACTCCTGGCAGTGAATTCAAACCTCGCCGAAAAAAACATTGAACTGGCGCTGCTGAAAAAATCCCGCGGCACCCAGGTCCCGGAGAGGGAAACCATTGTCCTGGGCACGCTCTACAGCAATACCCTCCTGCGGAATGCCGTGATGGAATTCAACCGGGAGAACGAGAAATACCAGGTGAAAATCAGAGAATATCTGGACCCCCAGACACATGACCGGGGGGACGCTGCCCTGCGGCTGAACAACGATATTCTCTCCGACAACTGCCCTGATCTCCTGGACACTGCGGAGCTTGACCTGAATGCTCTGGCGTCAAAAGGGCTTTTCGCGGATTTAAATCCCTATCTGGAAAGCAGCACCCTGCTGAATGCCTCGGACTTCCTGGACAATCTTCTGGAAGCATATACGATAGACAACAAACTTGTTACCATTCCGTCGTGTTTTTCCCTAAGGACAGTATTTGGACAAAGTACGGAGACAGGCCAGAACTGGGGATGGACTCTGGAAGAACTGATTGCTTACGCAAACGCCCATCCGGAGGCGGAGATTTTCGACAATACCTCCCGAAGTGAAATCATGCAATATCTGATGAGCTACAATATGGATACCTTTATCGACTGGTCCTCCGGGGAATGCCGTTTTGATTCCGATGCCTTCAGGGAACTGCTCCAATTTGTTTCCAGCTTTCCCGGAGAAACCGTACAAAACCCCCAACAGGCCTCCACCCCGGTCAGAATCCGGAACGGGGAAGTGCTCCTCCTGGCAGAGACCCTTACGGATTTCAATTCCATACAACTGCCCCTGGCGATTTACGAAAATGGGGCAAACTTCATCGGCTTTCCCTCCGGGGACGGCAGTGCAGGCTGCATGCTCCTCCCTTATGGGGCTTACGGCATTACCGTGAGCTCGGAGCGGAAAGAAGGCGCATGGGCCTTTCTGGAAAAATTCCTGACCTCTGGCGACAGGGATTCCGCCTTCTTCCCTTCACAGAAAACCAGACTGGAGGAAAAAGCCGCATACGCCCTGAAGCCCGAATCCCTTACTGATGAGAACGGAAATCCCCTTCCCAACAGCACAGATTTGGTATCCATCGGTTACGCCGACTGGGAATACACTTACCATATCCCCACCCAAGAAGAGGTTGCACTGACACTGGACTTAATTGCCGCGGCAAAACCGGTATCCTTCAGCGAGACAAATGAAGTGGTCACCATAATCAATGAAGAGGCGGAAGCCTATTACCTGGGGCAGAAGACCCTGGACCAGGTTGTGGAAATTATCCAGAGCCGGATTCGGATTTATGTCAATGAGGATTGAGGATAACCGTTCCGGGCACTGTCCGGACGGTTGCGCCTGGCCGCTGTACCGTTAATTCCGTCGTAACATAGGCATCCATGGCCCTGTCCAGGAGCGGAGTTCCTTTCAGGGCCTTTTCGCCCATATATTTTGTGGCCACTTCCTGATTGTCATACTGCCCTGCATTTTTACTGCTTCCATGAAAACCCAATCCGATCCAACCGTTATCCTGCTGCTTTTCGCTGATGAACCCGAGCAGTTTTTCTCCCAATATCCGCTCCTGCAGAGTTCGCTCTTCCGCTTCCGTGATTGTGTGCAGGATTTCTTTTTTTACCCGAAGCTGAATTGACGGATTTGCCTTGTCCAGTAAAAAAGCAATCATCTTATCCTTCATGCAAATTGGTTCCTTTCTCTGTCGGAGTTTCTTATTTCAAGCCTTTCATCATCCGGGACGAGAGCAGGCATTCATCCCCATTGACCATGTAAATCACGCGGTTCTGAAAATCGATTTCCCTGATATTGTCTTTGTTTACCAAATAGGAGCGGTGACAGCGGTAAAACCGTCCGTCCACCTCTTTTTCAATCTCTTTGATTTTTCCCAGAAATTCCATCTGACGGTTCTTGCAATGCAGAATAATCTTGTGTACATTGGGAGAGGTCTCAAAAAAGAGAATCTCGTCATAATCCACTGTGAACACCTTTTCGTTTACTTTCACGGAAAAATTCGCGTGCACTTTATTATTCACAGAGGCAAATCTCTGGTTCGCCTTGAGAATGCAGTCATAGACCCTTCTATCCAATTCCTCCGGATCATCCTTTAAAATAAAATCCAGGGCCTCCAATTTGTATATAAAGGTCAGGTAGCTCATCTCCGAGTGGGTGGTGACAAAAATAATAAACCCTCTGGGATCATATTTCCGGATTTCCTGCGCCAGAATCAGTCCCGTCATATCCGTGCCCAGGGCAATATCCAGAAAATAGATTCCCACCTCCTCCGTTTTCTTCACTTTATCCAGGATGCTGTGGGGATCTTCGGAGACACAGCAAAGCTCCATGTCCAGGTCTTCCATCAGGACAATGTTTTCAATCACCTGCTGTATTCTGTCTCTTTCCGCTTCCATATCTTCACATATATAAATCTTCAACATACTGCATTCTCTCCTTACCATAGAGCGTATCTGGAAATTCAGGCCTGCCGGCTGTCCGGAGACATTTCTTTTCTTGATCTTACACGAAATGCCATAAACTTGTCAACAGGGGAATCCGCCCCCGCCCAAGGGAAATACCAACCCGGACTCGCCAAAACGAAAGCAGTCGGCTGACCGTCATTCCCCCTCGGACACGCTCCCGCAGGTCCTCCCAGAAACAACGTCCATCTGCCAATAAAATCCAACCCGGACTCGCCAAAACGAAAGCAGTCAGCTGACCCCTCCCGTTTCAGACAGTTATGCATTTTGCCTTAATCTGTTCCTGCTCCCGGCTTCACCGCTCACAGCAATGTGATGCCCGTAAACAGTGACCTTACTCTTTCATCAGCTCCAGGAAGGTATCCTCCAGGGTTTCGCTGTCCTCGTAAAGCCCTGTCAATACCACATTGTGGGACGCCAGTAACTTTGCCACATCCTTCTTTTCACTGGTCCCAATCCGGATCCGCACCGCCTGCCCCTCCCGGGAAGCCACATCGTATCCGTTGTCCCGGAGAATGTTCCGGGCATTTTCCGCATCCAGGCTTTCCACCACATAGGTAATCTGTTTTTCTCTGCTGTCCCCGTCCAAATCCATAAACCGGATGACTTCCCCATTTTTGATGATGATTGCCCTGTGGCACATTTTTTCCAGTTCCCCCAAAAGGTGGCTTGAAATCAATACGGTGATGTGCTTTTCCTCCGCGATTTTCCGAATATATTCACGGACTTCGTAGATCCCCTCCGGGTCCAGTCCATTGGTGGGTTCATCCAGTACCAGGACATCCGGATCCTTTAATAACGCCTGGGCAATTCCCAAACGCTGCCTCATGCCCAGGGAGTAGGCTTTGACCTTCTTATGTGCAGCATCCTTCAGCCCCAACAGTTCCAGTAATTCTTCTACCTTCTTTTTTCCTACACCGTTCAATCCGGCAAAGTACATCAAATTCTGATATCCCGTGTTGTACGGATAAAAACTGGGTGTTTCAATCATGCAGCCAATATCCCTGACGCCGCTTAAATCCACCTCCCCTGTATAATTTCTGGTCAATCCCACCAGGATTTTCATGATACTGGTTTTCCCGGCTCCGTTTGGCCCGATCAGCCCCACAATCTCCCCGCTGCCAAGCTCAAAAGACACTTTATTTAAAATCTGAAAGTCCTTTGCCCTTTTGCTCACATTGTTCACTCTCAACACACGATTCCCTTTCACGCTGCGCCTCCTGTAATTCGTACTTTCTTTTTTGACAAGTTTCAAACAAGATTCAGTTCCCGGCATCCCCTCCGGTTTTATGACCCAGATTTTATGATCCAGGTTCTATCTTCCCGATTCCATAATCCAGGTTCTATCTTCCCTGTTTTATGATCCAGGTTCTATGCTCCTGATTCCATGATCCACGTTCTATGATCCTGTTTCTATCATCCAGGTTCTATGATCCTGTTTCATCATCTATAATCCATTATAGCGCAAAAATCCCCGTTTTCCCGTTTCTGTCGTAAATGCCCCATTTTCCGTCGTAACTGTTTTTTCTTGCCAATTTCTCCCCATTGCAGTATAATAAACCCAACGCCAAGATTCGCCGGAAATCTTGGCGTTGGGTTTGCACCCGCCTTATCAAGTAAACGCAGCGGCAGCTCTGTGTCCCCTGCAGAACCTTGGCGGGAACCCCACTGCATGACCGTAGAACGTTCAAGGAGATTGATATGCAACTGCTGTATTGGACTGCCTCCGCAATGATAGCGCTGTTGATAACCTGTGATATTTTTATACTGACCCACCCGCTGCTTTCCCTAAAAAAATATCCCGTTTTCTTTTTTTCGTTATCCATACTTTTTTACTGTATGATATATTTAAACTTTTATCCCCTGCTGCCTGTGATACTGGCGGTAAATTCTGTCCTGTTGGCGAAGTTTACCGGAAAATTATACACTGTTTTTTACGTTCCCATAGGTTATATTTTAAGCTGCGTTTTCGGAAATATGGTGGGATTGCTGTTGAATCTGTTCGGGAACATCTCCGTGAAAGACATCAATTCTGACCTGACTGTAATGCTGCTGTATCATATCTGCACGATGACGGTCAGCTTCCCCGTTCTGTATCTCATCAGACGGCTGCTGCAGAAGTATTTCATAGCCACGTTTGAAAAAATGAGCCGAAAACTGGTTGCCTTACTGGCCCTGACCCTGCTTCTCTGCTCATTTATGCTTCTCACCATGGCTTCTTTTTTTGACAACATAGAGATTACGCACAGGGAATACGTTTTGATGGTTTCCTCTCTGGTGCTATACTTTCTGTTTACGGTCAGTATGATCTTTATCGTGCTGCACACCACCAGAAAAAGCTATGAGGCCCGGAAAAAGGTGGAATATCTGGAAAGCCTGAATGAGTACACCAGAAATCTGGAAATCGTCTATGACAACCTGCGGGCTTTCAAGCATGACTACATCAATATCATGGCCTCCCTGGCCGCCTATATCGATGAGAAAAAATATGAGGAACTGGAAAAGTTTTTCTATGACTCCATCTTGCCTATGCAGAAAAATCTCACCCAGAAAAACGGCGCACTGAACAACTTACTGCGTGTGAAAATCCTGGAATTGAAGAGTATTTTATATACCAAGCTGCTCCTGGCGGTGAATCAGGATATCCAGGTGACCATCGACATTCCGGACGAAATTGAGCCGGATTCCATTGCCATGGACCCTGTTGACCTCACCAGGATGCTTGGAATTTACCTGGACAATGCCATGGAGGCCTGTCTGGAAACTGCCCGTCCGGTGCTGAATTTCCATCTGGGCAGAATGAATGGAGACACCGTATTTATCATATCCAATACCTTTGTTGATAAAGGCCTTTCCGTGGCCCAGATGCAGAAAAAGGGCGTCACCACAAAGGGAAACGGACACGGCATCGGCCTTTCCAATGTATCCGAAATCCTGAACCGGTATGATCATATTTATCACGAGACTTCCGTAAGGGACGGCCTGTTTGTACAACAGGTTCAGATTTCCCAGGTGAAAAAAAGACAAAAATAATGCTGAAGGAAGGCGTTTTTTTATGAATACCATTTATCTGGTCTCCTCCATCTTGTGCGCGTTTATGCTGATCTGTGACATGTTTGTATTGGTCCACCCGCATTTGCCCCTGAAAAAATATCCCCTTTTCTTTTTCCTGTTTTCAGGGCTTTTTTTCCTCCAGTATGCTTCCGGCATTTCTGTCTTATTGCTTGTTGCACTGGCTGTAAACTCTGTTCTGCTGATGAGATTTACCGGGAAATACTACACTGCCTTTTATATTCCCCTGGGTTATATTTTAAACTCCATCACCGTCAATCTGCTGCTGTTTTCCGCCAATCTTGTGCGGGAAATCTCCATCCAGGAATTCAATGCCGATATTCGTCTCATGAGCCTGTTTACGCTCTTTACCATAGCGGTCTCCGTCCCTGTTCTGTATCTGGTCAGAAGGCTTTTTCAGCGGTATCTGATCCATATTTTTGAAAAAAAGGACAGAAAAATCTTTGCCCTGGTGATCTTAACCCTTTTTCTCTGCGCATTTATGATTTTCACCATGGCTTCTTTTTTTGACCACATAGAGATTACACTGAAAGAGTTTTTCTTAATGGTTTCCTCTCTGGTGCTATACTTTCTGTTTACGGTCAGTATGATCTTTATCGTGCTGCACACCACCAGAAAAAGCTATGAGGCCCGGAAAAAGGTGGAATATCTGGAAAGCCTGAATGAGTACACCAGAAATCTGGAAATCGTCTATGACAACCTGCGGGCTTTCAAGCATGACTACATCAATATCATGGCCTCCCTGGCCGCCTATATCGATGAGAAAAAATATGAGGAACTGGAAAAGTTTTTCTATGACTCCATCTTGCCTATGCAGAAAAATCTCACCCAGAAAAACGGCGCACTGAACAACTTACTGCGTGTGAAAATCCTGGAATTGAAGAGTATTTTATATACCAAGCTGCTCCTGGCGGTGAATCAGGATATCCAGGTGACCATCGACATTCCGGACGAAATTGAGCCGGATTCCATTGCCATGGACCCTGTTGACCTCACCAGGATGCTTGGAATTTACCTGGACAATGCCATGGAGGCCTGTCTGGAAACTGCCCGTCCGGTGCTGAATTTCCATCTGGGCAGAATGAATGGAGACACCGTATTTATCATATCCAATACCTTTGTTGATAAAGGCCTTTCCGTGGCCCAGATGCAGAAAAAGGGCGTCACCACAAAGGGAAACGGACACGGCATCGGCCTTTCCAATGTATCCGAAATCCTGAACCGGTATGATCATATTTATCACGAGACTTCCGTAAGGGACGGCCTGTTTGTACAGCAGGTTCAGATTTCAGGGCTGCCGCATTCCTATCGCTGAATACCTGGCAGCTCTGCCCTTGATATCTCTCTGATCCGCTCCCGCAGGGCATCCCTGTCACAGCATCCCGACTTCTCCAGAATATGTGTCATGTGCTTCTTCACGGTTCCCTCCGCAATAAAGAGCTGCTGCCCGATCTCACGATTGCTCAATCCCCCGCCGGCAAGCCTTGCTACCTCCGCTTCCCTGTCCGTCAGCCCCAGGCCGCGCAGCCGGAAATAAATCTTCTGTTCATCTGCTTCCGCTTCTTCCGCCCCGGAATCCTCCGGCTCCTCCATGTAGGAGATCACCATTCTCTCCAACCGCATTTTTATGGGAATCAGCACCTGTTTCTTTGTCAGACGGATCATTTTGCCAATACCTCATACGCTTCTCTATTCTGTTCTATTAATCTTTTTGAAAGATTCATAATATCGTTATCTGATGCAACAGAATCCTGCTCCGCTTTGCTGAAGTCTATAACAAGATATCTCGGCACATTATTTTTCAATATAACAGCCGTCCCATGCTCATCAACCAATCTTGCCACTTTAGAAAAATTCTGGTTTGCTTCTGTAATAGAAACCATTGTATTTGTATCAATCTTCATAGTCAAATATCTCCTAAATTAGTATCTGAATATAGTATATACAATTTATAGGGTATATTCAACCTATTTTAGCCAGCAAAGCATATATTCTTAAAATATATCCTAGATAATTCTTTTAGAAAGAGAACACATTAAACGTTGCTCTTGCGGGGGACAACGGATACGGCCTTGTGGACTATGAAATTTACCTTCCGCAGGAATGCCCTTTAAATATCTTTTTTCTGCAAGGCAAACATGCCAACCATGGAAAAGGCAATGCCTGTGATCAGAAACACGGCTATATTTTTGATGCTCCAGTCCTGGTACATCAGCAGTTGATCGGACACGCAGAACAGCACATAATCCATTACCTTTCCCAGTGCCGCTATTTTCTGTCCCATGAGCTGCAAAACACTTGGCATTACCCAAAACAGGATAATGAGATAAATAAAAGGCGTAATGGTGGTGTTCAGGAAACAGGTGATCATCACTGCCGTTGCGCCTATGGCAAAGCCGTAAATCATGTAGATCAGGATTTCCTTTCCCAGGTTCCCAAGCAGCATGGCTGCGGTCCAGGGCTGTTGACAGAGAATCCATGCCCCGTCGTATAAAATGCCGCCGCAGAAACCGACCACCATACTCATCAGCGTTATGCTCCCGATTTTTGCCGTGATTATCTGGATTCTTCTGCTTCTGGAAGTAAAAACAAAGGTGGCTGTCTTCAGATCAAATTCTTCCCCCAGGCTCTTTGCCGCCAAAAACATGATCAGAATACTGGAAAAGTTTCCGAAAAAAGCGATTACATTGTCTACCCCAAAGCTCTCCGGAAAGGTATAGGCCCCGTATGCCATGCCTCCTCCCATGACCAGTACCATCATCAGTCCCAGTTGGAACTCCCTCTTCTTCCATAATTTTTCGAATTCCAACAATGTAATGTGTATTGTCTTCTTCATAGCTGCGCTCCTCCTTTCGATGTAAACCCATTATAAGACATTTTGTTCCCTGTGACCGTTTCTTTCTTAAATGAGCATAAATCTGTCGTGAGCGTAGAGGGATGTTTGTACCGGCTTTTTAAACCCATAGGAAAGGCCCCGCTTTCCTTACAGAAACCGAAGCCATTTCTCGCCATCATAATCCTTTCATACTGTCAAAAATCTACTTCCTGAATCATCCCATGCAGTTTCTGGAGAGAATGTACCTCGCCGTTTCCCGCCTTCTGCACCTGGAGAATTCCCTCCACAGTGGCGGCTGCTGCGGCAATGGTCGTCATATAGGGTATCTTCGCCTTAATTGCCGCCTTTCGCAGATAGCTGTCATCATATTCGCTTTCGTCTCCCACAGGGGAATTGATAATCAAATCCACCTCTCCGTTGGTAATCAGATCCAACAGATTCGGCCTTCCCTCATAAAGCTTTTTCACCAACTTTGCCTCAATGCCGGCTTCCCGAAGCAACGCGCAGGTACTTCCTGTGGCCAGTATCTGGAAGCCTGCCCTCTGGAAGGCTTCACCCACTTCCACAACCTCCCCTTTGTCCCTGCGGTTTACGCTGATAAGCACGGTGCCGCTTAAGGGCAGTTTTGTCTGTGTTGCCTCCTGTGCCTTGAAGAAAGCTTCCCCTACCGTGGCGGACAAGCCCAGAACCTCTCCGGTGGAACGCATTTCCGGTCCCAGAAGGGGATCTACCTCCGGGAACATGTTGAAGGGGAAAACCGCCTCCTTTACCCCATAGTAAGGAATAACCCGTTCCTTCAGCCCCGGCACAGGTGAGGGCCTTCCCGTAATATCCGCCGTAATAATCTCTGTTGCAAGGGGCACCATTCGGATATTACACACCTTGGATACCAGCGGAACGGTTCGCGATGCCCTGGGATTTGCCTCCAGTACATACACCCTGCCGTTCTCAATGGCATACTGCATATTCATCAGTCCCTGCACATGCATCTCCTCGGCAATCTTCCTGGTGTACTCCTTAATCGTGGCCACATTTTCCTCTGAGATATGCCTGGAAGGAATGATGCACGCGGAATCACCGGAATGAATGCCGGCAAGTTCAATGTGTTCCATGACGGCAGGCACAAACGCATGGGTGCCGTCACTGATGGCATCCGCCTCACATTCGGTTGCATGATGTAAAAAACGGTCTATCAGAATAGGTCGGTCAGGCGTTACACCCACCGCAGCCTTCATATAATCGGTCAGGCTGGCATCATGGTACACCACCTCCATGCCACGCCCGCCCAGCACATAGGAGGGACGCACCATCACAGGATACCCTATCCTGTGTGCAATCTCCAGCGCCTCGTCCACAGTGGTTGCCATACCGGACTCCGGCATGGGAATCCCCAGCTTATCCATCATAGCGCGGAACAGATCCCTGTCCTCCGCCAGATCGATCACAGACGGAGCCGTGCCCAGAATACGTACGCCGTTTTTCTCCAAATCTGCCGCCAGATTTAACGGTGTCTGTCCGCCGAACTGGGCAATGACGCCCACCGGCTGCTCCTTTTTGTAAATGCTCAGCACATCCTCCAGCGTCAGCGGCTCAAAATAAAGCTTGTCCGAAGTATCATAATCCGTGGACACCGTCTCGGGATTACAGTTGACAATAATCGTCTCAAAGCCCAGCTTCTTCAGCGCCATGGACGCATGGACACAGCAATAGTCAAATTCAATGCCCTGCCCTATGCGGTTGGGTCCGCCCCCCAATATCATGACCTTCGGCTTATCGCTGCGGACTGTATTTTTATCCGGGGCATTATACGTGGAATAATAATAAGCACTGTCCGGTGTGCCGCTCACATGGACCCCTTCCCAGGCTTCCTCCACTCCCAATGCAATACGGCGGTCTCTGATTACCTGCTCAGGTACCTCCAGCAGCAGGCTCAGATATTTGTCCGAAAAGCCGTCCCTCTTGGCCTGTGCCAGTTGTTCGTCGGCCGGAAGCACCCCTCTGCCTTTCACAAGCTCCAGTTCCTCCTCTGCCAGTTCCTGCATTTGCCGGATAAACCATTTCTTCACATGGGTTATCTCGTGAATTTCATCCACGGAGGCCCCCTTTTTCAGTGCCTCGTACATGACAAAATGCCGCTCGCTGGAAGGGGTAATCAGCATCCGCAGCAGCTGTTCCCTGGATTTCTGCTCCAAATTCGGAACCTGCCCCAGGCCGTACCTGCCGGTTTCCAGGGAACGGATTGCCTTCTGAAATGCTTCCTTGTAATTCTTTCCAATGCTCATGACCTCGCCTACGGCCCGCATCTGGGTACCCAGCCGGTCTTCCACGCCCTTAAACTTTTCAAATGCCCAACGGGCAAACTTAATCACCACATAGTCCCCGCCCGGCACATATTTGTCCAGAGTGCCGTATTTTCCGCAGGGAATATCCTTCAGCGTCAACCCGGAAGCAAGCATGGCGCTCACCAGCGCAATGGGAAATCCCGTAGCTTTGGACGCAAGCGCAGAAGAACGGGATGTCCTGGGGTTAATCTCTATGACGATAATCCTGTCACTCACCGGGTCATGGGCAAACTGTACATTGGTTCCGCCGATAACCTGCACGGATTCCACAATGCGGTAAGCCTGCTCCTGGAGGCGTTTCTGCAATTCTTCGGAAATTGTCAGCATGGGCGCGGCACAGAAGGAATCCCCCGTATGCACTCCCAGGGGGTCTATATTCTCGATGAAGCAGACAGTAATCATATTGCCCTCCGCATCGCGTACCACTTCCAGTTCCAGCTCTTCCCATCCCAGAATAGACTCCTCCACGAGGACCTGTCCCACCAGGGAAGCCTGCAGCCCCCTTGTACAGACAGTGCGCAGTTCATCCCGATTGTATACCAGGCCGCCTCCTGCGCCGCCCATGGTATAAGCAGGCCGCAAAACCACCGGATATCCCAGTTTATCCGCTATCTGCAGCCCCTCCTCCACAGTGTAGGCCACCTCGCTCCTGGCCATCTCTATCCCCAGTGCATTCATGGCTTTTTTAAATTCTATCCTGTCTTCACCGCGCTCAATGGCATCCACTTGAACGCCGATTACCTTAACATTATATTTCTCCAAAATACCCGCGCCGGCAAGCTCGGAGCAAAGATTCAGCCCCGACTGCCCTCCCAGGTTTGGCAACAGCGCATCCGGACGTTCCTTCGCAATAATCTGCTCCAGCCGCTCCCTGTTCAATGGCTCAATATAAGTAACATCTGCCATCTCCGGGTCGGTCATAATCGTAGCGGGATTGGAATTCACCAATACAATCTCATACCCCAGCTTCCTCAGTGCCTTACAGGCCTGGGTACCGGAATAGTCAAATTCGCAGGCCTGGCCTATTATAATAGGACCGGATCCTATAATCAGTACTTTATGAATATCGGTTCTCTGTGACATGTAATAACCTCCTGATTGTTTTGTATCCCCGTCCTGCGGCAAAGCCTCTGCAGACGTTGTTTTATTTTACCATAACCTGGACGGTTTTACAAATACTGATTTTTATTCCACAGCGTTACATCACAAAACAGCACTGACAATACCGCGCTCTAAAGCAAAGCCGCCTACTGCCTAACAGAAAAAATCCCTTGCCCGGACCGACGCTTTCTACTAAGAAAGCATGTGCCGGCCCGGGTGGGATTTATTCACTTACTTTATGGCTTTTAGTTTGGTTCTTTGCCGTCCTCAGGTATGCGGAAACTTCTTCCGTCTCAAGATGAGAGCTGCCGCGATTCCAAGAATTACGAATACTGCCCCTCCTGCTATTGCAAGAGTCCCTGTCATATCAGAAGTTTCCCCATTCCCCGTCTTGGGTGATACAGGCACTTCTGCTTTATTGTCATTCTTCGGCTGCTGTGGTACAGATGCTTCCTCATTATTGTCATCCTCCGGCTGCTCCGGTACAGGTGTCGGCTCTGCTTTTTCTTCACCAACATATATCACATATTGTGACGCATGCTCAAACTCGAACTGCGCAATTCCATCCGTGTCTATCACAACGGCTCCCTGTTCCTCCAGTTCCCCCGTTGCCTCATTATAGTAGAACAGCGTTGCATGCTTGCCCGCATTTGCCGTGCCCATAGGGAAGTTCAGCTGTACTTTACCCTGGAATGTTCCATTATGGGCCAGCACGACAACCTTGAAGGGAGCTGCTTCTCCCATACTGCCAAGCAGAGCTTCCGGTATCGTCCCCACAGCGTTTGGTTCGCCATATTCGATATCCAGCTTGATGTCCTCACGCTGCTCTGATGCAAGATCATTTCCGTTTACGATCCAGGTAATATTGTTTTCCAATGTTATCTCTATTGTGATATCTTTTCCAGTGATAGCCGCCTGCACATCCGCTGAAAGAATATTACCTGTTGAGTCTGCGCTGGCCTTAATGGTTGTTCCCTCGCTCTCACGCTGCACTGTTTCAAGAAGCTTATCCATTGTAGTCTCCACAGGTACTCCAGGCTCTGGTGTATCCGTCGGTGTCGGCTCATCCGTCGGTGTCGGCTCCTCTGTCGGTGTCGGCTCCTCTGTCGGTGTCGGCTCATCCGTCGGTGTCGGCGTATCCGTTGGTACTGGCTCCTTTGTCGGTGTCGGCTCCTCCGTTGGTGTCGGCTCCTCTGTCGGTGTCGGCTCATCCGTCGGTGTCGGCTCCTCCGTTGGTGTCGGCTCCTCTGTCGGTGTCGGCTCCTCTGTCGGTGTCGGCTCCTCCGTTGGTGTCGGCTCCTCTGTCGGTGTCGGCTCATCC